>PSLZ01000059.1:0-12890 GCA_040289885.1 Armatimonadota bacterium | reverse complement strand
GGGGCAGGGTATAGCCCTGCCCCTGCCAATACTCGTACGAGCCGAGGTTCGACATCAATGAAAAAAGCGCAAGCAAACCTGGAAGGTTTAGGCACCGCCCTACTGGCGGGGATACTGGTGCTGGTGCTAGCGCGCCTGCTGGTGCTTGTGCTCCTGTACGCGGTGTATGCCACCCTCCCCAAACTGCTCTGGTGGGGAACCGGCACCACCCCTCTGGGGCTGACGGTCTACGACATCCTGCGCCTTCTGCTCAACCGCTGGGTATGGACGGTCTATCTCCTGTGGGGTGGTGTCGCTGGGTTGGTGACTTGGTTTAACCGAGATGCCTCCCAGAGCCGCAAACAGCAGATGGGATTGCGGGTATGCTTTGCCCTCTTGCTGTTGACCAGTGGTTGGGTGCTGTGGCTGGGAGGGGTTATCGGAGGCATCCTGTTTGCTCCACCACCGGATGGTGTTTTGCGTCCGGCACTGCTTTCGCTGGCAGGATTGGCTGTGGAGCCAGTGGTGACGGCGACGGCGATTCTGCGTCTGCCCCGCTGGCTGGAGTATCTTTGCGAGCCGCTCGATCTCTTCTACTTGGGGAGGCAGTAAGAGATGTTCAGACGGGCATTCACCCTGCTCGAGCTCCTGCTGGTGGTAGCGCTCATTGCCCTGCTGGTGGCGTTCATCCTGCCGGTGTTCCATCAGGCACGCAAGAAGGCGTATGAGCCGGTATGCACCAGCAACCTGCGCCAGTTTCATGTGGCGTTCAGCCTGTATCGGGAGGACTATGGCGACGCCCCGCAGTATCAGGCATGGCTTTTGCCCTACATCAAGGATAAGCGTGTTCTGCGCTGTCCAGCAGATACCTATACACGCGGCGCTGGATGGTGGGGGTCGGATAAGGGTCTGAAATGGATCGAAACCAGCTACCTTTACTTTCGTCCGTTTTCCGACGATTTTAGGGACATCATGGCACGCCACGACCCGAACCACGGCATTGCTATCTGTGTTCTGCACGGAAGAAGAAGACACCCACTGACACCACCAGGTCCCTCTGGCGATCTGGATTATGTGGGCAAGGTGTTGCGTTTACGACTAGATGGTTCCATACAGGTTGCCTATGCGTCGCATCTTTGCCGTAAGGACAAAGATGGGCATTTGGAAGGGCAGCGTCACGGATGGTTGGACTATACCGACCTCCGCCCCATTCCGCAGGAGGTGCTGGATGCCGATCCTACGCTCAAAGGATGGGTGGTCTATCCCTGCAACAGGGAATGAAGGACGTTCGTGCTTACAGGTCGAGCCGTTTCCGCGAGGGGGCGGCTTTACTGCCCTTCTCTACCTGTTCCAGCGCCTTCAGCGCCTCTTCATAGGGTTCGCCCCGCTGAATACGCCAGAGGTTCGCCGCTTTGCGCAGTTCCACCCGCGCCTCCGGCAAGCGTCCGCGGAGCCAGTACGCCATGCCCAGATGGTAACGGATCTCCGGCTCCTGCGGCGCGTCCTGAACCGCCTGCTCTAACACCTGCACCGCCTGCTGAATCCTCCCCTGCCGGTAGTATATCCAGCCCAACGTATCCAGGTAGATAGGGTTCTTGGGATCGGCGGCAAGAGCGCGATTCGCCATCGCCTCCGCTTCTTCCAGACGGGTATTTGCCTGTGCCAGCGTGTAGGCGTAGTTGTTGAGCGTCACGGGGTTGTCGGGCGTGCGGTTCAATACCTCCTCGTAGCACTTGACCGCCTCGTCATAGCGCTTGAGATAGCCTAGCGCGTCGCCGCGAATCTGCCACAACTGTGCCTCCTCCACCGGATTCGGCTTCAGGCGCGAATCGTTCAGGGCACGCTGGGCATACTCGGCGGTCAGCTCGTGCTGGTTATGCTGGTTCAACAGCATCAGCGTCTGCAAATACGCCCGCAGGGTAGGAGTCTGCTGGAGGTAAGCGTCTATCGACCGCCGGGCAGAGGCAATGTCCCCGCTTCGCAGGTGACGCTCCGCCTGCGCCAAGGCGGGTGGCAGTCCACTCTGCTGTATCCGCTGACAGCCAGCCAGCACCACCAGAAGGATGACGACGCCTGTAATACGCATAGTCCACCGCATCTCTATACCCTCCCCAGAAAGATCGCCGCCAGCGCGGACAGCAGATTGAACGTGCCGTGCATCACCACGCAGCTCCACAGGGAGCCGGTGCGCGCATAAAGCCACGCCAGCAGGGCACCGATTATCAGGATGGGTAGGAAGTTCTTGACCGAGACATGAAGCAGGGCGAACAGCCCCGCCGATAGCCACACCGCCGGAGCCAGCCCCAGCCGATGGCGCAACAGGTTGAACACGAACCCTCGGAAGAACAGCTCCTCACCGATGGGCGCAGCCACCGCCACCATCAGCACAAACGCCAGCGCGATCGCCCCCGGCTGAAGCGTTTGCAAAAAGGCATCCATAGCGACACTATGCTTCTCCCAATCCATCAACTGCTGGAACGCCGACGCCCCCAGCACCAGGCGAAGCAGACCCATGCTGAACAGCTCCACCAGCGGGGTGATCAGAAACGCCAGCCCACCCCACCACACGCCCTTTCGCACCACCCGCCAGTCCCACCTCAGCCCAACCCGGCTCACGTCCAGCCCGTATCTGCCTACCACATACAGGATCGCCGTTGCCACAAACGCCACGTTCTGCACCAGAAGCACAGGAATCGCCACCACCCACACCAGTGGGTCACTGCGCTCCAGACCGAGCATTGCACGCTTTAACGCGCCCAGATACTGGGGAGAGAACAGCGCAAGCCCAACACCCGCCGCAAGGGATAGCGTTACCAGCATAGCGAAGGTGAGCAAGAGAACGAGATGAAACCCCACCCACAGGTCCAAAAAGCTCCATCGCTCGGCGAGCAGACCGGGCTTGTCCCGACGCACATAGTAGACGTGCACGCCCCACACGGCAAGCACCGCCATCTGCACCGCCGCATAGACCAGCACTAGCAAAACTAAAAAGAGATCAAGCAGGGTGGGCATCCTTCTCAGCCTCCGCCCTGATTATACCGCCAGAGCACAGCAAGGGGGAAGCTGTTTTTACACGGTAACATCGATATATCTCTGCAGTTCGTGGATGGCGAGCGCGCCAGCACGCAGAATCCGCGCCGGGCGGACGGTGACATCCAGCACGGTAGACGGCACGCCGCCCCCCGTGTCTCCCGCGTCGATGACCAGGTCCACCGCATCCAGCAGGGCAGGCGGGATCTGTTCCACTCGTGACGGCGGCGGGTCGCCCGACAGGTTCGCGCTGGGCGCGACGATGGGTCTTTGAAACGCCTTCAGCAGTTCCTGCGCCACCGGATGGTCGGGAATGCGCACGCCAACGGTATCCGCTCCCGCGGTGACGATATCGGGTACCAACGCACTGCGCCAGTACACCAGCGTGAGCGCGCCGGGCATGAAGGCGTCGATTAGCGGCAAGAGGTCCTCAGGCACTTCGCGCCACAGCAGACGCAGACCCTCCACGTTTGCCACCTGCACCGGCAGAGGCTTGTCGGAGGGACGCCCTTTCACCTCCCACACCCGGCGCACCGCCCCTTCGGACAGCGCGTCCGCCGCCAGACCGTAAACCGTCTCCGTTGGAAAGATGACCAACCCCCCCTGTGCTAGCACCTCCGACGCCTGCTGTATGGCGTGCTGGATCTGTTCAGGAGTATTTGCCTGAAGTTTTCGCACTGCTACACCTACCTGTATCTTCCCTCCACCACGCGCCCGATACCCGCAAGGTCGTTTCGGATGCGCACCTGCCGATACCCAGCCGCCTCCAGCAGAGAGGCGACCGCCTCCGCCTGTCCCATACCCACCTCCAGCATCAGCCAGCCACCTTCGCGCAGGTGGAAGTGCGCCTCCGCCGACAGCCGCCTGTGGAACTGCAGGGGGTCTGCGCCCGTAAAGAGGGCATGGGCTGGCTCCCACTCCCGCACCTCCGGCTGTAGCGACAGCCGCTCACTCTCCGCCACATAGGGCGGATTAGACGCCACCACGTCGAAGCGAAGCCCGGCAAGCGGCTGTAACAGGTCGCCCTGCAAGAATTGTACCCTATCGGCGACACCGTGCCGCTGAGCGTTCTCGGCGGCGATGCGCAGTGCCCCTGCGCTGATGTCGGTCGCCCACACCCGCACCTGGGGCAGGTTCACCGCCACCGCCACTGCGATACAGCCGCTCCCCGTGCCGATGTCCGCAACGGTGGCAGGCTGTTTCGCTAACACCGCTTCCACCAAAACCTCCGTCTCCGGGCGCGGAACCAGCACGTCGGGCGTGACGGTAAACTCGAGAGCATAGAACTCGGCTCTGCCCAGAATGTACGCTAGCGGCTCGCGCTTCAGCCTGCGTTCTAAACGGCGCATACACTCCTGAAACACCCGCTCGCTTACCTCCTGCTCAGGGTGCGCATAAAGGTAGGCTCGCCCCACGCCTAACAGGTCCGCCAGCAGAATCTCGGCGTCCAAGCGTGGGGTGTCCACGCCTGCCCGTTGCAGTAGGTGCTCTGCCTGATCGATCAGATGGGTGATAGTGCGCGCGTCGCTCATGGTGGTTTCTCCGACAGGTGACAGCATAACACAAAGGGGCGATATGGTTCAAGCCAACCAGAACGACAATGCGAGGAGGATAAGTGGAGGGCGAGGCTCCGTCCGAGCCGAATACCCTCTCCCCGCCCGCGGGGAGGGTTGGGGTGGGGGGAACGGCTCACAACGTCATGCCGAGCGCGAACCCTCTTGTCATGCTGAGCGCCAGCGAAGCATCTCGTCGTTCAAAGGGTTGAGATTCTTCGCTTCGCTCAGAATGACAAGAGAGCGTCGTGCTTCGCTGTGCTCAGGGTGACACCAAAGGGCGAGGCAGACGCCGAGCCGAAACAACACCCTCTCTGCTATAATAAGAGAGGCAATCCCGTTTGACGGATAACCGGATGAACGCACACACCCTCAAAGTTCTGGAGTATGACGCGATTCGGCAGAAGCTGGCGGCGCATTGTACCACGCCCCTAGGTGCCGAGCGGGCGCGCCAGATGACGCCCCTCACCGACATCGAGGTCATCCGCCTGCGCCTTCAGCAAACCACCGAAGCGCGCCGATTGATCGACCTCGCCGAGCCGATGTCTGTGCGGGGCGCGCAGGATATACGCCCGGCGGTATCACTGGCGCGGGTGGGAGGGGTGCTGACGCCCGAAGCCCTGCTCTCCGTCGCCGACACGCTGGAAACCGCTCGGCGATTGCGTCAGTTCCTGCTGGCGCGCGAAGACCGCTGTCCTGCCCTGTGCGTACTGGCGCGGCAGATAGAGCCTTTGCCGGAGGTAGTCGGTGAAATCCGCCGCTGTGTGCGCGAAGACGCCACCCTCGCCGACAGCGCCAGCCTCGAGCTCGCCCGCATCCGCCAGAGACTGCGTCATCTCCACGCGCGCATCACCGAACGCCTGCACGCCACGCTCCACTCCGCCCAAAGACGCAGTATGCTCCAGGAGCCGGTCATCACCCTGCGCGGTGACCGCTACTGTCTGCCGGTGAAGGCGGAGTACCGCGCCCAGTTCGGCGGCATCGTGCACGATGTGAGCGCATCCGGCGCGACCCTGTTCATGGAGCCACAGGAGGTAGTGGACCTTGGTAACCAGATCCGCGCCGAGCAGATCGCCGAACAAAACGAGAGCGAGCGCATTCTGGCGGAGCTGAGCACACTGGTGGGCAAACACGCCAACGCCCTTCAGGTGACCTGCGAGATGCTGGGCGAACTGGACTTCATCGACGCGCGTGCCCGCCTGAGTGTGGAGTGGGACGCCATCGAGCCCGAGCTGAACACCCAGGGCAAAGTCCGCCTGCGCAAAGCCCGCCATCCGCTGTTGAAGCCGCCCGTCGTGCCCATCGACGTGGAGATTGGAGACCGGTTCCGTATCCTGCTCATCACCGGACCCAACACGGGAGGCAAAACGGTAACGCTGAAGACGGTGGGTCTGCTCACGCTGTTAATGCAGTCGAGTCTGCATGTGCCCGCCGATTCCGGCACCAGCATGGCGGTGTTTGCGAAGGTCTTTGCCGACATCGGCGACGAGCAGAGCATCGAGCAATCCCTGTCCACCTTCTCGGCGCACATCACTAATATCGCGGACATGCTTCCCCAGTGCGACGAGCAAACGCTGGTCTTACTAGACGAGCTAGGTGCAGGCACCGACCCCGCCGAGGGCGCGGCGCTAGCGCAGGCGATCCTGGACTATCTACTTGCCCGTCGTTCGCGCGTGATGGCGACCACCCACTACGGCGAGTTGAAAACCTACGCCTATGCGCGTCAAGGGGTGCAGAACGCTTCGGTAGAGTTTGACGTGCAGACTCTGCGCCCGACCTACCATCTGCGCATTGGCACGCCCGGCTCCAGTCACGCCATCGTGATCGCCCAGCGGCTGGGGCTACCGCAGACGGTGATCGAGACCGCGCAGGCACGCCTTGCCGGGCGAGAAACCGAGTCTGCCAGCATCATGCGCCGACTGGAGGAGGAACAGCGTGCCATCGAGCAGTTACGCGCCTCTGCCGAACAGGAGCGACGTGAAGCGCAGGAACTACGCAAGCGCCTGCAACAGCAGATGGAGCAGCTGGAGGAGGAGCGTCAGCGTGTGCGCGAGCAGATTGCCCAGGAGATTCGAACACGTCTGCAGGAGCTGGTGACGCAAGCAGAGGAAGCCTATCGCCGTTTGCGCGAACAGCCCCGTGAGAACCGCACCGCGCAGGAGGCACGCCAGCAGGTACGTCGCTCTGTGGAAGAGATGCACAGACTGCTTGCCCCCACCTCTCCCCCATCCGCTCCCGACGCGGTGCGCGAGGGCGACACGGTAAAGGTCACCACCCTCAACGTCACGGGCACGGTGCTACAGGTCACCGAAAAGGAGGCGGTGGTGCAGGCAGGCGCTATCCGGATAACGGTTCCCCGCGAGGTGCTCCGTCGTGTGGACGAAGCCCGCCCTACCAGACAGCCAGCGGTTTCGGTGCCGGTGAATCTGAGTGGAGCCATGCAGGTTTCGTCGGAGATCATGCTTCGCATGCAGAGGGTAGAGGAAGCATTAGCGAACCTGGACCGGTACCTGCACGACGCCTACTCGGCGGGCTTGGAGCAGGTGCGCGTGATTCACGGCAAAGGCACGGGCGTGCTGAGGCAGGCGGTGCGCGAATATCTGAAGACCCATCCGTTAGTGCACTCGTATCGGGGGGCGAGCCCGGCGGAGGGTGGCGACGGGGTGACCATCGTCATCCTGAAATAAAGGCAAACGGCACGCCGTTGGGCGCGCCGTTGCACGTTGTTTGCGGTTCGGGCTTACCAGCGTCGGTCGCGTCGCCCGGAGCCGTAGCCGCCGCGGTCACTGCGGAAGCCGCCCTCGCGTCGCTCGGTGCGGGGACGAGCCTGGTTCACGGTGATGGTTCTGCCCATGAACATCTGGCCGTTGGTGGCGTCGATGGCTGCCTGCATGTTCTCGGCGGGAATGTCCACGAAGCCGAACCCGCGTCCTTCCACGACACGGGCATCCTCGACGGGACCCCACGGAGCGAACAGCTCACGCAGTTGCTCGGCGGTGGTGGCGTAGGACAGGTTTCCTACGAACAACGAAGTGGTTTCTGGCATTTCTTTGACCTCATGTTTGGGAAGCGCGTTGCCTCCCGGATTTTTCTGTTACGGTGCTGCCGACAGGCTCGAACGCGGTCTCCCTCCATGAGGTTGACGGACCCCGGAACCGAACCGTTGCGTGCAACGAACACCGAACAATGGTAGTATACCACAAACGGCGCGCAAAACAAGCCTTTTTACCACTTTTTTCGATGCATTGGCAAAAAATTTTTGGCTGAGCCAGCGCGATATCTTTTTGAGAAGGAAACGGATGCTTTGGATTGCAATATGTTTGATATGAGAGAGATTTTACGTCGGGGAAAGCGAAGGCATGGCGAAAAGGACGATGAATCCCCATCTACCGGAGATCAACGGCGCTACTCTGGGCTTCGAACAGGAGCTCTGGAGAGCTACCGATGCGTTGCGCGGCTCGATGGACGCTGCCGAGTACAAGCACGTCGTCCTGGGGCTCATCTTCCTCAAGTACATCTCCGACGCCTTTGAGGAGCACCGACAGCATCTCTTACATGAACTTTACGCCGACCCGGAGGACCCCGACGAGTACCGGGCTGTAGATGTCTTCTGGGTTCCGCGCGAGGCCCGCTGGGAGCGGCGTCAGATCGTGCGCAACGCCAACTTCGCCTGGGTGCAGCACATCATCCACCATCTCGCGCCCACGGGCGTCGCCGGCTTCGTGCTGGCCAACGGCTCCATGTCGTCCAACCAGTCGGGCGAGGGCGAGATCCGCAAGAACATCATCGAGGCGGACCTCTTGGACTGCATGGTGGCACTGCCCGGTCAGCTCTTCTATTCGACGCAGATCCCGGCGTGCCTGTGGTTCTTGGCACGGGACAAAAGCGGCCGCCAGCCAGCCGGGCAGACGCAACCTCTGCGCGACCGGCGCGGCCAAGTGCTCTTCGTCGATGCCCGCAAGATGGGCCGGATGGTGGACTGCACCCACCGCGAGCTCACCGACGAGGACATCCCAAAAATCGCCGCCACCTACCACGCCTGGCGCGGAGAAACTGTAGGGGCAGGTCTTGTGCCTGCCCAAAACTTGTGCCTGCCCCAGAAAGGGCAACCACAAGGGTTGCCCCTACGGTGGGGGATGTTGTTGGTGCGTTCAAATCCCGGACGACGGCTTTATATACATCCGGCGTCAAACAATCGGGATGGTATCCGTTTCCCGGCCGTGTATGGCAACGCAACTATTACAAACACATCATCCGCAACGAGGAATCCTTGAACCGCATCCGTCAGTACATCCTCGACAACCCGGCTAGATGGGGGGAGATGGACCGTGAAACCCCACTGACGATGCACAATACCTCCAAACAGCACCCTTAGAACCGATAATAATGGTAGTGACGCGCCAGGGGCGCGCGCACTCAACAGGCAGGAGGTCCGCATGAGAAAAACGCAGCAGTTGGGACAGATTCTGGTGGAGCTGGGCTACGTCACCCAAGAACAGCTCGTGCGTGCGGTCATGGAACAGAAGGACACTGGCGAGCGATTGGGAGCCATCCTTGTCCGGCGAGGCCATCTAACGCCCGAACAGCTCACCGAAGCGCTCGCGCTCCAGGCGGGGGTGGAATACGTCCGGTTCACCATCGCCGATGTGCAACCCGAGGCGATTGCGGAGCTCTCACCGGCTATCGCCCGGCGCCTCCAGATACTGCCACTGCGCGTGGAAAACGACCGATTGGTAGTCGCCCCCATGGACATCCATCACACCGAAAGCCTCCAGGAACTGTACCGGATGGTTGCAAAGCCCGTCAGCCTGGTGTGCGCGAACCCAGCAATGGTCGAAGCGGCACTGCGCCTTTACTATCCCCAGGATGCAAGCGACATTGACCTCGCCTCCGACTATCCCTACGTCAGAGAGTTTGTCGATAGCCTGCTCAAGGATGCCCTCCAACGAGGGGCGGAGGCGGTGCACCTCGAACCCCAGGATACCCACACTGTCGTGGTGCGTTATCGGGTCGATGGACAGATGGAAACGGTGCGCCGGGTGCCGACAGCCTACGGACGGGCTGTTGTACACCGCATCAAGAAACTGACTGGAACGCCTCAGTCGGGTTCATCAACCGCTTTCTCTGGGATTCTACGCTTCGAAGGCGATTCTGCCTCCGCCACTGTGCAGATCTCTTGCTTGCAGACCTCGCGCGGAGAGCGTGCCGTCATCCGATTCCTTCCAGACACGGCTTCCTCTGCCGCTTCGACAGAGCTCTGCGAGCACTCTGCCGACACACTCCAGCGCATTCTGTCCAGCCGCGCAGGGCTGTTGCTGGTGTCGGGCGAAGACCGCGCCTCCTGCCAAGCGATATTGCGCACGGTATTGCGGGGCAAACTGGAGGAGGGCGCCGTCGCCTTCTGCCTGGACCCTGTTGCCGGGCAGGGATTATCCGGTGTGCATCATGTGGCGATTGAGGCGGACTCACCTGCCTCGGCGGAACCGCTTCGCGCTGTTCTGGCGCAGGACCCTGACGTCGTGGTGGCAGGTATGGTAGAAAACACGCTCCCAATGCAGATGCTGGCATCGGCGGCGGGGGCCGGAGTATGGGTGGCGGTGGCGATGCGGGCGGTCAACGTCGCGGGCGCGCTGAATCGGCTGCAGGTCTTCGGAGTGGCGCCGGTCATGGTAGCAAGTGCCTTGCTCGGCGTGGTGCAGGTGCACGTCCTGCCGCGTTTGTGTGCACACTGCCGAACCGCCGAACCGGCGACCTTACCCGATTGGCTTGCTGACGCGCCTCACGAAGCATCTGTGGTGTACCGCGCGCCGGGCTGTGAGCGATGCCGATACACGGGTTACTCTGGCACGGTAAGCGTACTGGAGGTGTTCTCTCCAGACGCAGACCTGCGCGAGCTCCTGATTCAGGGCGCAGAACCACACGAGATCGACAGGCTGGTGCGCGCCCATCTACAGCCCGCTCTCTGCGCGACCCTGCGCCAGAAAGTGCTGTCGGGAGAGGTCTCCTTGCAACATGCCTGCATTCTGTGGGAGTGGCAGTATCCCTCGGGAATGCAGTTTGTTACACTAGCCGCCTAGCGACGGATACGCACGAAGCGCAGTTTGCCCACTCGAATCACCGCTCCATGCAGGTAAGCGACCTCTACCTCCTCGTTCGGGTCGGAGTGGCGCACGCCGTTGATTTCCACCGCCCCCTGCTGAATCATCCGCCGCCCTTCGCTGTTACTGCCCACCAGTCCTAGCGCGGACAGTAGTCGGGGGAGCCACACCCTGCCATCCTTGACGATATCGGCGGGTACTTCTACCTCGGCGATGTCTTCCGGCAGCTCTCTTTGGGAGAAGACGCGCATGAACTCGCGGTCCGCCTCCTGCGCCGCCTCTGCACCATGATAGATGCTCACGATCTCGCGGGCAAGGCGGCGCTTCACCTCCATCGGGTGCAGGCTTCCGTCGTTCAGCCCGATGGCGATGGCGCGAACCTCTTCCATCGGCACGTCGGTGCACAGCTCGAAGTAGGAGACCATCAGATTGTCGGGCAGAGACATCACCTTGCCGAACATCTGGTCTGGCGGCTCGGTGATACCGATATAGTTGCCCAGCGATTTGCTCATCTTCTCCTCGCCATCTAGCCCGACGAGCAGAGGCATGGCGATCACCACCTGCGGGTCCTGACCGTACTCGCGCTGAAGGTCACGCCCCACGAGGTTATTGAAAATCTGGTCGGTGCCGCCCATTTCAATGTCCGCCTCGATAGCCACCGAGTCGTAACCCTGACACAGCGGATACAGGATCTCGTGCATGCCGAGGGGTTTGTTCTCGGCGAGCCGTTTCTGGAAATCGTCCCGCTCCAGTATGCGCGCCACCGTGTATTTGGAGGCGAGCTGGATGACGTCGGCGAAGGTCATCTTGCCCAACCAGTCGCTGTTGAAGTAGATTTCGGTGCGTTCGGGCAGAAGGATCCGGTAGAGCTGTTGCTGGTAGGTACGGGCGTTTGCCTCCACCTCCTCCCGCGACAACTGCGGACGGGTTTTACTGCGACCGGTAGGGTCGCCGATCATGGCGGTGAAGTCGCCGATGATGAGGCAGGCGATATGTCCGAACTCTTGAAACTGCCGCAGTTTGCGAAGCACCACCGCGAAGCCCAGATGGATGTCGGGGGCGGTGGGATCTAGCCCCAGCTTCACCCGC
The DNA here is from genome assembly GCA_040289885.1 of Armatimonadota bacterium. GTDB lineage: Bacteria > Armatimonadota > HRBIN16 > HRBIN16 > HRBIN16 > HRBIN16. The sequence goes on along the minus strand of PSLZ01000059.1, from coordinate 1,141 downwards.
AGAGGTTTGCCCGTTCGCGCCGACTTCTCCAACTTCTCACGCAAGCCGTCCTCGGGGATGATAGCGGCGACCCCGCGTTGTAAAACCTCTATTTGCCGTTCAATATGCTCCATGCTCTCCACCTTGTGTGCATCTGTTACCTCCTTTCCTATTATAACATCTTCCGAATCGGCTCACGGTACATCTCTTCCCGCCAGCCCCTGCCAGGTGAGGTTGATGTCAGGCAAGCCGTTGACCGCAGGGTTGATCTGCAGGCGGCGTAGATACTTCACATGCCCATCGGCGAAAAGGTCGTTGGCGCTTCCCCGCCAGCTCCAGAAGCCGCAATCGCCAGTGAACGGCTCATGGTTACTAAGCCACTCGGCAGAAAGAGCCTTTTGTGCGGGGAATAGAACCCTTGCTTCGTTCTGCGCCTGAGTAGGTAACAGACGCAGGGCAGATACAATCGCCGAGGCGTTCGCGCAGGTGCTATTAGCCAAGAGCGTTGCTAAGCCGTTAATCTGTTCCGGCGAGTGAAAAAAGGCGGCGGAATAGGCATAGGAGGTACGCTCCCACGTCTGCACCGCTCGTGAATCGGACGGACACCACAGCACGTCGCAGTGCTTGACCGATATGGGTTCACGATAGCCGGGAGGCAAACTCTGCATGCGCCCTCCAGGCAGATAGTCCTGAATGAGCACCCTCCAGTTTCGCCCCATCCACAGGTTGGGGTCGCCGTTACAGGGGTAGAAGCCGTCATAGTCGTTCCGGTAGAGCTGAAACGCCATGCCAATTTGCCGCAGGTTGCTTTGGCAGGTCGCCTTTCTCGCCGTTTCTCGAGCGCGTGCCAGCACTGGTAACAGTATCCCTACCAGCACAGCGATAACCGCGATAACGACAAGAAGCTCTATCAGGGTAAAAGCTCGTGCGCGCATCCGTCTCCTCCTTGAATGATGATTAGGGGGCTCGGGGGATGCGGGTTCATCCCCCGAGCGGTGAGCAAGCTCAGTCACACAGCCAGTAGTTTTCGTTCGGATAGGAGCCTCCGCCGCTGGGCAAGCCTTCCGGCGAGACCAGGGTCTCATCAAACTCCTTGGAGGACGCCACGAACTTAGCGTGCCCATCGGCGAAGATCATGCTCCCACCCTGCGGGTGCCACATG
>PSLZ01000010.1:0-82918 GCA_040289885.1 Armatimonadota bacterium | reverse complement strand
GCGCTGGGCGGGCTGGGAGCCGACGACCTCGCCAGCGGCTGCGCTAGGTCGCTCCATCACCGTAGGGCTGGAGATACACGTCATCGCCTCCTTGCCAAGAACGGTGGTGGGCGCTGGATGCCGTAGACCGGGAGATCGGCTGGTGGCAAATGGCGGAGGTGATTTTGTTGTTAGTGAGCGGTTTTCTGCCGATCCCGCGTGCGGGTTGGCTTACAATAGCGGCTTGGGTGGTATACTGGGTGCGCTTTCGAGAGTAGTGTACGCCGTTTTGAGGTAGCCGGTTACCCTTGCACCTGAAACTGGCACGGATAGGCTGTGAGGTAGGCGTGAGCAGTGTCCCCATGAAACAGCCTGCAGGGGGGAGGATACTGGCGCAGATAGACAAGGCGCAAGAGCGCGCACAGCGGTCCGGGGAACAGGGGGAGCAACAGTCTCCCCCTCATTTTGTTGCGCGATGCTGAGGGGCAAGTGAAGCCCGTCCGGTTGCCTGCGAGGGGACGGATAGACTATAATAGGGATGCGGGAGAGGTTGGAACGATGGCGAAGGCGAAAACCCAGACAACCAAACAATCGGGCGAGCGCGTGGTGCTGGTCAACCGTCGCGCCTACCATGACTACGAGATCCTGGAGACCTTCGAGGCAGGCATCGCGCTAGTGGGCACGGAGGTCAAATCCGTGCGCGCGGGCAAAGTGAACTTGCAGGACGCCTACTGCAAGGTGGAGAACGGAGAAGTATGGCTGTACAACATGCACATTAGCTCCTACTCGCACGGCAACCGCTACAACCCCGACCCGGTGCGCCCGCGCAAATTGCTTCTGCACAAGTGGGAGATACACCGGCTGATGGGCAAGGCGGAGATGAAAGGCTTGACTATCGTTCCACTCAAGGTCTATTTCAAGCGCGGCTATGCGAAGGTGGAGATCGCCATCGTGCGGGGCAAGAAGCTCTACGACAAGCGGGAAGCCATCGCTGAGCGCGACCGTCAGCGCGAGGAAGAACGCCTGTTGATCAACCGACAATAATGGTAGAGGCTTAGCGAAAGTGGTGAGACGGCGGTGATAGGCACACATATCGGCAAGTACCGCATCGTGCGCCAGCTGGGTGTGGGCGGCATGGCGCACGTCTACGAGGCGCAGGACGAGCTCATCGGGCGCACCGTCGCGCTGAAAGTGCTGGTTCTGCCATCCATTATCAGCGAAAGTGAACGCCTGGACATGGTTCGCCGCTTCGAGCGCGAAGCACGCTCGGCGGGCAAGCTGGCGCACCCCAACATCGTCACCATCTACGAAGTGGGCAGTGCGAACGGGCTACACTATATCGCGATGGAGTTCATGCACGGCAAGACCGCGCGCGAAGTGCTGAACGAGGAGGGTAGAGTCCCCCCCGATCGCGTGCTGAGCATCGTCAAACAGGTTGCCAGTGCGCTGGATTACGCCCATGCCCGGGAGGTTGTCCACCGTGATGTGAAGCCCGACAATATCGCTCTGCTGGAAGACGGTATCGTCAAACTCACCGACTTCGGCATCGCGCGACTCGCCAACGACCTAGTGCGCACGCAGGCGGGCATCATGGTCGGCTCGCCCGCATACATGTCCCCCGAGCAGATTGTGGGCGGGGAGGTAGACGGTCGCTCCGACGTGTTCTCGCTGGGAGTAACGACCTACGAACTGCTCACCGGCTCGAAGCCCTTCGAGGCCAGCACCATTACCGCGGTCATGCACAAAATCATCTATGACCCGCCTGCCCCTGCCGAAGAGCTCTCGCCGACGGTGGAGCGCGTCCTGCGCAAAGCGATGGAAAAGGACCCGGCAAAGCGTTACCAGTCCGCGCGCGCCTTTGCGGAGGACCTGGGGCTGGCGATGCTGACGTCGGGCGTGCACAGCGAGACGGACATCTTCCACGTCCGCCCCCAGGCTCAACCCGAACCGGAGAAGACGGTCATTACCAAGCCCGCCGAGGAGATACCTGTGCCCACAGGCAGACGTCGGTGGGGATGGGTGGCAGGCATTGCGAGTGTGCTGGTGGTGCTGGTGGCGGTAGGTGCGTGGATGGTGCTGAGCGGCAACAACGGACAGTGGAAGCGGTATCTGACGGAATGGGGATTGCTGGGCAAACCCGAAATCTCTGCCGTGTCCGCCGCCGGACACACTCCTCCGGTGAGCGCGAAGCCCGTTGGCGCGACCTTTGTGCTAAGCGACTTCGAGATCGCCGCGGGGGGCTGGCGCGGGGTAGGGAGCACTACCGTCCTTCAGCGGGTGCGCGGAGGCGCGAGCCAGGGTGCATACTGGCTGAAAGTGATGAGCCGTTCGTTGGAGTTCGAGCCGGCACTGGTGGTGCGGCTGGAGCCTGAAACCAACGACTGGTCGCGGTTTGGCGATACGCTTGCCCTGGACATTTTCCTGCCAGCGCAGGTCAGCGTGACCTGTCGCGCAACGGTAGTCTTGGTCGATACCATGGGGCATGAGAACCGTCTGCCTCAGCCGGTAATCCTGCGCCCCGGTCTGTGGGTGAATGTGGAGTGGCGAGCAGGGGGTTTACTGCGCGACGTCAAAGAGTTACAGGTAGAGGTGGAAAACCTGCCCGCAGGCGATTCGGGTTGGTACGGCATCGATTATTTACGGGTATATCGCACGCAATAGGAGGGAGCAATGGCGGAGTTTTTCAACCTGCCCATGTTGGGGCAGACCATGGAAGAGGGCACCATCACCCGATGGCTGAAGGCGGAGGGAGATTACATCCGCCGCGGCGACATCATCGCCGAGGTGATGACCGATAAGGCGAACCTGGAGGTGGACGCTACCTTCGAAGGCTACCTACGCAAGATTCTGGTGCCGGAGGGCGAAACGGTTCCGGTTAACGCTCCCATTGCCATCGTCAGCAAAAGCCCGGATGAGGATATCTCGTCGCTGTTGACATCAGCGGTCGAAACGGTACCACAACCCGCCGAACCGGCGACCGAGGTCAAACAGCCAGAACCTGCTCGCGTTCCGTCCACAGAGCCGTCCGTCCCCGCGAGCGAAGAGCGGTTGTTCATCAGTCCCCGTGCTAGGCGGCTGGCGCGGGAGAAGGGCGTACCGATACAGGCTCTCGCAGGAAAAGGCTCCGGTCCGCAGGGGCGCATTCTGGAACGCGACGTAGAAGCCGTTTGGCAAGAGCTGGTCTCCTCTCGACCACGGGTAACACCCCTTGCGGAAAAGGTGGCGGCGGAAACGGGTGTGGACATCACAGCGGTCGCAGGCACAGGCGTTGGGGGACGGGTGACCAAAGAGGACGTGCTTCGAGCAACCACTGCTCCCGCACCGCAACCTGCCGCCGTGTCCGCCGCCGGGCAGGTGATCAAGCTAGCCGGCTTGCGCAAGCTGGTGGCGGAAAACGTCATCAAAGGCTTCTTCTCCGCGCCGCCCGTGACGCTGGCGGCGGAAGTGGACATGACGAATTGCGTGGCACTGCGCGAACAGCTTCTGCCGGAGATGGAGAAACTCTACGACACGCGCCTGACTTATACCGACCTAATCGTGAAGGCAACTGCTCGTGCCCTGCGTGACTTTCCGATGATGAACTCCACCTTGCAGGAGAATCAAATCATTCTCCATTCAGAGGTCAACATCGGCGTGGCGGTCGCGGTGGAGGACGGCTTGCTGGTGCCGGTGATTAAATCCGCCGACCGCAAGACGCTGGGCGAAGTATCGCGGGAACTGCGCGAGATGGCGGATCGCGCCCGTGCGGGCAAAAGTACTCCCGATGACCTGTCGGGTGGCACGTTCACCATCACCAATCTGGGTGCATACGATGTGGAACTGTTCAACCCGGTGCTGGTGCCCGGACAGACCGGCATTCTGGGCGTTGGACGCATTGCCGAGAAGCCCGTGATCCGCGATGGGCAGATAGTGGCACGGCAGATGATGAACCTCTGTCTGACCTTCGACCACCGTGTGCTGGATGGTGCGCCCGCGGCACGGTTCCTACAGCGGGTGAAGCAGTTGCTGGAGAGCCCGCTGTTGATTCTGGTGTAATGAGCCTGAGTCTTCTCCTGATCTCTGCCCTTTCACAGCGCAGGGAAGGGGAGGGTGTTCGATGGCTTAATACGCTGTGCGTGCATTGTTTGGTTTCCCCGCGTGATCATGGGTGTGCAGGAGGTAGGAGATGACCTTTCGGGAGATGAACCTGCGGATCTTTCGCGGTGAGCCTGTGCCACACGTGTTCTTCCAGCCGCTCGATGGTCTGGAGGCGTTGACCCCGCTCCCGCAAGGGGACGTCTCGCCTGAAGAGATCAAGGAGCACATCGGCGATAAGGTGCTTCTGGACGGCATTCCTGCCATCCTGTTCCTGCCACCTTTCACCCGTGAGCAGGTGATGGAGATGGTGGAGAAGCTGGTCAAGCTATTCCACCCGCGCTTGGTACTGGGCATTTCGGACGAACTGCCGGAGAGTGGCGGTGCGGAGCCGATTGAGCGCGTGCGCCTGATCGCGGACTGGTGCCGAAGACGGTCGATGAGGGCCGAGCGGCAGGCGGTTTCCCGCTCGGCACCAGAAGCGGACTAGCCTCCAGCCACCCGACGCACGATCTCCAGCACCCAGCGGGCGGTGTTCTCGAGGTCCGTAATACGACAGCATTCGTCGTGCGTGTGCACCTTGTCCATGCCGGTACTGAGCACGACCGTGGGAATACCGCGGGCGTTGTACACGTTGGCGTCGCTACCACCCCCCGCCAGCTTCGCCTCGTAGGGAAGCCCCAGAGCCAGTGCGCTTTCGCGAGCGACCCGCACCACCGGCGCGTCCTCCGATAGGCGGTACGCCTCATAGTGGCGTGAAGTCTCCACTTCCACCTGTGCCCCTAGCGCTTCTGCTTCCTCGCGGAAGCACGCGATCATGTGCTCCATCTGCGCTTCCAGCTTCTGCAGGTTGTGACTGCGCGCCTCCGCACGGATTTCCACTTCCGGGCACACCACGTTTGTCGCCTGTCCGCCGTGGAAGATGCCGATGTTGGCGGTGGTCTCTTCGTCAATGCGCCCTAGCTTCATGCGAGCGATAGCCCGCGAGGCCACCACAATCGCGCTGATGCCCTGCTCAGGGGCGGCTCCCGCGTGGGCGGCACGCCCGATGACACGCACCGTCAGATGGTCATGGGTAGGAGCACCGACTACCACCTTGCCCACAGGGGGACCGGTGTCTAGCACAAACCCCATCGTGGCGTTGATTCGCTCCAGGGGCAGATGTTTTGCACCCAGCAAGCCGATCTCTTCCGCCACGCTCAACAACAGCCATATCTCGCCGTGCGGCAGGTTGTTCTCGACGATGCATTCTATCGCCTCTAGCAGGGGAGCCAACCCCGCTTTGTCGTCCGCACCCAGAATGGAGGTACCGTCGGTACGAATCAGATCATCTTCCTCCACGATCTGCACGTTCGGATTGGGTTCCACCGTGTCGAAGTGCGCGCTGAAGAAGATGGGAGGTGCACCCTGCACGGTTGCGGGCAAGCGGGCGATCACGTTATCGGCGTTACCGCCGATCTGTTGCCCGGCGTCATCGCGCACTACCTCCAGCCCGAGCCGCCGCAGGCGCGGAACCACGGCGTCGATCACCTGTGCCTCCTGTTTGGGCGGACTGTTGATACGACACAGCGCGATAAAGTCCTCTACCAGTCTCTGCCTGTTGACCATGCTCATACCTCCTCAGCGCGTGATGGTGATTTTGCTCAGTCCACGAGGGCGGTCGGGGTCGTAGCCGCGCGTTTCCGACAGGTGGAACGCGAACAACTGCCCCACCACGATGTACACCAGCGGACTGATACGCTCGGCAACATCACATGGCAGAGCCACCATGCGTGTGGCTAAACGAAGGATTTCCGGGTTGCAGGAAATGACCACGATTTCCGCACCGCGTTCGCGCAGTTTCGCGGTGAGCTGGAGCATGGTGGCGTAGGCGTTGCCGTTGGGCGCGTAAACAAAGCAGGGAAAACCCGTGTCTACCACCGCGATGGGTCCGTGTAGGAAATCGGCGGCGGAGTAGGCGCGGGCGATCACGTAGCCCGTTTCCATCATCTTGAGCGCCGCCTCGTGTGCGGTGCAGAAATTGTAACCGCGCGACAGCACCATGCAGGCGGTCATGTAGCGATAGCGTTCGGTCAGCAGTTCGATCGTCTCTTCCATCGCCAGCACCTGCTCCATGCCCTGTGCTGCCTGTTCCAGGTCCTCGCCGTTGCGCGGTCTACCGACCAGCGCATCGATCAACAGGGCGACGTTTGCTAAGGTGGCGGTGTAGGTCTTGGTGGCGGCGACACTGCGTTCCCCACCTGCATGGCACAACAGCACATGCTCCGCCACCTGTGCCAGCTCCGAGCTGGGGTCGTTGGTAATCGCGGCGGTCAATGCGCCAGCAGCGCGTGCGGCAGACACCACTTCCACCACGTCCTGTGCTTTGCCCGACTGGCTAATGCCCACTACCAGCGCGCGAGAGAGGTTGAGCTGGCCGTTGTAAAGGGTGAAAATGGAGGGCGCCGCCGAAGCCACCGGGATGCCTACCTCGATCTCCATCCGGTATTTAGTGTAAAGGGCGGCGTTGTCCGAAGTGCCTCGCGCACTGGTCATTGCGAACTGGATGCCTCTGTCGCGAATCGCCTGTGCCAGCGCCTGTGCGGAACGCACGCCCTTCTCGGCGACAGCGCGGACAACCTGCGGCTGCTCATGGATTTCGCGATGCATATGATGCTGTTCTGCCATTGCTTGAACTCCTCCCGTTCAGAACCCGTCCCATGACCAGTAGATCGCCGGTTGACGGGGAAATAGCACGTTTAACAGCGCGCGGGTTTGCGCAGGGACAGATGGTGGCAGTTCTTCCGCCCCGACCAGCCCGAAAACCAGTCCCAAAAACTGTGCTTGTGTCCGCGTCACCTCGGGTAGTGCACTGGCGTCGCGCACCACCTCGTCACCTGTGGCTTTCAGCCCAACCGTGCCCGCCTGCAAGCGCAAGCGCACAGTGCCCTTCGCCCCCACCATCTGTACACGCCGAGAAAGTTCGGGCAAAAGCTTGTTGATCAGGGGCTGTAGGCGTATCACCCGAACCATTGGTGCGCTTTCGTGCCAGGTGAAGCGATGGAAAAGGTTGCGCACCACTTCCATCAGCACCGGGTCGCGCGGGATGTGCAGACGCGCCTGGGTCACCTGCCGCTCCGTTGCCAGCCTTGCCACATGAAGCATCAACGCAAAAACGCACTCGCTGTATGTCGGAAGCCAGCCGACCTCGGTGATAGACAGCTGGTCGCCAATCGGTGCGGCAATATATCCCACCAGTTTGCCTGCCGTTTCCGCTACATACACGTTATCGGGAGTGCGTTCATCCCAGCCCGTCCACCCGCGCAGATAGGCAGGGGAGCGCACAACGGTAAGACTGCGCCCGGCGTTGCACTGCTCGTAGCAGGCACACAGCGCCTCGAGGTCGGCATCGGCAAGCGGGCGAATGCGGTAGCCTCCCTCCGGGGTGGGTAGTTCAGGGCGGATCTCGGCGGACATCACCTGCACCGGCGCGCTCTCCCAGCCGAGCCGGGTGTAGAAGCCGTGAATGCCCGTGAAAAGCATTGAGAAGTCGAAGCCCTCGTTTTCCATTACGGTGATGGCGTCGCGCAGGAGTTGGGTGGAGTAACCCTTGGAGCGATAGGCGGGCACCGTGCCCACGTTGGCGATACCTCCCAGCGTCAGTGTCCCCTGTCCCACGCGCACTTCACGCCGCACGATCTGCACGGCGGCGACCATTCGGTTGCCTTCGAACGCACAGCGGGTATATTCCGGGTGAAACCAGGGATCGCCCACGAAGTACTTGCGGAAGTACTCGCGCGGTGTCTCCTCAAAAGCGGCGTCCCAGACATCCAGACATGTCTCGAACTCGTCTGGGCGGACAGCACGAAAGGTAACCTCCATCCTTTTCACCCCAGATGCATTGCTGAGCGAACTTCTTTCATGGTCTCGCTGGCAACGGCGCGCGCCTTCTCCGCGCCCTCCTTCAGGATGCGCTCCAGCTCACCCGCCTTTGCCAACAGTTCCTGCCTCCGATGCCGAAGAGGGTCCAACGCGGTGTTCAGGTTGCCCGCTAATTGCATTTTGCAGTCTACACAGCCACGCCGTCCCGCCCGGCACTCTGCCTCAATGGTGGCAACTTCCCCCTTACTGTATATCTGGTGCAGGGCGAACACCACGCATCCTTCGGGATGCCCCGGGTCGTTCTTCCGGATCTTCTGGGGGTCGGTGAACGCCCGCCGCACTTTTTGGGTTACCGTCTGCGCGTCGTCCGAGAGGTAGATCGCATTGTTGTAGGACTTGCTCATCTTGCGTCCGTCCAGTCCGGGCACCCGCGCCGCGGGGGTCAACAGTGCCTCCGGTTCCGGAAACACCTCCCCATACAGATAGTTGAAGCGTCGGGCGATCTCCCGAGCGAGCTCCAGATGAGGCAGTTGGTCCTCGCCAACGGGCACGACCGCCGCCTTGTAGACCAGGATGTCCGCCGCTTGCAGCACCGGGTATCCCAGCAGGCCGTAGGATACGGACTCGATCTGCAGGTTTTCACGCTTCTCTTTGTAGGTGGGCACTCGCTCCAGCCAGCCCAACGGCGTAATCATGGAGAAGAGCAGATGCAGTTCCGCGTGTTCCTTCACGTGCGATTGCACGAAAATGGCGCATTTCTCAGGGTCCAGCCCGGCAGCGATATAGTCAATCGCCACTTCACGCACGTTGTGCGGAATCTCTTCGGTGCGCTCGGCAAGCGTCGTGAGAGCGTGCCAGTCCACGATACAAAAGTAGGAGTCATACTGCTCTTGCAGTTGCACCCAGTTGCGCAGTGCTCCCTCAAGGTTCCCAAGGTGCAGAACACCCGTCGGTTGCATTCCGCTGAGAAGGCGGGGTTTAGCCATCGAACGTGCGACCTCCTGAGACGCAGGTTAACCACACGCCATTATAACGAAAGCGGGAAGCCCTGCGCAAGGGCGAGCGGAGCCGGTTGACAACCTGCCGTATCCTGCGCATAATACTCTCATGAACATCGGTGGGCTGTACGAATACCTGAAGAGCGCGGTGGAAGCCGAGATCATCGCCCAGCGGGCGGATCGGGCGAACCTACGGAGTCTGCGAGCCGTCTGGGCGGAACGCCTCCAGCAGATGGAAGAGGGACAGGCGGTATACCGCTTCGAGACCACCAAGCAGGTGCATCCCTCGCTGGAAGACGCTCCCGTGGTAGTGGACACGGGCGACAAAGAGCTGCTGGGTGAGGTTATCTTTGCGTCGGGCTATGAAGTGCACGTGGCTACCGCCGACATCGGTGAAAACGTGGGCGCCAGCCAACTGCTGATTGACCTCACCTTCATCCTGGAACGACTGCATCACCTGCTGGAAGAGCAGGTACGCACGCCCTACCAGTTTGAAATGGCAACGGTAGCGGCGGTTTTCGGTCTGCGCGAGATACCCGAGCCGCTGGACAACGGCCAAGTGCTTGCTCTGTTACGCTGTATGACCGCAGACGCTTCGGAGGTGCTGGAGCGACCAAATGCTGAACAGCAATTAGCCATCGAACTCTCCACGAAGGCTCCCGTACTGTTCGTCTGGGGACCGCCCGGCACGGGCAAAACCACCACGCTAGCGTGGATCGCCGAGGCGTACGTGCACCGGGGAGAGAGCGTTCTACTGGTATCCAATACCAATGTGGCGGTAGACCGCGCGTTGGTCAAGCTGCTAGACGCAGTGGGCGCGGATGGCGAATGGGCACAGCGAATATCGCGGGGAGCAATCCTTCGGTTGGGCATATCCGAACTGCCCCAACTGCAACCGCTTCTGCTGAATACCCGTATGGCAGAAGATACAGACCCACACGCTCGCGAACGGGAAGCCAATGCTTCTCATCGTCAGCGCAAACACCTCGTCGAGCGGGCGGAGCTGATCGCATGTACGCTGGCGAAGGCGGTAACAGACCCCTTCGTGCATGAACGCCGATTCGACGTGCTGTTGATTGATGAGGGCAGTATGGCTCCTTTGCCGTATGTGGCGGGGCTGTCTGCGCTGTGTCGCAAACGGGTGGTTGTCGGGGGCGATTTTCGGCAGTTACCGCCTATTAGCCTGGTGCAGGAGGCGGAGGGATCGCGCTGGCTAACTACCGACATCTTTCAGCAAGCGGGCATTGTTTCGCCCGACGGCACGGTTCAGCATCGCTGGAATCTGGTGGCACTGGCGGAGCAGTGGCGAATGCGTGTCCCCATCTGTGAGCTGGTCAACGAACCAATATACAGGGGGATTCTGCGCACACCGGAGCGTCTGCATGGAGCTCCGGAAGACTGTCTGTATCTGGTGGACACCGCCTCGCTACGTACCTGCTCTGACCGCACCAGCGGCTACTCACATTTCAACGTAGCCAGCGCACTGGTTTGCGTAGGGTTGACCCAGCAGTTGCTGACGGAGAACCCTTTTGTGCGGGTGGGTATCGTGACGCCCTACAACGCGCAGGCGTCGCTCATACACGCGATGCTCCTGGACTGCGACCTGGCACACGAAGTACGGGTGGCGACGGTGCATCGTTTTCAGGGTGAAGAGCGCAGTGTCATCATTTTCGATTGCGTGGACGCCCCTCCGTTCGGCTGGTTGGGCCAGTTCCTGCGAGGCAGTAGCCCGGCGGAAGAGAGCACCCGCCTGTTGAACGTCGCCATCACCCGTGCTCAACATCAGCTGTATCTGGTGGGTGATTCGGGCTATCTGGAGCGCAAACTGCCCGCCGAAGCCCTGTTGAGGCACATCTTACAGCGCATTCGCCAGGATGGCACCGTGCTGGACGGCTCGTGCTATGTGGGGGTGGCGCTGAGCGGGAACCGCTCGTGGCGGTGGGTGAGTGGGGGCGATTTCCCGTCAATGCTCCAGCAGGACCTGCGTGAGGCGATGCGCGGGTGGGGGAGCGTCACCGTGATGGCGCCCCTTCTGCACCGCGACGATGGGGAAGTGATCCGGAGCCTGCTTTCGGACCTTCTGCAGGCGGGGGTGGAGGTGAACATCCTGCACAACGAGGGGGACGCCCTGCACGAGCACGTGAAAAGCCTTCAGAAAACGGGGGCGCGGTTAACCGCCCTGCGCCTGCCATCGGGCAGGCAGGAATATCAGGACTGGTGCGCGTTCGTGGGCAGGCAGGCGGTGTGGTGGGGCAGTGTCGTGATGCCCTATCGTGGGGAGGCTTTTGTGCGCATCGCTTCGCGCGCTACGATGAACGAACTGCAGTTCTTGCGCCGTCCCCGCTCGTCGGGGTAGTTTTTGACAACCGTGAAAAGAGGGGTTATAATAGAGATGCAGTGCGCCCCCGTAGCTCAGTGGATAGAGCGCCGGCCTCCGGAGCCGGGTGCGGAGGTTCGATTCCTCTCGGGGGCGCCATTTTGTTGTTCCCCTGGGGAGGGGTTTTGGGTTATAATCTTCTCAGGGAACCGACACGCCCATCCCATCCGAAGCGGGGCGTTGTGCAACTCGATAGAAAGGGGTCTAGTTGATGGCTCGTCTTGACGGACGCGGTTCGCAGGAACTGCGCCCCCTGCGCCTGACGCGGGGAGTGATGAAGTATGCTGAAGGTTCTTGTCTCATCGAAGCGGGGGATACCCGCGTGATTTGCACCGCCTCGGTGGAAGACCGTGTGCCGCCTTTCCTCAAAGGCACGGGAACCGGCTGGGTGACCGCCGAGTACGGGATGCTCCCACGCTCCTGTCGTCAGCGCACCCCACGCGAGATCACCAAGGGCACTCCGGGGGGGCGCACCATGGAGATACAGCGGCTCATCGGTCGTGCCCTGCGCTCGGTGGTGCAACTAGAAAGCCTCGGCGAGCGCACGATCACCATCGACTGCGACGTTCTGCAGGCAGACGGAGGCACACGCACGGCTTCTATCACCGGCGGTTTCGTCGCATTGGCGGAGGCACTGTACTGGATGCGCCAGAAGGGTCTCATCAAACACCTCCCTCTGAACGACGTCGTCGCCGCGGTAAGTGTAGGGGTGGTCGGCGGTGCTGACCTGCTAGACCTCTGCTACGACGAGGATTATCAGGCGTCGGTGGACATGAACGTGGTTATGACCGGCAAGGGGAAGTTCGTAGAGGTGCAGGGCACCGCGGAGGGATTGCCGTTCGGCAGAGACAGATTGAACAAACTGCTGGACTTGGCGGAGATCGGCTTAAGGCAGATTTTCCAGATACAACGCGAGGCACTGAAGGACATCCTGTAGATGGAGCGGGAACTGGTCATCGCTACCAACAACCTCAAAAAGTTCCGGGAGATGCACGCCCTCCTGCAGGTGCTGGAAGCGGACGGCATTCGCGTCAAGTCCCTGCAGGACTTTCCGCCATATCCTGAGCCAGAAGAGGATGGCGAGGATTACATCACCAACGCGCTTATCAAAGCGCGCACAGCGGTCGCGCAGACGGGCAGAGTCTGCCTCGCCGACGATAGTGGGCTGGAGGTAGACTACCTCGGCGGCAAGCCGGGCGTGCATTCCAAGCGGTTCGCCGGGGAAGATGCCCCGTGGGATGTCAAAATCGCCACGCTACTGAAACTGCTGGAGGGTGTGCCACAAGAGAGGCGCGGGGCACGATTCAACTCTGTGGTCGCCATCAGCACGCCGTGGGACGCCGAATATATCCTGCGCGACACCTGTCGGGGCTGGATCTACTGGGAACCGCGCGGCGAGCACGGCTTTGGCTACGACCCTGTGTTCTATCTGCCCGAACTGGGCTGTACGATGGCGGAGCTGCCGATGGAGCGTAAGAACCAGATCAGCCACCGCGCAAAGACGCTGTCCGCGGCCGTTCCTTTACTGCGCTGGGTGTTCGAGCGGGTGCGGTAGCGGAACATCCTGTCCATCAGTGGTGTCTGAAGAAAGAGGAATAGGCGATTGCGGTGCGGGGGGCGTTATGCTATACTGAAGCCGTCCCCAAAACTTCTCGGTGAGCAGGGTGTTGCATTGTCCGTCGTTGAAACGGTCTTTAAACCGTTACTGTACACGTTACGGGAGCTGGATGTAACGTCCACGCTAGTGCTGGTGGCAGATATCCTCGCGGTCGCGTATCTGCTGTATCGCCTGATACTTCTGGCAAAGGGCACCCGCGCGTGGCAAATCATGTCCGGACTGTTTCTGTTCTTCCTGCTGATGTATATCAGCGGAAAGCTGGGCTTGACCACACTCAACTGGCTGATGCGACAGGTGCTTCCTCTGGGTCCTGTTGCGCTGGTCATCCTCTTCTACCCCGAACTACGCCATGTGCTGGAAGAGATGGGCAGGCTGGGCTTCTGGGGACAGAGCATTAACCCTATTGGGCGCGAGAACTTGGCATCCGTCGTGAACGAGGTAGTTCGTGCTGCCACTGAAATGTCTAGGCAGAAGGTGGGCGCGTTGATCGTTTTTGAGCCGTATCCCTCGCTCGACTACTACGTTTCGCCCGGCGTGCCCATCGACGCCAAGGTGAGTGCACGTCTGCTGACCTCCCTGTTCTATCCGGGCAACCCCTTGCACGACGGCGCAGTGGTCATCTGGGGCGATCGCATCATCGCCGCGGGATGCACCCTCCCGCTGACGGAAAACCCGATGATAGACCAGAACGTGCACATGCGCCACAAGGCAGCCATCGCCGCCTCCGAGCGCGGAGCGGTCGCGCTGGTAGTCTCGGAAGAAACGGGCACCATCTCGGTGGCTTTCTCGGGGAGGTTGCAGAGAGGGTTTCGCGAGGAGACCCTGCGGGAACGCTTAATGAACCTACTTACCAGCCAGCCGCCCAAACAGGCGTTGGAAAGTTTGCGCCAGACGATGCGCTGGCGTCCCGCATGGGTGTTCGCCCGGCGCCAGCAAAGGCAGAGGCAATCGGCTCAGGCGGAGAGGAGATGAGCACAGCATGTGGCACATCCTACGCGAGAATATCCCCGAAAAGCTCATGGCGCTGAGCAGTGCGATCCTCATCTGGCTGTACGTCAACGCCGAGAAGAACCCGACCATCACTCAGCGGTTCACGGTAGATGTGGAGGTTCGGCATCTACAGAACGGCTATGAATCGCCTCATATCAATCCCTCGCAGGTGACCGTTGTGCTGACCGGGGTGCGTAGTAACGTGGAGCAGATAGCACCTCGCGGGATTCGTGCGATGGTAGACGTATCTGGCATGGGCGAGGGTAAACAGCGATTACCCGTGCAGCTGAATCTGACCAGCGACATCCTGCGGGATGTGCAGGTGGAAATCATCCCGCCCACCGTGCAGGTAACCCTGACCCGGCGCATCAGCAAAGAGTTCAAGGTGGAGTGTCTCTTTGTGAACGCGCCGCCAGAGGGCTACGTGTACCTCTCGCCCATCGTGGTTCCGGAAATAGCGGTAGTCATCGGACCACGTGAGCGGGTCAATCAGGTTCAGCGGCTCATTGTCAACGCCGTGCCCGATAAGATCGGCGGGGAGGTTGACGGCGACGTGCCCATTGTAGCGGTGGATGGTGCGAACAACCCGGTCAGCGGGGTCACAGTGCGCCCGTCGCATGCCAGAGTGGTGTTGAAACTGGCTCCCATCAGCCTAACTAAGACCGTGCTAGTCACCCCGGTGTGGAAGGGCAAACCCGATCCGAGCGTTGCCATTGAGGAGATTGTTATTGAGCCGCGCACGGTGGTCGTCTCTGGAAAACCCGAGGTGCTAGCACGGGTGCACAGCGTGGAGACCGAACCGATAGACATCGATAACCTGACTTCCGACTTTACCCGGAGCGTCCCGCTTCGTGCGGTAGGCGGCGCAGAGCTGACCACCACAAGTGTGCGCGTGTCCGTGCGCGTACGCCGTCTGCCCGAGCGTCCGGCGCCCTAGCGACTGATGCGGGTACTGCACTTGGCACGTCCGTCCGTTGGAGGCGTCTTACGCTTCTTGCAGAGCGTTCTGCCATACCTGGAGCGCGAGGGCATCGCGTGCACGGTCGCCTGTCCCGCGTCGATGCACACAGCGTTATCGCCCCTACACACCCTGCGCTGGGAGATTTCCGACCGCCCGCAACTGCAGAACGACCTGCGCTGTGCCCTGCAGGCGAACCGATGGCAGAGCGATTACGACCTGCTTCATGCCCACGGGCTGAGGTCAGCCGGCGTACTGGCGATCGCCCCGCCCGCCCGATGGTTGTTCACCCTGCATAATCTACCTCCGGAGCACTTGTCGGAGCCGGCGCGGTGGCTGTTGCGTCGCGCAAGTCGCTCTGCTCAACGCATTCTGGCGGTCTCTCAGGCGGTACAGGAAGGGTGGTTGCGTCATTTTCCCGACTCCGCGCCGAAATGCCAGGTGGTGCCCGGCGGCGTGGATGTGGAGCAGATACGTCTGTTCGCAGTGGACAGGCAAACGGCGCGCCGGTCGTGGAACCTGCCCGAAGAGGTGCCGGTGGCTCTATGCGTGGCGCGCCTGATGGAGGACAAAGGGGTTGACGTGCTGTTAGAAGCGTTGTCACACGCTCCCGAATGGTTTGCGCTGATAGTGGGCGAGGGACCCCAACGTGAGAGCCTGCAGAAACTGGCGTCCGCGCTGGGGGTAGGGGAGCGGTTGCGGTTCACAGGGTATCTTCCTCACCTGGAAAGCGCATGGGCAGCGTGCGATGTGGCGGTTGTGCCCTCGCGCCGGGAGGGGCTGGGGCTGTTTGCGCTGGAGGCGATGGCGGCAGAGAAGCCGGTGCTCGCCTCGGATACGGGTGGGCTGAGCGAGACGGTCAAGCACGGCGAAACGGGCTGGCTTGTCGCGCCGGACGACCCTCTCGCTCTGGCGAACGCCCTGCGACACGCACTGAGCTTGCGCGATTTATGGTGTGAGATGGGCAGGCGCGGGCGGGAATACGTTGCCAGCCGGTTCACCTGGCAGAAGACCGCCGAGCGACTGCTGGAATGCTATCGGCGGTTGGTGAGGATATAGTGCGTGACCAGCAGAGCGGCGATGGTCTTGGCGTCTTTGATCTCGCCAGCCAGCACCATCTCCACTGCGCGATGGATGGGCATCGGCACGACCTCTACGTTCTCATCTTCCTCCGTTCGCTGGGCAGTGGGCTGGAGATCGCGTGCCAGAAAGACGTGCAGAATCTCCTGCGAGTAGCCCGGCGCAAGATACTGGCTGAACAGCCTCTGCAGTGTGCCCGCTCGGTAGCCCGTTTCCTCTTCCAGCTCGCGGTGTGCGCACTCTTCCGGCGGCTCGCCAGGTTCCAGCGTTCCGGCGGGTACCTCCAGCAGAACCTCGTTCACCGCGAGCCGGAACTGCTTGATCATCAGCGTGGTCTCATCATCCAGCAGGGGCACGATGGCTACGGCGCCGCGGTGTTCCACAATCTCGCGTTGAGAGAGCTTGCCGTTGGGCAGACGAATAGTATCTACCCGCAGGTTCACCACGCGCCCCTGAAAGATACGCTCGGAATGAATCACTGCTTCCTGCACAAGGTCACCCCACTTGCTTCATCGTTTCGCGGCGTGTTGCGGTCAGCTCCGCCGCGTGTGCACCCGCCGCGGCGGCGGCGAGGAAATACTCTCGATCGTCCAGCATCGTGCGACCCATGGTAGTGACATGGATATGCTGGTTCCGCAACGCCTCCAGACCAGCAGAGCCATCGAGCACGCGTATCAGGTGCTTCGCCGCGATACCGTGCTCCTCCAGCTGTCCCAGCACCTCCCAGAGGCGCGGCGGATTCAGCTCGGGCACAGGCACGTGACAGCGCGCCAGCACCACCCGGCTGAGGATGGTCAGCGTATGATGGCTCACGCGGTAGTGGCGCGGGCGTGGGTCGGCGAAACTGAGGCGCAGGCAGGCGATGGGTATCCCCCCCAGCGCTGCGACGGCGTTGAGCGCGACACCCTGGTCAACACCCGAGAAGCCAAAGGCGGTTGCCGTGCCCGTGTTGCCAACACCTTGCGAAACGATCGCCACGTCCGCTCCCATCACGTGGCGCGCCGCTAGCAGTCCGCTGAACACGTTCACCGCCTCCAGGTCGCCCCCGTATGCCTGCCCTACGGTAATGACGCCGTGTATCCAGCCTGCTTCACTGAGCGCTGGTATCAGGCGACTGACGCCCAGAGCCAGCGAGGCGGAATCGGTCATCACGTATACGACCCGACACCGCCCCCCCGTATAGTGATGCAGGGCGGCGGCGACCGGTGCAACCTGGCTGTGCAGTCCACAGCACACCACCGGCATCCCTTCCAGCGAGGTTGCGTTCTGCATCATCTCATGATGGGGGGAAGCAGGCTCTTCGACTGCCAGCACCGTATGCTGCATGGGAGTATAGCGCAGGCGAACGATATGTCCGTCCATCGAGGTCGGCTCCAGTGGGCGCGTGAGGTTATGGATCACGAAATCGTATCCGCCGGAGCCGAGGTCCAGTTCGGTGGCGGTGGTGTTCAGGACAACCGCGTCGCCGATGTCTGCTACGCCTGTCAGGTTGATATGGTTGAGCGCGAGGCGCACCTCTTCACCGCTCTGGACGACCAGTTCCTGCACGCCCGCGTGGGTCTGGCGCACCTCAGTGACCGTGCCTATCGCTTTCGAAATCATACTCCCCTCACTCCTCACGCCTAAGAGGCACTTTATTATAGCACGCCTCGTACGACTAATAAAGGGGGAGGGGAGAGACAAAAGCCCGCTGTGTCGTGTTAGACAAACGATTCACCCAGAGGGAAGTCCCTCCAGGTGAATACTATCGTTACCTTATCTTACACCGGATACTCTTTGCGGTTCTCCGGCATGGAGAGCAGAACAGGCTTCTCCGGCAGGACCTTTGCCAGCTCCTCGATTTCGGGGGGACCGTCCGGTAGGGGCAGGGCAACCTGTCCACGCTCCACCACCGAACGCACCATCGCCATCATGATCTCGAAGCCCTTGTAGGCGTCTTTACCGTTGCAGGGATGCACGGCGTTGTCGTCGTCCAGCCAGCGTGCCATGTCCTCGATATAGGGCGGCATGTCCAGATTGTAATCCATGGTTCCACTGCCCTGCTCTGCCCCCTGTTTGGTCACCGCACGCCAGCCGCCTCCCGTCAGCACCTCGGCGAAGCCGTCCGTGCCCTGTACACTGACGCGCGCTTTGCGCCACCAGTAGTCCACTTCGGGCACATCGGGCGCACCAGCACCAACCTCTACCACGCCGCGCACCCCGTTGGCGAAGTGGATGAAACCCGCCAGGTAGTCGGGAGACGGGTGGTTGTCACGCAATTTGCCGCGACCGCTGGCTTGTGCCATGACCCACTCTGCCTCTGCGCCGTCGTTGTACCAGCGCATGTAATCGATCAGGTGGGTCGCCATATGAAGCATCCAGCCGGTCGCGTGCGCATAAATGGTGTGAATACGTCCCAGCGCCCCGCTGGCAACGATCTCCCTGACCTTCTGGTAGTGCGCTCCGTAGCGGTGCTGGTGGCTGATCACCGTTTTGACACCCGCCTTGCGCACCAGCTCCATAATTTGCCGGGCTTCTGTCATACTCATCGCCATCGGTTTCTCGTAGGCGATGAGATTGACACCCGCCTCCACCGCCAGCTTTATCATGCTGTAACGGATGTTGGGCAGGGTGGTGAGGCAGAAGACGTCGGGCTTGGTCTTCGCCAGCAGGTCCGCCGCGTCGGTGCTGGTGAGGGGTTCGCCAAGCTGAGCGGCGGCAGACTGCAGTCTCGCCTCGTCGATGTCGCAGATGCCTACCACTTTGAAGCGAGGGTTGGCGTGAAAAGTGGTGGCGTGGTGCATTCCGCGCTTGCCCATGCCCACCACCACTACGGTATACACCGGTTTGCTCATGGCGATCACCTACGGGTTAGCCTTACACCATTCGAGCACCTTCTCGATGGTGTAGTCTATCTCTTCCTGGTACAGTTCGGGAAACATCGGCAGAGAGACACAGTTTGCCGCGTTCCACTCGCTGTTGGGCACGCCGCCGACGATCTCAGCCTCTTTGCCCCACGGGAAGCCCTCCTGCTGATGGATGGCGATGGGATAGTGGCTCTTGGCGTCGATGCCGTTCTTGTTCAGGAAGTTGAGCAGGTCATCGCGCTTGCCGTTGGTGGTCTCCACCACGTACAGGTGATATACGTGGCGATAGCCGGGCAGTTCGTAGGGCAGTTTGAGCGAGGTATCCTTCAGCGCGCTGGTGTACATCTGTGCGATCTCGCGTCGGCGGTTGTTCCACTCGTGGATGTACTTCAGCTTGACGCTCAGCATGCCCGCGTGCAGGTCGTCGAGGCGGCTGTTGAAGCCGAAGCTGTGCACCGAGCGCTTGAGCGAGCCGTGGTTGCGTAGACGCTTCACACCGGTAGCCACGTCCTCGCGATTGGTAATCACCGCGCCGGCGTCACCGGGCGTGCCCAGGTTCTTGTGGGCGATGAAGCTGATTGCCACCGCGTCCGACAGCTCGCCCACCTTGAAAGTATCACCGTGCGCGTCGATCGCCTGCGCGCAGTCCTCGATGACCAGCAGGTTATGCTTGCGAGCGATCTGCGCGATTTTGTCCATCTCCGCACACTGCCCATACAGGTGCACGGGGATAATCGCTTTCGTGCGCGGGGTAATGGCAGATTCGATCCTGGTGACGTCGATATTGTTGGTCTTCGGCTCGGTGTCGACGAACACCGCCTTGGCGCCCGCGATCCAGATGGCTTCCGCCGTGGCGAAGAAGGTGTTGGTCACGGTGATGACCTCATCGCCCGGACCGATACCCAGTGCCATCAGCGCCAGCCAGATGGCGTCAGTGCCGGAGTTGACCCCAACGGCGTACTTCATGCCGAAAAACTGCGCCAGCTCGTGCTCGAAGCGTTCCAGTGTGGGACCAGTGATGTACGACCCCGTCTCCAGCACGTCCACAATCGCCTTATCGATCTCCGCCTTCAGGTTGTGATACTGGCGGACATGACCGTAAAACCCGACTTGCATGGTTACCTCCCGACTGCAGGATGGAATACCCCCTTGACGTCGCTTCCGCAGGCTGTGCGTTGCAGGGGGAGAGTACTTTTCGAGATACGCGGCGCAATCTCCTGCCACTGGAACAGTTTTTATTCATCTGCTCCAGTATATAGACCCGATACCGGCTCGGCGGAGTGGACGGCAATGGTAGCACTGTCGATGCAAAGGAGCAGATTCCCCTCGTCGGTAACGCCCTGCGCAACGCCCACCTCGCCGGAGGGTAGGCGGTAGCGATGTCCAGCAGTCGCGTCCCGCTGTCGCCAGGCGCAGAGGATACTTTCCAACCCTTGCTGACGCCATCTTTGCATCCAGTCATCCGCACAGCGCAGGATCTCCTGCGCCAATGGCTCAACGGCAAGCGCGTTTCCCGTCTCCAGCAGAACCGAGGTGGCTTTATTGTGTATCTCCTCAGGAAAGTCTCTCTGAAGCAGATTCACGCCCACGCCTACCAGCGCCCATGGGTTATGATGGGCATCGTGCGCGGTCTCTATCAAAATGCCTGCGACCTTGCGTGCTCGGACAAGGATGTCGTTGCTCCATTTGAAGCGTACGTCCAGCCCTGCCTGCACGCGAAGCGCGTCCGCCACCGCCAGAGCGACGACAAACGCCAGCTGGCTTGCTTGTGCCACCTCGTGTGGCTGAAGACGCAACAGCAGTGTCATGAGTAGGCTCTCACCGGGCATATCCAGCCAGCGGTTGCCGTGTCGTCCGCGCCCCGCCGTTTGGTGTTCTGCCACCACCGAGCGAATCTGCACCGGCGGGCTTAGCAAAATCTCCCGCGCTAGGTCCTGCGTGGATGGCACGGTTCCACAGTAGACGATCAATCCCAGCTCGCTCATGGAGAAAGCATTCGCCCAAAACCACGAAGGTTCCTGTAAGAATGCAGGAAACCATATATATCACTAAGAATATTTAAATACTTACTATATTATTTTAAACCGATCGAGGAGGTGCGCTATGCGACACAATGTGCTTGGCAAGTTGGGGCTTCTGTGCGCAACGGCGTTGCTAACGGCGCTGGTCGTACAGATCGCGCGTTCGCAGACTAGCAAGCAGGCGAAACCTGCGACCGCACAAACCTCGTCAATCTGCGTGCAGTGTCACAAGACAGTGACACCACAGATTGTGGTAGACTGGTCGTTGAGCCAACACTCAAAAAATGCGGTAGACTGTTCTGACTGTCATGGCAGTGAGCATAAATCGGCAGCGGATGTTGCTAAGGCGAAAATTCCCACGCCTGAAACGTGTTCCACTTGCCATCCGACACAGGTGGAGCAGTTTAAGAAAGGCAAACACGCCCGCGCCTGGGCGGCGATGAAAGCCATGCCCACAGCGCACTGGCAGCCGATGGCGTTGATGGAGGGGATGAAAGGTTGCGGCGGGTGCCACAAGATTGGGCTGAAGAGTGAAGCCGATATTCAGGAGATGAAAAAAGCAGGGGACGTCGGCTTTGGGTTAGCGTCGTGCGATGCCTGTCACACCCGTCATCTGTTCTCGAAGGAGGAGGCACGCCAGCCGCAGGCTTGTCAGACATGCCACATGGGCTTCGATCATCCGCAGTGGGAAATGTACTCGGCGTCCAAGCATGGCGTGCGCTATCTGCTGAAACAGAACAAGACCCTTCCTGCCAACGTGGCTGCACCAACCTGCCAGACCTGCCATATGCAGGAGGGCAACCACGAGGTGCGCACGGCATGGGGCTTTCTGGCTGTGCGCCTGCCCCTACCCGAAGATAAGCAGTGGGCGCAGGACCGTGTGACCATCCTGCAGGCATTGGGCGTACTGGATCCCGAAGCCAAGCCGACCAGGCGCGTGGACGTAGTCAAAGCAGCCGACGTGGCTGTCTGACGCAGGAGGATTGGCAAAGAGAGCGTGATAAGATGCTCAAAGCATGCACGAAGTGCCATTCGCTCACTTTTGCCTATGGCGAACTACAGAAAGGCGACCGTATGATTAGAGAAGCAGATCGCCTGATGGCGGAAGCCATTCGCATCGTAGCGGACCTGTACCGCGACGGCGTCCTCAAGAAGCCCGAAGGGTACGCACATGCCTTCCCCGATTTGCTAACCTTCCACGATGCTCCCACTCCAATCGAGCAGAAGCTGTTCGTGATGTTCCTGGAGCATCGGATGCGTACTTTCCAGGGTACCTTCCACGCCAACCCCGACTACGCACTGTGGTATGGCTGGAGTGAGATGGTGCGCGATCTAAGCGAAATCAAGGCGATGGCTGAAGACCTGCGTCGTCAACATCGGTGACTCCCTCGCATCCCTTCGCAGAGGCAGGCTTCTCGCCTGCCTCTGCTTTACGTTTTCGAGACGTTCTGTGCGCACGCAACAGAGGTATAATCTTAGGGAGATAGAAACAAATTAGGAGGAGACGGTGCAGTTCATCGAGCAGCTCAAGTTCAACGAACAAGGGTTAATCCCGGCTATCGTGCAAGATGCGAAAACGGGCGAAGTGCTGATGATGGCGTGGATGAATCGCGAAGCGCTCCAGCGAACCATTGAAACGGGCAAAGCCACCTACTGGAGCCGCTCGCGGCAGAAGTTCTGGGTGAAAGGCGAGACCTCCGGCCACTTCCAGGAGGTGGAGGCGGTTTACGTTGACTGCGATGCGGACGTCGTTTTGCTGAAAGTGCGGCAGGAGGGGGCGGCGTGCCATGAGGGGTATCGCAGTTGCTTCTTCCGGCAGGTGGATGCCGAGGCGGACGCCTTGCAGATTGTGGCGGAGCGGCTGGTAGACCCGGACGAGGTATATCGCCGTTGAAGACATGGATAACAGCCTGCCTCGCGTTGGCGGTCGCCGGGCTGACGAGGGCACAGGCGGATAGCCTCGCACAGCGTGTGTGGCAAAAGTATACGAGCGTCTCCACCGCACAGGTACGAGCCGTATCGCGCTTTGAAGACCTGTCGCTGGAAGCGAAGCCGAGCGTCTTTGAGAACGCCGACCCCGCACAGTGGAAACGAATGGAGCAGGAGGTGAAGCGGTTGGTCGGGCAGGAGATCCGCACCCATGTCGCGGTGCAACGCCCGAACCGTCTCTACATCGAGCAGAAATCCGCCTTCGGACGGTTTCGGAGCCTTTGTGATG
The DNA here is from genome assembly GCA_040289885.1 of Armatimonadota bacterium. GTDB lineage: Bacteria > Armatimonadota > HRBIN16 > HRBIN16 > HRBIN16 > HRBIN16. Next base: position 59,898 of record PSLZ01000010.1, on the reverse strand, counting down.
GCAGGGTCTGGCAGTTCCAGCGACACGATGGGGGCGTGCAGAGCACCTCTGCTCCAGCCTCGCTACGCCAGATGGCGGATGCCCGCTATCGCCCCTACCTGGGGCTGGAAGACGGTGTCGATGTAGACGTGCTACACCTGCTGATGGTAGGGGCGCCGGCGCTGCGCGATAGGCTCTTGCGCGCAAAGGAGCAGGCAGGAGAGAAACCGAACCTGAAACTGCTGGTCTGGTCGGAACCCATCGCGTACCAAGGGCTGAAAGGGCAGGGCACTATTACCTGCGTGGTAGATGCCCGCACGGCTCTTATCCAGCGCGTGGAGTATCGGTTCCACGTGGGCTACGGGGCAGAGGCGTGGCTGAACATCGTAATCGGTCAGCAGTGGGATAACAGCCAGATGACGAAACCGCCTTCGCCCCGCCTTTTCCGGCTGGAGCAGGGGAGGGGAGCGACGAAGCCATGAACAACTTCTGGCGACTGCTGGGCTATTTGAAGCCATATCGTTGGCGTGTGATCGCGGCGGTCCTGCTGATGGCGCTGATTACCCTCAGCGCGGTGCCCATGCCTCTGCTGTTCCAGTACGTGATCGATGATGTCTTCCCCAAAAAGAACTGGTCTGCGCTGAACTGGGTTTTCTGGGCGGTCATCGGGATTCATGCGCTCCGAGGCGTCGTCTCGTTTACGTTGAACTACCTGATCACCTGGCTGGGACAGCGTGTGGTGTTCGACCTGCGTTTCCAGAGCTATCGCCACCTTAACCGCCTTTCCTTGAGCTACTACGACCAGCGCCAGACGGGCAAGATTATGGCACGCCTCACTGGCGACATCGACGTCATCCAGTACATGATCACGGGAGGCTTCGTGACCCTGATCACCGATATTGTGACACTAGTGGCGGTGACAGGTGTCATCTTCTGGAAGGAGTGGCGGCTTGCGCTCATCACGCTGGCGGTGGTCCCGCTGTATGTGGTGGTGTACAAGCTCTATCTGAAATACATCCGCGATCTGAGCGTGCAGTTGCGCGAAAAGTGGGACGCCATGCTGGGCACCCTGCAGGAGAAGATCGCGGGCATCAGCGTGGTCAAAGCCTTCGTCCGCGAGGAGTATGAAACCGACCGCTTCATGCAGACGGTGAAAGAGAACTTCGCACTCGGCATGAAGCAGGTACACCTGAACCGGCAGTTGGGGCTTCTGGCAGGGTTGGTGCGCGCGGTAGGAACCGCTGCGGTATGGTACTATGGCAGTGTGCTCGTGCTTGGTAGGCAACTGCAAGCAGGTGAACTGTTGGCGTTCACGTTCTACATGGGCTATCTGTATGACCCCGCTGTGCGCGTGGTGGACTTCAACATCACCCTCCAATGGGCGGGAGCCGCGATCGACCGCGTCTTTGAAACACTGGACACTCGACCCGACATCGAGGATTCACCCAATGCCCGCCCCATGCCCAACATCCGCGGCGAAATCGAGTTTCGCAACGTGAGCTTCGGCTATCGCCCCGACCAACTGGTGCTGAAGAACGTGAACCTGCATATCCGCCCCGGCGAGATGGTAGCACTTGTGGGTCCCAGCGGGGCAGGCAAAAGCACCCTCGTGAACCTGATCGCCCGTTTCTATGACGTGACCGACGGGCAGGTGCTGATCGACGGGGTGGACGTGCGCGATATTAAGCTCGACTCTATCCGGCGCAACGTGGGCATGGTCATGCAAGAGTCCCTGCTGTTCTCGGTGACCATCAAAGAGAACATCGCCTACGGCAGGCACGATGCGACCGAGGAAGAGATCCTCCGTGCAGCGAAACAGGCGGACCTGCACGATTTCATCCTGTCACTGCCAGACGCCTACGATACCAAAATCGGCGAGGACGGCATCAAGCTCTCGGTGGGGCAGAAACAGCGTCTGTCCATCGCGCGCGCCATCCTCACCGACCCCAAGATACTGATTCTGGACGATGCCACTAGCGCGCTTGACAGCCAGACGGAGGCGAACGTGCAGGAGGCACTGGAGCACGTGATGCAGGGGCGTACCAGTATCGTCATCGCACACCGCCTCTCTACCGTGGTGAACGCCGATAAGATCGTGGTGCTGGACAAAGGCGAAGTGGTCGATATCGGCACGCACGAGGAGCTGGTCCACAAGCCCGGCGTGTACCGCACTCTCTATGAGGAGCAGTTCAAATCGGCGGCGGATCTTTTGGTGGTGGAATGAATTGGTTTCAGCCCTGCACATTTCCCCAGCTTGACTCCCTCTGCGCGCTGAAGTATAATGTAACTGACGGTGCAACGTTATAGAACAAATTGCAACCACTTTTTCAGGAGGGTTACCCATGAGGAAAGCGTTTACGCTCATCGAATTGCTCGTGGTTATCGCGATTATCGCGATACTGGCGGCAATTCTGTTCCCCGTTTTCGCGCAGGCACGCGCCAAAGCGCGGCAGACCGCCTGCATCAGCCACAGCAAGCAGATTGGGCTGGCGATCATGATGTACGCGCAGGACTACGAAGAGACCTACCCGCCGTATCAGGTTGTCATCCCGTGCCCGTGGCCAGACATTTGCGGTACCAGTCTGGTATCAGCGGGATACCTGTATCTCATCCAGCCCTACTCTAAGAACAATCTCTACTCACAGTGTCCGGAGGCGAAAAAGCTAGACACCAGCGGCGCCGCAGGCAAACGGCTGTGGATGGAAGGGCGCGTGGGCTACGGCATGGCAGTACCCGTTCCCGGCAGCAGTGGTACCTTCGGCGCGATGGCACGCATTGAAGCGCCAGCGACGCACCTACTGGTCGCCGATAGCGTACCGGACGGACCGAACAGCTTGCCTCTACACAACGCCTGGGGCGCATACATGAACCACCTATCGCCACCGTTCGCGCCGTCGGCGTGGGGATTGACGGGGACGTGGCAACCCTGGCATCAGCGACCGCACGGACGGCACACGGGCAAGGTGACCACCATCTTCTGCGATGGGCACGTGAAAGCCCTGCCGTTCGAAGCCCTGTACCCGGTGGACGAAAAGCTGTGCAATGGATCGGGTGGCATGGGCTGCTCCACGCTAAACTTGACGCCGGAGCAGGCACCTCAACATTGGGAGTTGTGGAAGTAGGGAGCCATCGCTGTGGCGGGGAGAGCACAAGCTCTCCCCGCTTTTTGTCGACTTCCGCAACTTTGCTCCTACTTCACGGGTCAATAAATCTGAAGCCAGGGCAGGGCGTGTTGACAACATCTGCCCATTGGTGGGATAATACCTTGGACAACGCAGGGCGAAAGGAGTGAGCCATAGCGAATGCTCAAGCGACTTTTCCGATATATTCGCGCGCTGTTCGGTAGCTTGTTGGGGCAGGTGGAGAACCCGGAGGTCATCCTAGAGCAGGCGCGCGAGGAGATGCGCGAGAACTTGCTCAAGAACAAGGAGCGTGCTGTGCAGGCGATTACCGAACGCAACCGCCTGCGCGCCGAGGTGGAAAAGCTGGAACGCGCTTGCATCGACCTCGAACGGCGTGCCGAAATGGCGCTTCGCAAGGGCGATAGGGAGCTAGCAAAGCAGTTCCTGATGGAGAAAGCCTCGTATATGCGCTCGCTGGAGTCGGTCAAGCAGGCTCTAGCGCAGGCGGACCAGGTGGTGGAACAGGTGAAGATCGCCATCAAGCGCGACGAGGAGCGGGTGCGCCAGAAGACAGCCGAAATCCTGGCTCAGAAGGCTCGCTGGAAGAGCGCACAGATCCAGAACTCCATCAACAAAGCTCTGGAAGGCATGTCGCTGGACGACGTGTCGCGCGACCTGGAGCGCGTGGAAGACAAGATCAGCCGGGCGGAGGCAGAAGCACAAGCCCGCGCCGAAATGGCGCGCGAAAGCGTTACCGGACGGGTCGCGCAACTGGAAGACTATGCCGCCAGTCAAGCCGCCGAGGAAGAGCTGGCAAAACTGGAGGCGCGTCTGGGGCTGACTGCGCCAGCTCAGCCCGTTGAAATACAAGAGACTCAGACGGCATCGGTGGGCATCAGCGAGGTGGATAAGGAACTACAGGAACTCGAAGCCAGGCTCAAAGGGGACAGCAATACCACACCTTCGTCATGAAGTGGCTGACAGGGTTACTGCGTTACTGCTGACCGGATGGATTGCGTTTGCGACCGCAGGATGGGCGGAGCCGCTGTATGAGTTCGGCTTCAATGTCTGTGCACGGATGCGCATGGATAACAACCGCAACGCAAATCTACTGTTGTACTCTCAGTTTGGGGAGTACTCCGATGTGCATCTGGCACTATACGGGGAGAATCGGCTGAGCGCATACTTTGCCCAGAAACTGCAGAACTTCGACCGTCCAGTGGACCCAGACGAGATCGAGCAAGCGTTTCTCAGCTACCAAGGGCAGGGTTGGATGATCAGAGCGGGCAAGATGTGGCTACCCTTTGGACAGAGAATGGGGGAGCGCGAGCTGGGGAAGGGCGTGCTGGTCACGATACCGCTCTGGAGAGACAATAGCATGCAAATGGCGCTTGCCGACAACGGCAAAAACCGACAACAGGGTGTGTTCTGTCGCTTCAGCTCGCGCTCGCTCGGCGCATCAGTGGCTTATGGGAGAAACCTGGGCATCAGTAAGGCGGCGTTTCGCTTTATCCGGGGTGAAGACTTCGAGCCCGAGCTGGGCAAGGGCTATGGGCTGTTGCTGGGTGTGGACACACGGCAGATCGCCGGGATTACCCTGTGGCAGGTAGAAGCCATTGCGGCGCGGCGGGGCGGATTGCCTGATGCGGACTTTCTGATCGTGCAGGCGTCTGTTCGCCTGCCAGCGGGACTGAACCCGACGGTGCGTGCGGAGGCGAATGCGCGTGCGCGCGAGGTGCGCTGGATGGTATCGCTCCAGCAGAGTATGGGAGGCGGGTTCGTGCTGTACCCGCAGGTAGTGTTCCGGCGTGCTGACTTCGAGCAGGCTAACCTGGAATTGAGGGCGAGTTTCTGATGGGAATCGCACGACGTATCCGGCGCATCATCAAAGGCTACATGAAAACCGCTCGCGAGCGACTGGATGACCTAGAGGCGGAACTGGCTCGGCGCGAGCTGGAGGAGCATCTGGAGCCGGAGGGCGGTGCCAAAGTGACAAGACCAGCCGAAACAAGCGTGCAGGTACCCAAGCAGACGCCCACGCCTGTACAGAGCGAGCAGATGCCTGCAGACCTGGAGGCATCTTTCCGTTTGCTGGGACTGCCATCCAATGCCACGCTGGAACAGCTGGATGCTACCCACAAGAACCTGATGAAGCGAGCGGACCCGACGCGATTCCCCGAAGGCTCGGAAGAACGCAGGCGAGCGGAGGAGATTCGGCGCAAGATCGAGACCGCATATCGGGCGATACGCGACCACATGGACAGCACCTACGCCCGAATGACGCGGATAGAGACTGGGAAAGGACAGGGGGATGAGCATGGACGACGTTGATAAAGACCTCGCCCGTGTCGAAGAGCGCATTGCTCGCGAAGAGGCTAAAGCAGACGCCCAGGCAGAGCTGAAACGCTGGTACGGCGATTTGGAAATTCAGGCAGAAGCGATGCTGGAGGATCTGGAGAAGCGTGTCCGCTCGACAACGGCACCTACTGAAGGCGTTGCAAGCGACGCCAATCAGCAAATGCCTCGCCAACGCAAACTGGAACGATTTGAAAAACTCGAAATACCACCCACCGATGCCGACAAGCAGACCGCGCCAAAGTAGATATTCCATTGCTCTGTACCTGCTGGTGCTTATCATCTTCTTCGCGCTACTGACGGAAGGGCGATTCGTAGAGCACCGCAACCTCATCAATATCCTCCTGCAAAGCGCGATCAACACCATTCTAGCGGTGGGCATGACGCTGGTGATTATCACCGGCGGAATCGACCTCTCGGTGGGCTCTGTGCTCGCGCTGTGCGGACTGGCCGGCACGGACTTGATGATGAACGGACTAGTGCTGGGCGGGCGAACCCTGGTTCCCAAGCCCGACGTCTCGCAGGGCATCGTGATAGCGGTGGTGGTATCGTGCTTGTTGGGCACACTCATCGGCTGGTGGAACGGCTGGTTGATCGCCCGTTGGGGTGTCGCTCCGTTTATTGCAACGCTGGCAACCATGACCATCGCACGGGGAACTGCGTTCGTCTACTCGGATGGCAAGCCGGTGGGTAACCTACCTGACGCCTTCAATCGGCTCGGTGGAGGCACCGGCGGTGAACTACTCGGCATTCCAATTCCCGTATGGATTGCAACTATTGTGTCATTATGTGCGTTAATTTTATTGCGAGGCATGCATTTCGGGCGTTCGGTGTATGCGGTGGGCGGTAACGAACAGGCAGCACGGCTTTCCGGGGTAGACGTGGCGAAGGTGAAGATGGCGGTGTATGCGCTATCGGGATTTCTGGCAGGGCTGTGCGGAATTGTACAGGCAGCGCGATTGGGCGCAGGTGATCCCAAGTATGGCGAGATGTACGAGTTGAACGCCATCGCTGCGGTGGTGCTTGGTGGAGCGAGCCTTGCAGGCGGGCGCGGCGGCGTTGGGGGCACGGTGGTCGGTGCAGTGCTGATCGGCGCGCTGGACAACGGGCTAGTGATGGCAGGAGTCTCGGCCTTTTACCAGAAAGTAGTGAAAGGCATCGTGATTCTGCTGGCGGTGATGGGGGATGTGTGGCAGAGACGTCGTAATGCAACATAATATTTCTTATCGGACGCAATCCGTTCGCCTGGAGAGGGAAGCATGAAACAAAGCCTTGGTGTGTTTGTCGTCGCACTGCTCCTTCTACTCGCCAACTGCACCACCGCGCAAACGCTGGAAGCCGGGTTCCGAAACCCGCCAAACTGGGCGCGCCCCTGGGTTTACTGGTAAGGCATCACCCGTGACCTTGAAGCGATGCGGCGCGTCGGCATCGGCGGCGTGCTGATCATGGAGGTTGACCAGGGCGTGCCTGCTGGTGGCGTGGCGTTCGCCAGCCCACAATGGCGCGCGCTCTTTCAGCATGTGGTCTCGGAAGCGCATCGGCTCGGTCTGCAGGTGAACATGAACAACGATGCGGGCTGGTGCGGTAGCGGCGGTCCCTGGGTTCCCCCAGAGCACGCCATGCAGAAGCTCGTGTGGACGCAAACGCTGGTGGAAGGTCCCACCCTGTTCGATGGCGTTCTGCCACAGCCCCCCACCGTTGCCGGGTTCTACCGCGATGTGGCGGTGCTTGCCTTCCCCACGCCTGGCGGATACCGAATCCCGGACATCGCGGCTAGGTCCGCGCTCGTGCGCCAGGAGTTTGTGTCTCCCGCCGAGTATCCCGCGGTACCCGAAGATTCCGTGATTCTCGTTAAAGATGTATTGCTTCTTACATCACTGATGCGGTCAGACGGTACTTTGCGATGGCAGGTGCCGCCGGGACGCTGGACTATCCTGCGCGTTGGGCACACACCGACTGGCGCGATGAACGCTCCCTCTCCCGAATCGGGGCGTGGGTTGGAGTGCGACAAGCTTAGCAAGCAGGGCATCGAAACGCACTTCGCCGGGTTTATGCAGAAGCTAATCGCCGACGTGGGCGCATCGGCCGGCAAGACGCTGGTGGCAACACATGTGGACAGCTGGGAAGTCGGCTCACAGAACTGGACCCCAAACTTCCGCCAGGAGTTCATGCGTCGCCGGGGTTACGATCCCCTGCCCTACCTGCCCGTCATCGCCGGGTATGTTGTGCAGAGCATGGAGATCTCCGAACGGCTTCTGTGGGACTGGAGGCAGACCGTGTCCGACCTGCTGGTTGAGAACTACGCACGCCATCTGCGCACGCTGGCACGACAGCACGGTTTGCGTCTGAGTATCGAGGCTTATGGCGATGGCGTGTTCGACGACATGCGCTATGCGGGCGAAGCCGATGAGCCGATGGCAGAGTTCTGGATAACACCTAGTTTTGCGGGTAGTACTACATTGTCACTCATGGTCTCTGCGGCGCACGTCTACGGCAAGCGCGTGGTGGGCGCGGAAGCCTTCACCGCCGACTCCGCCGAACGCTGGCTCCATCATCCCGCAACCATCAAGACATTGGGCGACTGGGCACTGTGCCAGGGTATCAACCGGTTCGTCTTCCACCGCTATGCGCTTCAGCCGTGGAAGGAGCACCGCGTGCCCGGCATGACGATGGGTCCCTGGGGACTGCATTACGAGCGCACGCAGACGTGGTGGGAGTACTCGCTTCCCTGGCACCGCTATCTGGCACGCTGTCAGTACCTCCTGCAACAAGGCACGCCCGTCGTGGACGCGCTTTTCATGGCGCCCGAAGGCGCACCACGCAGTTTCATCCCGCCGGCGTCACTGAAGCGTGCAGGCTACAGTACCGACGCCTGCCCCGCTGATGTCGTGCTTCGTTCCCTGCAGGTCAAGGACAGACATCTCGTCTTACCGCATGGACCGCGCTACCGCGTGCTGGTATTACCATCCGTCCCCACCATGACGCCTCGTCTTCTGCGTCGCGTTCAACAGCTAGCGGAGGCTGGCGCAACCATTATCGGGGACGTTCCTCCTGTCAAGTCCCCCGGTCTGTCGGGCTATCCCCATTGTGACACGCAGGTTCGTGAGCTGGCGCAGGGGTTATGGCGCAGTGGGAAGATCATTCAGGGCAAATCGGTCGAGCAGGTGCTGGCGTCGTTGGGCATTCCGCCCGATTTCCGTGCCAGCCACCCCATGATCGAGTTCACACACCGACGCATCGGCAACGCGGATGTCTACTTCGTGGCTAACTGCAGTGCCCGCCCGGCGCGAGCGTTGTGCTCCTTCCGGGTGACCGGCAAACGCCCCGAGATCTGGCATCCCGAAACGGCACGCATCGAGCCTGTAGTGGTGTATCGGCAGGCAGGGCAGGTCACGCAGATTCCTCTCTTCCTCCAGCCCGCCGAGTCGGTTTTCGTGGTCTTTCGCACGCCCGCAAACACCGACGCCCCCATCGTGCAGGTGAGGCACAACGGGCGCGAACAGCTGTTCATTCCTATGGCACGGATGACACTACGAATCCGCAAGGCGTTGTGGGGGCCAGCTGGCGATACCGCCCGAACGAAGGACGTAACCGCGCAGGTGCAGAGGTTTGTGGATTCGGGCAAGCTGGCGTTCACGGTGGCAGAGCTCGCTTCGGAGGGCGACCCTGCGTTTGGTGTGGTCAAGACGCTCCGGGTAGAGTACGAGTGCGCTGGGAAGGTTTACCACGCGTCCGCCACCGATGCCGATACCATTGTGCTCTATCCCCTACCCCCCGACCCTGCGCCAGGCATCCGGGTCCAGCCTCTGCCAAATGGGGGTCTGGTGGCGGAGGCACACGAGTCAGGCGAGTATGTGTTGGTCAATCGCACCGGCAAGAGATGGAGATTTCGCGTCGCCACTTCCGCAGATGTGCTTTCTGTACAGACACCCTGGCGCGTTCGGTTTACCCCTGGCTGGGGTGCACCTGCCGAGATCACTTTCACCCGGCTTCTCTCATGGAGCGAACACCCGTATCCTGGCATCCGATACTACTCCGGCACGGCGACGTATCGCGCGCGTGTTCGCGTGTCTGCACCGTGGCTCCCGAAAAACGGACGCGTTGTTCTCGATCTGGGGCGCGTCGAGGTGATGGCATCGGTGCGTGTGAACGGCAAGCCGGCTGGCATCTTGTGGAAACCCCCGTTTCGCGTGGACGTGACAAGGCTACTGCGCGCTGGTGACAACGAGATAGAAGTGAAGGTCGTCAACCTGTGGGTCAATCGCATGATCGGCGATGAGCAGTTGCCAGAGGACAGTTCGCGCAACCCGGACGGTACCCTTCGCGAGTGGCCTGCGTGGTTGCTGGCGGGACGTCCCAGCCCGACGGGGCGCTACACCTTCACCACCTGGAGGCTATGGGGCAAGCACTCTCCGCTTCAGCCATCAGGATTACTGGGTCCGGTCCGTCTGTATCGGACGCACTCCGTGACGCTCAGGTAACGCACACAGCCCGAAACTGGCGTCTCGGGCTGTGCCAAAGCAAGCCTGGGGTTTTAAGCGCGGGCTTCCCCCGCTTCCGGCGACGCGTGGGTCCCCAGTTCGGCTTCGAGGTGATGCACGATGTCTTGCGAGCGTTGGATCAGGCGCTGTACTTCATTCAGCTCCCCTTGGGCACGCTCGTGACGCAGGGCAAAGTAAGCCGCCACCCCTACTCCCACCAGAGTAGCAACCGCCAGTCCGACCCACAGCCCGAAACGGTTCTTGACCATCGCGTTCCTCGCTTTCGTGCTACAGCTCGTAACGTTTCTCGCCGCCCGTCTCTTTGGATTTGAAGATCCGCTTGACGAAGGAGATGAGCTCCATCGGGTTGAACGGCTTGGTGAGGTACAGGTCCGCACCCGACTGCCATCCGCGGAACACATCAGCATCTTGCGCCTTCGCGGTCAGCATGATGACGGGCAGGTCGCGCGTTTCGGGATTCTTGCGCAGGGTCTGCAATACCTCAAAGCCGTCCATGTAGGGCATCATCACGTCCAGCACCACCAGGTCGGGCTTCTCAGTAGCTACCTTCTCCAGCGCGTCCTTGCCATCGGCGGCGGTAATCACCTCGTATCCGTGCCGTTCCAGGTTCACCTGCACCAGACGGCGAATGTGCGGCTCGTCGTCCACCGCGAGAATCTTGTATTTGCGTTCCATCAGTCGCGCCTTTCCTCCTCCATCCTCTTGTAAAGGCTCGTGTGCCCTCGTGTTCACTCCTTAATCATGCTATCATACCTCTCGGCAGATTGTCAACACATCTGCATAGTAGAGAAAAGTATACTATCTCCTTTCTGCTTCCGCCCGCGCGGCGGCAACCTGTGCTAGCGCATCCAGATGCCTCTGCCGACACGCTTCCAGCGTGGGCTTCCAGCTCGTCTGCAGAAAACCGAGCAGATTCTCAGAGGTGATATTCTCCAGACAGAAGCGCACCGTGCGCCCAAAGTTCACTGCATTGGACCAGTTACTGCCCGTCGGTATCTGCTCGAAACCGTGCCTCGCCAGTTGCAAATAGGTGTGTACCCCGATGTCTTGCACGTCCATCTCCGCGCCGTAGTACCAGTTGCTCTGTATCACCGAACGGGGCATGTTCTGCACAAACCGCTCTGGATGATGCCAGTAATAGTCCGACCAGACCCATGCTCTCACTCCGTGCCTCTCTACCTCCTGCACCAGGAAGCGCAGGTCCTCCCACCACAGCTCATGCTGGCGAACGACGGCATAGGCGTAGTGCCGTTGGTGCTCCCAGGTCTCCTCGTCCATGCCTAGGTGGAAGAAGCGCGGCTGTTCGAACAGGTCGATGGCTTCCTCAATCAGATTCCGGCAAACGGCATAGTAGCGCGGTGTAGACACGCAACGAGAGTACTCTGCCAGCCACGCATCATGCGCGGTGGAAAAGTTCATCTTGGGAATCGGCTCTACGCCTCGTTCTCGTAGGCGGCGAACTTCTTGGCGCAGTCTCTGCGTGCTCCATGCGCCCTGTACGGCGATTTCCGGATGGGAACGGTACTGCACGCCGTCGCCCAGGTCCAGCACTACCATGTTGACCCCCGCGCGAGCCATCTCCTCTATCAGATCGTTCCACAACGTCTCGTCGAAGCGCAGGTACGGCTGATAGACATCGTACTCGCTCCAGTCTGGCGCTTCGCGGTCGCACCACATATTGTAGCTCAGATGCACCAGGTATGCCCAAATCATCGTGCGCCCCCTGCCCTTCCAGATGTGCTTCCCTACAGCTTTCGCCCGTGCGCGGTGGATTCCTGCACAGCAGGAGGTATGGGTTGCCTCACCGAAACACTAAAACGCTTAAGTGATCATCTCGTTTCGTGAGGAGGCATGGCACGGTGATACGATGGAGCTGGATGGTTTGGCTGGCGCTGACTGTGATGACGGGGTGCGAGGCACAACGGATACAGCCCCCGCCATCGAACACCTGGGTATGGTGGGAAGGAGAAAAACCCATAGCCACCAACTTCCCCAAGAGGCACTCCTTTGAACCCGCCAGCGCCCAGGAGGCAAACGTATTATCCGAAGGCAAGTGGATTGGTGCGGACGGCAATTACGGTGGCAAAACGCTGTTTCTGGAGTACGAGGTCAAGGTGCCACAGACTGCGACCTACTATTTCTTCGCACGCAAGTTCTGGCAGCACGGTCCTTTCCGATGGCGCTTTGACTCGCAGGAGTGGCAGGTTTGCGGGCGCGATGTCGCGTTACTGGACGAGGCACCGATTCGGCAGTTTGTGGTGGCAAACTGGGTTTCGCTGGGACCGGTCAAACTGAGCGTAGGCACGCACCGCCTGCGCATCGAAGTTCTGCAAAACGAAGGTGCCGTTTGCTTCGATGCTTTTCTGCTCAGCACGGGCTACATCGTGCCGCGGGGCAAGTTGAAACCGAACGAGAAATACCATCTCGCTATGGAGGGTTGGTTCGCCTTCGAGCCAGACCCTGATACCTTCCGTCCTTCCCCTATTGACCTGCGTTCCATGAACGAGCGATTCGCCGGAGAGAACGGATGGATCGTGGTCAAAAACGGGCAGTTCGTGCACAGCAAAACCGGCAAGCCGGTGCGCTTTTGGGCGGTGAACGCCGGACCCAACATCATCCGTATGGACCCGGCTTCGGTCAACTACCTAGCGCGTACCCTTGCCAAGTACGGCGTGAACATGGTGCGCATGCACGGGGGGCTATGGGGTGCAGATTTAAAGGTTGACCGCGAGTATCTGGAACGCTACTTCTTTTTTATCTCTGCGATGAAACGACAGGGTATTTACTGCACCCTGTCCATCTACTTCCCGCTGTGGCTTCGCTTCACGCGCGAAGAGGGTTACGGCGATTACAACAATCAACATCCCTTTGCGATGCTCTTCTTCAACAAGCGATTTCAGGAGATTTACAAGGGCTGGTGGCGCGAGCTGATGACCACGCCAAACCCCTACACCGGGCTTGCGCTAAAGGACGACCCCGCCGTGGCGATGGTGGAGCTGGTCAACGAGGACTCGTACTTCTTCTGGACCTTCACGCCTTACCAGAACATTCCTGCTCAGCAGATGGAGATTCTGGAAAAGGAGTTCGGGGATTGGCTCAAGCAGAAGTATGGCTCGCTGGCGTCGGCGTTCTCGACATGGGGCGGTGTGCGCATCCGCGGCGACGACGAATCGGCTGGACGCGCGGGATTGATGGGGCTCTGGGAGATGTTCAACCAACGCAATAAACGGGCACAGGACACTGCCGAGTTCCTCGCACAGCACCAGCGTGCCTTCTTCCAGCAGATGCGCGACTACCTGAAGCACCGCCTCGGCTACAAAGGGCTGGTGCAGGCATCCAACTGGATTACCGCCAGCGCACAGATACTGGGTCCGTTGGACAAGTGGAGCAACGCCGTGTGCGACTATATGGACCGTCACGGCTATTTCGGCGGACCCCACGAAGGCGAGTGCGCCGGGTGGTCGATCAGTGTGGGCGACCGCTACGACGACGCTTGCGCCCTGACCGAGGTAGCGAAAAACGCGCTCCCCCTGATAGACGTCATCTACAATGGCTTGCCCTCCATCATCAGCGAAGTAAACTGGACCCCACCCAACCGTTTCCGTGCCGACTTCCCCTTCCTGTTTGCTACCTACGGGGTTCTGCAGGGGACGGATGGCGTGTACTTCTTCGCGCTGAACGCACCGAGCTGGCAGCAGGTCTTAAGCAAGTTCTCCATCCAGACGCCCGTAGTGTTTGGGCAGTTCCCCGCGGACGCGCTCGTCTTCCGGCAGGGGCTGGTGCAGGAAGCCCGTCCCGTCGTCATCGCGAACCTCAAGCTGTCCGACCTTTTCGCGCTTAAGGGCGCACCCGTCTCACAGCCCGTCAATCTGGATGAACTACGCGCCAGGGACATTCCAGCCGGGCAAACCGCAACCGTGCAGGAGCTGAGCGCGATAGACCCGCTCGCGCACCTTGTAGGCAAAGTGGTCATGAACTTTGTAGAGCGAGATACACCCTCGCAGATTGCCGACCTCTCGCGCTACATTGACCGCACAAACGGGCGCGTGCGCAGTATCACGGGCGAACTGCAGTGGGACTATCACAAGGGGCTGGTCACGGTCAACGCTCCCAAAGCTCAGGGGGCGTGCGGGTTCCTGCGCCAAGCTGGTACTCTCCGGTTGCGGGACGTCACGGTCAAAGCGGAAATGGAGTACGGCTCGCTACTACTCGTCCCCTTGGATAGGCAGGCACTGCGTACCTCGCGCAAGATGCTTCTACAAGTGATGAGCGAAGACACCAACTACGGTTGGAGCGCGCCGGGCTCCGGCAAGCGGGAGATCAAGAGCCTGGGTACCGCGCCCATCAACGTGCGACGGTTCGGCGGCACCGTCACCCTCACGCGCCCCGACGCCAGACAGTTGAAGGTGACCCCGCTGGACTGGAACGGCTATCCGGCTGGCAAGTCGTTCACGGGAGGCAGTATCACGCTTCAGCCAACGGTAATGTACTATTTGATAGAGCGATAGTGGGCTACAGAGCGTGTACACCCTCTGCCAGGGCGTCTCGCAGGCGTTGGGCGTCGGCGTGAATCTTGCGCCCTTCGGTGTCGGTCACATAGAACACGCCGACCGCCTTGCCTGCCCAAGTGCTGAGCTTGGCGCTATGGATGTTCCAACCGAGCTGCGACAGCGCGCGACACACCCAGTACAGCATGCCGATATGTTCTGTGGTGCGCACCTCGATGACGGTGAACTGCTCCGAGAGGTCGTGATGCACTACCAGGTTCACGAGGTCGGGGGGCGACTGCCCTGTGCGTCGGCTCCGGTGAAGCAGGTCAGTGACCGACATCTCGCCTGTCAGCACCGCTTTCATGTTCTCCTCTATCTCGGCGCGTTTGGCGGGCGGGATGGGACGTCCGCGGTAGTCCACCCACAGGGTATCTATAGCCACCTTAATCTCGCCGGCGCGGGTGAAGACGTTCGCCGCGTGCACTGCCACCTGCCCTGCATACAACACGCCGGCGATCTTCGCCAGCAAGCCGGGCTCTGGGTCGTCGATGGCGCATACCGTGAGCTCGGTTACTGAAGCGTCGGGTGGGGTTTGAAACGCCAGCTGCGGCACCCCCTGAATCGCCTCTTGAACCATGCGGATATGCAGACCGATTTGCTCTTGCGCTGTGTTCAACAGATAGGTAGCGGGCATCAGGTTCAGGTGGCGCGTCACCATCTCCTCCGGCAGGTTCTCCAAGCTCAGTTCCTTCGCCAGCCTTCGCCGGAACCGCCCCATATCGGGTGGCGCGTGCTCTACGGACTCGCTTGCCACTAGGAACCGCTCGGCTTTGCGATGCAGTTCGCGCAAGAAGGCGGCTTTCACCTCTGTCCACACGCCACTTCCTACCGCGTGCGTATCCGCGTAGGTCAGCAGATAGAGCATGTTCAGGCGGTCAACGGTGTCCACCACCTGCACAAAGTCGCGGATGGTCTCGTCAAGGTTCAGGTCGCGCAGGCGTGAGGTCTCTGCCATTAGCAGGTGGTGTCGCACTAGGAAAACGAGGTCCGCGATAGCATCCTCGCTGAGATACAGACGCCGCCCCACCTGCTCTGCTAGCATCGCGCCTGCGTCGGAGTGGTCTTTGTCGGGAACAGACTTGCCCGCGTCGTGAATCAGCGCTGCAAGGTAGAGAACCTCGCGATGTGGCGTCTCCTGAAAGATGCGTCGGTAGTCGGCATAATGCGGGTCAGCGATGGTGTTCAGTGCTTCCAGATTCTCAACCACCCGCAAGGTGTGCTCGCCGACGGTGAACTCGTGCGACGGGTCATAAGGGATCAGGGTACGGATGGCTTCGAACTCGGGTAGTATCCAGCTAAGCACTCCTGTGTCCGCCATCTGCCGCAGAGCACGTGCCACCCCTTCCTGCGCCTGCAGGATAGATAGAAACGTCTCGGCAAGGTGCCTTGGGTCGCGCGTTTGGGGTTTGGTAGACGCAACCGAGCGCATCAGTCGCTGAAGCGGAACGCTCAGATCCAGCCCGTACTGCTGTGCCAGCCGGATCGCCCACAGCATCCACACCGGGTCCTCTCGGCGGAGCACGTTCTCGGAGGCGACGACCTCTTTGCACTCGCAGTCCAGCCCGATGCCTAGCACATGGCGGGATTGCTCTACCCGGTAGACGATCTCCTCGCAGATTCGGTAGGCGTGCACGGCGTGTGTATAGTAGTCGTGCATGAACTGCTCCACCGCCGGAGTGCCATCGTGGGGCTGGTAGCCCATGCGCTGGGCGATGCCCTCCTGCTTCGCGGCGGTAAGCAGGTCCCGTTGCTCGCCGGCGAGCACATGCAGATGGTTACGCACCCGCGTCAGGAACTCCTGTGCCGAGGCGAGGTAGTCGGCATCCTCTCGGCTGAGCCATTCGCGCGATACCAGATACTCCCACTCCCCCGCCGTCGGTAGCCCTGCCCATCCTGCCCCCAACCAGCGCACGAGATGAATATCACGCAGTCCACCCGCTCCCTCTTTAACGTTGGGCTCTACCAGATAGGGCGTTGTACCGTGTTTGGCACGCATCTGCCGGCGTTCCATGATCTTGCGGAACAGGAAGTCCGTGGGGTTGAAGTGTCCCCAGAACTCCTCCAGAAAGCGTGCGAAGATATGACGGCTCCCGATGACCAGCCGGGCATCTACAAGGGTGGTCTGGGTGGTGTGGTCCAGCGTTGGGCAGTCGTCGATCAGGCGGTAGGCGTAACCCACTTTCAACCGCCCGTACTCCATCAGCACATCCATCAGCAAACGGAACATCTCGCGGATCACGCGGTCGGTTGCGGAGTCGCCGTCTCGCTCGGGGATGAAGGTAATGTCGATGTCGGAATGTGGCGACAGGTCCATCCGCCCGTATCCGCCCGTCGCGGCTACTGCGATCTCGGGGGGGTGCGGCACGCGAGCACGCTGGACGGCGAGCGCGAACAACCGGCGCACCACCGCATCCGCGAGTGCCGTGAACGAGCGACAGGCGTGCAGTCCGTCGTGAGGGGGGCTCAGATTCTGCATCAGCCGCTCGCGTTGCTGGCGCACCCATTCGCCAATCTCACGAGCGTCCTGCATTCCGTCTAGCGATTTCAGCCACTCCTCGCGCAGATGCTGGGCAATGATGCCATCGCTGGAAGGCATCACCTCAATCTCTCTCCCAGCAACAGCCGAATCCCGAAGTTTGGGTTCCAGTCGGGTCATCTTCTACTCCGAGCGCCATAGCATCAGCAAGCCTCCCAGCGTGAACAGCACGTTGGGTGCCCACGCTGCAACGACCGGAGGCAGTATGCCCTGATTGCCCAGCAGTCGCGCCAGCAATAGGGTGTTCCAGAACACGAATACGAGAATAATCGCCAGCAATACTCCCATAAAGCTCCCCGCCCGCGCAAAGTACAGAGCCAGTGGCGCACTGCACAGCGCAAACACCGCACACGCGAACGGGATGGAGTATTTAAAATGATACCCCACCCATAGGCGCGTGGCGGGCATCCCCGCCTTTTGCAGTTCCTGTGCCTGACGGCGCAGTTCTCTGGCATTGGTCTCCTCAGGCGATGGTGGGCTGATCAGCTCCTCCAGCGCAACCCGCAGGTTGATGGTGATCTCCCCGGCGGTGTGGGCGTCGATGGCGAAGCCATCCTTCCCGTAGAGATGCACCTGTGCGTCGTAGAAACGCCAGATACCATCGTCGTACACCGCGCGGGGCGCCAGTATCGTGCGCGGATAGCCGGATACGGGCATCTCCCACACCTGCACATCCCTTAACTCGGCACGGTTGCCTTGTGTGCGCTCCACCAACCCGATATAGAAGGCGTACTCGCGCGTTCGAAACACCACGTTCGATCGCAGGAGCGGCGCCGTCTGCATGAGAAAGATACGGTCGCGCACCCGGCGAAACCGCCGCTCAGCACCAGGCACCACCGACTCCTCAAGCCACAAGTTTACCACAGAAATCACCAATCCGACCACAAACAGAGGCAGAAAGATGCGCCGGAGGCTCGCGCCCGCACTGCGAAGCACCACGATCTCGGAATCACGTGCCAGACGGTTCACCGCCAAAGAAACCGACAACGCCGTGCCAACGGGCAGGGTCAGCACCAGTAGGAACGGGGTGTGGTAAATAATCATCTGCGCCACGGCGGCAACCGGAGCCCCCGCCGCGAAAAACTGCTCCGCATAGAAAAACAGCATGTTGCCGATGAGCATCAACACCACTGCCAGCGTGCCCACCAGGAAGGGCACCAGCAGTTCCGATAGCAACATGCGGTCTAGCAATCTCATTCTTCTACGCGGATGGTGTTACAGACATCCATCACAACGGGTAATCGGCGAATCTCAGCGGTAGCATGGCGGATCGCGCCTTCCTGCGCACGGTGCGTGACCCACACAATCTCTGCCTCTTGCGAGTTAATCTGCCTCTGCACCACCGAGGAGATGCTGATGTTGTGAATACCGAACACCCCGGCTACCTGAGCCAGCACGTTCGGGCGGTCCAGCACGCGCATCCGCACGTAGTAGCTGGTTTCCACCTGCTCGATGGGCATCACGTAGCGCTGGTCAAAGCAGGTACAGCCCACCCGCCCGGTAGAGCCGAACAGCAGGTTGCGCGACACATCGATAATATCCCCGACGACCGCACTGCCTGTCGGCAGACTGCCTGCCCCCCGCCCATAGAACATCACATCGCCAACGGCATCGCCGCGCACCATGATGGCATTGTACACATCTCGCACGCTTGCCAGCGGATGAGAAAGGGGTAACAGCGCAGGGTGCACCCGTACCTGCACCGCCTTATCCGAAACCTCTTGCGCAATAGCAACCAGCTTGATAGCGTAGCCCAGGCGATGCGCCCATTCCATGTCTGCACGGGTAATCTGGGTGATGCCCTCGCAATACACATCGTCCACCCTCACGCGGGCGGTGAAGGCAATAGAGGCGAGGATAGCTATCTTGTACTGGGCATCGTTTCCGTTTACGTCTGCGCTGGGGTCGGCTTCCGCGTAGCCTTGCGCCTGAGCCTCCTTCAACGCCTGGTCGAAGTCGGTACCCTCTTCTGCCATCTTGGTCAGGATGTAGTTGGTAGTACCGTTGATAATGCCCATCACCCGCTGGATTCGGTTGGCAGCCAGCGCGTTTTTCATCGGCTGGATAATTGGGATACCGCCTCCCACACTGCCTTCAAAAGCGAAATCCAACTGACACCTGCCAGCCGCCATCATGATGTCTGCCCCCTCTCGGGCGAGCAGTTCCTTGTTCGCACTGACCACCGGCTTCCCATTCTCCAGCGCGCGCAGAACATACTCTTTGGCGGGATGCACGCCGCCAATCAGCTCTACCACGATGTCTACCTGCGGGTCGTCGATAACGTCATAGGCGTTGTTCGTCAATATCGAGCGGTCTATCTGCACCCGGCGAGGCTTCTCAAGGTCACGCACGGCGATGCGGCGAATCTCGAGGCGCGCACCGATCTTGCGTTCGATACTATCGCGGTTGCGCTGGAGCACCTCTACTGTTCCCGACCCCACCACGCCGAGCCCGAGGATGCCCAGCTGGATAACCTCCTTACTCACTCCGCTACCTCCTCCGGTTCCAGACGAAAGAGCACAGCCCCCTGCTCCACCAACTGCCCACTTGAGGCGCAGATCTCGACCACCCTGCCAGACCTTTCAGCAGGCACTTCGTTAAACACTTTCATGGCTTCAATCAGGCAGACGATTTGTCCCTGCTCCACGAAATCGCCCACCTCCACATAGGGTGGCGCGTCCGGGGAGGACGACCGATAGAAAACCCCTGTCATCGGGGCGCGCAGTTCAATGAGGGCACTCCGCACGTCACCAGCGGGGCTACCTTCCGACACAGGTGCGGGCGCACTCACCTGCTCGATCACGGTAGCAGGCATCGCCTCGCGCCGGATGTAAATGCGCAATCCCTCCTCCTGCCACTCCAGTTCGGACAGGTGGAAGTGCCTCGCCAGCTTCAGTAGGACCTCGGTCTGGGTTATCTCGTCGGTCAATGCACTCACCTCAGCCTATCGCAAGGTCTCGGGCGCCTGCCCTATGGTCACGGACAGGGTTACCTCTTTACCATTCCGCCAAACGACGATTGGCACGCGGTCACCCGGTCGCCGCTTCATAATCTCCTCCAGCAGGTCCTGTGGCGCGTGAATCGTGCGCTCTCCGAAGCGGCGAATCACATCGTCTGCCCGCAGACCCGCTCGGTCCGCCGGTCCGCCTGGCCACACTTCATCCACCGCTACCCCATTCAAGTCGGGTAACCCCAGCCGTTTCATCAGCGAAGGACGCACCGCGTCAAAGTAAAAGCCGATCCAGGGACGTGCTCGCTTCACGGAACCGCCCTGCACGATGATGTCCCGCACCACTTTCTTGACGTGGTTGACGGGAATGGCGAAACCGATGCCGATAGAACCGCCTCCAGGCGGCGCGGCGATGGCTGTGTTGATACCGATCAACTGTCCGTGAATGTTCGCCAGCGCACCGCCCGAGTTGCCCTGGTTGATGGCAGCGTCGGTCTGGATAGCCACGTCCAAGTATCGCCCTTCATCCACCCACAGCTTGCGGCGGTTCAGTGCACTGATGACGCCAACCGTCACCGTGCTTCCCAGTCCTAGCGGATTGCCCACCGCGATCGCCCAGTCACCAACGCGCAGTTTGTCCGAATCCCCTAGCACGGCGGTTGGCAGTTGCGACGCATCGACCTTGATCACCGCCAGGTCCGACTGCTCGTCCGCGCCGACCACACGCCCCAAGAAGCGTCTGCCATCCGCAAGGGAGACCACGATCTCGTCGGCGCCGCGGATCACGTGATGATTGGTCACGATGTATCCATCGGGGCTGATAATCACTCCCGACCCCGAACCGCGCATCGCCTCGGAATCCTGCCCGAAAAAGCCTTCCAATCCCAGCGAGCGTCGCGGGCGCATGAAGGTGTCGATATTGACCACCGCCGGCTCAATGCGCGCGCTGGCTTCCGCGATGGCGTCCGCTCCTGGCACACTGCCGACGGGTCGCGTCGGGGCGTCCAGGGTCGCCAGCACCAGCTGCCGAGATTGCGAGGGAGGCTGATAGCCCATCCAGCGGAGGATCAGGGCACAGCACAGGAAACCGAACACAAACGCGATGACGGTGTTCCAGGGTTTGGACATTCCGCCTCACCTTCCGGCTTCGGGTAGCTGGCGAAGCAAACTGACCATCTCGATCGCGCTGACAGCGGCATCGCCGCCCTTGTTGCCCGCTTTGGCTCCTGCTCGCTCGATCGCCTGTTCGAGATTGTCGGTGGTCAGCACACCGAACGCGATGGGCACGCTGGTCTCCAGCATACTCTGCGCGATGCCTTTTGCCGCCTCCGCCGCGATGTACTCAAAGTGTGGTGTATCGCCGCGAATCACACAGCCCAGGCAGATGACCGCATCGTAGCGCCCGCTCCGGGCAAATCGCATGGCTACCAACGGGATCTCCCAGGAGCCTGGCACCCACGCCACCTCGACGTCCCGCTCGGTGTCCACACCATGGCGCGCCAGTGCATCCAGTGCGCCGCCCAGCAGTTTGGAAGTGATGAACTCGTTGAATCGGCTCACCACGATAGCAAAGCGATAGCCGGTGGCAACCAGCTGACCTTCATACGTTTTGGGCATGGTAAAGGGTGTCCTCCGCTTGGTTGTCCTCCACCTGCTCCTCACTCTCCGGGAGAATGTGCCCCAGCTTCTCCCGTTTGGTATGCAGGTAGTGTTTGTTGTAGGGCGTGATCGCGCCCACGATGGGTACGGTCTCCACGATCTTCAGCCCGTACGCCTCCAGACCGATGCGTTTGGTGGGATTATTGGTCATCAGGCGTATCTCTTTAAGACCCAGATCCGCCAGTATCTGCGCCCCGATGCCGTAGTCTCGCTCGTCGGCATGGAAACCGAGTTCGAGGTTGGCATCCACGGTATCCAGTCCTTTATCCTGCAAGGCATATGCACGCAGTTTATTCAGCAAGCCGATACCGCGCCCCTCCTGTTGAATATACAACAGCACTCCTCGCCCCTCTTGGGCGATCATCTGCAGGGCGATCTCCAGCTGGCTCCCGCAATCACAGCGCAGAGATTCCAGTAGGTCGCCCGTCAGACAGCTGGAGTGTACCCGTACCAGGGTGGGCTTGCCATCGCTGACGTCGCCCATCACCAGCGCCACGTAGGGGTTTGGGTCCACCGTGCACTCATAGGCGTGGATAGTGAACTCACCGTATCGCGTTGGCAGTCTGGCAGCTGCCACCTTGTTGACCAGCTTCTCATAACGGCGACGGTAGCGGATGAGGTCTTCGATGGTCACGATACACATGTGGAACCGCTGTGCCATCTCCATCAGCTGCGGCACGCGTGCCATCGTGCCGTCCTCATTCATGATCTCGCAGATCACTCCCGCGGGATAAAGCCCTGCCAGCCGCGCCAGGTCCACAGCCGCCTCGGTATGTCCCGCCCGGCGAAGCACGCCTCCATCCACCGCCCGCAAGGGGAACACATGCCCCGGCTTCTCGAAATCATCCGGGCGTGCCCGCGGGTCGATAAACAGGCGAATCGTATGCGCCCGGTCATACGCCGAGATGCCAGTGGTGATGCCATGGCGTGCATCTATCGGCTCCATCATGGCGGTGCCGTGTCGAGCGGTGTACTTGCTGGTGATGGGACCGATGCGCAGTTCGTCCAGCCGTTGCCCGGTGGCTGCGAGGCAGATCAACCCCCGACCGTACTTCGCCATGAAATTAATCGCCTCAGGGGTTACCTTCTCTGCCACGAGCACGAAATCGCCCTCGTTCTCGCGGTCTTCATCGTCCACCACGATAATCATCTCGCCCCGTTTGAGGCGTTCGATGGCTTCTTCTATGGGACAAAACTCGCTCATGGGTTCACCTCGGCGCACACCGGCTATGTTAATGATACCAGCAGAAGCCTTCTCTCCGCAACCGTGGGGGACACTAGCTTGTAGATCTGGAGGGCGAACCTCCCGGTGAGCCGCCTTACGGGCGGGGAGAAGCGTTCGGCTCGGCGGGAGCCTCGCCCTCCAAAGGTGTTGAATGGATTATGTGGTAGCGCTCTGTTCTGCTTTACCCGCTTTGGCGAACTGCCACACCATCCAGCCCACAACGCCTAGCCCAATCAACAGCAGGAGCACGAAGATGATAAACATTCCCCACTGTGGGTTCACGGGTAAGGCGTTGACGTTCACATGCTCTCCCAGAAACATCTGGCGGATTCGATGGCGCACAATCGCCATCAGCACAATCGTCAGCGTCACCGCACCTGTTGCCAGTAGGGCACTGCGCTGTACCAACAGCAGGGCGATCACCGCCAGTACCACGCCCGCCCACAGGAGAACCGTGTCTAGCGTGCTGATACCCAGGAAGTTCATCATAATCCCCTGGGGCAGTTTCACCAAAAACCACAGCCCAACCGCAAACTGCAGGATGGTCGCCACCACAAACCACCGGGCACCGTAGCGCGTGGCTTCCTCCGCCCACTGAGGGTCGGTTTTGCGGTACAGCATTGCCAGCAGGATAACGCCCAGCCCCGCCACAGCAAACGCGGCGACCATGAAATGCAGATAGCGGGGGATGAGCGTGGGGTCGGACCAGTTCAGGTGCAGACCAGATGCGCTTTGTGCGTACATCTCCGCCCACTTCGCAGGCGCCAGATTCAGCGTGGCGTTATGGGTAAACAGCAAGCCCACCAGCAGAATGAATATCGCGCTGAGCCATGCGATGGGAATCACCCACTTTCCCAGCCAGTCAGGGCGGAACTGCACCAGATACAGCCCATAGTATGCCAGTAGCACCAGCGCGATGACCGATAACCATGGCCACGCCATCAGCACCGAAGCGGTATAGAAAGCCTGTCCATACAGCACCTGCACAAACAGCAAGGGAGCAACCCCCAGCGTAATGGTAAACGACATGGTAACAGGCAGTGCCTTGGACAGACGTTTCGCCAGCTCCGCGTAGAAATCACTGTTCTTGCCCAGCCAGAGGCTGACCGCCATCATCACACTACCACCGACCAGCAGGTTCATCGCCAGGATGTGCAGGATGAAGGTGAACACCAGCAGAATCTGCAAAAGCCATGCTGGCGCAGGAAGTCCGGCAGGGTCCGCTGGCGGTACGACTACAGGCATCGTTCGAAACCTCCTTCCTCACCGAAGTGCCGCCTGCTGAGGCGGGTTATTCAGACTGTAAAGCCATTCCACGAGCGCTCTGCGCTCCTCATCCGTGCCCAGGAACGGCGGCATGTAACCCTTCAGCTGGTCCAGATTCTGAATCTGCACGTCCAGAAACTCTTTTTTCCAGCCTTTCACCGCGAACTTAATCCCGTTGACTCCGTTGACTGTGTGGCACGACTGGCAGTGGAAGCGAAACACCTTCTCGCCCATCTTCAGCGGGTCGCGCTTGTCCTCTTCGCTGAGAAGCGCCCACTTCGCAGTGCCTAGCACGCCCCGTTCCCACACTTTCTGAACCTCATCGGTGCGCACCGCGTTGGAGTACATATAGCTGTAAAGGATGTACGGCTTGCGCACCGCCTCGCGCACCCATTCGGTCACCCCCGTGGTAATCAGCCCCAACGCGACGATCACGAACGCGAAGGTCACGTGGAAGCGACGTGGGAACAGGAACGGACCGACTAGGGTCGCCAGGAACACGAAAGCGGAGAACACAATGCTCGCCGCGGCAAACAGCGTCACCACAGGCGCACCGCCCATCGAAATCTCCCGTGCCTGTGCCGGCAAACGCGAGATGTACCAGATGCCACCGAAGGGGATAATGCTGATGCCTACCAGCACCCACTTGGAGGCATACTTCACCACGCGCTCGCGCAGGGATTCATCCGGCTCTGCCGATGCGGTGATCAGCGCATATAGCCCCGCCAGCGCAATGGTCACCGCAGTGCGAATGACCAACGAAGGCAACATGGTGGGGTTGAAAAAGGCATCCACGATCGAGCGGGTCTCTGGCCATCTGCCGGTGGTGAGCATGAACGTCAGGATACCGTTGATCATGAACAAGCTCAACCACGCGCCGGCGAAGTAGATCCAGCCGATAGTGATGTGCGTTCGGGCGTCCAGCCGGTTCCAGCCATAGTAGTAGAGGAACGCCGCCAGCAGCTCGATCACGAAGAACACCCACTCAATCGCCCACGCCCACACGAAGATGTGGATCAGCGCGGATGTCGCCGTTGGGTGTACCAGCCCGATGGTCCACCAGATGCCCACACCGCTCACCGCACCGAGTACCAGCACTACCAGAATGAAGAAGGTACTGTGGCGCTTGAGGTATGCGAGCAGTGCCTCATCGTTCTCACGGCGTGCCTTCTGCTCGGTCAGCACGAGGAAAAGCCCCGCACCGATGGCGAAGTGCGAGACGAACACATGCAGGATGGCGATGATGCCGATCAGCATCCCGCCTCCGATCAGGGGAATGTCCCAAACCGGATACTCCATCGTTGCCTCTCCTTGTGGGTCGAGATGGGAATCATTATCGTTATTATTGTAGCACCACAGTCCAGAGAAATCAATAGATTTGCTATATTGAGCGGAAAAATTGCTTACGTCCGGCCATCGTTCAGGTATCCCCTTCAGATTCCGTGCCTCATCGCCGATGATATTAGAGAAGCATGGACTCTGCAAAGAGGTGAAACACAGGGATGTGGGCATTCTTCGCCTATCTCATCGCGGCGACCGCTTTCTACACCATCCTGGTGATGATAGCCCAACCGGAGCCGTATGACTCGGAGGCTTGGGAGATGCCGGAGGACACGGAGCTCCCGGTGTATACTGCCGAGGAAGAGGATGGCTACCAAAGCGTGCGCAAAGCCGCTTAGATACCGCGCTTGCGATACGCGCTCAGCGAAACCGCCTGCGTGCACGCCCCGATCAACATCAGTGCCAGACAGAGCATGAAGCTGGCATGAAAGCCCAGCGCGCGCAGGATAGGTACCGCCACGAACGGCGCCACTGTGCCGCGTACCCCCAGCAACATGCTGTGCAGTGCTTGGTACTGTGCCTCTTTACCCTCCTCGGAAAGGGTCAAGATGACGTTCAGGTAAGCCAGTTCAATACCGGCTCCCGCCACACCCTGTGCGACCGCCGCGGGCACGAGATGCCACCATGCGCCGGAGAAAAAGTACACCACCGGCATCACGCACTGGATCACGATATTCACCAGAGCGGTCCACAGCGCGCCGTGCCTGTCCATGAAGTGCCCCCAGTAGGCGAAGGCGATGATGGAGGAGACCGAAGCCACGTTGGTCAATGTGGCTACCTGCACGTTGGTGATATGGAGGCGATCCACCTGATACAGCGGATAAAGGGTGAAAGCCACCAGGTTCCCGAACCCGTAGGTCATCACCGACGCAGCGAACCAGCGAAAGCCCTTATTATGCTTCAAAATGGCGACCGTCTCCAGCCAGAACGCCAGCGCCGAGAGGCGCGTCTGCGGTTCCGATGCGCCTGCTGATTCGCGTACCGGCACTCTGCTGAAACACAGTGCCGCCGCTATGCCGATAACTGTTGATGCCGGGAATAACCATCGGAACGGCACGCCTGCATCCAGCAGGTGCCCTGCGATGAAGGAGACCACGAACAGCGCGCTATAGGCTCCCACGCGCACCAGCCCCATCGCTCTGCCCCGCTCTTCGTCGGGGTAGATGTCTTTCATGAGGGCGGTGTAGGCGGGACCCGAGATGGAGCCGATGATCTGCGCGGTTCCGATCAGGAGCACAAACTGCCACGCCTGGGTAACGAGCAACATCCCAAAGAAGAGCGCACGCGCGAAGATCCACGAATACACGCAGAAAGGCATCTTTGACCTGCCCACCATCTGCCGCGCCCACAACGGCGCAAGCAGGCTCCCAATGAAAGGTGCGGCGGTCAATAGGCTGATTTCCAAACGGCTGGCGTGCAAGTCGGCGCGGGCAATGCGCATCACGAAGGGGAAAATCGCCCCCATGTAAATACCGCCCAATAGACCCGCCAGCGCATCCCATCGGTAAGCGGGTATCACGTGCGGAGATAGCACGCGCCCAACCAGCCGCTCACCGTTGACCTTTTCCACCAGACGTGATAGCATCCTGTCTCCATTATATCACAGGCGGTTGTTCCCTAATGCAGAGCTGGCAATCAGCATGACAACAAAGACGTCCTTCTAAGTCTGCCCTATTGTCATTCTGACTGAGTCTGTCCCATTGTCATTCTGAGCGGAGCGAAGAATCTCTGAGATGCAGAACTTCGTTCAGCATGACAAAAGCGATGAAAAACGAGATGCTTCGCTGGCGCCCAGCATGACAACAAAAGACGGGATGCAGAACTTCGTTCAGCCTGACAAACGGTAACGAGCCCTAGTAAAGAAGCCTGCCCCGTGTGCCGATAATGCATACCGGTATCTCACACGGCACTTGAGACTTTCTCGTGGAGCAAAACGTGATGTTACGGGGACTGCAAATAGCGGCATCGGGAATGCTGGCACAACAGGTGCGGCACGACGTCATCGCCAACAACCTGGCGAACGCCGATACCACCGGCTACAAGGCGGATACTGCCGTGTTCCGCACCGCTCTGCAAACAGCCATCTGGCGACACCACGACCCCTACCTGGGTGCGGAGGCGCCACAGGTCGGTGTCCTGCCGTTCGGCACACAGGGGGACGAGGTGCACACCGACCTACGTCAAGGAGCGATCACCCTCACGGGGCGTTCGCTAGATGTGGCTATCGACGGTGAGGGCTTTTTCGTAGTCAGCACGCCGCAAGGCGAGCGTTACACACGCGACGGTGCGTTTCGGCAAAGCGCGGACGGCACGCTGGTCACCGCTGACGGGCTTCCCGTGCTCGGTACACGGGGAGCCATCCGAAGCGCCGGTGCACCGCTTACCATCGCCCCCAACGGCGATGTGCTGGCGAACGGGCAGGTGGTCGACCGCCTGCGAATCGTGCAGGTTCAAAACACCGTCAAAGAGGGTGCAAATCGCTTTGCTGGCACCGCCCAGCCGCTTCCGCAGTTCAGCCTGCAAGTGGGTGCGTTGGAGCGTTCTAACGTGTCCGTAGTGCAGGCCATG
This sequence comes from Armatimonadota bacterium, assembly GCA_040289885.1. GTDB lineage: Bacteria > Armatimonadota > HRBIN16 > HRBIN16 > HRBIN16 > HRBIN16. Next base: position 31,845 of record PSLZ01000010.1, on the reverse strand, counting down.
GTAGACATGATAACGGCGATGCGTGCCTACGAGGCATCGCATCGGGCAGTGCTGGCGCATGATGAGACCCTGCAACGGACGGTCAACGACGTAGGTAAAGTGTAACTTGAGGTTTTCGGCTGGACCGTGCGTGCGCCAGGCACGGGAGCCGATAGCACTCCCCGACCGACTGAGGGGAAGCAAGCAACAGACTGAAGAGGTAGAGGAGGTTCTCTAACAATGATGCGGGCGCTTTTCACATCGGCGACCGGCATGGCTGCACAGCAGTTACATCTGGATGTCATCGCCAACAACCTGGCGAACATCAACACCGTCGGCTTCAAGCGCAGTCGGGCGGACTTTCAGGATTTGCTCTATCAGACCATTCGCTCGGCAGGGACGACCTCCGCACGAGGAGCACAGGTGCCCACCGGGTTGAACGTGGGACTGGGCGTTCGCCCCGTCGCCACCGCAACGATTTTTACCACGGGCACCCTGCAGAAAACCGACAACCCCACCGACCTCGCCATCGAAGGCGACGGATTCTTTAAGGTGCTGCTCCCGGACGGCACCGTTGCCTATACGCGAGACGGCGCGTTCAAGCTGGACGTGCAGGGACGGCTCGTGACTTCCGATGGCTACCCGCTCGAGCCAGAGATCATCATCCCACAGGATGCGCAGTCCATCACCGTTGGTAAGGACGGCACGGTGTCGGTGTTGCGAGCCGGGCAGACCTCGCCCGACGAAGTGGGGCAGATTCAGCTCGCACGGTTCATTAACCCGAGCGGTCTACAACATCTGGGGCAGAACCTATATAAGCCCACCGCCGCGTCGGGTGACCCGGTAGAAGGTGCGCCGGGTGAACAGGGCTTCGGCACGATCGCGCAAAACATGCTGGAGATGTCCAACGTGCAGATAGTGGATGAAATGGTAGCAATGATCATCGCGCAACGCGCCTATGAAATCAGCGCGAAAGCCATCCAGACCTCGGACGAGATGTTGAACATCGCCAATAACCTGCGCCGGTAAGGTGAGATTCGATGAGACTGCTCGCGCTGACTATCATCGCATGGGTCACGGCTAGCGCGTGGTGTGCACCACAGCCCCGCATCCATCTGCGGGAGCTCAGCACGGTCAACGGTGCACAGTTTACGCTGGGCGAGGTGGCGGATTTCGAGGGAGTGGACGCGCAGACAGCGTCCTGCCTGCGGGCGGTTGTGCTCGGCACCTCTCCCCTACCCGGTCTGGAACGCAGTATGACCCGCGAGCAGGTGATCATCCGCCTGCGTCAGCATGGATTCCAGCCTGAGGCGTTCGAAATCGTCCTGCCCGCCCGGATAATCGTCCGACGCGAAGCGCATATCCTGCAGGCGGACCGGCTGGTTGATGTGGCGGTTCAGAGGCTCCGACAGTCTGCAGGGCTGTCGGACAACGTGCAGGTGGAATGCGACGTGCCACCACGCATCCTGTCACTACCGCACAGTGATGCGCAGATCACACCGGGCGAGCCCCGCGCGCTGGGAGCGGGCTTATACCTGGTTCCCTTAACGGTTACCTGCGCAGGCACGGCTCCGGTGACGCTCAACGTGCGCCTGAGGGTGAAACGGTGGTGCGAGGCGGTAGTTGCCACCCAAGCGATACGCGCCGGCGAGGCGATAGACCCCTCTGCCGTCACCGTTCAGCGGGTGGCTGTGTCCGACGACGGGGACAGTCTACTGAGCGACATCTCGGAGGTGGTTGGCAAAATCGCGCGGCGCCCCATCGCCGTCGGACAGCCGATCAGGCGCACATCTATTGATGAACCTGCGGTCATCCGGCGCGGGCAGGACGTGAAACTGCTGGTGAAACTGGACGGCGCAGAGATCAAGGCGGGCGCGATCGCTCAGCAGGACGGCAAAGTGGGCGACCGTATCCGCGTGCAGGTTGTGGACACCCGCAAAATCCTGTTGGCGACGGTGGTCGACGCACAAACCGTGACACTGGACGCTCGGTAACGAGGATGGAGGGACGGCAATGCGGACGTTGGGGATAGTTCTAGTCACCGCACTGCTCGGCACAGGGGTCATGGCGGACTCGCTGTGGAAGGACGGAAGCCGCAGTCTGTACGCCGACCGCAAAGCGGTCAAGGAAGGCGATGTGCTGACAGTGTTGATTTACGAAAGCACCACTGCCACCAGTCGCGCCGACACGAAGACCAGCAAGGCGGACTCGGCGTCCACCAAGCCGGGCGTAGGGCCTCTGCTTAGCCTTCTGCCCGAATGGTCGCTCAGCGGCAAGACCAACTCGCAGGCATCGGGTAGCACCACCCGAAGCGGCACGCTGGTGGGCAAAATCAGCGTGGTGGTGAAAGAGGTACTGCCTAACGGCAACCTGAAGGTGGAGGGAGCACGCACGGTAGGCGTCAACGGCGAGAAGGAGAAAATCGTGCTCACCGGCATCGTGCGCCCGGAAGACATTTCCGCCGAGAACACAGTGCCCTCTACCGCCATCGCACAGGCGGAGATTCACTATGAGGGTAAAGGTCCCGTCGGAAGCAAACAGCGCGAAGGGCTATTGACCAAACTGCTTAAGTGGTTGTTCTAAGGACAAAGGGGTGTTTGGGATGCGCGTCTGGACCATAACGATAGGCGTTCTGCTGGGGTTTGGCATCAGTGCCTTCGCCTCGCCCGACGTGCGCCTCAAGGACATCGCGCAGATACAAGGCGCACGCGGCAACCAGCTCATCGGTTACGGGCTGGTGGTAGGGCTGGAAGGCACCGGCGACAGCAAGGGAGCTCTTTTCACCACCCAGTCCGTGGCGAATATGCTCCAGCGGTTCGGCATCTCGGTGCCCGCCGGGCAGATGAAGGTGAAGAATATCGCCGCCGTGATGGTGACCGCCGATTTACCGCCCTTTGCCCGCGAGGGAAGCCGGATTGATGTCACCGTCTCCTCGCTAGGGGACGCTCGCTCCCTGCAGGGTGGCACCCTGTTGCAGACCCCGCTGATGGGCGCGGACGGCAACGTCTACGCAGTGGCGCAGGGACCGATTTCGGTCGGCGGGTTTGGGGCTTCTTCAGGCGGTTCGTCCCAGCAGAAGAACCATCTGACCGTTGGGCGGATACCGGCAGGGGCGATCGTAGAGCGTGAGGTGCCTGCCAAGGTAGTGAAGGATAACACCGTGCTGATCATGCTCAATACGCCGGATTTCACCACCGCCGCGCGAGTGGCATCCGCCATTCGGCAGAAGTTCCCGCAGACCCTGCCTCGCGCGCTGGACGCCAGCACCATCCGGCTGGACCTCAGCGGCGAGGAGCGCGAAGACGTGGTGACGCTGATCGCAGCCCTGCAGGACATCACCGTCCAGCCGGACACGCCGGCGCGTGTGGTCATCAACGAGCGAACGGGCACGGTGGTGCTAGGCGGCCACGTGACCCTCAGTCCTGCAGCGGTGGCACACGGCAATTTAACCGTGCGCATCGACGCCAAAACGCAGGTGTCCCAGCCTCCACCGCTATCGGGCGGCACAACGGCGAGCACCACCCGCCGCGACGTCAAAGCCACTGAACAGGCGGAACGGCTGATCGCCCTGCCCGAGTCGGTTACTATTGACCAGCTGGTGAAAGCATTGAACACGTTGGGAGTCAGCCCGCGCGACCTGATGTCCATTCTGCAGGCACTCAAGACCGCCGGGGCGCTTCATGCGGAGATCGAGGTGCAGTGATGCGTGTCGAAGCACAGGCGAATCTGGACACTCAGCGATGGAAACTGCGCGAGGCGACACGGCAGATGGAAGCGCAGTTCCTGCATCAGCTCCTGCGTGCCATGCGCCGAACCGTCCCCAGCACGCACGCGAGCTATGCTACCCAGATGTACACCGATATGCTGGACGAGGCTCTGGCACAACAGCTGGCTCAGAGCGACCGGTTCGGTCTGGGCAAACTGCTCTATGAGAAGTTAAGCGTGTACTTGCAGACACCTGAGAGGGTGCCGGGAGGGAGTAGCGATGACGAAGCGCGATAACAGCCTCTGGCATGACCTGCTGAACAACCTGCGAGAACAGCGCAGGCATATCCACGCGCTGATGCGGTTGTCTCGCGAGCAAACGCGCGTGTTGGCAGAGGCAGACGTAGAACGACTGGCGGAGATCACCCTGCAACAAGCGGAACACCTGGACAAACTGGACACACTCGAAAGCGAGCGCATCCAGATCCTTCGCCAGCTGGGAGAGCAAGCAGGACTGCACGCGCAGGCACCGACGCTGTCCGATTGCGTTCACCTCGCACCCGAACCGCTTGCCCTCACCCTGAAGTGGCTTCAGCAGAGACTAGTACAGGATATTAGCGACCTGCAGACACTAAACGAACGTAATCGCCTACTGGTCAACCAGGCGGCGGAGACAGTGAACTGCTGGCTGGCGGTGGTGGTCAGCGCGGCAAACAATCAGATAAGCTACCGTCCGGCAACCGCGGGCGTGTCGGTGGTGCTGGACACGGAGGTGTAGGCAAGATGCCGTGGACGTTCTTCGGGGTGGAACTGGCATCCCGCGCCCTGCAGGCGATGCAGGCAGCGATGAACACGACGGGACATAACCTGGCAAACGTCAACACGCCCGGCTACTCGCGCCAGCGGGTGAACCTTGCCACCACCGAGCCGCACGTGATAGAGGGTGTGCGAACCCTCTTCATGGGCACCGGGGTGCGGGTGGAAAGCATCCAGCGGATACGTGATCTGTTCCTGGATGCCCGCGTGGCGAGCACCAATAGCGAGTACCAACGGCTGGACACGCTCTATAGCCGGCTAGCGCAAGTGGAAGACCTGTTCAGCGAACCGACAGACGCCGGGCTGTCGCGCCAGATCACCGCCTTCTTTAACGCTTTTCAGGAGCTGTCTACCAACCCCGAGAACATCGGTGTGCGCGCCAATGTGTATCAACAGGTGGAGGGGATGGCACGCACCTTCCGCCAGCTCGCAAGCCGTCTGGACGAAATGCTCGTGGAGATGGAACAGCGCATCCAGGCAACAGCGAGTGAAATCAACGCCATCGCCAAGAGCATCGCCGACCTCAACGTGAAGATACGCTACAACAAGGCGCTCGGCACCACACCGAACGACCTGCTGGACAAACGCACCAACCTCATCGAAAAGCTCTCCGAGTATGTCAACGTGCGCGCCAGCGAGATGCCTGATGGAACCGTGCGGGTGTCGCTTGGCGAGTTCGTGCTAGTGGACGCCGAACGCAGTAACACCCTTCCCGAAGGCATCGACTATGCCAACAAGGCATTCACCGACGGCGTGAACCGCACGGCGCAAGTGACCGGTGGCAGTGTGCGCGGACTGATGGACGCGGTGGAGTACGTGCGCCTGTACCGTGCCCGGCTGGACACTCTGGCAGGTGAACTGGTCACCGCGGTCAACGCCATCCATCAAACAGGCTACGGGCTGGACGGCAACACCGGCTATCGTCTGCTGGAAGGCACCTCTGCGCTCAGCATCCGCGTCAGTGCGGACGTGGAAGACATCAACCATATCGCCGCGGCGAGCACCAATGCACCAGGTGACGGCAGTAAGGCACTGGAACTCGCACGCCTGCGCCAGATCCCGCTCGCCGGACTGGATAACAAGACCATCCCTGACTACTACAGCGCGCTGGTAGCGGAATTGGGCGAACATGCCCGCTCGGCATCCGCCGGACAGGAGAACCAGAAGATCATCCTTCAGAACCTGCAGGCGGAACGCGAGGCGGTCTCTGGGGTGAACATGGATGAAGAGATGGCAAACCTCCTGCGCTATCAGCGTAGCTACCAGGCGGCGGCGCATCTGGTGAGCGTGATGGACGCCGCTATCGCCGACATGATCGCCGCGTTCGTGGGACGCCGATAATTCGAGGGGGATGAGAAGCCATGCGTATTAGCACCTCGCAGATGCTTCATGCGATGCAGTGGGCAATGGAGCGCAACTACACGCGTTACCACGATGCGCAGCAAACGGTGGTTACCGGCAAGCGCATCCAGCGTCCTTCGGATGACCCGTTCGGGGCGTCGCTGGGCATTACCCTACATCGCCAGATTCAAGAAAGCGAGCAGTATCAGCGCAACCTGACCACCGCCAAAAACTTTCTCTCTATCACCGATGTGGCTCTGGAGAATCTGAACGACCTCATGGTGCAGGTCAAAAGCCTTGCTGTGCAAGCCGCAACCGATACGCAAAACCCGGAGGGACGCTCGGCGATCGCCCAGCAGATCAAGCAGATCATGACGGAGGTCATCAGCATTGGCAACAACACCACCTACGGTGACCGCTACATCTTCGCGGGCACGCAAACGCTTCGAGCACCGTTCCGTCTGGATGGAGAGACGCTGGTCTACGACGGTGACCACGGCAATCTCAATGTGGAACTGAGCCCCGCCGTGGTGATGAGCATCAATGTACAGGGTGACCCCCTCATCACCGGCATCTACCAGGCGATGGCGAATATCAAACGCTATGTGGAGACCAACGACATCGAACGGCTCTCCAAAGAGGGCTTGCAGGAATTGCAAAACCAGCTGGATAACCTGTTGCGTACACGCGCCGTCGTCGGCAGTAAAATCCAGCAAGTGGAGATGATTCAACAGCGGTTAGAGAAGAGGCATGTAGACTTCACCCAACTGCTCAGCGGCATTGAAGACGCCGACATCGCCGACGCCATCACCAAACTCAAGATGGCGGAAACAACCTATCAGGTCACTCTGGCGACCATGGCACGCATGGAAAACCTGAGCCTGCTGGACTTTCTGAGGTGAGGAGCACGGAATGACAAAGACTTGCATCGATAGCACCCGTTTCGGTAGAATTGAAGTGGACGAGGAGGCGGTCATCACCTTCTCGCAAGGGTTGTTCGGCTTCGAAAACTATCGGCGGTTCGTGGTACTGTGCCTGGACGAGAAGAGCCCCTTCCGCTGGCTACAAAGCCTGGAAGAGCCGAGCCTGGCATTTGTTGTTATCGAGCCGCGCTATTTCATGCCGGATTACGCACCCACCATCTCCGACGCGGACGCAGAAGCACTCGGGCTGGATGCGGATACGCCCTATTTGATGTTCGCGGTGGTTACCGTGCCTCCGGGCAAGCCCGAGCAGATGACGGCGAATCTGATGGGACCTATCATCGTCAACGCCGTCACGCGCATGGCACGCCAGGTGGTGGTGGAAGATGACTGCTACTCGACCAAACACAGTATCCTTCAGGAGCTGATGAAGTGGCAATCCCAGGCCAGGGAGGGCGCCGATGCTGGTACTGACCTGCAAGGTGAACCAGAGCATCGTGATCGGCGATGACATCGAAGTGGTGGTGCTGGAAGTGCGAGGTGAACAGGTTCGTCTCGGCGTTCGCGCGCCGAAAAGCATCGCTGTGCATCGCAAGGAAGTGTACGAGCAGATACGCCAGGAGAACCTGAACGCTGCCTCCGTATCAACGGATGACCTCAGCAGTCTGCAGGCTCGCCTTGTGGAAGAGGGTAACCCATAGGGTCTAAGTGTGGAGGTAGATGCGTTTGTCCCGCAAAAGACTGGCTGCCACGCTATCGGTCGTCTCCAACAGCGCACTGGTGGTGCTCAAACTGCTGGTGGGCTTGCTATCGGGGTCCGTCAGTGTTCTTGCCGAAGCCGTTCACTCCGCCAACGACCTGATCGCCTCCGTGATCGCGCTGGTCTCTATCCGCATCGCCGAGCGCCCGCCTGACCAAGAACACCCCTACGGACACGGCAAGGTAGAAGGCATCTCCGCCGCGGTGGAATCCGCGCTTATCGTGGGCGCAGCGGTGTGGATCGTTGTGGAGGCGGTGCGTAAAATCGTCAAACAACAGCCTGTGGAGCATCTGGGCTGGGGCGCGGCGGTGATGGGGGTATCGGTCATCCTCAACACGCTGGTATCGCGCTATCTGTTCCGCGTGGCACGAGAGGAAGACTCCCCTGCTTTGGAAGCGGACGCCCACCATCTGGCAACCGATGTCTACACCTCGCTGGGGGTCGCCGCTGGGCTTGTGCTGGTGTGGGTTACCGAGTGGCATATCGTCGATCCGCTGGTGGCTATCGGTGTCGCCCTGCTGATCCTGCGTATCGGGTTGAGCCTGACGGTCAAATCTCTGCACCATCTCATGGATGCTCGGCTGCCGGCAAGTGACATCTCGCGCATTGAGAACATCCTCAACGGCGAGACGCGCATCCACTCCTGGCACAACCTGCGCACGCGCAAATCGGGCAACACACGCCATATCGACCTGCACATCGTCTTCCGCAACGACGCCACTCTGCTCGAAGCGCATGAGGTCGCGGATGAGCTGGAAAAACGCATCGCCCGAGAACTCGCTCCCGCGCAGGTGGTCATCCATGTCGATCCTTACGACCCTGAAAAGGCGTCGCCTGCGGAACATGCGGAAAGGGGTGCATGAGCAGGGAACCCGATACCTTGTCTCGTTCGTATTGTAAATGGCGGTCACCGATACCAGCCGATGGATATGCCAGCGGGTAGTTCGAGAAGAATCCCACAAATAAGGTTCGGAAGTTCTTGACAAAAAGCAGTGGTTGTGATATATATAGATTGGCTAAACAAGATGTTGTTTCTTGCACGTATAGCAGGAAAAAGGGTGCAGTAGAGAAAAATATACTTGAAATGTATGCATTTAGTTGTAAAATGAGGAATCCTTTTTGTGCCGAGAAGTGTCTAATATACGAGAAGGCACCAGATCATTTGTGACAACAGGCACAAATGCCCGATTTGCGGGCAAGCGTCACCGAGGGAGGGACAGAGAGTGAGACAGCGCAACAGCACGCGCAAGCGGAAGAACGCCGAAGCCATCGCGCCGATGGAGGAAGAGCCTCTGGAGGTTGCCGAGATGGAGGACGAGGTGCTCGGCAGTCTCTTGGACGAGGAGGTTCTCGTCGCCGAGCCGGTGTCCACCGAACTGCACGAGGTGGAACTGCTGGCAGACGAGCTCGATAAAGAGAGCGAGGAGCGCGACGAGGAGATTCAAATGTGGATGCGCCAGGCGCGCAAAGCCCGCCTGCTGACCCCGGAAGAGGAAGTGGATCTGGCAAAGCGGGTCGCCGAAGGGGACGAGGAAGCCAAAACGCGCCTCATCGAGAGCAACCTCCGGTTGGTGGTCTCCATCGCCAAACGCTACGCCTCGCGCGGTATCGCCCTGCCCGACCTGATTCAGGAGGGCAACCTGGGGCTAATTCGCGCCGTTGAGAAGTTCGACTGGCGGCGAGGCTATCGGTTCAGCACCTATGCTACCTGGTGGATCCGCCGGGCGATTGCGCGTGCCATCATTAACCAGGGACGCACCATCCGCATCCCGGTCTATGTGGCGGAGATCATCCAGAAGGTGGTGAAGGTCAGCAACCTTCTGCGTCAGGAGCTTCAGCGCGACCCGACCACTGAAGAGGTTGCCCGCGCCATCAAGATGTCGCCTCGCCGGGTGGAAGAGGTCATGCGGGTGGCACTGGAGCCGGTGTCACTGGAAACGCCCGTGGGCGAGAAGGACAGCTCTACCATCGGCGACTTTGTGGAGGCGGAGAACACCCCCTCCCCCAGTGACGTGACCACCGCGATGATTCGGCGCGAGCAGATCGAAGCCATCTTGAGCAAGCTCACCGACCGCGAGGCAGAGGTGGTGCGAATGCGCTACGGACTGATTGACGGCTATGCCCGCACGCTGGAAGAGGTCGGACAGGAGCTGGGTGTCACGCGCGAGCGCGTACGCCAGATAGAGCTTCGCGCTATCAAGAAACTGCGCCAGATCGGTCCACAGGAGTTTGCCAAGATGTAGTTGGTCGTACCCGGCACAGCCGGTTGACATACATCCTGAAACAGGCGGTGGGGTCTTCCACCGCCTGTTGCGCTCATGCTCGGTGAGACCGAGCAGAGGGGATGACAGGAACGACCTGCTGTTTGCCACGCACGAAAACGCTCCGGATTCGGTGTAGGTTATCCAGCCTCTCCAGCGGGTTGCCCTCCAGCAGAACCATGTCCGCCCGTGCGCCCGCCGCCAGTACCCCAACCCTACCCTCCTTGCGCAACGCACGCGCCGCAACAACCGTCGCCGACTGCAATGCCTGTTCGGAGCTCAGCCCACACTCGGTCAGCAACCGCAGTTCGTGAATCAGCGCCGCACCCGGCAGAACACCCGGCGCAGGCGTGTCCGTGCCTGCGCCAAGGCTCACCCCCTGCCGATGCGCCTCGCGCACAAACTGCTTGTAAACCGCCACCGCCCGCTCGGCTACCCGGAAGTGCTCGGCGTTCCATCCCCGCGTGCTGACAAAGTCCCAGTAGGGGCGGCTCCATTCGTTCACCCACGCTTCCGGATAGGCTACTCCGGCAGGGCGTTTAGTTCGCCACCAGGGAGAGAGGTCGTACAGGCTCAGGGTCGGTGTCCACACGATAGCGGTCGCATAAGCCAGCTCCAGCAGACGGCGCACCAGGTCTCCTTCCGTTTTCAATTGGTGAAAGCCCCTAAACAGCCGGAGGAAGCCGTTCCTGCGCGTCTGGGAGAGCAGTTCATGCAGAAGGCAATGAGCGTGCTCGATACCGCTGATACCAAGCCGCATTAGCTCCGAGGCGGGTATAGTCTCATGATGCGCGGTGACGGGTAGCCCCAACCAGCGAGCGTAGTCGATGACCGCTTCGGCGGTTGCGCGGTCGCTGTTCACGTAGAGTTTGAAGCCATCGGCGCCCAGCTGGCGCAGGTGTTCTAGTAAAGCAGGTACCTCGGCGGGGCTTTTCACCGCGACCGCTTCCCACCACGAGGGCTTGCCCGTGTCGATATTGCGCCCGGTCCAGAAAACGTACGGTAGCTGCTCCCCCCGCTTCCATCGCCTGCGCCACTGCTGGACCACCTTGGGAGAGGAGCCCATATCGCGCACCGACGTCACGCCAAACTGCAGGAACAGCTCGGGAGTAATGACCTCGTCGATGTGCACATGCAGGTCGATCAAGCCGGGAATGAGCCAGCCGCCTTTGCCGTCTATCCGTTTCACGCTGGAGGCGAAGCGCACCACATCTGCCCTGCCCACCCCCGTGATGGTGTCGCCTTCCCACAACACGTAGCCGGGTGCAATCGTCTGGTATCCATCCCAAACGGTGACGTTGATGATGGCGTTCGGCATTGTCGGCTCCTCCTAAACCGAGATAACCGCGCTATCTCTACCGCCAGAGAAACTCGCCGGTTTGCAGTCCCCAGTCCGCCCCGAAGAAGCCTCCCGCTAGTACGCCCTCCGTGCCTTTGGTGAGCATGTCCGTAGACAGCACCAGACAATCGGGGAAGCCTGCGCCTGCGGTGAAGTAAGGCAGGCGGTCGGCCAGGCGAAGTCCGGCGATTCCGGTGCCCGCCACCGCTCCAACCAACGCGGTCTCCGAGCCTGCGCGGGGACGTACGAACAAGCGGGCAAGGTTCTCACCTGTCAGTGCCCTGCTCCCGATGACGATACTGCCACGATGCACCTGCACCGGGCTAACACCGAGCAGTAACTGCCAGACAGCGTTGGTTTGGGCGTTGCCATAAAGCACCACGTTGCGGTGCCGATAGCGGTCGGGCTGGAACTCCACATCGGCAATGAGGTCAAAGGTGGCGTTGCCGCGATACCAGAACTGCTCGGAGTCAAACCGCGCCTTCGCATACGCCCAGGCGTCCTCCTCCGGCGTACCCTCCGTGCCATAGACCAGCACCGGGCGATTCATAAACACGCTCTTGAAGCCACCGTATCGTTGCGGCGATTTCATTCTGGGGTCAGGCGCGGCGGAAAGTCTCCACTGTCCCCCCTCTTTCAACAGCCATATCTGTCGCTCCCGCGCGGGATACGAGATGTTGCCAATCACCTGCCCGTCTATCTCCACGCTGATGGGCGCACCGGGTTTGACGTGTTCCAGACTAAGGGAAAGGCGTGCCACGTTGCTGGTGGTGCCAACGAACCGTCGCTTGCCGGCATCGTAGCGCAGGTTTACCGAGCTGGGCAGGCTCTGACGCTCTTGCATCTCGCTGCCGACCCAGTGACATCTGGCGGAGACGCCCGGATTCATGGTGGTAAACTCGATGTGCCGCATGCTGTCGAAGGTCGGCAGGCGGTGCCGCGCGAAGAAGTCGAAGATGGGAAGCCAGTCCACACAGTCCACACCCGGCTCGTCGGAGACATCCCACCAGTGCCCCGCGCCGGGTTGCTCGTAGTACTCGAAATCGCGATGGAACTCGGTCAACTTCTCGCGCATCATCCGCGCCTGCGCGACGGGCACATTGTCATCGGCATCGCCGTGCAAGACGTACACCCCCTACAGGAGGCTGTTGCGCACCAGCCCCAACGTATCGCTGGGCGAGGCACAACGCAGGAGGAACTGTTCCATCGGGTCTGTCTTCTCGTCGGCGGCACGCTCTCGCTGTCCTAGGCGCGCACTAGTTGCATACGTCCAGATGCTGACCCACCCGGCACTCGGCGCGATAACAGCAAACCGGTCAGGGTGCGTCAGCCCAACCTGCCATGTGCCATGCCCACCCATCGAATGCCCCGTCAGGTAGACGCGATAGGGGTCGGTGCGCCATTGCTTCCGCGCCAGCTCCAGCACCTCCAATGCGTCGAGCCTGCCCCAGTCCTCCCAATTGAAGCCGACAGGGCGTCGGTTGGTAGGTGCGACGAGCGTCGCCCATGTCTTGGGCGAGTAGGCATCCACCTGACCGATAGCCTCCACGCCGGCACCATGCAGAGTCAACACCCGAGCGGGGGGCGGAGCGTCCTTCAGCACCTTTTGCGCCGGCAGGACGGCGTAGTACTGCACACTGCCGTCGATTGCCACGTAGCCATGACCGTAGACGTCCCCTACCCGCGGCTCGCCGTTCACGATGACGGCGACGCTTCCCGCAGACTCGAGCAAGACTACCTTTTCGCGTTCTGACGGCACCGAGATGAAAGCATACCCGTTGCGCAAGGCAGGATGTTCGAACCAGCCTTCGGCGTTTGCTGTCACCGCTTCCCACTGTCGCGTCGAGGCGTCCGGGAAGGTGACGGTATCCCCTGCCTTTGGCGCCGCCCACGCGCCCGATACCAGCAAAGCCTGCACGGGGTCGGTATACACCACCGCTCGCGACATGTCCCCTTCCATCGGCAGAACCAAGCACTCCTTCAACACCTGCCCCGAACCCGCATGGATGCAGAACAGCGTTATTGCCAGTATCGATAGCATGTGCCGTTTCATGAATTGCCCCCTTGCTTGCGTGTGCTGGTTATCAGGTTACACCCACGGGTGTCAAAACCCTGCCTGTTACAAGGAACGGTGCGCACTCTCACAGAAAAGGACCTCTGAACGCTGTGGCGGAGGTTACACGGGGTGTCGCTATTGTACAAGCCCGATTGGTCAAACAGTCGCGGCGATGGAGGAAGCGCACATGATACGCGAGCTGGCATGGAAACCCGATTTCGGCAAAACGGTAGAGCGGTTCGAGGCGTGGTGGGTCGGAGAGCTCATCGACCGCCCTCCAGTGACCCTGTTTGTAACCCCTTCTCGCCCCTACAGGGGACCGGTCAAGGAACATCGCTCCTTGCGTGAGCGGTGGATGGACGTGGAGTTCGCGGTCGAGTCGGCGATCGCCCATCTGGAGCGTCAGGATTTCGTGGGGGACAGCTTTCCCGTCTACTGGCCCAACCTCGGTCCCGAGATCACCGCCACCCTGTTCGGTTGCGAGCTGGGGTTCTCGGAGAGCACCAGCTGGTCCAAACCGGTAGTGCACGAGCCGGAGGACTGGTATCGCGTTCTGCAAACGCCTCCTAACTTCGATAACGTTTACTGGCAGAGTATCGAGCGCATGACCGACTATGCCATCCAGCGGTGTGAGGGACGTTATATCATAGGCATCACCGACCTGCATGGTAACTACGACATCCTCGCTGCTCTGCGTGACCCGCAAATGCTGTGCATGGACCTTGTGGATTGTCCTGACCTAGTGGCGCAGGTAGGCAAACATGTAGCGAAGGCTTTTGTGGAAGCGTTTGAACGCTCGTATCGCCGGCTCGCCGAGGCAGGTTTTGGCTGTACCACTTGGTGCACTGCCTATCATGAGGGGCGCTACTACGTGCCCAGCAGTGATTTCTGGTGCATGGTCTCCACCGAGATGGCGCGTGAGCGGATACTGCCAGACATCCTGCTGGAGACGGCACCTCTAGAGCGCAGTATCTTCCATTTAGATGGTCCCGACGCGCTGAAGCACCTACCCCTCCTGCTGGAGATACCCTCGCTTCATGCCGTGCAGTGGGTGTATGGGGCGGGCAGAGGCCCCGCCGGGCGATGGGTGGACGTTTACCGCCGGTGTTTGCAGGCAGGCAAAAGCGTGCAGGTGCTGGCAGAGACGGCGCAGGACGCGCTGGATGTGCTGGAACAGGTCGGGCGCAGGGGTGTCTGGTTGACGATCGGCGAGGCGTTTGCCAGCGTGGAGGAGGCACAGGCGTTTTTGAAGGCGGTGCGCTGAGCAATATGGAATCTGGGATGCCCGGCGCGTAATGTCAAGAACCATCTAGCGGCGGTACGCGAGCGTCTGCAGGTTGAGACCACGGTGCAGGCGGTGTATTGGGCATGTTGTTTGGGGTGGATAGAGCCGGTGTATCGCCCGAGGGATAGTACCATAGTACCAAAGTACTAAAAAATGACACGATGGCACTATTGACACGCATAAAGGGGGGGTAGAATAGGGTTAGAAAACTTCAAAAAAGGAGCAGGGATGTGCTATAACGTAATAAGCCCCTTGGAGATGGTGGATCCAGGGGCTGGACCAACAAGATTGAGTGCGTAGGAGGTGGGCTTGATGGTTAGAGACAAACTGTCGTGGAACTCATCTACCGGCCCATCGGCTTATTCAGCGGCTATACGATTCGCGTTGCACCTGTATCTGTACTACGGCGATACCTCCGTGTTAGTACAGCATTACGGCACGATGAAGCGCTGGGTAGAGCACCTGCAGAGTATCGCGCAAGATGGGATCGTCCATGCGGGGTTGGGAGATTGGTGCGCGCCCGGCTCGGTGCCCGGCAACACGCCGATACCTATCACCTCTACCGCGATCTTCTATTTGGACGCGGTCATCATGCACAAAGCGGCGCAGAATGGGCAAAACGGAGGACGCAAAGGCGTTCGCCCACCTCGCCGAGCAGATACGCGATTCCTTCAGATGGAGAATCACCGCGGCCATCACTCGACGGGGATTCTGGGGTTACGCCATCTGTTCTGGGCGCTGAGCAAGTACGGGCACGGCGACGTGGCGATGACCGTCCTGCACCAGACCGATTACCCCAGCATCGGGCATCTGTTTGCTCTGGGGGCGACCACGCTCTGGGA
Organism: Armatimonadota bacterium; assembly: GCA_040289885.1. Taxonomy (GTDB): domain Bacteria; phylum Armatimonadota; class HRBIN16; order HRBIN16; family HRBIN16; genus HRBIN16. The sequence continues at coordinate 16,538 of PSLZ01000010.1, read as the reverse complement.
ATGGTGGAGCGAGCCCGATATCGAACAGCAAGAGGGTCCCCGCTCCTGTAACCATCCGATGCAGGGCGGATTCGACGCCTGGTTTTTTAGCGGTATCGCCGGCATACGCCCTTCCGAAGACGCCCCTGGCTTTCAGCGCATTGTGCTGATGCCCCATCTCCTGCCGGGTCTGCAGTGGGTGCGGGCGAGCTATCGCTCCATTCGGGGTTTGATCGTCAGCGAATGGCGACAGGGGGAAGAATATCTGCACTGGAAGATAGCGCTTCCCGCGAACACGGAAGCACTGGTCTACCTGCCTACAACCGATGCCAACGCCGTCACCGAAAGCGGTCAACCGCTTGCCGGGCGAACCGACGTGCGAGTGCACGGTGTAGAACGAAAACATCTGGTTGTGCACATCGGTTCAGGGGAGTATCGGTTTGAGGTAGGCAGACGAGTAACTGACATCAGAGAGGGATACAGGAGGTAGCGTAGTGAACCCTGCGTTCTTGAGTGCGGTGCTTTTGGCTGTAGGGCTACATGCGACACCACCAACCAATATTCCCCGCCCCGAACATCCGCGTCCAGACTTTCAGCGGGAGCTGTGGTTGAACCTGAACGGGGAGTGGGAGTTTGACATCGACGAGCAAGGCATCGGCGAGGCTCAGGGATGGACCTCGGGCAAAAGCTTTTCCAAACGCATCCTTGTGCCGTTCTGCCCGGAAAGCCCACTATCAGGCATCGGCAACACCGATTTCATGACCCATGTCTGGTATCGTCGGCATTTCCGCGTCCCATCCCGCATGAAGGGCAAACGTCTGTTCCTGCATTTCGGCGCGGTAGACTGGCATGCGCGCGTGTGGCTGAACGGCATCTTCCTGGGTGAGCATCGCGGCGGATACACCCCCTTCCGCTTCGAGATCACCCGCTACGTGCGCCCGGGCGAGAACGAACTGGTTCTGCACGTGATTGACGAAACGCGCTCGGGGAAACAGGCAACTGGCAAGCAGAGCCACGAGCGCCACTCCTATGGCTGTGTGTACACGCGCACCACGGGCATCTGGCAGACCGTCTGGCTGGAGGCAACAGGCGACACCTATCTGAAAACCTTCTGGCTCACCCCCGACCCCGACGGAGGGCGAGTGGTCTTCCACGGCTGGGTGGACGGCACGCAGAAAGGCACCAAAGTGCGCCTCCGAGCATATGCCGGCGGTAAACTGGTAGGCGAGGAGGTCGTGCCCGCGAACTGGCGCAACACGATCGGCGTGCTGAAGCTGTCCACTGTGAAACTCTGGCACCCGGGCAAGCCGTTCCTGTACGACCTCGTGATCACGCTGGAGCGCAACGGCAAGCCCGTGGATACCGTCAAGAGCTACTTCGGCTTGCGCAAGATCACCATCGAGGGCAACCGCTTGCTGATTAACGGCAAGCCGGTGTTCCAGCGACTAGTCCTGGACCAGGGCTTCTATCCCGATGGCATCTACACGGCACCCTCCGACGAAGCCCTGCGTCGGGATATCGAGCTGTCGATGTCGGCGGGTTTCAACGGCGCGCGCCTGCACCAGAAAGTGTTCGAGCCGCGGTTCCTTTACTGGGCGGACAAGCTCGGCTACATCGTGTGGGGCGAATACCCGAGCTGGGGATTGAACGTGAACGACTACGAGGCGGTCACGTACGCGGTGCAAGAATGGCGCGAGGTATTGGAGCGCGACCGCAATCATCCGAGCATCATCGGCTGGTGCCCATTGAACGAAACCGACAGCGGTCAAGGCTCCGCACTGGCACAGGTTCTGCTGGCAACCACCCAAACGATGGACCCCTCTCGCCCGTGGTTGGACACCAGCGGATACGTGCATCTCGTGCCGGAGACGGACGTTTACGACTGCCACGACTACACGCAGGAGCCGGAAGCCTTTGCCCAGCGGTACGAGCTTTTGAAGCAGACGGGCACCCGCGCGTGGAACAATGTTCCTGGCGACCCTCGCAGTGCTTACCGCGGTCAGCCCTACTTCGTCAGCGAATATGGCGGGATGCGCATCCGCACCGAACGCCTCTCCGGCGAAGGCTGGGGTTACGGCGAAACCGACCTGCAGGAGTTCCTCAAACGCTACAAGGCGCTGACCGACGTGCTCATGGACAATCCCAACATGTTCGGATTCTGCTACACTCAGCTGACCGACGTCGAGCAGGAGCAGAACGGCGTCTATTTCTACGACCGCCAGCCCAAGTATGACCCTGCCCTGCTCAAGGCGATCAACGCCCGCCCCGCCGCCTATGAAACCCAACCGCCCCGCGTGCTGGACGTGCAGTGGTTGGAACTGTTACCCACCTCCCAACACAGCGGACAGAAGTGGCGTTTCACCCTTCAGAAGCCCGCCGATGACTGGATGCGCCCCGAGTACGATGACAGCGCGTGGGCGCAAGGGGAAGGAGGCTTCGGAACGCGAGGCACGCCCGGTGCCGTTGTGCGCACCGAGTGGAACACCTCTGACATCTGGCTTCGCAAGCGGTTCCATCTGTCCGACGTGGATCACAAACTGCTCGCACTGGTGATTCACCACGATGAGGACGCCGAGGTGTACGTCAACGGCAAGCCAGTGGCAAATCTCAAGGGGTATCAGACAGGCTATGTGGAATATCTTGCCACCGACGCGCTGAAGCAGGCACTCAAGCCGGGCGAGAACACCATTGCCGTGCACTGCCGACAAACCACGGGAGGGCAGTACATCGACGTCGGTATCGTCGGGGCACGGTGAAACACGGCAAGGCAATCCTCGCTTCGACGCCCATTTCAGGGGTAAAATATAGGCGAAGAGGTGAACGAGGAAAGATGGAAAAGATAGACGCTCAAACCATTATCGCCCTACTGTTAGCGGACGAGAACTTGCGCGAAGAGGTCCTGCAGGCGGTCGAACCTGTTGAGGTACGTCGCCTCTACGAGCAATCGCGCCGGATTATGGAGAAGGTGCGCGAGTTGGAGACACGCCACGCCTACCTCGAGATGGCGGTGAAAGAACTACAAGCGCGACACCAGGAAACAGAGGAGCGACTGCGACGGGCGGAGGCAATCGTGAGGCATTTACTGCAGGGCAAACAGCAGGCGGGTTCCGACCGCGCTCTGGGCTTTCTCATCGTGCGCAAGCCCTGGAGCGACACCACCCTGAATTGACCAACATCGTGGGGATACCCCGCTGATATGGTATGCCGAACGATAGCCTCCATCACTGCCTCATGACCTTCTGCCGCTTCGGCAGGCAGACGGCGTTACTGGACACGAAGGGTATCCCCACCTATGTCAATGAGTTCTGGACATCCAAACAGCGCCAGGCGAACAGCCTGCATGAGATCGCTTACCGTGCCTGCTTCAAACCGCAACTGCCCCGTTTCTTTATTGAACGACTGACCAAGCCGGGCGACGTGGTGTACGACCCCTTCATGGGACGCGGCACGACGCTCATCGAATCCGCACTCATGGGTAGGATACCCTACGGTTGTGATGCGAACCCACTCAGCAATGTCCTCACTCGACCGCGCCTGAACCCTCCGCGCCTGCACGACATCGCCCGTCGATTGAACGAAATAGACCTCTCCACCTGCAGGTACTACGAGCACCAACTGGAAGTGTTCTACCACCCGGAGACGCTCACCGCTATCTGCGCCCTGCGAGAGTACCTACTGAAGCGCGAACAACAGGGTACAATCGACGACATAGACCGCTGGATACGCATGGTGGCGGTGAACCGGCTGACGGGACACAGCCGGGGCTTCTTTTCGGTCTACACCCTGCCCCCCAACCAGGCGGTATCCATCGAATCCCAGCGCAAGATCAACGAAAGGCTTGGGCAGGTGCCGCCGAAGCGCGACGTGCGTGAACGCATCCTGCGCAAGAGCCGGTCGCTCCTGCACGACTGCACGAAGACGGTGTGCCGGGTGTTGGCATCTGTCGCTCCACACGCCCTGATACTCACCCGCCAGTCCCATCACACGCCCGAGATACCAGATGAGAGCGTGCACCTCGTGGTCACCTCACCGCCATTTCTGGATGTGGTGGACTATGCCCAGGACAACTGGCTGAGGTGTTGGTTCTGCGACATCGACCCCAAGAGCGTGCCGATCACTGTGGTTGGCAGTTTGGACGAGTGGTGCGAGGCAATGCATCAGGTGTTTGTCGAGCTGGCGCGCGTGCTGGTGCGCGAGGGGTGGGTCGCCTTCGAAGTGGGCGAGGTGCGAGGCGGTAGGGTTCGGCTGGAAGAGGCGGTGCTTCAGGCTGTGCAGGCACTGCCCCTGACGCCGGAGGCGATCGTGATTAACGACCAGCGTTTCACGAAGACCGCGCATATCTGGGGCGTGTACAACCAGGCAAAAGGCACAAACACCAATAGGATCGTCTTGCTTCGCAAACGGTAGACCGCGGATAGACGCACAGAGCCCCGCCATTGCACAAAACAGAGCAGGGCGGTATAATCGTTACACAGAGGTGGTGAACTCATGAGCACTGCGCAATCAAAACAGGAGATCGCCTATCCAGAAAGCGACGGCAAGCCTGTGGCAGATAACACGAAACAGTTTCGGTGGATTCTCTACATTTATACCGGCATCGCGAGCCTGTTCAAGGACGACCCCAACGTGTTTGTAGCTGGCGACCTGCTTTGGTACCCGGTGCAGGGCGACAACAAAACCCGCGCCGCTCCAGACGTCATGGTGGCTTTTGGCAGACCAAAGGGAGACCGTCCCTGCTACAAGCAATGGGAGGAAGAAAACATCCCGCCGCAGGTTGTGTTCGAGGTGCTGTCTCCCAGCAATCGCCTGAGCGAGATGGTCGAAAAGTTCCTGTTCTACCAGCGGTTCGGCGTAGAAGAGTACTACGTTTATGATCCCGATACTGGACGCTTAGATGGGTGGCTCCGTCAGGGTGGCGAACTTCGCCCTATCGAGAACATGGAAGGTTGGATTAGTCCACGCTTGGGCATTCGCTTTGGCACTCAAGGGGGAGAGCTGGTGCTCACTCGCCCCGATGGAGTACCGTTTGTAAACCCAGAGGAGCTAGAAGCACTATGGGCGCAAGCAGAAAAACGGGCAGAAGAGGCAGAGACACGAGCAAGGCAGGCGGAAGCGCGTGCTGAACGGCTGGCAGAAAGACTACGCCAGATGGGGATAGAACCGGAATAAAGCTACTCTTTCAGACCAGCCAGCCGCGCCGCACGGGCAAATACGTCGTTCAGCATCTCGCGAGTCAGCTTGCCAGTGAAGGTGTTCTGCTGGCTGGGATGGTAACTGCACACGAGCCAGCGGTTACCCGGTAGAGGCAATTGCTTTCCATGCGCAAAAACGGACGCCTTGATACTGTGTTCCACACCCACACCCTTCAGCGCACGCAACGACCATTCGAACGCCACCCTGCCTAGCGCCACAAGCACCTGCCAGCCATCGATGCACCGCAGGGTTGCCGTTAGCCAGTGCAGGCAGTTGCTCAGCTCCTCGCGGGTGGGCTTGTTGGCAGGTGGAGCACAATGCACCGCGGCGGTAACCAACGTGTGATACAGCGCCTGTCCATCCTCGCGGTGCAGGCTTTCAGGCTGTTTCGCCAGCCCAACTTCGTACAGGGCGCGGAATAGCCAGTTTCCGCTCTCATCGCCAGTGAAGATGCGTCCCGTGCGGTTACCACCATGCGCCGCAGGAGCCAGTCCCACCACCACGATCTTCGCTTCTGGGTCGCCGAAGTTGGGTACCGGCTTGCCCCAGTAGTCCCAATCGCGATACGCTCGTCGTTTGGTCTGCGCTACCTGCTGGATATACGCGCTCAAGCGGGGACACTTCTCGCAGGCGGTGATGGCAACGTTCAGCTTGCGCAAGCATCGTCCGCCATCACCTACCACTTCCGCACCTCCACCTGCGGCAACAGCGCGCGGATTTGCTCCGCCGTGCCGATGTCCGAGCCGTCGGTCATCGCGGTTGCCGCTCCTGCGGCGGTGCCCCAGCAGAGGGCTTCGTCGACTGTGCCCCGTCGGTGCAGAACGCTCAAAACGCCCGCTATCATCGAATCCCCAGAGCCGATGGTGCTGACCGCCCTTACTTTGGGAGGCACCGCCACCCAACACCCCTCTGCACACGCGACCGCCGCTCCCTTCTCGCCGATCGAAACGATCACGACCGCGATGCCCTGCTTATGCAGTTCCTGCGCGGCGCGCGCGGAATCCTCCAGCGTATCTATCACACGTCCAAGCAGGCGCTCGGCTTCGGTTTCGTTCGGCTTGATCAGGAACGGTTTCGCCTTCAAGCCCTGCTGAAGCGGCTCCCCATCGGCATCCAAAACCACCTTAGCACCGTTCTCCTGTGCGACACGCGCTAACGTGGCATATACATCTGTGGGCACGCCGGGCGGCAGGCTACCACCCAGCGCCACAAACTCCGCTCCCCGCGACAGCCGTGCCACTCTCTCCATGAGCTGATGCAGAGCCTCGGTCGGAACCTGTGCACCGCGCTCGTTCAGGCAGGTCGGTGGCGAACCGTCTTCCTCCTGAATGGCGAGATTCACGCGGGTCTCGCCCGGCACCCATACGAAATCGCAGGCGATGCCCTCCTGCTCCTGCAGTTCGCGCTGGATGTAGCGTCCCATCCGCCCAGCCAGAAAACCGGTCGCGGTCACGGCAACATCCAGTCGCTTCAGCACCCGCGCCACGTTAACGCCCTTGCCGCCGACATCCTCCTCTATTTTCAGGATACGGTTGGTGTCATGCACCAGCAGATGTTTTACGTAGATGAGCCGGTCCACCGATGGGTTCAAGGTAACCGTCAGGATCATCCGTCCGCTCTCCTCTTTCCTTGAGTTGCGGATGCTGGTCTCCGCGCACGATGCTTGTCATGACGCCAGTACCTCGTTCAACTTTAACAACCTCTCATCCAGCACGCGAGGCTCTTGCCAGGAGGCACTGAGGGGCACTGGAATCACCTCATTGCCCCGCAGGGCGGTCATCATCCCGCTTTTACCCTTCAGCAGGAGCTCTACCGCCAGCGCACCGAAGCGACTTCCCATGATGCGGTCCATGGCGGTCGGAGAGCCACCGCGCTGGGTATAGCCCAGCACCGTCGCGCGCACCTCCTCACGCAGGTACATCTCCACAAAGGTCGCCACCTCCGACGCCTTTGCCGCACCCTCCGCGGTGACAATGATGGCGGACCGCTTGCCGCGAGCCATACCCCGCCTCAGCCTCTCGCAAATCTGTGCGGGATCGAACGGGATTTCCGGCACCAGGATCGCCTCTGCACCGCCCGCCAACCCGACCGCCGCCGCGATGAACCCGCGCGAACGCCCCATGACCTCAATCACAAAGAGACGCTCGAAGCTGTCGGCGGTGTCGCGTATCTTGTCGATGGCGTCCATGGCGACCTGAAGGGCAGTGTCATAGCCCAACGTGTACTCCGTGCCCCCGATGTCGTTATCAATAGTGGCAGGGATACCTACCACAGGGATACCCGATACCTCCTGCAACCGCGCCGCGCCTCGAAACGAACCATCCCCGCCGATCACCACCAGCCCGTCGATACCCTGCTCGCGCAGTGCGTTCCCCGCTATCTGCAAGCCCTCCTCGCTCTTAAATCGTTCACTGCGTGCGGTGCGTAGGATGGTACCCCCGCGATTGATAATCCCTCCTACCGACGAGAGGTTCATCGGTCTAAACCAGCCGTTCAACAGTCCTTCGTAGCCCCGCTCGATGCCGACAACCTCCAACCCGCTCACGATGGCGGTGCGCACCACGGCGCGCAAGGCAGGGTTCATTCCCGATGCGTCACCGCCGCTGGTCAACACCCCAATGCGTTTCATGGTGTCCTCCTACAGGCTCTCCAGAAGTTTCGCCACTTCGGCGTCTGTTGGCAGGGCGGGAATGGCTCCGGGGCGGGTCGCGGTCAATGCGCCCGCGGCGTTGGCGTACTGGAACGTGCGCTGAAGGTCTATACTGCTTAAGTGACGCACCGCATCCCGCCCACGTGCTCGCTTGCGCAACTGCACCAGCATCGCCGCCACGAAAGCATCACCACAACCGACCGTTTCCACAACCTCCACCGGTATCCCCGGCACCGACCCACTGCGCACTGGCGTGGCGTAGTAACAGCCCTTCTCCCCCAACGTCACTGCCACCAGCACCAGCTGCGGAAAACGGGCGAACAGGTGTGTCACCCCAACCTCCGGCGTACGGACTCCCGTTAGAAACTGCAGTTCGGTCTCGTTCAACTTCACCACATCCGCGTAGCGTAGCCCCGCTTCCAGCTGCTCCCGACCTTCATCCTCGCTTCGCCACAGTGCGGGGCGCATGTTGGGGTCGTATGAGATGATGGCACCGCTTTCACGCGCGATCTGCAGAGCGTAGAGCGTGGCACCGCGCACCGGCTCGTCCAGCAGTGAAATGGAGCCAAAGTGAAAGATTCGCGCTCGTCTCACCCGATGCGTGTCCACATCGCCCGGCTCGTACAGCATATCCGCACTGGGGTTCCGGTAGAAGATGAACTCGGGCACGCCCTCAGCGGTCAGCGACACAAAGGCAAGCGCAGTGCGAGCGGTATTGTCAAAGCGCATCCCGCCCACGTCCACCCCGTTCGCCATCAGCGTGTCGCGCAGCAAGTAGCCAAAGGGGTCGTCCCCAACCTTTCCCAGAAACGCACTGCGCACGCCCAGCTTCGCCACGCCAGCCGCCACGTTCGCCGGTGCACCGCCGGGAGCGGGCGAGAAGCCCTTCGCCTCCTGAATCTTCACCCCTTTCTGCTGGGCGACCATATCGATCAACGCTTCGCCAAGGCACACAACCTCCGCCAATTCGGATCCTCCTTCCCCAAGCCAACACCCATAAGATTAGCCCGATGGACGGTGGTGTCCTTTCTGGTCGCGGGATGAACAAGGACGGTAGGCTCACGCGTAACGTTCGCTCAAAGGTCGGTGGGGCGCGTCTCCTCCGCATCGCTGGTGGCGTCGCGAGGGGTAGTTGTGGCAGGTGGCGTCAACATGCGCGTTGCCTCTTCCAGCATCTGGCGATAGAGCTTCTCTTTCTGCTTGCGGCTGAGCTGCTCGCCAGTGGTCCAGTACCAGTACGCGCTCCTGCCCACCACATAGGTGCCGGCGTAGGCGATCGCACCTTTGACCAACACCCCTACTCCGCCGGGCACGATGCCCACAAACTCACGGGCAAGCGACCGCCAGCCCATCGCGCTTGCTACCACTGGCACGATCTCTTTAAGCCTATCCCGCGTGTGATACGACAAGCCCAACACCGCCGCGATTTTCAACAACAGCAAAATCTGGTTCTTTGTCAACAGCACGATGTCTGCCACCGCGGCGGGGGGAAGAAACACGCTGACTACCGGAACCACTCCTGGTATCGCCGAGAGCATGGCGATTTGCCCGTTGACGCGAGAGGCTTCCTTGACGAGATGCTCTACCGCAGGCTCGCGAAAGAGAGGGAGCCGCCTTGCCAGCGCGACCGCCAGACCGGGCAGGTCGGTAACGATCTGTTTGGCGACCTGGGCACCCTGCTCGGGAAGAAGCCAGGTGTAATGCTCTCCAATAATCGTCTTCGTGCCTCCACCGCAGTCGATAACGATGTCCGCCGGCTCATCGGGCAGTTGCGGGGAGCAGACCAAACACTGCCGAGAGCGACCACGCTCGGCTGGGGAAAGCCCCTCCAGCAGTTGCTCGCTGACATCATGCGTGCGAATGGCGCTACCCACCAACGCGATGCGAAACGGCTTGTCGGCAAGCTCGCGCACCTCATCGGTGGACAGCTCCTTGCTGATTTGCAGTATCTCACGAATGTGACGAGACAGCCTCCCCATCCTCCTCATGCGTGTCACCCCATTCCACGTAAGGTCGCAGATAGTCTTTCAGCTCGCTCACCGTCTGCTCGGTGAACCGCCGTGTGGTCTCCAGCATCCGCTCGGGCAGGGGTGGCAGGATGCTGTCGCGCAAGGTCTGCACTTCGTCGTAAAGCGCAAACTGTGGCGGAATCTGATCGGGCACAGGCACGCCCTTCAGCGTAGCTAAAGCCATCGCCCACATGCGCGCCACCGCGGTCAGCGAGTAGCCACCGCCGCCCGTTGCCACAATCGGCACGTCCTGCTCTACCACCCATTGCACCGCCCTCAGCCAGCCTTGCGTGGTCAGCGCGAGATGGGCCAGTGGGTCCGTGTAGTGCGCATCCGCCCCCATCTGCAAGACGACCACCTCCGGCTGGAACCACCGGAACAACGCCGGAACCACCTGCTGGAACGCCCACCACCATATCTCATCGTCTGCGTAACGCCATAGCGCGATGTTCGCCGAGTAGCCGCGCCCCTCCCCTGCTCCAATCTCATCGGGATGCCCCGTCCCCGGGAAGAGGAACCTGCCCGATTCGTGAATGGATATGGTCAGCACCTGCGGGTCGCGATAATACAGCCACTGCACGCCGTCCCCGTGATGCACGTCTATATCCAGATAGACAATCCGGCGGTATTTTTGTTTCAGCACATGGATGGCGACGGCTGGGTCGTTGAAGATGCAGAAGCCCGCTGCCTGCTCATAACGTGCATGGTGCAGACCGCCCGCCAGGTTGACCGCGACCTGCACACCATCCATCACCGCCTGCGCCGCTGTTACCGACGCGCCAACCACCGCCAGCGATGCGGGAAACATCCCGCGAAACGGGGGGTTATCCCTGCTGGCGAAGCCGAACTGATGGTACCCCGGCACGTGCTTGCCCTCACTCAGAGCCTGTACCACCTGCACATATCGCGGCGAGTGAACCTGCGCCACCAGTTCGGGTGAGGCGGGCAAGGCGTGCACAAAATCCTCCTCGTGCAGAACACCCAGCATCTGCGTCAGCTCCTGCGAGAGGGTAACCCGCTCCGGGCGTAAGGGATGGTAGGCGGAAAAGCTGTACTGTTCCACACCGGGACAGACCACATAAGCGAAGGTTCTCATGGGCGCAAACCTTTATCGATTGCTGATGTCGAGCAACAGATTCGCTACGCGGCGGGCAAGTCCTCTACACATCTACATAGAACTCGGCTTCCCAACCGTCGGGCGTCTGCTCCACACGCAAGCGGTGATAGGTCACCGCTTTGACGGGCGCGCCGTCCAGCTGCGAGTTATCCTGCACAACCAGTCCGTGCGCTTCACCCTCCACCGTGGTTTCGGTAACGCGGTGCACGTTGAAATCGGTGAAAACCACTTTCTGCACGTCGGTCAGGTAGATCAGCTCGCGAAGCCACTTGACCAGCAAGTCGGAACGGTCCAATGGGTCGGACACTTGCACATGGATGGGGATATGCACATCCGCCTGCTTGCCTTCGGGGTTGATCACCAGTCGGTACATTCCCCGCGAGGCGTTCTCGAACAGCTCTTCTAGGGTTTTGCCCCAAGCGCGAACGCCCTTATCGGCGGTATGGTCGAGTATCTGATACCCTTCTATGATGCTCATCGTTCCCTCCCCGTTTATGCTCTTCGCTGGATAGCGATCTTCCACCCACGCTCTGCGCGTTGAAGAATGCCATCCCGCAACCACTGATGAAAAGTCTGACGCATCTGGGCGAAACTACCATCGTCCATCAAGACCATTCCCGCTTCGAGAGACTCCAGTATCAATAGAGCCGAACAATACCATAAAGGCTATCTCGTCTCCTCGCTCGGCGACGATGCGTTCGACCGTCTGGCGAAACGCATCAAAGCGGGGCCGATTCGATAGCCTGTCGAGCATATTCCAGCACCGTTTGGGCATCGGCGAGAGCCTCCTGGGCGTCCATCTCGACTGTTCCGCCGGCGATCCTACAGGAAACGCGTTGGGATAGCGTGTAGGAATATACAGCTGGCAGGTAAAACAGCACCACGCCCAGTGCCCACCTTCGAAAAGGGACTTCGCCGCCGCGCACTCCGCCTGCGCCTGTTTGAGCCAGTCATACGGACGCCTCAAGACGGTTCACCCTCTTCGACACCCTCGTCATCGATGCGCTGGACGATACGTGCCAGGGCGTTCACATAGTCGCCTGCATCGGGGTTCATAATGCGCACGCCCTGCGCCGCCCGCCCCGTTCGGCGTATCTGCTCCACCGGCACACGAATGGCTTTGCCTTGTGCGGTGACGGCGATGATACGGTCGTCCGGTAGAACGCCCTTGGCGTCCACGAGAAAGCCTGTGCGCTGGGTGACGTTGAAGGTGATAATGCCCTTGCCACCTCGTCCCTGCACGCGATACTCACGAAACGGGGTGCGTTTGCCGTAACCCTTTTCGGAGATCACCAGCAGATCGCGGTCCTTATACACTTTGACCAGCGCGACCACCACATCATCCTTGCTCAGTTGGATGCCGCGCACGCCCCCCGCGGCTCTGCCCATCGCGCGCACATCGGACTCGTGGAAGCGCAGGCTCATCCCCTTACGGGTGACGAACACCAGCTCATCATTGCCCGAGGTGACCTGCACCCAGCCAAGCTCATCGCTCTCTTCCAGGTCGAAGGCAAACAGCCCGTTCGCCCGCAGGTTCGCAAACTCCGACAGGGCGATGCGCTTGACCTCGCCTTTGCGGGTGCCCATCACCAGATATTTGTCCGTCGAGAAGTCGGCGACGGAGACGGTTGCGGTAATCTTCTCACCGGGCTCGATGCGGATGAGGTTGATGATCGCCGTGCCTCGCGCCTGTCGGGTGGCTTGGGGGACCTCATATGCCTTCAGGCGATACACGCGCCCGCGATCGGTGAAGAAGAGGATATAGTGGTGCGTGCTGACCTGGAAGATGTGTTCCAGCGTGTCTTCTTCCTTGGTGGTGGTGGCGATAATGCCCTTGCCGCCGCGCCGCTGACTGCGGTAGGTGTCCAGAGGCAACCGCTTGATGTAACCGTCGCGGGTGATGGTCACCAGCATCTCCTCCTCGGGGATCATGTCCTCTTCCCCGATCTCTTCTGCTTCGCGCGCAACGATGCGGGTGCGTCGTTCGTCGCCGTACCTGTCCTTCAGCTCCTTCAGTTCCTGCTTGATAATCTGCGCCACGCGCCGCTCGTCCACCAGAATATCTTCCAGGTAAGCGATCTCCTGCAGAAGCCCTTTGTACTCATCCTCCAGTCTCTGCTGTTCCAGTGCGGTTAGCTGGCGCAACTGCATGGAGAGGATGGCTTCCGCCTGTATCTGCGTGAAACCGAACCGGCGCATCAGGGCACGACGTGCCACTTCGCTGTTTTCAGACTGGCGGATGATGCGGATGATCTCATCCAAGAAACGCACCACCACCTGCAGTCCTTCCAGAATATGTGCCCTCTGCTGGGCACGATACAGCTCGTAGCGCGTGCGCCGGACGATCACCTCGCGGCGGTGATGGATATAGTTTTGCAGTACCTGTTTGAGGTTCAGCACGCGGGGCACGCCGTCTTCCAACGCGAGCATGATCACCCCAAACGACAGCCTCATCGGCGTGTGCTTCAGCAGGAAGTTCAGCACCTTGTGCGGATTGACATCCCGCCGCAGTTCGATCACCACTCTCATGCCGGTGCGGTCGGTGAAGTCGTCGATGGCGGTGATGCCGTCCACGCGCTTGCCCTTCACCAGGTTGGCTATCTGCTCGATGAGCTTCGCCTTGTTCACCTGATAGGGCAGTTCGGTGATGACAATGGCTTGTTTACCGCCGTCCATCGGCTCGATCTGGGTCTTCGCCTGCATGATGAGCTGCCCGCGCCCTGTTTCATACGCCTCGCGAATGCCCTTCGTGCCCAGAATCAGCCCGGCGGTTGGGAAGTCCGGTCCAGGCAGATACTTCATCAGGTCGGCAACCGATGCCTGCGGGTGGTCAATCAGATAGGTGATAGCATCCACCACCTCGCGCAGGTTGTGCGGGGGCACGTTGGTCGCCATGCCCACGGCGATACCGCTTCCACCGTTGCAAATAAAGTTCGGGAACTTGCCGGGCAGAACCATCGGCTCCATGGTGGACTGGTCGTAGTTCGGTTGCCAGTCGACGGTCTCCTTGTCGATGTCTTCCATCATCTCCATCGCCAGCGGCGAGAGCCGGCATTCGGTATAGCGCATCGCCGCGGGAGGGTCGCCGTCTACACTGCCGAAGTTCCCTTGCCCGTCGATGAGCGGGTAACGCATGCTGAAATCCTGAGCCATTCGCACGAGGGTGGCATACAGCGCCTCGTTGCCATGGGGGTGGAAGCGTTTCATGGTCTCGCCGCACACAGCGGCGCACTTCACATGCGTGCTATTTGGAGTAACACCCATCTCTCGCATCGCATACAGGATGCGCCGCTGGACAGGCTTCAGTCCATCGCGCACGTCGGGTAGGGCGCGCGCGATGATGGTACTCATAGCGTAACCGAGATACGAACGACTGAGCTCTTCTTCTAGCGGTACGATTTCAATCTCCGGCTGTTGCTCCAGAATCTCCTCAGGCATTCGCGGGTTTCCTTTCTTGCGGGCAAGATATGGTAGACAGAAGCTACCATGTTATTATAACAAAAGCTTTGCTCTCCTGTCAAAAAGGGGCGGCACTCACCGCCCCTGCGGAACGCGCACTACATCGCCTTGTTCACGATGTCGCTCAGCGACACCACGCCCATCAACCGGTGCTCGCCGATGACGGGCGCACGCGACAGCCCGGTGTTCGCCAGCAGTCGTGCCACGTACTTCACGTCCAGATTCGGATTGACCACCACCAGCGGCTTGGACATGACCTCGTGCACCTGCACCGACTCTGGCGACAACCCCTTCGCCACCACCTTGTACACGATGTCGCGCTGGGTGACGATGCCGTAGGCGTCGTCCTCACTGCGCCGCTCCACGATGAGCGAACGCACGCCCTTCTGCTTCATCAGCGCGACCGCTTCCGCCACGGTGGCAGTGCCCTGAATGGTGACCACGTCAGTGGTCATGATGTCTTTCGCCTTCGGCATGGCGAAGCCCCCCTTTCGTAGGAGTGAGGTGCACTGACCCACACGATGCGGGAAAGGCAACTTCCTCTGCTCTGGCGTGCTCAGTGATGCGGTTTACAGTTCCATTATAATACACTGCGTGTGAAAGTGCAAGAGAGCAGACAGATGTGCCGCTAGTCCGCAGGGGACATCGCCGATAGCGCACTCATCGCCCACCAGATAATCATCGTGCCCGCGATTAGCATCAACATACCCGCCGTGATATAGGGCGCGCTCATGCCCAGGTGCCCAAAACTCCAGCCACCCCAGGTGGGGCCCACCACGCGTGCCAGACTGCCCAGCGACTGCGTCACCCCGAATACTTCGCCTCGTCGGTCATGCGGCGCCAGCTTGGAGATCAAGCCGTTCAGGCTCGGTCCCGCCACACCACCGCCCATCGCCATCACCGCCAGGGCTACCATCAGCCAGCCAACGCTCGGCGTGAAGGGTATCAGTATCAGTGCAGGAGCCTGGAGCAGATAGCCGCCGATCAGCAGGCGCGTCTCGCCAAAACGCGCACTGAGCTTGCCGACCAGCCCACCCTGCACTACCGCGCCCATCACCCCTAGATAGGCGAACAGGTATCCGCACTGACGCTGGTCTAGCCCATAGCGATGCTTCGCCAGAAGGATGAACGTGGACTCCAGATTGGCGATGGCGAAAATCGCCGTGAACAGCACCATCGCCAGAAGCCCCACATGTGGGATCGCCAGCACGCGGGGCAGGTCTCGCAGAGGGAAGGCATAGCCATCGGACGTTTGTCTGCGCTTTTCGGCAGGCAGGCTCTCCGGCAAACGCAGGAACGCACTCAGCCAGTTGACCCCTGCCAGCAGGGCGCCAGCCAGCCCTATCGCTAGGTTCCCTCCCCATGCGCCCAGCACGCCACCCACCGCAGGCCCGAGAATAAAGCCCACACCAAACGCCGCGCCAATGAGACCCATGGCACGGGTGCGCTCTTGCACGGGCGTTACGTCGGAGATATACGCTTGCGCTGTGGAAAGATTGGCTGCGGTGATGCCTGCCAGCAATCGCGAGAAGAAGATCATGCCCGCGTCTCGTGCCAATGCAAACAGCACATACGAGAACGCTGAACCAGCGATGCTGATTAACAAGATGGGACGCCGCCCCACCCTGTCTGATAACCTGCCCCAAAAGGGGGCGAAGAGGAACTGCATGAGCGAATAGATGGCTTGAATCAGCCCAATGAACGCAGGCGTCGCGTGGAAAGCATCGGCGTAGTACTGCAGTTGAGGAATGATTAGCCCAAAGCCAAGCAGGTCCAGAAAGATCGTGAAGTATATCACCCGTTGTGCAGATTTGAGCCGGTCGGGCACGAGAGCCTCCTCCACCATGAAAGTAAAGCACGCCCCGAATCTTACCCCAAAATGCCTAGCGGAGGCAAGAGCGGAGGCGCATTTGACTTTCAGCGTCGCCGTCTGTATAATCTTTGGCAGGTAAAACAGAGAAGGAGGCGATGCCATGCGCATACGACAGAAGGAACTGCGTCAGCGACGCAAGCGCAAAGAGGAGAAACAAAAGGCAGCCCGGCGTGAAGCGCGAATGCGAGCTAGACGAGTGTAGCCCGGAGGCTTGGGGGGGAGCCAGTAGCAGAGCGGCGGTTGCCTCTGTCATGGGGT
>PSLZ01000058.1:0-13284 GCA_040289885.1 Armatimonadota bacterium | reverse complement strand
ACCGCTTGCCCCAAGTATAAATCGTTCTCCGCAAAAATGCAAGGGTTTTGGGGAGGGATTCTTCGCTTCGCTCAGAATGACAAGAGAACGTCATGCTGAACGAAGTTCTGCATCTCGGTTGAGGTTCTTCGCTTCGCTCAGAATGACCAGGGAGGAATGACTTGGAATGACGAGAATTATAGCATAATATGACAGGAATGCCAGCGCAATATGAGAGGGTAACACGTTTAGGATGACGCCAACGTCGCGCGCACCATAGGACGATAACAACAAACCTCCGCAAATTGCACCCGCAGGGCAGATTGCGCTACAATAAACTATCCTCAGTGGGGGAAGGGGGAGCGAATAAGCATGGTCCAACGGTTTACAGCATCAGCACGCCGCGTGATTTATTACGCTCAGGAGGAGGCAAGTCGTTTTGGCGAAAACTTGCTGAGCACCGAGCACCTTCTGCTGGGTCTCCTGCGGGAATCGGAAGGTATTGCCCTGAAGGTACTGGAGCGGTTGGGCGTTCACCCCGAGCGACTGCGTGCGGAAATCGAGCGGGGAATGGGGCAGAGGGAGGGCGTCGGCGCGCGGGAGATGCAGTTGACCCCTCGTGCTAAGCGCGTGATCGACCTCGCCTACGAAGAGGCACGCCAGCTCCACAACGATTATGTCGGCGCGGAGCATCTCCTGCTGGGCTTAATCCGCGAAGGAGAGGGGCTGGCGGGAAGAACCCTGACGAAGATGGGCGTCACCCTCGAACAAGCGCGGGCAGTGGTCAAAGCCATCCAGTCCGAAGGAGATACCACCTCCGCACCAGTGAAAAGTATCCCCCTCGAAGTTCTGCATACGCTGAAGGGACGCGACCTGTTGAGCATCGACAACCTGTCGCCCGAGGAGTGTCGCGCTCTCCTGCAGTTAGCGGCGGAGATGAAAGCCTCCACCCGCGTAGGGACGGAACTGATTCACTGGGGGCGTCCGCACCTGCTGGCAATGATTTTCGAGAAACCTTCTCTGCGCACACGCTTCACCTTCGAGGCGGCGATGGTGCAGATGGGTGGACACGCGATCTACCTGTCGCCCAACGAAATCGGGCTGGGCAAGCGGGAGAGCGTGGCGGACGTGGCGCGCAATCTGGAACGCTGGTGCCCGGCGATCATGGCGCGGGTGTTCGCCCACCAGACGCTGGTGGAGCTAGCGGAATATGCCAGCGTGCCGGTGATCAACGCGCTCAGCGACCTCGAACACCCCTGCCAAGCGTTAGCCGATTTCCAGACGCTAATCGAGCACAAGGGCGACGCCAAAGGGTTGCATCTGGTGTTTGTGGGGGACGGCAACAATGTGGCGAACAGCCTGATGTTGCTGTGCGCGAAGATGGGCACACACTTCACCGTCGCCTGCCCGAGCGGCTACGAGCCCGATGAGGCCATCACCCGGCGAGCGCGCGCAATCGCCCAGGAGACGGGTACGCAGATTGTCATCACACACGAACCAAAAGAGGCGGTGCGCACCGCCGACGCCATCTACACCGACGTGTGGGCAAGCATGGGGCAGGAGCACGAAGCGGAACGGCGCAAGCGGGTGTTCGCGCCGTATCAGGTGAACGCGGAACTGCTGAAAGTGGCCAAATCCGACGCCATCGTCATGCACTGCTTACCCGCGCACCGAGGCGAGGAGATCACCGATGAGGTGATCGACGGAGCGCAGTCAGTGGTGTTTGACCAGGCGGAGAACCGTCTGCACGCCCAGAAGGCGGTGCTCGCCGCGTTGATAGGGGACTGGTAATGCCCATCGTTAGCGTGGTGCTGACCAGCTATGGTCACGCCCGTTACGTGCAAACGGCGATTGAGAGCGTGCTGGCGCAGACGCTACCGGATATCGAGGTGGTTGCCATCGACGACGCCAGCACGGACGAGTCCCCCGCGATTTTGCAACGCTATGCCCATCGGGTGCGGGTAGTGCTCCACGCGCAGAACCGGGGCACCTACACCTGCCTCAATGAGGGTATTGACTTGACCACCGCGCCCTATATCGCCGTTCTGAACTCGGATGACGTGTGGCTTCCGACCAAGCTGGAACGGCAGGTGGCGATTCTGGAGCGCGAGCCCCAGATCGGGCTGGTGCACACTGCCGTCCAGTTTATCGACGCCGAAGGCAACCCGATAGCAGGTAACCCGCTGGGAGTGCGCTTTCATCCCAACCCGCAGGGAAACCTGCTTGCCGAACTGCTGACGCGCAACCTATTTATCACCTCGTCGGTACTGTTTCGGCGCGAGTGTATCCAGCGGTGCGGTCGCTTCGAGGAGAGGCTGTTTGGCATGGGCGACTGGGACCTGTGGCTTCGCATCGCCGAGCACTACACTATCGGCTATGTGCCGGAGGCGTTGACCCTGTACCGCATTCACGGACAGAACACCATGTACCAGCGCGAACGGATGCTGGAGGATGACCTGTGGATTCACGAGGAGCGTATCCGCAAGCGCATACCCGAACTGCTTCGGCATGACGGCTGGCGCATGCGGCGCAGTATCGGGGTGGCGTTAGCCGCGCTAGGGGTGCTCTACAGCCTGCGGGGGCACCGACGCGAAGCGCGAGACGCCTTTCGGCAAAGCCTGCGGTATCATCCGTTCCGGCTGAAAACCTACCTGCGCCTGCTGTCGGTGCTCGGATGACGCGAGCCGGCAAGTGGTACAATATAGCACAAAGGGGCAACTGGATATGGACAAGCAGGATATTCGCTGGATTCAACGATTGCGTCACTACCAGAGAGCGCTTGCCCAACTGGGTCGGGCGGTACAGCTGGCGCAGGGGCGTCCGCTGTCCGAGCTGGAACAACAAGGGCTGATTCAAGCGTTCGAGTATACGCACGAACTGGCGTGGAACCTGCTGAAGGACTTTCTGGAAAGCCGAGGTGTGCAGAACCTTTACGGCTCACGCGACGCCACGCGCGAGGCGTATAAAAGGGGATTAATCGCTCATGGGGAAGTGTGGATGAAAATGATCGAGACCCGCAACCTGACCTCTCATGCCTACAACGAGTCTGTGGCCGCGCAGATCGCAGAAGCGGTCTGTCAGCTCTACTATAAAGAGTTTGAAGCCCTACGCGAAACGATGCAGGAGATAGAGGCCGAAGAGATGTCCAGGTGAACCTAGGCTTGACCCCGCAAGTGATCGAGCAGATTTGCGCGGTGTTGAAGAGACACCCGCAGGTGCAATCGGCGATGGTCTACGGCTCCAGAGCAAAGGGTGACTACAAGCTTGGCTCTGATATCGACCTGGTGCTGTGCGGTGGGCAGTCGCTGAATCTGAACGTGCTTCTGCAGGTCATGTGGGAGCTGGAAGAACTGCCTCTGCCATATACCTTTGATGCATGCATCTATCACCAGATCGAGGATGCAGAACTGCTAGAGCACATTCAGCGGGTGGGCGTTACCATCTACACAGGGGAAGAGATTGCGCCTTCCCCGTGCGAGATGGAGGCAGGAGAGGAGTAGAACCTCTACGCCTCTTCTTCGGTAGGCGCCAGGGATCTCGAACGCCTAAAACTGTACCTTTGGCACTTCCCGCTCCTGCGGTGCTGCCTCAAACAGGGGCATCTCTTCCGCCCACACGCTTTGCGCGACCAGCACCGCCGGGAAGGTCTTTTGATACACGTTGTAGTTGGTGGCGGCTTCGTTATACAGCTCCCGGCGGTCGGCGATCTGCTCCTCCAGATCTGCCAGCGTGCGCTGGAGATGCAGGAAGTTCTCGTTTGCCTTCAGTTCCGGATAGTTTTCGCCCCACACGATGATGTTGCCCACCAGGCGCGATGCCTCTTGCTCTGCCCGGATGCGCTCCTTGCGGTCTGTCGCGCCCAGCGCCATCGCGCGCAGCTCGGCGATACGTTCCAGCATCTGCCGCTCGTGCTGGGCATAGCCCTTCACCGTCTCCACCAGATTGGGAATCAGGTCCCAGCGTTGTTTGAGCACCACGTCCACGTTCGCCCAGGCGCGCTGAGCCTGCCCACGCAGGTTGACCAGCGTGTTGTAGGCGGCGATGACCCAGATGACCAGCACGCCTCCAACCACGAACAGCACAATCGCTAATGTCGAAATGCCTCCCATGGTGTTTGACCTCCCGAGAACGAGTTGACGGTTCCTCCGACCGCGCCCGGATTGAACAGCAGATATATCACGCCCAACAGCATGACCACTCCCAGCACTGCCAGCACCAGCCCCACGCCCGTGCGAGCCGTGTATACCTTGCTTTCCTGCCCTTCCAGCACCACCATGCACCGATGAAAGCGGTCGTATTGCAGGCGCATTTGGTCGTGCTCGGTGCCGGGCAGGTCATGCTCGTAATAGCGTGCCCAAACCGTCACCGTGGCGTTCGGAGGGATGTAGTTGATATGCGTGCGCACGTCGCCCACACTGGAGAACCACGGAAACGAGCGCACTGGGCGATAGTTGTAAAACAGCGCGAGATGGTCGGGGTGGAACTCTGCGCCCTTACCCTCCACAATCGCCTTGCCCGTGCCGTCGTCTAGCAGGAAGTTGACTCGCTCCGTGTTGCTGTAGATGGTCTCCCAGCGGTAGACGGTGCGGGTTTTCCATCTTTTGCTCCGCGGGTCGTAGTACATCTCGGTGCGGCGCACGTAGCGCTCGGAGACCTCATTCAGGTAGATGGCGGGAATATCGCCCACCCGGCTGGTCACCACGCCAAAGGCAGGTTCCGCCACGCCGCGTACCTTTAGAAAGCCGTGCGATGCACTCCTCAGGCGCGTCAGCGGTGTACTGCGCAGAAGCTGTCCCTGTTGCCACGAACGCACAGCGAACGCCATGCACACAATACTGCCTAAGCTCAACGCCCCCGCTATCCAGCTATCCGGCTGAGGGTAAAACTGCCTGGATAGCAACAGCATGCCTAGGGGAAACATCATGGTCATCGATCCTGCCAGTAGCATGCTGAGCATCACCTGCGCGAAAAAGGCTTCACGGCTCCATCCGCTCATCCACTGTAACAGCGCCAACAGCAACAACAGAGATACCACAAACAACACCGGCAGGAAGGCGGCGAGGTCCACCCCACCCACCACCGCGCGCGGAGCCGGGGCAGTGGGGGGCATCGGGTACGCGGGCACAGCACGAGCGGACGGCAGATGGCTCAGTCCCTCTCGGGCACGGCGTATCAGGTCGGAGCCTGGCGGCGCCAGCGTCAAGCACTTTTCATACCATCGCCTCGCGGCGGCGTCGTTGCCCAACCAGGCGCACCAGTCGGCGTAGCGGAAGGCGATCTGGGCACGGGCGGTGTTATCGGGTGCCAGCGCGTACGCCTTCTCCAGCACCGCCAGTGCGCGGTCGGTTTCGCCCTTCTCCCATACCAATCGGGCACGCTGAAACTCCTGCTTCCACCGGGGCGCAGTACGGGCGGGGTTCGGTGCCTGGGCGTATCCCGCGCACAGAGCAGTCATCAGCAAGGCTATGGGCAGTAGGGCTCTCATCATTTCCCTCTGCAATGACCCTCAAGAGCAGGTGTAGGTTGCACCCTCTCGATGGAATGTTTATCCTGTCGTGTCAAGCGAGACCTGCCCGGTGGTGCTTCTGAGCTTCTCTCCTGTCCTTCTGCGCCGCTCCCTCTCGTCCTTCTGAGCCTCTTTCTTGTCTTTCTGCGCCGCCTCTCCCTGTCATTCTGAGCGAAGCGAAGAATCCCAATCGTTGAACTACGAGATGCTTCACTAGCATTCAGTATGACAACAAAAGACGAGATGCTTCGCTGGCGCTCAGCATGACAAATAGAGCTGGCGTTCAGCATGACAATAGCAACATCACAAGCCAACCGTTCGCACCTCAGCCTGTATGTCGCGCTCTCTTATATCACTCCTACGCACCCTGCTGAGGATTTTGCTTGTTTCCCCGCCTTCCCGCCATGTATAATAAGATGGCACTGTACCCGCTTTTTTAGAATAAGAAGCTGTTCCACCTTGAGAGGAACCTTGACCGATGCACTACCTGAAAGCACCAATCTACGAGCTCAAGCAGACAACGCGCGATTTTCGGTGGAGCGATGCCTTTGTGCTGTTGACGATTACGGCATTGCTGTATCTGGGGGTTCATTTTGCTTTTCACGCTCCCAAGGTGGTACAGGGGCCGGGTATCGTGCTCGAGCCTTCCGCATTGCCTTACTACGCTTTCCGTTCCACCTTGCGTATGGGGGCGGCGTATCTGCTATCGCTTCCGTTCACGTTGATTTACGGCTATGCGGCGGCGCGCAGTCGGCGGGCGGAACAGATTCTGCTCCCCACGCTGGATGTCCTACAGAGCGTGCCCATCCTCTCCTTCCTGCCGGTAGTGTTGTTGGGGCTCAGTGCGATCCTGCCGGAGCGGGCGGCCGCGGAGCTGGCGTCCATCGTGCTCATCTTCACCAGTCAAGTGTGGAATATGACCTTCTCGTGGTATCAATCGCTGACCACTCTGCCCAGAGACCTGCGCGAAGCGGCAGCGATCCTGCGCCTGAACTGGTGGCTGAGGATGCGCAAATTGGAACTGCCCTTCGGAGCCATCGGGCTGATTTGGAACAGCATGATGAGCTGGGCAGGTGGCTGGTTCTTCCTGATGGCGGCGGAGATCTTCACCGTCGGCGAGCGCGACTACCGCCTGCCCGGGCTGGGTGCCTATCTGCGCGAAGCCTCACACCGCGGCAACATCTTGGCGATCTTGTGGGGATTAGGCACGCTGGTGCTGGTGATTGTTCTGCTGGACCAACTCGTGTGGCGACCGCTCGTCGCGTGGAGCGAGAAGTTCAAACTGGAAATGATCGGGCAGGAAACCCACGCCAGCTCGTGGTTCTACGACATCCTGCGCTCGTCGAAGCTGTCGGAGAGGCTCTCGGCGTTCTGGGAGCGCATCAGCGAGCGGATTGACGCATGGACCCTGCGCGTCTGGCCGTTTCAACCGGAACGTGCCGACGAACACTCCCGGCGGGGCGATATCGGGTGGAAGCTGTTCTTCGTGATGGTGCTGGCGCTGGTGGCGTATGGCACTCTGAGGGCACTGCACCTACTGGCGCAGGTGCAGATCGGGCAATGGCTGGCTATCCTGCAGGGTGTGCTGATGACCGCCCTGCGGGTGTTTGTCGCGCTGGCTATCGCTTTTGGCTGGACGGTGCCGCTAGGCGTGTACATCGGCATGAACACCCGCCTAGCCGCCTGGCTACAGCCGCTGGTGCAGATCGCTGCTTCGATCCCCGCCACCGCCCTGTTCCCCGTGTTCGTGCTGATGCTGTTGCAACTGCCAGGCGGGCTGAACATGGCGGCTGTCCTGCTGATGTTGACGGGCACGCAATGGTATCTGTTGTTTAACGTCATCGCGGGCACGATGTCTATCCCCCAGGAACTGCGCTTTACCGTCACGCTCCTGGGGTTGAACCGGTGGCAGAGGTGGCGCATTCTGATACTGCCCGCGCTGTTTCCGTACCTGATTACGGGCGCGATTACTGCCAGTGGCGGAGCATGGAACGCCAGTATTGTGGCAGAATATGTGGAGTTCGGTGGGCGCACCCTGCGCGTGACCGGGTTGGGTGACCTTATCGCGCACAGCACCGCACAGGGGGATTTCCCTCTGCTCCTAGCGTCTACCTTGACGATGATACTCACCGTGGTGCTGGTCAACCGCTTGTTGTGGAGACGGCTCTACCGCATCGCTGCATCACGTTATCGGATGGAGTGAAAGATGGACAACGATAAGATACTTGTAGAACTGGAACATGTGAGCCAGGTGTACGCCACCGGCAGGAAACGCTTTTACGCGGTTCAAGACATCAACTTAACCATTCGCGAAGGGGAGTTTGTTTGTCTGCTGGGCCCCTCTGGGTGCGGTAAGAGTACGCTTCTGCGCCTGATTACGGGGCTTCAACGTCCCACGGAGGGACACATCCGCTATCGTAGGGAGGAACTGCGGGGGGTTAATCCTCATGCTAGCATTGTGTTCCAGACCTTTGCGCTGTTCCCGTGGCTGTCGGTGCAGGAGAACGTGGAGGTGGCGTTGAAGGCGCGAGGAATACCTCCGAAGATTCGCACGGCCCGGGCGCTAGACCTACTGGACCGTGTGGGGCTGGACGGTTTCGAAAACGCCTACCCGCGCGAGCTGTCGGGCGGAATGCGCCAGAAGGTGGGCTTTGCGCGCGCGATGGCGGTGGAACCGGAACTGCTGTGCTTGGACGAGCCGTTCTCTGCACTCGACGTGCTCAGCTCCGAAGCCTTGCGTGGTGAGCTGATGGAGCTGTGGCTAGACGGTAAAATCCCCACCAAGACCATCCTGATGGTTACCCACAACATCGAAGAGGCTGCCGAAATGGCGGACCGCCTGATCATCATGGGCACGTCGCCCGGGCGGGTGATCGCCGAGGTGAACGTGGAGATGCCGCAACCGCGCCATCGCAAGTCGCCGCAGTTCCTGAAGCTGATTGACCAGATTTACGCCATCCTCGCCGGACAGACCCAGCCCGAGCCGGTGGAGATGGGTACTGCGCCGGGCAAGCCGGGCATCACGCGCTGGCTACCGCAGATCCAAATCAGCGACCTCGTGGGCTTGCTGGAGCACCTCGCCGAGTCCTCCCAGCCTACCTATGACATCTATCAGCTGGCCGAGGACTTCGGTGCGGACTCGGATTTGGTGCTGAGGCTAATTGACACCGCCGAACTACTGGGTTTCGTGCGCGTCGGGCAGGGTGACGTCATGCTTACCCCACTGGGTGAGACCTTTAGCGAGGCAAGCATCCTCACGCGCAAGGAGATTTTCTCCACCCGAATCCGTCGCCTGCCCATCTTTCAGTGGCTCATGAATATGCTTCATCTAGCGGAGAACCAGAGTCTGAAGCGCGACGTTGTGCGTGCCGCCATCGAGCTCGAGCTTCCTCCCGCCGACGCCGAGAAGCAGCTCAACACCATCATCGAGTGGGGACGCTACGGCGAGATCATCGCCTACGACGATGAAACCGAGACCATCATGCTGGAGCCTCTGGTGGGGCAGAGCATTCCGGGACACTGAGCAGAGATTTGCAGGAGCAGTTCGCCTGCCCGCGAACTGGAAAGGTATGATGGCTGGACGATGGTGGACACTGGTGCTTTGGGGTGCGCTTGCCTGTGCAGTGCCCCTGCGCGGCGAAACAGGCACACGGGGGAGCGTGGCTGTGCTGGATATGGGCGACTCTTTGCCCGATGGGTTCCGCACTGCGCATCCTCCTCAGCAGATCGCCCAGAGCCTGCGCAAGGCGGGCTTCCGGGTCACGCTCCTGCAAGCGGCTGACCTCGCCAACAAAAGCCTGCTGACCCCTCAGCGGTTCGACGCGATTGTGCTTCCCTACGGTGCCTTCTTCCCTCTGCAAGCGCGAGAGGCTTTTCTGGAATACCTGAAGGCAGGCGGGAGCTTTCTCTCTACCGATGGCTACGCCTTTGACTGCCCCCTGATTTGGGACGGCACGCGGTGGATAGAGGCGAATCAGGCGGTCAGTGCCGAGAGCCTGCGTATCAACACCCGCTATGGCAGGCCCGGCGACGCCATGACCTTCACGCCCGAGCAGATCGGCGTTTTTGACCCCGCTTTTCTGCTGGAAGACGCCGTGCAGGTCAGAACCACCAGCGCGTTTGCCCATACCCCGGTACACTTGCGTTTTGCCAAGCCACTGCAAGGCTTTTCCGCCAGCGGGCTGATCGGCGTGAATGACCCTGTCTTCCCGCCCGTCTATCGCCGATGGCTCCCGGTGTTAGAGGCAACGGACCATCGGGGCAACCTGAGAGGCACCGCGCTGAGCGTTCTGCACAACTTCGCGGGCGTTTACAAAGGCGGGAGCTGGGCATTTAGCGGGGTGACGTCGGGAGAGCCGCTCCTGTTGGGCGACGCCGCACGAGAGCGTTTGCTTCAGCGTGTGATGGAGCACATCGTGCAGAAGGTCTATCTGCACAGTCTACGCACCGGCTTTGCCTGCTACGAGCGGGGAGAGCCTGCCCGCATCAGCGTCGACGCGGTGAACTTCAGCAAGCACACAGCTCGCGTGCGGGTGGTGCTGAAGGCAGACGGACAGACGGTGTCGCGCCGGGACCTTGTCCTCCAGCCGGGTGAAACCCAAACCGTGCACGGGGAGGTTTATACCGACAGGTTGAAGGGGGATTACTGCCCGGTGGAAGCGCAGATGTGGCAAGGTAAGGAGCGGAGAGATACCATCCATTCCGCCTTCTGCATCTGGGACGCGCAGGTCATCGCGCGCGGACCACGCGTGGGGTGGCGGGATAACGTCCTGACCATCGATGGCGAGCCTGCTCTGCTGGTGGGCACCAATCAAACGGGCATGGTGTTCTTCTCTGCCAACGAGAACCCCGCGGTGTGGGAACGCGACTTCCGGCGGATGGCTCAACATAACATCCGCATCCTGCGCATCCTGCACTTCTCGCCCTTTGCGAAGGATGGTTACAACGGCGTCGGACAGCATTCGGCGCTGGACCTGCGCGGTTTGCCACCAAAGAGGCTACAACGACAGATGGACGCCATCGTGCAGATCGCGCAGAAGCATGGTATCATCCTTTTCCTCTGTCTGCACGACTGGCTGGGTGTAGTTCTGACCGATGAGGAACTGCAAGCACAACGGGAGTGGAACCGTTTCTGGGCACACCGTTATCGCCGCGTGCCTGGCATCATCTACGACATCCAGAACGAGCCTTCGGTGGACATGCCCGATGTGCCCTTCGTACGCAGGCTCTGGAACAAGTGGCTGAAACAGCGTTATGGATCTGATGAAGCTCTGCGCACTGCGTGGCGGGTCAACCCTCTTTCTACCCCTCTACCCAACGTGCCGCTTGGCAACCGTACCGACCGCTGGGACGATGTGCGCACTGCCGACCTCAAGCGATTCGAAACCGAACTGCTGAACCGCTGGGTCAAAGCCAATGTGGAAGGCGTGAAAGCAGGCGACCCCGATGCGCTGGTATGTGTGGGCTATCTGCCCAGTATGCCCCCTGCGGACAAGATTCTCGGCACACGCTACACCGACTTCTCCAACATGCACTACTACGGTCCACTGCAAGACTTTCCGCTGGAGTTCAAACTGATCGACCGCAGTGCTTACGGCAAGGGGTTCAGTCTGGGCGAGTTCGGGGCGCAGGAGGCGCACGACGCCCGGGTATATGGGCGGACCGGTCTGCCCACGAGCGACAGCGTGACCCGGTTCCAGCAGGTTCTGCACTACGCGGTTGGGCTGGGGGCAGCTTTCCTGTGCAACTGGGACTGGAAGGACTTCGACGAGATGGTTTTCCCGTGGGGGCTGATTCATCACGGTACGCCCGTTGCCAAGCCGTGGCTGTATACGCTGGCGCAGGGTGCCGAACTGCTCAAGCGGGTTAAGCCTGTTTACAAGCCGCCGCAGGTCTATCTGTTGGTACCTGACAGCCATCGTGTTGGGGCGCGGTTTGAGCAGATTCACCGGGCTCTGCAGAACGCCGTGAGCCTTTTGCTGGCACAGCACGTGCCCTTCGGCGTGTTAAACGAGGAGGACTTGCAGGAAATTCCTCCTTCGGCAAAGGTGATTTTTTGGGTACTGCCCTACTGCCCGACGGACGAGGTGTTCGCCGCAGTGGTGCAATGGGTTCGGCGGGGAGGGGTACTTTATCTTTCGGGAAATATCGGCTTTGACCGCACCCGTCAACCCACTCGTGCCGAGCGATTTCGGACGCTCGCGCTTCCAGAACAGCCTGTGGTTTCTCCCTTCGATGTTCGAGAAGAGGTCTGGCAGATGCCGCCCGTCATCCGCGAGGTGGGGCAGGGCAAGGTGCTTTACGTGCCCTATCCGCTGGAACTGCGAGCACAAGCCAGCCATCGAACGATCTATGCCCAAGCACTGCGCCTGGCGGGGATCGAGGGCATCGATGTCACTGTTCAGGGTGGCGAGGTGCACGCGCTTGCCATTCCTACGCGCGACGGCGGCAGGTTATACACCCTGGTGCGCATCGACCCTGCTGGCGAGCTTTGTCATGTGAGCGTGCCGGCACACAAGGTCACCGTTACCCTTCAGCCGCGAGGCAGTGCGTTCGTGCTGGTTAACGGGCAGGGCAAGGTAGTGGCCGTAGAGAGCGAGGGCGACCTCTACCTGAACGGGCAGAAGGTGGCGACGGCGGGAGGGCTTTATGCACTCGTATCGCTGGACGGGCGAGGCATGCTGACCTCAAAATGCCTCCTTGTGCTTCCCCATCAACAGCGCGAGGTGACGGTCTATCTACTTCCGCGCGGGCGATTTGCGGTGGGACAAATGGCGCAGATCCCCTCCACCGCTATGCGCCCCCGTCCGTTCCCCGTGCTGAGTTTTGCCATTGGTGAAGCCGGTATCATTGCGGATGAGGGAACACCACTAAAACGCTGATAATTACCAGTGCCAGTGCCTACAGATGCTTTGGATGGCAACGGATTGCCGGTAAAACGATGAGGTGAGGAAGAAGGATGCGCTGGTATGCGATAGCGACAATCGTTCTTTGCCTGTCTGCGGGGCTGGTGAACGCACAATCCGGTGTGTGGATACAAGCGGTGGTGCTCAGTTCCAAATACGTCTGGCGCGGGGTGAATACGGTCAACAACTGGGTGATGCAGAAAAACACCGCGCTACAAGTGGGGAACCTCACCGCCTCGGTGTGGGGCAATATGGAGCTGACCAACCACAACGGCTCGATATATACCCGTCCCCATCCTGCTGGCACCTTCACCGAATGGGATTTCACGCTGGAGTATGCCACCGCCTGGTGCGGCTTGCAGGTCGCCCTCGGCTGGACCGATTACCAGTACCCCGGCACGGGCTGGGAGCGCACGCGAGAGGTCTACCTGCGCTTGTCTGGCGATAGCGCGCTATCACCGAACATCACCGTGTACCGCGATACCGGCGTGGCAAGGGGGACCTACGTCACTGCCGGGGTGGAGGTACCTATCCCGCGTGCGCTGAGCCTGAGTGCGCAGGTCGGCTACGGTTGTTCCCGGTTCAACGGCTACTACTACGGTTGCGAAACCGCGTCGTGGGCAGATATGACGCTGGGGCTGAGTAGCACGTTCGATACGGGCAAAGGATGGCATCTCAAGCCTACGCTATGGTTCAGCACCCTGCTGAACAAGCGATTGCTTCCTGACCAGCCGAATCGGCACAACGTGTGGTTCAGCGTGGAACTGTGCAAAGCGCGGTAGTGGTGATTGCGCCCGCGCGGGAGATTGGGGTATACTAACACTGGACAAACAGAACCGCGCAGCGAATCGCCGCCCAGGCGATACGCATCCGCTAGGGGAGCCGACTACGGCT
>PSLZ01000057.1:0-13640 GCA_040289885.1 Armatimonadota bacterium | reverse complement strand
CAGCTCCACGAGGTCGTGGGGGTTGCGCTTAAGGAGATGCTGGCGGGCCAGGGTGCTACGATTAAGCACACGCAAGGAGAGACGAGTTCCAGATATTGCAGACCTCACATGAGGATCAGGAAACATCTTAGCGGCACCTCCATAGCGAGCGCACCTGCCGGACGTTCCACCCATCCGCAGGTCGCCGAATTCCGCCAGATTTCGCTGATGGTTGTGTCATGATCAGTACGTTTCTCATATGTGGTGTTTCCGTGCTGAATGACGTAACAGCCTCTACTACGTTACCGGTTACGGGACGCCCACTGCTGTTGCAGGCGGTTCAAGATGGCAGTGACCAGCAAAATCGTCCCTACCACGGTGCCTTCCCAGTTGGATGCGCCCTGGTGGATGACGAAGCTGATCCCGCTGAGGATAACGTTGAGCAAGCTGGCACCGATCACCGCACCGATGACCGTGCCCTGTCCTCCGCTCAGACTGCACCCGCTGACCACCGCCGCCGCAATCGCTTTCAGCTCGTACGACAGCCCACTGCCGGGAATCCCCTGACGCTGGTAGGAGGCATACAGGATGCCCGCCAACCCCGCCAGCAAACTGCACAGCCCATAGGCGAGCATCTGCGTGCGCAGAACACTG
Source organism: Armatimonadota bacterium (assembly GCA_040289885.1). Lineage (GTDB taxonomy): Bacteria > Armatimonadota > HRBIN16 > HRBIN16 > HRBIN16 > HRBIN16. The sequence continues at coordinate 13,007 of PSLZ01000057.1, read as the reverse complement.
ATGCCCGACAGGCGCGTGGCCTCCTCGTTGTTGCCCAGCGCGTAGATATGCCTGCCGATGACCGTGAAGTGCATCAGCACCGACACCAGTATCAGCACACCCAACATGATATAGACCGGCACGGGGATGTTTCCTATCTTGCCGTTGCCCAAAAACTGAAACGCCTCGGAGTAGGGCGAATCCTGCGGCGAAACGGGTATCGGCACGTTGTTGGTCATGAGCTGACCCACGCTGAGGAAGATAAACAGCGATCCCAGGGTGACAATGAACGGCAAGAGTCGGAAGCGGTTAATGAGCAGAGCGTGTACGACGCCCACTCCCGCCGAGAACGCCAGCACCGCCAGCACGCTTGCCCCCAGCGACCAGCCCGCCTTCGCCAGCAGGTAGGTGCACAGCACACCCGCAAAGCCGATGAGAGTGCCTACCGACAGGTCAATTCCCCCGGCGATAATCACCACCGCCTGGCCGATGGCGAACACGCCCAGCAGAGCGATCTGGCGGGAGAGGTTCTGCAGGCTGATGGGACCCAGAAAGGCCTCTCCCTTTTCGGTGGATGCGATCAACAGCACCAGCAAGATCAGCACCAGTACTACGCCGAACTCGCGGGTGCGAATCAGGCGCCTTATCCACTGACGACCTGCTACCATGTCTCGTGCAAAGCCCTCTCGCCACGTCGGGTAGAGGATGAGGCAGGAAGGGATCAGGACGACTTGATGCCCAGCTCTTCCAGCCGCTTCAGGTAGTTGTTGATGTTTTGCGGGGTGATGATCTCCACGCCGGTGTCGATGACGTTTCCCGGAGCCACCTTATAGCCCGACTCCGCCTCGAACTCCTTCAGCGCTTTATCCACATCGCCCAGCGTGATGATTTTGTACAGCAACTGCACGGAACGATAGCCGAACTCGTAGGGCTTTTGCACCACGGTGGCGTCGATCTCACCGCGCTTCAGGTGGTTGATGGTCTCCGGTTCGGCGTCGAAGCAGAGGATTTTGACCTTGTCGCGCACACCCGCCTCTTTCACCGCTGCGGCGATCTGCGGACCATCGTACGAGAACAGACCCAGGAGCATTTTCACATCCTTGTGTGCCTGAAGCACGTTCTCCACGTTGGCGCGCGCTTTGGCGGGGTCCTTATTATCGTCGAACACGTCCACCAGCACAATGTTGGTGCCTTTGGTCGCTTCCTTGAAGCCAGCGATGCGCTCGCGGGCGTTGGGGGCGTTCTGGTTGCCAACAAAGCCGAACACCTTGCCCCCTTCGGGCAGGAGCTTTTTCGCCGCTTCGCCCGCAGCCTTGCCCGCCTCGAAGTTGTTCGTGCCGATGTAGGCGATGCGTTTGGAGTTCGCCGCATCCGAGTCGAAGGTGATGACCTTGATTCCACTGTTCATCAGCTCATCGATCACAGGACCGATGGTATCGGACTCGATCACGGAGATGCCGATACCGTCCACCTTCTGTGCCATGTATTCTTCGATAATCTGCCGCTGAAGCGCGGGCGAGTCAGTAGTCGGGCGGCGCGAGATGGCTTCACAGCCCAGGTCCTGGGCGGCTCTCCTCATGCCGACTTCCATCGGGTCCCAGAACGGGGAGTTGCCGTTGGTGATGAGCACGATACGCACCTTCTTTTCGCCGGAAGGCGACGGAGTGGTGGTGGTCTCCTTCGGTTTCGAGCAACCTACCATTAGCAGACCGGCCACCGCAACAGCCAGAAGCCAGTAACAGGGTTGGCACCTCAACATATCCTCTCCCTCCTATGGTCGGTAAGCACCGTGTCAGTATTCGCACTCGCGAGTGCCGAATCCTCCCGGAACATGCCCGTGTGCGACGCACGCCTCAGCCAATCACCGCTATCGCCTCGATCTCCACTAGTGCACCGCGCGGTAACGCAGACACCTGCACGGTAGAACGCGCGGGTGGGTTCTGTGGGAAGAACTCGGCGTAGACGGCATTTACCGCGGTGAATTGCCCCAGATCGGTGAGGAAGATGGTGGTTTTGACCACGTTCTCCAGCGACGTGCCCGCCGCTTGCAGTATCGCCTGAAGGTTGTTCAGCACCTGGCGCACCTGCTCGGCGGCGGTTGTGCCCACCATCTCGCCCGTCTGGGGGTCCAGCGGAATCTGCCCCGATACGAACAGCAGATTCCCCGCGCGAATCGCCTGCGAGTAGGGTCCGATGGCAGGAGGCGCATCGGAAGTGGAAATCGGTTGTCGGGTCATCGTCGTCTCCTCCACGTGTCAAAGCCTCTCTCCCGTCCTCCCCCCAACGTGAAATCTCGCGGGGAAGGGGGTAGGTTCGTCGGGTGTTGTGTGCTTACCAAACTTAGACAATGACTTTTCATGCTATTCGATACACCTCCCGCAGAGTCCTGTCTCGGGGGTAGGGAAACACCGTCCCAATGTGGAACTGCAACACACGAGGTGCAAGCGGACGTGTTGGAACCGGTGAACCATCGATCTACGCTCCCCTTCAGGCTACCACAGGAAGCGGCTTCAGCAATGCATCCGGAGCGCGCTAGGAGTGATCTTCACACCGCAGTGGCTTGTGGATTTCATGGTTCGGCTTGCTCGCCCCCATCGCGCCCGATGTCGAGTGCTGGAACCCGCCTGCGCGGACGCCCCTTTCCTACACGCCTTCGCCGAAGCGTTCGGACGACATCACGAACTGCTCGGCGTGGAGATAGATGCAGACCGCCTACGCCTCGCCCGACACCGACTGCCCGAGGCGACCTTTCTGGAGGAGGACTTTCTACTGTGGGAGCCTCAATCCTGTCCTGAGCGAAGCGAGTGGGAAGGGTTCGACATCATCATCGGCAACCCGCCCTACGGTATCATCGGTGACGCCAGCCACTATCCCCTCCACGTGTTGAAGGAGCGGAAGTCGCTCTATCGCCGTCGCACCTCCACCTGGCACGGCAAGTATAACATCTATGGGGCTTTCATCGAGAAAGCGGTACGTCTTCTTGCTCCAGACGGAAGGCTCGTGTTCGTGGTGCCTGCCAGCTGGCTGGTACTGGATGATTTCCGCAAGCTCCGGCGGTTTCTGGCAGAGAGCGGTCGGTTAAAGGTGTTCTATCTCAGCAAGGTCTTCCCGAGGCGTCAAATCAGCGTGGTCGTACTGGTGCTAGAGCGAGGGGGAGAAGGGATCGAGCTCATAGAGGCAACGGACACGCGGTGGCTCGCACGCGATGTCTATCATGGCGAGATGATCCGATTCGAGAGCGCGGAGTGGCTGGCTCTAGAGCGTGAGGGCATCCCGCTGGGGGAGTGCTTCTCCATCCACTTCTTCGCTGCCCGAAGCCCTGAGGTGAAACAGCATCCCGCGGTCTCTTCCACGCCGAGCGAGGATCTGGTGCCGGTGCTGACCGGAAGGAACCTCCATGCGGGGTGGATCGATTACGACACCTGTTACTCCGGTCTATGGCTGCCGCGTGAGCGGGCGGTGGAACTGCGGGCGTTTTACGGGTTCTCCCATCTGGTGGTAGCGCACACGAAGGGTACGCGCGTGGTCTGCGCGGTTGACCAGCGGTGTTATCCCTGGCGGGAGGAGTTCCACCTGGTGCCGAAGCGCGAGGGATTGAACCTGTATCATATCATGGAGTATCTTCACAGCGAGCCGATTCAGCGGGGGTTACGTACGTTGTATCGGGATTTTGTGCCACACCTGACAGCCACTATGCTGGCAGGCATCCCCTGGCCTAAATCGCTCGTGGATTAGCAATGGTTGCTCGGCTGGGGGTATAATGCAAGCATGCACGCTATCTTCGAACACGCGCAGGCGGTACTGTTCGACCTGGACGGCACGCTCGCCGAGACCAACATCGACTTCGCCAAACTGCGCGCGGCGACCCTGCAGTTGATCGCCGAATATGGGTTGGATACCCAGCCTCTGCAGTCGCTGGACGTGCTGGGCGCGGTGGAGCGGGCGGTGGGGCAGTTGTGTGCCGTCGGCAGACCCCAAGAGGCGGAGGAACTGCGCAAGCGTGCCTATGCCCGTCTGCAGGCGATGGAGATGGCGTTCTGTTCCGCCCCGCGCCCTGTGCCCGGCGTGTATGACCTGTTAAACGCGCTGAGAGCCAGAGGCACGCGCATCGGCATCATCACCCGCAACGATCGGCAGGTGTCTCTGCGAACGCTGGAACACCTGCGCATTCCCTTTGACCTGCTGGTCAGCCGCGATGACGTGCAGAAGGTCAAGCCCCATCCCGAGCATATCCTGATTGCCCTGCAGGAATGGCAACTTGCGCCCGAGCGGTGCGTAGTGGTGGGCGATTACTGGATGGATGTGGAGGCGGGCAGAGCGGCGGGTTGTCGCACCGTAGGCATCTGGCGGCGGGACGTACCCATCAACCCCTTCCGTCACCATCCGCCAGACCTACTGGTTCGAGACCTGCGCGAACTGCTGACACAACAGCCCGAAATCGGCTACAATAGCATGGGATGAAGCCGACGCTCTCGGTGCTGATTGTCAACTGGAACACGCGCGACCTCCTGCGGGCGTGCCTGCTGTCCTTGCGACGCCATCCACCTACGGAGCCGATGGAGGTGTGGGTGCTGGATAACGCCTCGCATGACGGCAGTGCCGCGATGGTTCAGCAGGAGTTCGCCGAGGTGGGGCTGATAGCCTCTGAGCAAAATCTGGGCTATGCGGCGGGCAACAATCTGCTGATGCAGAAGGCGCAGGGCGAATACCTGCTGTTGCTGAACGCCGACACCGAGGTCACCGAAGGCGCGCTGGACACCGCCCTGCGGTTCCTAAGGGAACACCCCGAAGCGGGCGCGCTGGGCGCGAAGCTGGTGCATCCCGACGGGCGTGTGCAGGCGTCGGTGCGCGGATTCCCGGAACCCTCTGCGGTTATGTGGGAGTATTTGGGACTGGCGAGGTTGTTTCCCCGCTCCCGCCGATTCGGGGCATACCGCATGACGTGGTTTACCTACGACCGCATCGCGGCAGTGGACCAGCCGATGGGCACGTTCCTGATGCTATCCCGGCGAGCGGTGGAACAGGTAGGGCTGATGGACGAGCAGTTTCCCGTCTTCTTCAACGAGGTGGACTGGTGCTACAGGGCGAAATTGCAGGGTTGGAAGATATACTTTCATCCTGATGTGGTGATTATCCATCACGGTGGGGCGAGCACGAGGCAGGTGCGCCCGCAGATGATATGGGAATCGCATCGTTCGTTACAGAAGTTTTATCAGAAGCATTATCGCCAGCGACTGCCGTTGCCGATCTACTGGCTGATCCGTCTCAGCATCGCCTGCAACGCCTGGCTGAGGACACTGGGCAAGGGGCGCGAGGGGTGGCAGAGTGAACGAAAAGCCTGACGTGAGCGTGATTATTGTCAACTGGAACACCCGCGACGAACTGCGCGAGTGCCTGCGTTCGCTCCATCCCTCTCTGCATCCGGACGTGCAGGCGGAGATCATCGTGGTAGACAACGCCTCGTGGGACGACAGCGTGGCGATGGTCAAGCGCGAGTTCCCGGAGGTCAAACTCATAGAAAACCGCTTGAATGAGGGCTTCGGCAAGGCGCACAACCGCGCGGCGCAGGTGGCGCAGGGGCGTTACCTCCTGCTTCTCAACTCCGATGCCCGGGCGCATCCGGGCGCGCTCAAACAGCTGGTCGACTACGCAGACGCCCATCCCGACGTCGGCATCATTGCGCCCAAGGTGCTTAACCCCGACGGTTCCCTGCAGTATTCCTGCCGACGCTTCCCTGTGTACGAGGCAGGGTTGTTTCGCAACACGCTGTTGGGACGGCTGTTCCCGCAGAACCGCTTCGTGCGCGACTACCTGATGACCGACTTTGACCACGCCCACACGATGGAGGTGGATTGGGTCTCCGGCTGCGCGATGATGATTCGACGCGAAACGTGGCACCAGCTGGGCGGATTTGATGAGCAGTTCTTCATGTATTGCGAGGATGTGGACCTGTGCTGGCGAGCGCACGAAGCGGGTTGGAAAGTGGTGTATCATCCCGACGCGGTGGTGACGCACGCCATCGGGCGGAGCACCGACAAAGCGGTTAACGCGATGATACGGCAGTTCCATCACAGCCACCGGCTGTTCTTTCAGAAGCATTACGCGCGTCGCCTGCCCATCTGGAGCCGACTGCTCATCCCGCTAGGGCTGTGGATACGGGCGAACCTGCTGATAGCGCGCAACCATCTGATCGCCCTACGGCTGAAGATGCTTGGGAGGTAACCTTAAATCGCGACACACATGCTGAGCCTGTGACCAGGTGCCATGAAGAAAACTTCACGCAAGACCAAAACGACACAGCTAGCGACCTCCCGCAAGGAGGTTCCCCTCTCCACGTGGCTCCTGAGCGCGGTGCTGGTGCTGGCGCCGCTCACTGCGGGGAGGCTGGAGGTGGGCAGTGAGCCGGCAGAGCCTTCCCTGCGAGGGGTGCTCACGGCGTTGTTTAGCACGGGCAGTATGCTGTCGGTCGCCGTGTGGGGGATGGCGATGCTGGCGCTGGCGGCGCTGGTATGGGAATGGGCGCGTCAACCTGCGCAAGGGGATGCCGTGCCTCGCCCCGCGCGCGTGCTGATGATTGGGTTGCTGGTGTGTCTGCTGGCAGGGGGAGTGACCTCCGTCTATCGCTGGGGCACGCTGGTCGCGTGGAGTTGGTGGGCGGTTACCATCGCCACAGCGTGGCTGTTTTCCCAGCGGCGAGGGGAGGGGATAGTCACCGTTATCCACGCGCTGGCGATAGCGGGCACGCTCGCCGCCGCCTTTGCGGTGCGTGAATACGCGCAAAACGTGCGCGAGGTACCGAACTGGCGCGTTTTCGGCACCTTCTTCAACCCCGACTTCCTCGCCGGCTACCTGTGCCTAACACTGCCTCTCACGCTGGCGGTTGCACTGGCGAGGAGTGGCAGTGTTCGCTGGCTGACTGGCTTCGGCGCGTGGCTTCAGGCAGCGGCGATTCTGCTAACTGGCTCGCGGTTCGGGGTGATCTGCGCGGTGCTGTCGCTGGTGGCGACGGCGGTATGGATGGTGTTCAACCGTTCATGGAACCGCCAGCGTGCTATGCTGTTTGCCCTGTTCTGTGTGGCTTTGCTACTGACCGCTGGGCTGATGGCGCGCCCGCTTACTCAGCGGGTGACCGCGCAGGCGGTGCAGGCGGAGAGCCATTCGGGCGGCTTCCGAATCTGGACATGGAAAGGCACGCTGGCGATGGCAAAAGCACATCCCCTGCTCGGTACGGGGCTGGGCACCTACGAGCTCGCCTATCCGCGCTACGCACAAGTGGGGTTCACACGCCTGGCGCATAACAGCTACCTGCAGATCACCGCGGAGGCGGGTGTGCCTGCGCTGATTCTCCTGCTGGGGGCTTTGGCGACGCTGGCGTGGGCGGTGGTGCGTCGGGAGGGGAGTGCGCTGGCTCATATCGCCGACTGGGATGCCCGTCCTCTGCGCGCCGGACTGGTGGGCGCGATCACCGCCGGTTTAGCCCGCAATCTGGTGGACTCCGACTGGTACATCTTCGCGTGTCTACTGACGTTCTGGGCGGTGGTTGGGCTGATGCTGGCGTCGTCGCTCCCGCAGGGGCAGGAGGCAGTTACGAGAAGACTCTACCTTGCCCATGCTGTCTTGCTGTTGCTCGCGTTGCCGGTGCTTACCCTGCGTATGGCGGGTGCGCTCAGCGCGAACGCCGCGAATTGGAACATGGCGCAGGGGACCCCCGACGAAGAGGGGTATCGCCGTGCCCTGCGCTGGGAGCCCTGGAACGGCGAACATCTGCTGAGCTTGGGTCTGCTCTGCTATGGCATGGCGCGTGCCGGCGATACCTCGCGCGTGCAGGATGCGGTGCAAAGCCTGCAGGAGGCGGCACAAGTGATGCCGATGTCCAAGACGTGGTATCATCTGGGCAACCTGTATCGCGATGTGCTGAGCGACAGGGCGAAGGCGATAGAGGCGTACCGTCGTGCGTTGGAGATCGACCCGCATGCCCTGCGCGTGATGGTGGAGCTGGGCAAAACGCTGGAGCAGGCAGGTGACCGACGAGGGGCAGAGGCGTTGTACCAGCGGATGCTGGAGATAGAGAAGAGCGTGTACAACCGCGTGCGCGCCGTTCCTGAACTGCCGGAGGTGGATTACGCCTTCGCTTACGCCGGGCTGGCACGCCTTGCTATGGCGCGCCATCAACCCGAAGAGGCGCGCAAACGGTATGCTGATGCATTGCGGATACTGAACGCCGATCGCTCCGCTCGGGAGAACAACCCGATGGCACAGGCTCTGCCCCGTCCTCCCGAGCGCGAGCGCGCGCTGGAGGAGCTGCGAGAGGAGTGTGAGCGTGCCCTTGGGCAGGCGTGGTGAGCGGGTATGCCTGTAGAGTTCGCGCGTCCGTATCTGCTCTTGCTTCTGGGGCTATTGCCCGCCTTCTGGTGGGTGCATCGACACAGCCTCGCCGCTTTGCCGCGCTGGCAGACGCAGGCGTCGCTGGCACTACGTCTTTTGCTGGTCACGTTGATTGTGCTCGCGCTGGCGGGTATCCGTTGGGTGCGCACCACGACAGCGCAGGCGGTGTTCTTCGTGGTGGACGGCAGTGCCAGCGTGGAGCCCCAGCACCGGGAGTCTGCGCTGAAGTTCCTCCGCGAGGCGGTGCGCCACATGCGCGAGGACGATCTGGCGGGCGTGATCGTGTTCGGCAGCGACCCCCAGATTGTGACTCCACTGAGTGCGCGCCCTGACGTGAACCACATTCCCGCCAGCAGTTCGCCCGAGATGACCGATATCGGGCGCGCCATCGGTCTCGCCCTCGCCGCCTTTCCTGAGAACGTGGGCAAGCAGATCGTGTTGTTCTCGGATGGCAATGCGAACGCAGGCGACACCATCGCCCAGGCGCTGCAAGCGGCGGGGCGAGGTGTGAAAGTGCATGTCGTGCCTTTCCCGCGTGAGGTGCGAACGGAAGCGCTGGTGGAGCGCGTGCAGACGCCCACTTTGGTGAAGGAGGGCGAGCCGTTCAGCCTGCGCGTGTGGATACAATCCACCCACCAGCAGACAGCGGAGCTTGTGCTGTTGCGCGACGGACAGGCGGTGAAAACGCAGGTGGTAGCGCTGAAGCCGGGCAAGAATCTGGTGCGCTTGAGCCATCGCGAGGACGTCGCCGGGCAGTATCGCTATCAGGTGTCCCTGCTGGCGGGCACGGATACTTATCCCCAGAACAACCGTGGTGCGGGCTATGTGCGCGTGCAAGGCACGCCGCGCGTGCTGTATGTGACGGGCGACGGCAAATCTACCCCCTTTGCCGAGGCGGTGCGCACCCAGCGTGTTCGGTTGGAGGTGGTTTCACCGCAGGGGATGAAGACCCTGCCCGCGCAACTGCAGGCGTATGATGCGGTGGTTCTGCACGATGTGCCCGCTTATGACCTGGGTGTCCCAGCAATGCGCGCATTGCAGACCGCCACGCGCGAGCTGGGCGTGGGACTGGGTATGGTCGGCGGTGAGAACAGCTTTGGGGCGGGAGGTTACTTCGAGACGCCTGTGGAGGAGGTTCTACCCGTCTCGATGGACGTGCGCAAGTATCACTCGTACCCCGCGGTGGGCATCGTGCTGGTGGTGGACGATTCGGGAAGCATGGCGGCGCCCGAGGGGGGCACCACGAAGATGGAGCTGGCGAACCGCGCCGCCGCTACCGTAGTACGCTTTCTCACCGCACAAGACGAGGTGGGCATCATCGCGGCGGGTAGCGACTGCCGGGCGGTGGTGCCGATGTGGCAGGTGGGCGAGAAGAAGGAGCAAATCCTGCGCGCCATCGCCGGGTTCCAGCCGGGCGGTGGAGGCATCTACGTGCGTCCGGGCATGGAGGCAGGCGCGAAACTTCTGCAAATCAGCCGCGCCAAGCTCAAGCACATGATTGTGCTTGCCGACGGCGCGGATTGTGATGACCAAGAGGGCGCGGTTCCTCTCGCCGGTCAACTGCGCCGGGCAGGCATCACCGTCACGGTAGTCTGCTTCGGGCACGGCAAGGATGAGGCGTTCCTTCAGCAGGTGGCGAAGGCGGGAGGGGGACGCTACTACTTCACCGACCGCATGGCGAACCTGCCGCAGATCTTCACCAAAGAGGCGGTGATCGCCAGCAAGGCGCAGTATATTGAGGAGTCTTTCTATGTGCGCTACACGGGCGACGAGAGCGTGGCGGGTATCGGGTGGGAAGGCTCACCGCCCCTGTTGGGTTACAACACCTCCACGGCGAAACCGGGCGCGCAGTTAGGGCTGTTGTCGCACAAGGAAGACCCCATCTTCGCTGTGTGGCAGTACGGTGTGGGACGCAGTATGGCGTTCACCTCCGACGGTCGAGGCAAATGGTGCGCCCAGTGGACCAAATGGGCAGAGTTTCCTGCCTTCGCCGCGCGCACTGTCCGCACCATCCTCCGCCACCTGCCTGCGGAAGACCTGCGCACGCAGGTTACTATCTCCGGTGGCAAAGGATATGTGAGCGTAGACCTCCTCCGCCACTCGACGAACGACAACAACCCCTCGCTCGCCGCCAAGCTCATCACGCCTGCGGGTCAGGTGGTACCGCTGGTACTGTCTCAGACGGGCGCTACCCGCTACGAAGCCTCCTTTGATGCACGGGGTTACGGGACTTACGCGGTCGCCACGCAGTATCGCCGCCCGAACGGCACCACCGGCGTCAGCGTGGGCACGGACACCATCGCCTACTCGCCCGAGTATCGCGACCTGAGGAGCAATCTGGGCTTGCTAGAGCAGATCGCACGGCTGACCGGAGGCAAACAACAGCCTGCACCGCAGGACATCTTCCGCGCCCAGCGGGTGCCAGTGCGCGTGCCATCGGAAGCCAGTATCCCTCTGCTCTTTGCGGCGATGTTGCTGTTGCCGGTGGACATTGCCCTGCGGCGTATTGTCTGGCAGGCGGAGATTCGCTCCGAGTGGAGAGAGGCATGGGCGCGTGTGCTGGCTCGCCTGCACCTGAGGCCCTCTGCCCCTGAGACCGCCCGGGCAACCTCGCGTCTGCTTCAGCGCAAACATCGTCTGCGCGAAAAGTATACGCCTCCTACTACCGCCGCATCGTCACCCGATGTAGACAAGACCGCTCCGCCGGTGGAGGGGACGCCAGTTACGCCGCCCGCGCCGTCGTCTTCGGGCGAGCAGATCAGCCGTTTGCTGGACGCCAAAAAGCGGGCACGCCACCAAAAGTAAAAACGCCTGAAGGTGCACCTGCAGGCGTTCGTTTCAGCAGGAAAGCCAAGCTAGCGATACTCGGTAGCGACTACCCGGGACGCGAAATCCCGGCACGCTGCGCCGTCCGGATGGCCGCCACAAGCCCCCGAGTCGAAGTCTGCTGGGTCGCCGTGGAAGGTGCGCTCGCCGGGGCGCTGGAAGCATCGCCACTTCCACAGGTTATTGGCAATAGCCCCCTGCATGCGTGTCCACTTGGCGTGTCCATCCGCAAACACGAACTGCACGCCCTTCAGGTGGTTGACGAGCCAACCTTTTTGGCGGATGACCCCGCACGGCGAGCTAGGATCAGGCACCTGCGTCTCAGGGTCGCCCGGAGGTGAACACCAGCACCGCGCAATCGCCCAGGGACCGGTGTCCGGTTCGTAGTTTTTTCCATCCTGCATCCAGATAGTCTCGGCAGGGGCGTCCAGGTCCGCCAGCTTGCGGGGATTGGAGGCCCAACCGATACCTGCAGAAAGGTTGAACACCGCTCCGTTCACGGTGTAGCCCCGTGGGAACCACAGGTTCTGACTACGCGGAATGTCGCAATAGGGGTCGCTTTTAACCCACGGCGAGGATGGGTGACAGTGCGCCCAGGTCTCGTCCATCGGCGAGCCGCGCCAAGGACGCGAGTCGCCAATCATGTAGCTGTACTGGGGGCGGGCGTTCGGGCATTCGTATATCTGCTGGTTCTTGATGTACGGCAGGATGGCGTACTTCCAGTTGAACCATGTCGCGCCTCCGGAACCGATGAAGCGGTTGTAGGGGAAGGTTTCGTCGTAATCCTGCGTGTACATCAGCATGCCCGTGCCGACCTGTTTGAGGTTGCTTAAGCAGGTTGTTTGGCGTGCCTTCTCACGTGCCTGGGCGAACACAGGGAAGAGGATCGCTGCCAGGATCGCGATTATCGCGATAACCACTAGCAGCTCGATCAGCGTAAAACCACGCCTCATGACTGGGCACCTCCCAATGTGGTTTCAAACTGATTAGGCGTTTAACCCTGTTTTTATTGTAGCGTGCTGGCTTGCGCACGTCAAGGGCATTCATGTGAAGCTCGGAAATTTTTTGTTGGCGAGGGAGCCCGTGCCTCTATTTTCTTCAGCACGGTATCGGCGTCCTTCGGAGCGTTCCCCCTTGTCATTCTGAGCGGAGCGAAGAATCCCGATCCTTTTTTGAACTACGAGATGCTTCGCTATCGCTCAGCATGACAACGAAACGTCATTCAGCATGACGAACAGGACGCTTCACTAGCGCTCAGCATGACGTGGTGAGCCGCTGCCCCCACCCCAACCCTCCTCGCGGCGGTTGGAGGGCGAACCTCCCGGTGAGCCGTTTTGCGGGGGGAAGAGGCTTTCGGTTCGGACGGAGCCTCGCCCTCCAGTTTTTCGTCACCCTGAACGCAGTGAAGGGTCTCATAGGACGGGATGCTTCGCTGACGCTCAGCAGGATCTAATTCATTGGACAGATCATAAGATAATTATGAGACCTCGGCCAGGGACTTGGGAATCATTAAAAATCGGAGCCGGTGCCCCACCTATTAAAACAGAGTATGGTTGGCTTCTTTTTTATCACGGTGTAGATGACAACAGAGTTTATCGTCTCGGAGTAGCTCTTTTGGATTTAAAAGATCCTTCTAAAGTAATTAAACGTTATGATAAACCAGTCCTTTCTCCAGAAACCCAATGGGAAAAAGAAGGTCAGGTACCTAACGTAGTATTTACTTGTGGAGCAGTTGAAATAGATGAAACGTATTTTGTCTATTATGGAGGAGCAGATACAGTAATTGGAGTTGCTACTATTTCTAAAAAGGAAATAGA
>PSLZ01000056.1:0-13656 GCA_040289885.1 Armatimonadota bacterium | reverse complement strand
TCTAGTAGGCTAGCGGTGTAGTATCTTTTGAATCCGTTCGACGGCTTCGGGTATCGCCTTCCGCACCTCTGGCGAGAGGCTCTCGCTGTACCAGAAATGCAGGGTTCGCACCGTCAGCAGGAAAGCACGGTTGGGGGTTGCACCATATAGTCCCCGCGCAAGCGCCAGCAAGCCCTTTGGGTCAGCATGGTGTACCGTCGCCGTCGGGGACAACGGCGCAGGACGGAGCCGTTCACACTCGACCAGCCCCGCCGGCTCCCCCACCCGCGCATCCACGAAGATAACGACGTCCGCTCGGCTGATAGGCTCGGCAAGCTCTGGGACGAGCTGCTGGCACGCGATCACGAAGCCAGATTCGGGATCAAGCGTTTCCTGCAGTTGTTCGGCAACTGCCAGCCCAAAGCCATCGTCCCCGCGTAGGGGATTGCCATAGCCGATGATGAGACATTGCCGATGACGCATCGTGTTTCCTATCATCGGGGCAACCACGAGGGTTGCCCCTACTAACTAACGCCTGGCCTCGTCGAGCACCTGCCCATCGGGCGCAAGCAGTTGGACCTGTATCGGCATCTGCCCAACCGCGTGGGTGGAACAGCTCAGGCAGGGGTCAAAACAGCGAATGACCGCCTCCACCCGGTTCAAAAGCCCCTCCTGAATCCTGTCGCCCTTCACAAAGTGCTTCGCCGCCTGCAGGATACCCCGATTCATCGCCAGATTGTTGTGCCCGGTGGCGATGATGAGGTTCGCCCACGTGATCAGCCCGTTCTCGTCGATGCGGTAGTGATGGATGAGCGTTCCGCGCGGCGCCTCTGCTACCCCGATGCCTTCACTGCGGTTGGGCCCTGCCACCGCCTGTACGCGCGTGCTGAGGATGTCCGGCTCGTTCAGCAGTTGCTGGATGCGCTCCAGCCCATAAAGAATCTCCACCAAACGGGCATAGTGATAGTGGAAGGAGCTGAGCACCGCTCCCCGTTCCAGCGCGCGAAACTCTGCCCATGCCTCATCGGCACGCGGCGTACCACAGCGGTCTATCAGGTTCAAACGCGCCAGCGGTCCCACCCGGTAGATGCCTTCAGGATAGCCAATGGGCTTGTAGTAGGGGAACTTGAGGTAGGTCCAGGACTCTACCGCCTCGCCAATATAGTTCTGGTAATCGTTGGGTTCTATCTTATCGGCGATGACGTTGCCCGCCGAGTCGACCACGCGAAGCATGCCATCGTAGTGCTCCAGCGCGCCCGTCTCGGTTACCAGCCCCACAAACAGCGAGGGGAAGTTGGCGAAGGTTTGGATCTCCTCACTGAACCGATGCAGAACGCCTTTGAACCATCCCAGAGCGCGCTGAGCGATGTCTAATGCCTCGGGGATGCCTGCCAGCATTTGCTCGCGTTTGTCTGCGCTGAGTGGTTGTGCCACTCCGCCCGGTACAACCCACGAGGGGTGGATGCGCTTGCCTGCCAGCCACTCGATGATCTGTTGTCCGAACTGCCGCAGGCGGATACCGTCGCGTGCCATCTGTGGGTTCGCCTGCATCACGCCCACCATGTTGCGCGTAGCAGGGTCAGCGTCCATGCCCAGCAGGAAATCGGGCGACGAGAGGTGGAAGAAGCTCAACGCATGAGACTGTACCATCTGCGCCAGATTGAAGATGCGCCGCAGCTTCTCCGCCGTCTCAGGGATGCGTACTGCCAGCAGGGCATCACATGCCTTGGCGGAGGCGATGAGGTGGCTCACCGGGCAGATTCCGCAGATACGTGCCGTAAGGGCAGGCATCTCGCTGAAGTGTCGCCCTTCGCACAGCTTTTCGAACCCGCGGAACTGCGTGATATGTAAACGTGCATCGCGCACAATGCCTTGCTCATCCAGATGGATGGTGATTTTAGCATGCCCCTCGATGCGCGTGATAGGGTCGATGGTAATCTGTTGTGCCATGGATTTCCTCCTTACGCTCCAAACCGCGTCAGATTCGCCGTGTCGGGCATCCTGCCCGCCAGCAAGTCGTTGAGCGTGAGATAGATCGTTTCCGCTGAGGGAGGGCATCCCGGAATGAACCCGTCTACCTGAACCACCTCGTGCACCGGGCGCACCCGCTCGCACAGCGCAGGGATGACCTCACGCGGAACCTGCGGGTAGAGCGTGACGTTTTCCAGATACGCCCTCTGCAGGACGGCGTTCACCCCGAACGGATTGCGCATGGACGGCACGTTACCGGTCACGGCGCAATCGCCGAACGCCACCAGTATCTTCGTGCGCGCACGCACCACCTGGATCTTGTGCAGGTCCTCTTCACTGCTGACCGCGCCTTCTACCAACGTGATGTCCACATCCTCCGGGAACTCTTTGAGATCCACCAGCGGGCTGTATACTAAATCCGCCTGCTGGAACAGCTCTATCAGCCGCTCGTCCATGTCTAGGAAGGACATGTGACAGCCGGAACAGCCGTCCAGCCACACGGTAGCGAGCCGTTTCTTGTTCATCGTCGTTCCTCCCGCATCATCGTCAGATAGGGTAGGCACTGCCGTTTCTTCAGGCGTTCCGTCACGGGCTTGCCCTTCTCGAACAGTGCGCCGGTCGGGCAGACGTTCACGCACTTACCACAGCTCGTGCAGGTCTCGGATTCGCCCCATGGCTGGTTCAGGTCAGTAATGACGCGGCTGTCGATCCCGCGTCCCATCACGTCCCAGGTGTGGGCGCCTTCGATCTCGTCGCACACCCGCACACAGCGCGTGCACAGGATACAACGGTTGTGGTCCACCACGAACCGCTCGTGACTGGCGTCTACCGGCAGGCGTGGGAACCGATAGGGCACGCTCACATGCGTCATGCCCAGCGTCTGCGCCATGCTTTGCAGTTCGCAGTGCCCGTTGACCACGCACACCGAGCAGATGTGGTTGCGCTCCGAGAAGAGCAGTTCGAGAGTCATTCGGCGATACTTGTGCAGTCGCTCGGATTGCGTATAGACCTCCATCCCCTCTTCCACCCGCGTCACGCAGGCGGGTAGCAAGCGCGAGACGCCCTTGACCTCCACCAGGCACAACCGACACGCGCCGATAGAGGTCAGCCCCTCCAGGTGGCATAGTGTGGGGATGAAGATGCCGTTTTGCCGGGCGACTTGCAGGATGGTTTCGTCTTCGCGACCGCTGGCGTCGCGACCGTCTATTTTGAGCGTTTTGACGCGAACAGGCTGATTCATCACTGTCCCTCCCTGCGATGTATCGGACAGACCCCAGCCGGGCACTGTTTGTCCACGATGTGGGCGATGTACTCCTCGCGGAAGTACTGCAAGGTGCTCAGCACGGGGTTCGGAGCGGTCTGTCCTAGCCCGCACAGGCTAGTATGCTTCACCATATCACACAGTTCCCCCAGCAGGGCAAGGGCGTCCATGCTGGCTTCACCGGCAGTGATCTTCTGCAGAAGCCCGTACATCTGCGCCGTGCCCACACGACAAGGCACACACTTGCCACAGGACTCGGTCATGCAGAACTCCATGAAGAACTTCGCCACGTCCACCATGCAGGAGGTCTCGTCCATCACGATCATGCCTCCAGAGCCCATGATGGAGCCTACTTTCGCCAGCGATTCGTAGTCCACCGGCATGTCGAGGTACTGCTCAGGGATGCATCCTCCCGACGGACCACCCGTCTGCACCGCTTTGAACTTGCGTCCTTCGGGGATGCCGCCGCCGATATCGAAGATAATCTCACGCAGGGTGATGCCCATCGGCACCTCAATGAGCCCTGTGTTTTTCACACTTCCTGCCAGCGCAAATACCTTCGTGCCCTTGCTCTTCTCGATGCCGATACGGGCGAACCAATCCCCTCCGTTGCGGATGATGGGGGCGACGTTGGCAAAGGTCTCCACGTTGTTGATCAGGGTGGGGTAGCCCCACAACCCGTACTCGGCGGGATAGGGCGGACGAGGACGAGGCTGACCGCGCTTGCCCTCGATAGAGGCGATCAAGGCGGTCTCCTCCCCGCAAACAAAAGCCCCTGCCCCTAGGCGAATGTCCACATGGAAGTTGAAGGTTGTTCCGCAGATGTTGTTGCCCAGCAACCCGAGACGCTCCGCCTGCCGGATGGCGGTGCGCAAGCGTTTGACCGCCAGCGGATACTCCGCGCGTACGTATAGGTAGCCCTGACTTGCGCCCACCGCGTAGGCGGCGATCGCCATCCCTTCCAGCACGCGGTGCGGGTCGCTCTCCAGCACACTGCGGTCCATGAACGCGCCCGGGTCGCCTTCGTCGGCGTTGCAGATGACGAACTTGTGACTGCCGCCCGCCTTGGCCACGGTGCTCCACTTCAAACCGGTGGGATACCCCGCCCCACCACGCCCGCGCAGTCCGCTACGGGTGATCTCGTCAATCACCTCCTGCGGGGTCATCGCCTCCAGCACCCGAGCCAACGCAAGGTAGCCGTCGCGCGCAATATAGTCCTCTATCTTCTCGGGGTCAATCAGCCCGCTGTTTTCCAGCACGATCTTGTACTGCTTCTGGAAGAAGGGAGCATCTGCCGGACAGAGCAGTCGCTCCACCGGCTCGCCGCCCAGGCTGTTGATGAGATCGGGGGCGTCGTCTGCGGTAACGCCTTCATACATTACGCCATCCGGCTCTACCACCATCAGCGGTCCCGCCGTGCACAGCCCCAAACAGCCAACGCCTTTCACTTCGCATGCGTGCTCCAGCCCGCGCCGAGCGATTTCGTTCTCCAACGCCTCCCGCACCTGGTCACTACGGGCAGACAGACAACCTGCTGCCACACAGACCTTGATGCGATATTTTGGCTCAGGACGAGCCTCCTCATGCGAAGACGCCAGCCTGCGCAGTTCCTCAGGAGTCATGTTCCATCCACCTCCCGATGCGTTCCAGCGCCTCTTCAGGCGTTACCTTGCCTGCCACTTCGCCATCGAACACCACCGCTGGTGCTAGCCCGCATGAACCCAGACAGCGCGCGGTTAACAGCGAGAGCTTGCCGTCCGCAGTGGTTTCGCCAGCTTGCACCCCGTACCTCTGGGACACGGACGCCAGAATGTTGGGGGCTCCCTTGATGTAGCACGCTGTGCCCATGCACACCACGCAGGTGTGCTCTCCCTGGGGCTTGAGCGTGAAGAAGTGGTAAAACGTAGCGGCACCGTATACCTTGCTCAACGGCACACGCAATGAACTTGCGACATATCGCAACGCCTCCGGGTCCAGGTAGCCGAACGTCTGCTGAACCGAGTGTAGGGTCTCTATCAGCGCGTGCGAGTCGTACCCGTGTCGACGCATGGTGGCTTCGACAATGCGCCACCGTTTGTCATCCGAAGGCGGAGATGGCTTCGTGAAATGCATGGTCCCGCTTCCTCCTTCTGTTTTTGTGTGTCGTCCTGCGGGAAGCAGAGGGGAAAGCCGCAAAAAAACTCCACAGCCTGGAGAACATCTATGTTCAGCGGCGCCTTCGCCACGTGACTTTTCCCTTCCGCAACCCCTAGTCCAGCGCCTCCGTGCGGTGAGATGCTAAACGAGATTGCACTGAGGTGCTGATGTTACACTCCTTTGATATACTACATTTATCAGTTGTAGTATACCACACTTCAGAACGATTATGCAAGGCGCGGCAACTCTAGTTCTTATCGGTGCTACCGAAACCACACAGGCTCCCCCTTGTCGTCGGCGTACCCTCGCACACCGAGCGGTTTTCCGAGATAGGGAACAAGGGTCACGTCGCCGCGAGCGTTCATCCCTGCCCGCTCCGAGGCGCGCCATCCTCCATCATCTCTACCATCCTCCCCCACGCTGTAGAGCAAAAAGCCCTGTTTGGTGGCTTTGTAGACGAACTGCTTACCTGTGAAGGGGTCGCGCGCGAGGTCGGCGGCATCTGCCTCCTGCAGGGTCGATGGATAGGTGCCGTGCCTTAAACGATAAGCGCGCACCGCCGCCGAGCAGGCGAGCAGGCGAATGCGGGCTTCGGTGTAAGCGGTCCGTCGCGGTAGCACCGACAGCTCAGGCAGGAGCAACGTGGCTATCCGATGGCGCGGCTGGGGTACCCGTCGTTGGTGGATAACTGGCTTTTGCCACTCTTGCTCGATTTGCCGAAAGTACGCCTCTCCCTCATGCGCCGCCTGGCACAGGTTCAGCCAACGCGGGTCCCAGCGTATCGCCATGCCATAATCCATGAGCGCCCGACGGGAGGCGAATTTGCGCGCGTAGAGGTCGTGCAGAACGGAGAGGAAAAGCCCGCGTTCGGATGGCAGTATTTGCACAAGGGGCACGTGTTTCTGGCTCCACTCCCGAACGACACTCACCAGCCGGTCACACGCCCCGGCGGGCAGGTACGGAAGGGCGATGGACATCTGCTGGGTCACGATGTCCTGCATCGTGGTGCCAGTGATGTAGTGCAGGAGGAGCCCCTGGTAACGAATCTGCTCGGCGAGCAGAAGCAGGCTCCGATAGTCGTCCATCGCGCGGGCACAGTCTCCTTCCTGGGTCGCGATGGCAATATCCAGCGCCTCGACGCTTGCCCAGCGGCGGAACTCGGCTAATTCTGGAAACTGCCACGCGAGAGAGTATTCGGCGATAACCACGCAGGGCTTGTGCAGGTACCGACGGTACTCCTGGCGGATCGGCGACATCTTCTGCAATAGGTAGCGGGAAAGCTCCGATTGGTCGGTGCGCACTTCCCGGCGCGAGGGGAACAGTTCGCGCTCGGCGTAAGCCAACCAAGAGTCGGTGCGAAACATCTGAGCGGTGTACGCCGCCAGCGAGCGATACACTTCGTAGGCGTTATCGGCAGGGTCGGGCGGTCGCTGGGGGCGCGGAATATCGATAGGGGCGGTCCACCATCGCACAAAGAAGACGATGACCGCCACAAGCGCCACCACGCCGCCCAAGCAACCGATTTTGCACCCTCGTGCAGTGAACACGGGAAATCACCTATCAGGGTTCAACGCTTTGCTCCGCCCGGATGAATCGGCTTTTCAACCGATGGTTGACCGTGCGGTCTGCCCTTGCCAGGCCCATCTCTATCATCTTGCGGTTCACAAACAGGCTGTTGGTCAGATACACATAAGCGGAGCTCTCCGTTCCCTCTTTAATGACGACTCGCTTCCCCAGCACGTAACGCCGAAGATAGGCGTTTGCCTCCTCGCGCCGTTCGGAGGGCACGCGAACGCCCAGCAAACGCACCCGCATGCCGTTTTGTAACTGCAGGGTGTGCTCATCGATGATTGCTGTCACCTTCAGCGCTGGCTCGTTGTGTGGGTGCACAGGAGCAGGCTTTTTCACTGGTTTCGCATCCTGCACCCGCGGCGCGTAGCCCGGAGGTGGTCCCACCGGGGGCTGGGCTGTTTCGCGCTTGCGGATAGGGATGTCACCCAGCTTGCGCCGGATAACAGGCTCGAAGGCGTGTTGTATCTCGTAACCGATGGCGTTCCTGCCCAGCTCCAAGGCGACCTTGATGGTGGTGCCGCTGCCGGCGAAGGGGTCAAGCACCGTCTCTCCTACGAAAGTGAACATGCGGATGAGCCGGCGGGGCAGTTCCTCGGGGAACATCGCCTCGTGTTCCGTCTGGCGCGCTCCCCCGAAGTTCCAGTGCCCAGCGAAAAGGGTCTTCCATTCCTCTCGGCTCAGCTGGGAGGCGTGCTTCACCTCTGCGGGCACGGGCTGGCGAATGCCGGGCTTTTTGAAGAGCAGAACAAACTCGTAGTCTAGCTCCACCACGCCGTTGGGGGGATAGGGAAACGAGCCCATCACCACCGCCCCCCCTGTGGGGCTCATGGTAGTCTTTTTTTGCCAGATAATCGCACCCATGTAGTCGAAACCGATGGTCTCGCATTGTGCGATGATTTCGGCATGAAGCGGGATGACCTTGTAGCGTCCGTACACTGCGCTTCGGGCGAACTGGTCGCCGATGTTAATACACAGCCTACGCCCCGCTTTCAGCACGCGATAGCACTCGCACCACACGCGGGAGAGGTCATGGAGGTATTCGTGCAGGCTCTGCCCGTAGCCGATTTGGGCTTTGGTGCCGTAGTCCTTGAGGTGCCAGTAGGGCGGGGAGGTGACCACGAGATGCACGCTCGCGTCTTCGACCTCTGCCATATTCCGGCTATCGGCGAGGTAGACCGTGTTCATCGTCGCCAAGAATACCCTGCAGGACGCACACAGGTATCATTAGACCTCTCTTGTGACGAGCGTCAGCACCTACTCCGCCTGCTCGCGCTCGACTAATTCGCCCTTTCGCCATTTCTCAAACACTTCTTGCGCCAGGTGCAGGGGCGGGCGGATGCGGCAGTGTCCGTCCATGTTGTTCAGCTCGTTGCAGAAGCCTTCGTGCACGCAATGCGGCACTAGCATCCGCCCGAAGAAGGGGCTGACCGCCATCACCTCTTTACGCACCCGCTTGAACAGCCGCCGAATCTCCCACTGCGCCAACGTGCATAGCCTCAACCCGCAGATGTGTATC
The DNA here is from genome assembly GCA_040289885.1 of Armatimonadota bacterium. Classification (GTDB taxonomy): domain Bacteria; phylum Armatimonadota; class HRBIN16; order HRBIN16; family HRBIN16; genus HRBIN16. The sequence continues at coordinate 5,221 of PSLZ01000056.1, read as the reverse complement.
AGCTCGCGCAGGTTGACGGTCATAATCAGGTTGGTCGTTACCGCCTGGGGGAAGATGAAACGGGCATCCTCCGCGGGCACACCGAGCTCTAACAGTTTCTGATAGGCGGCCGCGCTCTTTTGCCGGAGTTCCTCGAACACCGCGTGCGCTTCGGCGTTCTCGGCGATGGTATCGGGCTCGATGAAGATGTCAGCTGTGTTCTTGAACGGCACATAGCGCTGGGACTGCTGGTCAAACGCCACGCCGATACGATGCCGGACCAGTTGGTGCGTTAGGGTGCGGGACACGCCCGAGATGCTGAACGAGAAGACGATATGTTCGATGGTGGAGTGATGCCCGGATTGCACCACTTTGGTGATCAATTGTTCCATCTTCTCGTCGCGCACCTTGCCCTCGCGGATGCGTTGCCAGATCTCCTCTGGCTTCTGCTCGCTGTAACAGGTACGGCAGGCGAGATACACCAGTTGCCGATAGTACTCTTCGGCGATCTCACGAGTGGGAAAGAGTAGTTTAACCTGCATGCTTCCTCCCTGGTGTGCCGGTCACTCGGTCGGTATCGGTATCCGCATCATGCGTTGTGAACAGATTCGTGCCCCGCATCTGCCTCGCTCCACCTTCCAGTGTACCCTACCTCATTCTCCCTGTGCCAGACGCAGGACGATGTTATCCTGAATGCGGCGCGCCTCCGCGCTGGAGCCGTTGTAGTTGTTCATCAGGATGGCGAAAACCAGCTCCTCACCCGATTGCGTGGTCAGGTAGCCCGACAGCGTACTCACCCTGCCCAGACTGCCTGTCTTCGCGCGCACCTTGCCCTGCGCCGGGGTGTTGACCATGCGGTTGCGAAGCGTGCCGTCTACCCCAGCCACCGGCAGGGAATCGATAAATATCCTCCCCTGCGCCTGCGACGCCATGTATCGTAACAGGGTGACCAGATTGCGCGCTGATACCTGGTTGAGACGCGACAGTCCCGAACCATCCACGATGTTCAACGCGGCGAGATCAAGTCCTGCCCGTTTCAGAAACTCCAGCATTGCGCGCTCCCCGGCGGCTGAGCTCCCCTCGCGATAAACGACCGCACCCATTGTGCGAAGCAGGCACTCGGCGATCAGGTTGTCGCTCGGCTTGTTCAGCAGGGGCAGTATCTCGCGCAGAGGCAGAGAGGTACGGGTATATATCAGACGTGCACCATCCGGCACGCGGTCGGGCAAGGCGGTGCGGTAGCGGGTGGTAATGCCTCGCTTTTGCATCGCTTCGCGCAGGAGCATCATGGCATAACGCGGCGGCTCTTCCACCGACAGCGCTTGCCTGGCGGAATCGGCGGGAGCGGAGATGGGTATCTGCCCCTGCACCACCGCGATATTGCGGGCGTGCTCGCGCGTAATCACAATAGTGGACGGCGTGCCCGCAGGAGAAGTAGTCGCCTCATTGCGCACCAACAGATAGGCGGTCGGAGGGAACAGGCGGATGTGCGGTGGGTCACCTATCTTCGCGCCGGGTGAGACGAACAGGGTGACGGCATTGCGTTCTACGCAGATCGCGCTCAGGCAGGGCGAGTAGTAGTAGGGTTCATCGTCCCACGCCCAGTCCCAACCGCGACGGATGCCGTCAAAATAGCTCTCATCGTAGAGCAGATACCCTTCGATATGACGGATGCCCGCCTTCTCCACCGCTTCCGCCATCGCCTCGATATCTTTGAGCAAAAGGGTCGGATCCCCGCTACCCTGCAGAATGAGGTCGCCGTGCAGAGTTCCATCGGCAGACACCTCCCCTATTATCCACAGGCGTGTGGTAAAGCGATAGTCCGCGCCCAGCCAGTGCAAGGCGGCAGCGGAGGTAAGCAGTTTTTGATTGGATGCAGGGATGAGCATGATGTCTGCGTTCCGCTCGTAAAGCGTCCTGCCATCTTTGAGAGAGACCACCAGCATACCTGTGAGGCTATGCGCCAGAGCAGGGTGCTGTAAGAGGGCATCGATGTCACCTTTCAAATCGGCGCGGGCGACGGTAGCAAGGCAGACCAGCAAAAGGCAGAGCGCACGGAATCGCATCGGTTTGCTCACCTCTCGCACACAGGAACTTCATCGACGATTGCTTGGTTAGTTAGCGGCTCGCCTGACACAGGTTTGCGCAACACTGCAAGGGTTTCGGCGTAATCAAAGTAGGAAGGGCGTAATTCCGGTGCTAATCTTTTCTCGAACCATTGATACACCCGGAGCGCTTTCTGGTGCCACCCCATGTTGTTTCCCCTCCGCTATTTTGCCATCTGATGCTGAAAAGCTCCGTTTCTGCTAATTATAACTGCTCCGAACAATCTGTGTAAAGCAACAGCGTCCATGTGCAATGTACGGACGCATCATCAGACGCCCCATCTACTCAGCCACTCCATCAGCTCGTCCACCCGGCACGCGGCGCGATCCAGTAGCCACTCTGCCAGCTGTTGTTCCCGTGCCTCGTCAAACGGTGACAACCTGCCAGCACCCACCTCCTGCACCACCCGCACCTGCACTGCAGACCCCTCTCCCACCGGCACAACTGTATCCTTCGGGAAGGAGTGCGGCAGTTCTAGCGCATCCAGAAACAGGTTCCACCACAGCTTCCCCCCCGCGTTCGGCGCCACGAACACCAGATACTCGATGGCGCGGGTCATCGCCACGTACCACACCCGCAGTTCCTCCTCGCGCTCGCGCTGTCCGCTCCACAGGGCTGATGCCAGAGGCAGAGGCGAATCTTTGGTAAAGCCCTGGGCGATAAAACGCTGGGAGGGGATGCATGCGACCAGCCTGCCCTGCGGCCTGCGGTAGAGCGGGCGCGCCACATCAGGCAGGTACACGACAGGAAACTGCAGTCCCTTTGCGCTGTGTACCGTGTAGATGCGTACCACATCTGCCATCTCCTCCAGCAGGGGCGCCTCCCCCTCGCGCAAGGCGATACGCTCTAACTCGTTCACCATCTCCACGAAGGCGGGAACAGGCATCTCGCGGTTCTCGGTGGCGATTTGGAGGAGCTTGCGCACGTTCGCCACCCGCTGTTTGCCGTCGGGGCGACACAGGAGACGGGTCTCATATTGTGTTTCGTTAACGATGGCGGCGAGTAGCCGTGCGGTGTCCAGCGAGGCTCGTTGCGCCTGCAGTCGCTCCATCATCGCCACGAACGCCCGCACGGCATCCGCATCCGCACCCGTCGCACCGTTATCCAGCCAACGCTTTACTCCTAGCCACAGCGGACTGTTTTTCCCCAACTGTTGTGCCTCCCGGGCGCAGGCATACAATGTGTCCATGCTGACGCCAACCATCGGCGAGCGCAGAGCCGCCGCCAGCGCGATATCGTCCGTCGGCGAGTCGAACACCGTTAACGCGAAGACAAGGTCGCGCACCTCCGGCTGGACATAGTACCGGCGTCGGGCGGTGTTGTAGAAAGGCACCCCCGCGCGAGCAAGCGCCTCCTCAAACAGGGGCACTTCGTTCGTCTGCCTCAGCAGGATGGCGATATGCCGGTAGCGCAGGGGTTGTCCCTGCTCCTGCCCGTGCGCGGTAATGCGGAGGTGCCCGCTCTGGACGGTCTGTTGAATATGCTGGGCGGTCGCCTCCGCTAGCGATAGCCACAGCGCCTCTCCCATCGCAGGGGGTACCAGCACGAACTCCACGCTGGGCTGTTCTTTCGGGGCGAAGCGCCGCGCGCTGTGCATCGGCCGGTATCTGTCGCCGCCAATAGAGGGTGACCATACCACCCGGTAGATCGCCTCGATGAAGCGCAATATCTCGGGGCGCGAGCGGAAGTTTTGCCCGATCTGCACCAACCGAGCGCGCTCGGGAGACTCTTGCGCCTTATGTTCCATCTGGCGAAACAGTGTAACATCGGCATGGCGAAAGGCGTAGATAGACTGCTGGGCGTCGCCAACCACGAACAGATTCGTGCCGCTACTCAACAGGCGGATGAGCTCCATCTGCAGGTGGTTCGCATCCTGAAACTCGTCAACCATGATGAACTTGAACTTTCGGCGATAGCGCTGGCGCACGTTCGGATGTTCGCGTAGCAGGCGGATCGCTTCCGACATCACGTCGGCGAAGTCGCACTGGTTGACAGAGGCTTTCACGCGCTGATACTCGTCCCACGCCTCAACCAACAGGCGCAGGGCGGCGGCGGTGCGCCATGCCTCTTCCACCTCCTTGCGCATTTGCTGAGGCACAAGCACTGTCATCCAGTCCTGCACGCGCCTCAGGCACTCCGCCACAACGGGATGCTGGGTGTGCGTCTCGCCCTGTCGTACCAGCAGAGCTTGCCTCAGGGAAGAGATGACTTCCACCGGGTCGCCCTCCAGACGCAGGTTCTCCAAGGCGCGTTGTAGGCGGCGCAGTCCGTCAGCCAGCGGCTCCCCTGCCGGCAAGATGCGCAAGGCGGCTTTGACACCGGGCACTAGCCCGCTACGCAGGAGATTCACCACCTGCCACACCACACTTTCGGGTTGCTGGTCGATCTCTTCTGCCCACTCCAGCAACTGCGCTCGCTCCCATCCGAACAGGCGTAGCGTCTCCATGGCGCGATATAGGTCCTGGCGCAGGGTGTGCAGGGCGTCGTGGGGGTCACTGCCGAAGCGAAGCCTGCCAAACGCCTCACGCAGCAACCTACCGATGGCGCTATCCGCCTGAACGCTGTGCCTGTCCACCACGCGGTCAAAGGCGTGATAGAACTGCCGTTCGGCGTCATGTTCCGATAACTGCTGGAAGAAAGGGTCCAGCGTGCTCTCAAACGGGTTTTCGCGAATCAAGCGGGTGCACAGCGAGTCGATGGTGCTGATGTAGGCGTTTTCCACCAGCCAGCTGGCTTCGCTCTTTCCCGCCCGCTCCAGCAGGCGAACGATGCGCTCTTTCATCTCGCGCGCCGCCTTGCGCGTGTAGGTGATAGTCAGTATCTCCTCCACCCCTGCCTTGTTCTGGCACACGAGGTGCTCAAACCGTTCCGCTAGCACCTGCGTCTTGCCGGAGCCTGCTCCTGCCGAGACCACAATCGAGCGGTCATCGGTTTCGACGGCGATGCGGTGCGATTCGTCACGGGTGCCTTCGTGAAAATGCTGGGATGCGCTCATAGTGTCTATCTTAATGCACCCCGCACGGACTGTCAAATGGGAGCGGAGGATTCTTTGAGCAACCTGACACCCTCCATTTACCAAACTGGAAACAATCCTCAGCCCTTGACTTTTTTTTCGAGTGGTATACTGCAGGCAAGA
>PSLZ01000055.1:0-14163 GCA_040289885.1 Armatimonadota bacterium | reverse complement strand
GCAATACAGATACGGATGCTCACTCAGCGCCGCGTCCCGGCTGATGAACCGACCTGCAAGAGCCCTACAAGGAATGCTTAACGGTTACCCATCGTAGACAGTTTCTGTTTAATCAGGGCAGCAATTTTTGCCTGTTCTTCCCCCTTTTCTGGATGCACAAACTGCAACACCGTGAAACCGCGGGTGTCCTTAATGGTAGGGTCCGCACCGTGATCTAGAAGCAGTTTGACAATTCTCACCCGCCCATCACGTGCAGCTATCATCAGCGGCGTTACTCCAAAGCCTGTTTCAGGCACGTTGGGATCAGCGCCATAATCCAGCAGTAACTTTACTGTGCCACTATCTCCTGCACTTACTGCCTTGAACAAAGCTGTCTCTCCCTCGCTGTTTCTGATATTTACGTCTACGCCGCGTTTTAGTAAATCGCGCGTCATTAGAAATTCTCGCGACCCCGCAGATAACATCAATGCGGTAGTTCCGTTAGCTGTCCGCGCATTGGGGTTCGCACCTACCGCTAATGCAATGTCGAAAAGCCCATAGTCGCCACTTGCGCAAGCCAAAAGTAGAGCGATATCCCTGCCGTATAACCATGCCCAGAATAACTGGGCAACGAGTAACGCTATGTTGACAACAGAAAGCACCCATACTACTCGTTTCGCAGTCACCATCATTCTCCCCCATCACTGAGCCGGACGTACCTGATAGATTTGCTTACCAATATCTCCTGCAGCCTGCCCTACATCCCGCATCGCGTCTCGGATGTGGGATTTTAACAAGGGATCGATAAGTTCATGTCTGACGTCGGCTAGGTCTTTACGCCTCAGCCAATCATCCAGCATATCGTGCATTCGCCTTGAACAATCCCAATCTTTGTAAACGATGTAAACGTCCACGGCGATATTGATGCCAGTTATGGTGCCCAAGAATATCGTTGCCCCCTTGGCAACAGTAGAACCGTATTCACGGAGCCAATCGATGACCTCTCGGGTCTTCTTCCTGAGCCATTCAGGAACATCCCCACTCGGGTCCACCGAGTTGACCGGCTCGTGTTCGCAATACAGATACGGATGCTCACTCAGCGCCGCGTCCCGGCTGATGAACCGACCTACCTGCGGGTCGTAATATCGGGCACCAACGTGCAGTAACCCCGCATCGCCATCGTCTCGGTAGCCCCACTGCGATACCGCGTTCCCGAATATGGTGGATAAGCAGCTACTCCTCCTCTATCTCGGTCCCCTCCCACCACCGCTCGGGCGTCCATTCCTCGTCACTAAGGCGGATGGCTACAGGCACCGCTGCTACTAACGCCTCCTTCTCCGCCTCAGTCAAATACATGTAGGCTATTTTATCAGTGCCCAGCGCAACGAGGCAAGGTTCCCAGTCCTCACGCAACAGCGCTAAGTCGTCAGGATAGTCGGGTCCCTGCCACGAGTACAAACGGTCGGCAACCGTCGTGATCACATTGAGGCAGTGAGGGGTGAGACGATACACATGCACTGTAGGAGCGTATTTTGCAAATCTGCGCTTTTCCTCAGGGTCCCTGCTCCCAAGATGACCAGGAGCTGCCGAGCGCTTTTTGGCTTCCACAAGGTCAGGCTGAAGTGCCTCAAGGATAGCCAGAAGTTTCGGGCTCTGCATCCGGAGGGTGTACGGTGCGATCGCAAAAGATACAAAAGGACAGTATTGAGCCAAGTGCTATATCAGTGCCCGATAGGTCTTTCCTCTGGGCGCCCGCACGAACTCGTAGAATTGATATTTGGCTTCCCGTTGCTCCATGTGAGCCTTCTGCAATCTCCAACACAAAGTGTTCAAGCCACCGTGCAGGTTGTGCCACCCGCTGAACCCCCTGAGGCGTTATGCGGGCTTCCTCAGCGCAGGACGTCCTGCCTTACTTCCGTATGCGAACACGGTTCATGGTTTTTCCTCCTGTGTATGTAGTTGTTGGGTTAAGTATACACCCACTCTGCGAAAAATGCAAGGGTTTTGGGGAGGGATTCTTCGCTTCGCTCAGAATGACATTTTGAGACCCTTCGCGTGCGCTCAGGGTGACGGAAAAGTGGAGGGCGAGGCGGATGCCGAGCCGAACACCCCTCCCCGCCCGCGGGGAGGGGTGGGGGAAACGGCTCACCAGGAGGTTCGCCATCCAGAGGGAAGGAGAAGACACCCGTTGCGCAAATCTTGATTTTTATGATACAATAAGTCAACAAATCGCAAGGAGGTTTCGTGATGGCATTCGGACCCAACGAGGCAGAACTGCACTTCGACACGCTGGCGGTGCACGGCGGACAACAGCCCGACCCCACTACGCTGGCTCGCGCCGTGCCCATCTACCAGACCACGTCCTACCTGTTCACCGACGCCGACCATGCCGCGCGCCTGTTCGCCCTGCAGGAGTTCGGCAACATCTACACCCGCATCATGAACCCCACGGTGGACGTGTTTGAAAAACGCATGGCACTGCTGGAAGGCGGCGCGGGGGCACTGGCAACGGCATCGGGGCAGGCTGCGGAGACCCTCGCTATCCTGACCATCCTCAAAGCGGGCGATGAAATCGTCTCCGCCAACAGCCTGTACGGGGGAACCTACAACCTGTTCCATCACACCCTGCCCAAGATGGGCATCACCGTGCGCTTTGTGGACCCTGTGGACCCCGAAAACTTCCGCAAGGCGCTGACCTCCAAAACCAAGCTGTTCTACGCCGAGATGGTGGGCAACCCCAAGCTGGACACGCTGGATGTGGAGGCGGTGGCACACATCGCGCACGAGGCGGGCATCCCGCTGATGATCGATAACACCATGCCCACCCCTGCGCTCATCCAGCCCATCAAATGGGGAGCGGACATCGTGGTACACTCCACCACCAAGTTCATCGGCGGGCATGGCACCTCCATCGGCGGGGTGATTGTGGATTCGGGCAAGTTCGACTGGGGCAACGGCAACTTCCCCGATTTCACCTCGCCGGACCCGTCGTACCACGGGCTGGTGCTGTGGGACCTGCCGGAGCCGCTAAAGTCCATGAGTTTTATCCTCAAAGCCCGTTTGCAAATGATGCGCGACATCGGCGCGTGCATGAGCCCGTTCAACGCCTTCCTGTTCCTACAGGGGCTGGAAACCCTGCACCTGCGCATGGAGCGCCATAGCGACAACGCGATGAAGGTGGCGCGCTTCCTAGAAGAGCATCCCTGCGTGAGCTGGGTGAGCTATCCGGGACTGCCTTCCCACCCATCGCACGAGACGGCGAAGAAGTACCACAAGGGCGGCCGCTACGGGGCGATCATCGGCTTCGGAATCAAGGGGGGCTACGAGGCAGGCAAACAGTTCATCAACGAACTGAAGCTGTTCTCCCTGCTGGCGAACATCGGCGATGCCAAGTCGCTGGTGATCCATCCTGCGTCCACCACGCACCAGCAGCTCACCCCCGAAGAGCAGTTGGAGACCGGTGTGACACCCGACTTCATCCGCCTGTCTATCGGCATCGAGGACGTGGAGGACATTATCGCCGATCTGGACCAGGCGTTGCGCAAAGCGGCGCGGTTGTGAACATTTGCCCTGCCACTGCGTCTAAACATACGACAATGCCCAAAGGAGGGTGACAACGATGCAAGTCGCACGGCAAAACCACCTTGTGTGGGTTCTGGGCGTGGTTGTGGCGGTGGTCGCTTTGCTGGCACTGTGGCAGAAGACGCAGGCGCAGGTAGAGGTACCCGCCGTCCCCAACCCGCCGGTGGTCGCCGCACAGCCCGGACAGCCCATGCCTCCGCCACCCGGGTTCGGACAACCCGCACCCGGACAGCCATTCCCGGGTCAGCCTTTGCCGGGCATCGGGGAGCGACTGGCGCTAGGGCAGGTTGCGGTGGCGGCTAATAACGAGTATGTGTATGTGGTGCGGGGCAATATGCTGTATCAGTTTTCGGCAAAAGACCTGAAACTGCTCAACTCCGCCGAGTTGCCTCGTCCGCAGATTCGCCGCACCGTGCCGGGCGCAGAGGGACAGCCGCAGACCCAGCCACGCCTACGCCGCCGACTGCAGGAGCAGGGACAGCCACCGGCACAGCCTTAGCCACTTTCGGAGCAGGGGGCAATCACCGATTGCCCCCTGCTTGCCACCTACCGTATGGTGCGGAAGGGGGCGTGCACCACCTCCCAAAGCGCGTTATCGCCACATGTCCCATACTAACCGCGCCAAGATCGCCGCGACCGCCCACAGGAAAAACCGACGAATGAACGGACTGCCCCGACGCAGAGCCAAACGACTGCCTAGCCAGCCACCCAACACGTTCGCCAGCAAGAAGGGTAGCGCAAACAGCCACTGCACATGCCCCTGCCAGCCGAAGGTCACCAGCGCTGCCAGATTAGTGGTGCAGTTCAGCACTTTGGTGTGCGCGGTTGCGCTCAGGAAGTCCATGCCCAAAAACGCGGTCATGCCGAACATCATAAAACTGCCTGTGCCCGGACCGAAGAAGCCGTCGTACATCCCACATAGCAAGGTGATCAGGCTCAGAACACGCACCGGATGCCGTGCGGTAGAGGGGTTGTGTGCCGTTACACCCAGCGATTTGCTCTGCCATGTATAGAGCCACACCGCCCCCAGCAACAGCACGATCAGCGGGCGCATCACCGACGCGCTCAGATGGGCCGCCAGCCGCGCCCCCACCGCCGAGCCGGCGAACGCGAACAGAACGGGCAAAGGTAGATGACGCCACCCGACATGCCCACTGCGCGCATACTGCCACACGGCAACCGTTGTGCCGCTGATGGAGATGAGCTTGTTCGTGCCGAGCACTGTCGCCGGGGCAAGCTGGGGAAACAGCAGAAGCAAAGCAGGAATCTGGATCAGCCCACCGCCGCCCACAATGGCATCGAAAAAGCCCGCGCTCAGCGAGGCGAGGCACATCAACACGACATCTAAGCTCATGTGTGAAGCGAGTTCTCCGTGCGTTCCATCCGACTATCGGGCAAAACCACGCCAAACCGACTACCTACGTTCAACTCGCTTTCCACCCACACCCGCCCCCCATGCGCTTCTACCAAATGCTTCACAATAGACAAGCCTAGCCCCGTGCCGCCTCTGGCACGACTGCGCGCCTTGTCCACACGATAGAAGCGTTCGAACACGCGCTCCAGATGCTCGTGCGGGATGCCGATGCCTGTATCTTCTACTACCATCTCGCTTCCCTCCGCCACTTTGGCGGCGCAGACACACACCTTCCCTCGGGGGCGATTGTACTTGATGGCGTTGTCTATCAGATTCCACAGTATCTGCTCCAGCTGGTCCCGCTGGGCATAAACGGTGAAATCTGGAGGCATCTCTACATGAATGCTCACTTGCATCGCCTCCGCCTGCGTGCGAACCTGTTCCAGCAGAGATTGCAGGATATCGTGCAGTCTGATCTCTTGCACTTGGGGAACCGGGCGCGCCTCCGCCTTCGCCAAGATCAGCAGGTCGTCCGTCATGCGGGTCAGGCGTTCGGTCTGGTGGACGATGGTGTTCAGGAACTGTCGCTGGATTGCTAGGTCGTCGGGAGGCGATTCCAGCAACGCCTCGGCGTTGGCACGGATGGAAGCCAGCGGAGTGCGCAGTTCGTGCGAGACGTTGGCGACAAAATCACTGCGAATCTGCTCGAGGCGACGCAGGGCACTGACGTCGGTCAGCACGACCAGATAGGTCGCCTCCGCCGCGTCGGGTGCGGTGGGTAATGGCAGGATGCGCACGAACACGGTGCGCGGATGGGGATGATTGATTTGCAGTTCGGCATGTTGCGGGCGCTGGGTTTGTACGCACCGGGTGAGCAGGAGGTTCAGGTCATAGCACAGCGTGCGCTGGAGCAGAGTCTGCCCCAACAGCCCCTCTCCCAGCAGACGAGAGGCGGAGGGGTTTGCGGAGGTGATCGCGCCCTCTGCGGTGACCAGCAGAACCGCGTCCTGCAGGGATTCCATCACATGCTGCAGGAGCGAGCGATACCGCTGTAAATCCGCGGATGCCTCCGCATACTGTCGCCGGTAGGGCAGAACCTGTTCTTCGAGGCGACGCAGTTTCAGCACCAGCACCATGACTGCCACTCCCAGAGCCAGCGCCAACAGCCATGGAAGCAGTGTCAGCATGGCTTATCCCCGAAACTTGTAGCCCACCCCGCGTACCGTCAGCAGATACTTCGGCTTGCGCGGGTCAGGCTCGATCTTCTCGCGGAGCCAGTGAATATGCACGTCTACGGTGCGCTCCTCAATGTACTTCTCCTCGCCCCACACGCGGTCCAGCAGGGTCTGGCGTGAGAAGACCTGCCCGGGATGCTCTATCAGGAAGCGAAGCAGTTCGAACTCCTTCGGGGAGAGGTTCAACACGGTGTTACCCAGCCGGGCTTCGTGCCGGTTGACATCCAGGGTCAGGTCACCCGCTTTCAGGATGGGACCGGCAGGGGACGCCGGGGAAGACGCCCGTCGCAACACCGATTTGATACGCGCCATCAGCTCACGCATACTGAAAGGCTTGGTGACATAATCGTCCGCGCCGATCTCCAGCCCCACCACGCGGTCACCCTCTGTGCCCTTGGCGGTGAGCATGATGATGGGCACGTTACTGCGCCGACGCAGAATCTGGCAGACCTCGAACCCACTGCGGGTCGGAAGCATCACATCCAGGATCACCAGGTCAGGATTCTGCTCGTTGAAAGTCTGCAGTGCCTCTTCCGAATCGGTTGCCGTGATGACCTCAAACCCCTCGCGCTGGAGGGCATATTGCAGGGCGTCCAGCAGGGGTTGTTCGTCATCCACGACCAGGATTTTCATTCCACCTCTCCCTACTCGGCGATGATCTCCACGTTGGCGCGGGGGACTACCACGCGCTCGCCATCCTCCATCTGCGCTTCCAGCACGCGCACCATCGCGCCGGTGGGGATCTCCACCAGCTGCGGGGGCAGAGCGGTAACCGTCGCCAGCTTGCCGAAATAGGGTTCGCGGATGATGCGGATGTGACTGCCAACCTCTAGTACCTGCGCCTCAAAGGCGGCGCGTGGCAGAGGCTCGTTCGCCAACTCGGGGCGCGGCACGATCACCTCGGGACGGATGACACCCGCGCGAATCTGCGTGGCGCCGTTGATGGACGCTACCCTGCCCTCCAGACTGCGAAGCAGATTGAAGGTGCGTTGTGCCATGCGAATCTCGCCGAACCCTTCGGTGAGAATCAGCGTGAGCGGAATATCCTCGTGCCCGGTGATGGCAACGCCGATGTCATAGCCCAGAAACTCCACCAGGTCGGTATCCAGCGTGCCTCCCACCACGATGCCCACTACGCCCATCTCTGCCGCCTTGCGCAGGGCGGAACCCGAGATGAAACTCCCTCCGACGACCACCTTGCCAGCCAGGTCGGGGGTGATCTTGTCATTGGTGATCGGCTCGTCGGGACTGGTCACCAGCATCTTGATTTCGCCTAGCCGCTCGCCGCCTACTCCAAAGATGCCCTGCACCAGCGAGCCGTGCGTCTCGATCACCACGCCTTCCTGTGGGAGAACCTCCACCACCTTGCCCGCGATGTATGCCTTGACCTCCAACGGGGTGGGCTTTTCGCGAATGCCCACATGCCCCGACACCTGGGAGATAAGCTCCACCGTGCCCTCGATGGGCGATTTGACCTCACTGCGAAACAGACCGAACAACCCGCGCGACTCGGCAAGCAGAGTGCCCACCTGCACCGTATCGCCCACCTTCACCTTCAGCATTCGGGGCAGTTCGTCCGGCTGAACGCCCAGCTGTTCCGCCACCCTGACCGTCTGCATCACACCCGGTATCTCCGCCCGGGCGACAACCGTGTCCGGGGTCACCTCCTGCCCCTCCTGCACGGTCACCGCTCCCTTCAAGGGCAAGCGCCGCGTTTTACGGATCAGAGCATGGGCACTGACCGCCAGACCCGGAGTATAAGCCGTTCCCAATGAATGTAGACCTCCAGACCCGTATTCTTGAACTGTATGCTAGTGTATCCTGAGAGAGGCGGTGTGTCAAGTCACGCGCCAGCGGGCGATTGTTAAGAACGTGTTACGCCTTTCGCTGTTTGACCTGTTGCCCGTCGCAGGTAAAGATCAGCCGTGCGCCGTCGGCGACCGTCTCTAGGTGCACCGGCCGTCCCCAGATGGCGGCGATGTTTCTGAGCGTGCGCGTGGTGTATTCGATGTCCAGCGGTTTGCCGTCGTAGTGGTGTTTCAGGTACAGTTCGCCACGGCGTTCGTAGTCGCCGTCCTCCACCGTGACCACCGGCACGCCGAAATTGGTCATCGACTCCAGCAGGGCGTCGCGCACCTTCTCCCAATCGGTCTCCTGGATGCGCCACACCAGGTCGCCGTTTACCTCTTCCAGTTTGTAGGTGTAGAGGTCCAGCCGCTTTACCAGTCCTTCGGTGAGGTACTTACGCAGGAAGGTAACGTCGCACTCCATCTCGCGCACTTCCAGCAGTTTCTGCCAGCCTTCGCCCTGGGGGCGCGGTTTGGGTCGCTCCAGCCAGTCGGACTCTACCTGCTCGTCTTCGTCGGGTGGCTCACCGTTCCAACGGCGTTCGATGTCGCGCAATATCTGATAGCCCACGTAATAGGGATTGATGCTCATACGTGAACCCGGCGAGAGCACGCTGGAGTGCATCCGACGGAACTCGAGATGCTCGGTGGGGGTGAGGGGCAATGATTCCAGAATGCGCTCGTGCACCAGCGATGCCCAGCCTTCGTTCATGATTTTGGTGCGGATTTGGGGCAGGAAGTAGAGCATCTCCTCGCGCACGATGCCGATGATGTCGCGTTGCCAGTCCTCGAGGTCCCGCGCGTAGTCGCGCAGAAAGAGCAGGAGGTCTTTTTCCGGTTCAGGCGGGATACGCCGGGCAGAGGTCGGTTCGGAAGCCTCTACGCGCCCCAGCAGGTCGTCGAACTCGCTGGTCGGGCGGGTAAGAGCTGGCTTCTGGTGTCGGTAGTCTTCCGGCTTGAGGCGACGGTAGGTCGGCTCCACTGGGTCAATATGCTCCTCGATGCTCAGCACGGCGTCCAGAAACTGCTCCACGCGCTGGGGACCGTACTCCATCTCGTACTGGCGGATGCGGTCGGCATGAAGGCGTGCCCGCTCCACCATGCGCCGGTCGGTATGAGCAAAATAGGTGTTGTTCTTGAAGAAGTCGGAGTGCCCTATCACATGCGCCGCCACCATCTTGTTGGCAAGCAGAGAGTTGTTCTCCAACAGGAACGCCTGCGCAGGGTCGGTGTTGATGACCAGCTCGTAGATGCGCGCGATATTGTATTCGTATAGTGTCTTTTGGCGGTGGTAGTCGCGTCCGAACGTCCAGTGCGAAAAGCGCGCCGGTAGCCCATACGAGCCGACCTCATAGATCACGTGCGCAGGTACAAGCTCGAAATGCACGGGGAAGGGGTCCAGCCCCATGGCGATGGCAGTCTCCCACGCCTGCTCGATAAACTGCTCCAGTTCAGCGCGTTCCTGTGCGGTCATAACTGTTCGACCTCCGGGTGTTTGCTGAAGAACCGCTTCAGCGCGGGCCAGACGTCCTCTTTGTTGGTGATGCGCACCAGCACCACGCGCGGGTCGTTGGCGAACCGCTCGTACAGCGCCTGTCCCAGCGGCGCAAAGGCATCGGTATGCCCCCACAGCTCGTCTGCGATCTCCCCATAGCCGATGAGGTTGCTGATAGACGCCATCTGCTCCACCAATTGCACCACCTCATGGTCACCCCAGTTATAGCCGTCCGAGAAGAGGAAGGGATAGATGTTCCATTCGCGCGGGCTGTATCGTTTGTCGATGATGTCCAATGCCAGTTTATACGCCTCCGAGAGCTTCGTTCCGCCCGAATCGCCTGCTGCGAAGAACTCCTGCTCGTCCACTTCCTTGGCTATCGTGTGACAGGTGATGAACACGATCTCGGTGTTGGTGTATTTGGTGCGCAGGAAGCGAAGCATCCAGAAGTAGAACGAGCGGCAGATATAGGCTTCGAACTCGCCCATGCTACCCGAGACGTCCCGCATGGCGAAGATGACCGCGTTGCGCTGAGGCTCTGGCACCACTTCCCACGAACGGAATCGTCTGTCGTCGGCGTGAATCTTGAAGCCGGGTTTGCCTTCCTTTGCACTGCGCTTGTATGCCTCCAGCAACGTGCGCTTGCGGTCGATGTTGGAAAGAGGACCCTTGCGGGCGATGGTGTTGAACTGGGTGGTGTCTGCCATCACCTGTTTACGGCCCTTTTCCTGCAGGTTGGGCAGGTGCAGGTCTTCGAACACCAGCGCCATCAGCTCCTCGATGGTAAACTCTGCCTCATAGAAGTCCACGCCGGGCTCGGTTCCTGCCTGTTTGCCGGTGCCCTGCCCCTCGCCTGGCTGGCGTCCGATGATGTCGCCCGGTTGCGAGCCGCCCGGTCCCTGCCCGACGCGCTTGCCCTGGTTGGGATCGAAGCGGATTCGCGGCAGTTCCAGCCCCCGCACGGGTATCTTCACGATCTTGCCGTCGTGCGCGGTGATAATGTCCTGCTGGCTGATGATCTCGCCCAGGTTCTGCTTGATGACCTCCTTGACCTTTTCGTTGTGGCGTTGTCGGTCACGCTCTGCCCGATGGTGTAGGTCCCAGGGGTCTTGCGACAGGATAAACGGCGGGTTCTGCCACATCTCTGCTCACCTCTTTGCCCCTCTCCCGGCTCTGCGGGAGAGGGGAGTGTTTCGTGCTATCGGTTCAACAGGGTCCCGACGTAGCGCATGACCTCGCTGGCGCACACGGGGCAGTAGCCGTGCTCGTTGCACAGGCGGTCTACCACCTCGTTCATCTTCTTCAACTGCTCTTCATTAGGCGTGGTGACAGAGGTAGTAATCTTCACCACATCCTTCAGGTCGGCGAACAGCTTGCGCTCGATAGCTTCCTTGAGCCGCTCGTCGCTGTGGATGTCGAAGCGCACGCCCCGCCGCGCCAGCGAGGCGACGGAACGCAGGATGCCCTCCCGGAACTCGCGCTTAGCGTTCTCGGAGATGCCGATCTGTTCCTCGATGGAACGCATGAGCCGCTCGTCGGGCTCCACATCCTCGCCGGTGATGGGGTCCTTCACCTTGGCGCGATTGCAGTAGGCGTCTACGTTATCCAGATAGTTGTCCAGCAGGGTCTGCGCCGCCTTCTCGTAGGAGAAGACGAACGCCCGTTGGATCTCCTTCTTGGCCAGTTCGTCGTACTCTTTGCGCACCTCGTCGATCAGCCCTAGCAGTTTGCGCTTCTCCTCTTCGTTGCTGGTGTATTCGGCGATACCATCGCGCAGACTGCGTAGGACGTCAATCGGCGTGATGCAGGATTTGCCACTGCGAGCGATCGCGCTGGAGATGCGGTTGATGATGAAGCGCGGCGACACCCCCTGCATCCCCTCGTCGGGGTACTCTTCCTGCAGTTCCTTCAGGTGCCGCTGGTCCCAGTCCCCCACCTGCTTCTCGCCGTCATAGAGCTTCATCTTGGTCATCAGGCTGAGCCCACTCTTTTTGGACGGCTTCAAGCGGCTGAGCACCGCGAACATGCTGGCGACGCGCAGAGCGTGGGGCGCGATGTGCACTTTCTTGAGGTCTACACCGTCTTCCTGTACCTCGCTTTGGGCGATGAGCTTCTCGTAGATACGCACTTCGTCGCTGACGCGCAGGTTGTATGGCACTTTGACCACGAAGATGCGGTCAATCATCGCCTCGTTCTCTTTGTTAGAGAAGTAGGCATTGTACTCATACTCATTCGTGTGAGCCACGACAACAAGGTCGCAGTAGATGAGTGCAAAGCGCGAGGCTTTAATCATTTGCTCGCCCGCAACGGTGTTGAGCTCATACAGGAACCGCTTGTCCGCCTTGAGCATTTCGATGAATTCCATAATGCCGCGGTTGGCGATGTTCAGCTCGCCATCGAAGTTGTACACGCGCGGATCGCTCTCCACGCCGATTTCGGTCAGCATCTGCAGGTTCACACTGCCCGTCAGTTCCGACACGTCCTGCGACTTGGGGTCGGAGGGCTTGAAAGTGCCGATGCCGATCCGGTTGCGTTCCGAGAAGAAGATGCGCTCCACCGGCACTTGGTCGATCTTGCTGCCGAACTCTTCCTTCAGCCTCCATCGGCACACGGGGCACAGGTCGCCCTCGATATAGATGCCGAACTGGCGGCGAAAATCGAGGCGCAAATCCTCCGGGATCAGGTGCAGGGGTTCCTCGTGCATGGGACAGCCTTTGATAGCGTAGACCGCGCCCTCGTCGGTGCGGGAGTAGCGCTCCAGCCCCCGCTTGAGCATGGTCACGAGGGTGGACTTGCCGCCGCCGACGGGGCCGACCAGCATCAGGATTCGCTTGCGCACATCCAGCCGTCGCGCCGCCGGTGCGAAGTACTCTTCCACAATCTGCTGGAGGGTCTTATCCAGCCCGAAGATTTCGGTGCGGAAGAAGCGATACTGCTTGGGCTGACCTTCGGGCTCGTCTACGCCAGCGGACATAATCATGTCGTACACGCGGGCGTGCGCGAGGTCCGCCACCTGCGGGTTCTTGGTGACGATCTCCAGATAGTCCGCAAAAGTGCCTTCCCAGCGCAGGGACTGCTCGCTTTGGCGAATCTCCTCCGCCTGTCTGAGAAACTCAGATGGTTTCATCTTTTGCCCGTCTCCTTCCTGCTGTGGATTGCCAGTAAAAGCGATGCGCCTCGTGCTGCAGAACGCACACACGAGGCGCGTGAGGAAGGGGGCGAAAAGAGGTCAACCGTCCGAAGGCGGTGCCTCCTTCATGATACCCACTGCGCCTGCAGAGGTGCCTTCTGCAGCACCGGTAAGGTCAACTGGCTCGATGGTGCTATCACCGAGGTTGCTCAATTTTCGTCTCCAACAACCTTTCGTTGCACAATGTTCTGTACAGTCAGACTGCTATTGCCCTGTGAAGGTTCCCTTCGAAAGGTGCGGTCAATCGGCAGTCACGCAAACGGACATCAGAATTATACCCGCTTTTTATCCCATCTTAGTTATCGGTGCAACCTTTGTCAAGTCTTCAGGGCAATTTCTCGTAAAGATACAGGAGTGGCCCGCTCCGGAGGTTGCGGAGCGGGCTGTGCGTCATTGGCCGCTCTTGGAGCCTGGAGGACGTGGCGTCTGCACCGCCTGCGCGGTGGTTTGCACGGTGGTCGCCTGGGTGTCCGCCGCGCGGTGCACTTCGGTCTCGCCCAGTTTCTCGGCGATCTCCTCGGGGCGGTCGGCGATACGCATCATCTCGTCCTTATCGATAATGCCCTTGCGGTAGAGCGAGAGCAGGAACGAGTCCAGCGTACACATCCCCCATTGCTGTCCTGTCTGGATAGCGGAGTAGATGCTGTAGGTCTTGTGGTCGCGAATCATGTGCTGGATGGCTGGGGTGCAGATCATCACTTCGAACGCTGCCACGCGCCCGGGGCGGTCGATGCGCGGCAGTAACTGCTGGGAGATAACCGCCACGAGGTTGGTGGACAACTGCACGCGGATCTGCTCCTGCTGGTCCAGCGGAAAGACGTCGGTGATGCGGTCTACGGTTTTGGCTGCACCCGTGGTATGCAGGGTGGAGAAGACTAGGTGCCCGGTTTCGGCTGCGGTGATCGCCGCTTGGATCGTGCGCAGGTCGCGCATTTCGCCTACCAGGATCACGTCCGGGTCCTCACGCAGGGCGCGTACGACGCCATCGGCGAAGGTGGGTACATCCACACCTACCTCCCGCTGGGAGACGATCGACTTCTTCGGCGAGTGATAGTATTCAATCGGGTCCTCGATGGTGATGATGTGGCAATCTCGATGGGTATTAATCCAGTCGATCATGGTTGCCAGCGTGGTGGTTTTACCCGAACCGGTGGGTCCCGTGATGAGGATCAGACCACGTGGCTCGTACAGGAGGTCAATCACCTCGCGCCCCAACCCTAGATCCTCGAAGGTCAACATCTTGTAAGGGATGAGACGGAGGTTCATCGCCAGCGTGTTCTTTTGCCAGTATGCGGCGACACGGAAACGGGCTTTGTTCTGGTGCGAGATACCGAAGTCGGTACTGCGGTCGGTCTGCAGTTCCTCCCAGTTGCGGTCGGGACAGATCGAGCGCACCAGCCTCTCGGTGTCGGCAGGGGTCAGTACCTCAAACTGCTGTAGCCGATAGAGCCGTCCGTAGATGCGCAGTACGGGTCGCTCGC
>PSLZ01000009.1:0-90116 GCA_040289885.1 Armatimonadota bacterium | reverse complement strand
CCCCCACCACGATCTCCGTGAGGGCCACCGAGAAGCGCAGCCAGATCGAGAGCAGAGTGGCGAAAAGGGCCAATCCCAGCCATAGGGCCGCATTAAACCAGACATTCTCCATCTTGACCTCCTGAGACAGGGGGACGCATAAAACAAATAAGCTCCCCCCGAAGGTAGGAGCTATCAGCCCATAGGGCGGTTTAGGCGAGCCCCATCGCCTTGTGGCTCTAAGGCTAACATACCATACCCTCATGGATCGTGTCAAGTGTGTGCTCGTGAGGGTCCACGGGTTTTGCAGGGCGGGGTGATGGAGAAAGCGCCAGAGTCGGTTTAGGCGGCTTTGGGCCCGGACAGACGGGGGGATTCTGGAGACTTACCCTAAAAATTGTGTAGCACACCTTCTGCCTCTTCGTCCGGCTCATAGCGTAGGGCGAAGAGCTGCTTGAGCTCATAGCTTTTGGCCCGGACCGTGGGAATCGGTTTTTTCCACCACCGGACTGGGGCTTGCCCCAAATACATAGCGGAAGCCAGGCGGTTCGCACCCACGCCGACGCCAACGGGCACACGGTCATCTATCAGGATGTAGCGGTTGTGCCAGGTGCCACTTACCGGGCAAGTGCATGGGTGCGGGCGGTAGACCTGCGGGGTAAAGGCTTCGGCACTAGCCCGGGCGACCGGGCCGCGCTCATCGTTCAGGAGATGGCGCCCTGTGGCATGGTGCTACGGGAACACGAGCCGGTCGCCGTGCGTGAAGCGGGACCGTATCGCCGACTGGAGAAGGTGTTCACGGCAAGCGAGAAGACCACCTGCGTGCGCTTCATCCTGGAAACGGTGATCGGCTGTAAGTACGACGAAGGGCACGTCACTTGGGACGACTGCGCTCTGGAGCGGGTGGAGTAGTAACAGATTCGCAATCTCTCACTTCATCGTGGGCACGATGATGCCTCGCAGGATAATCTTCTGCGCGAAGATAAACACCAGCAAGGTGGGCAGTGCGGCGATGACCAGGCTCGCCATCCACACCCATGGGTAGCTCTCGCGCCCTAACTGCCACAGGAACACCATCATCGTCCACATCTCCGGCTTCTGGACGACCAGGAACGCCCACATGAACCCGCCGTAAGCGGAGGTGAACGACCCCAGTGCGATCACCGCCAGGATGGGCATGGCGAGCGGCACGGTGATGTTCCAGAACATGCGCAGTTCCCCTGCCCCGTCCAGCATCGCCGCCTCGTACAGCTCCTGCGGCAGGCTGTCGAAATAGCCTTTCAACAGGAAGATGCCCATACCGCTCGCCAAGCTGGGCAGTATCAGCGCCCAGTAGGTGTTGAGCAAGCCCAGCTCCTTGATCAGCAGGAAGTTGGGGATCATCGCCACCTCGGCGGGGAACGCCATCGTCGCCAGCAGTGCCAGCAGAATCTTGTGCGCATACGGCAGGTTGAAACGCGATAGCCCATACGCCGCCAGCGGCTGTACCGTCAGGTGCCCCAGCACCGTCATCACCACCAGCACAAAGGTGTTCCACAGCGCACGCCCGAGGAACAGGATGTAATCCAGCACCAGCCGATAGTTGCGCGTGAGAAACTCGCGCCGAATCTCCTCTTTGTGGCGCCAGAAGGTGAGCACATCGGTCTCGGCACGGGGCGGATAAACCTCCTCCCAGCGCGTCCACGATGTGCCGTGCACGGCGTTCACCCGCTGGAGGCTACCGTACTTTTGGCGAAGCCATTCGCGCCACCATCCCTCCACCGTTACCAGCCTCTTGGCTTCAGCCGGCACCACGGTATCCACAAACAGCACCCAGTCCGCAAAGAATCGGGCGTCCTCCGGCATGGTCGCGGGGAACGCGCCCGCTTCCCGTATCCCGTGCCTGCGGTACAGGAACTCCTGCCACTGCCAGTGCCAGTTGCCCTCTACCTGCACGAACAGCAGAGGGAACCTTTCGCGCACATAGCGGTGCCACAGCTGGCGCCACCGAGGGTCTTTCGATCGTTGCGAGGGGAACAGCACCTCGTTGAGCGACCGGTAGCGCGTGCCCAGCAGGGCGTTCAGCTCCTCCACCCCGCCGATATGCCGTTCCACCCACGCCACAAAGCCATCGGTGGCAAGGATGGGCATCAGGTCATGTGCGGGCAGAGTGCGCCGGAACTCGAGATACAGCTGGCGCAAAGGAGCCGTCTCCCGACGCGATTTGTGCGTGAGCTCATACTCGAACGGCGCCACTTCGGTGAAGCTGGTGTATAGCGTCTCGTAGGGGCGATTGAACGCCGTGATGTCGTTGTGGAAACGCTCCATCAACCAGCGGGCATAGCGCTGATTGGTGGGTCGGGTGCGCCGGTCGTCGATGAAGAAGGCTTTCACCCATTCGTCGGGTAGCGTGCGGACACACGCCCGCCAATCGTCTACCCGTCGTATGACCTTCGGGTCGTGCACGCGGTAGTCGGGTATCTCTTCCAGAAACCGAAAGTTGGTCACATTCAGCTGGTGGATTCGGCGAGCGATGTTAAAGTCCGCTCCGTAGCGGTCGCTCATCCACTTGCGGAAGAGGGCGGTATCGTCGTGCACGTAGGCGGGGAGGACGCGCCAGTCATCGAAGTCGGTATCGCTGGTCAGCGACGCCCCCAGCATCAGCAGAAACGGACACACCATCGTCACCGAGCCCAGCACCAGCACGGTGTAGATGAACGCATAAACCGCTCGGGCAGTTAATGTGCGTTGTTCACAAGGGCCAAACAGCGCCATCGCCAATCACTCCAGTGCGTGCGCCGCGCGGAACTCCACCTGCTTCAGGATGCGCAACTGCAGAATGGTGAAGCCGATCAGCACGGAGCCCAGCACCCACGCCATCGCTGTGGCATAGCCGAACCGCAGGTACAGGAAGGCGTTGGTCCAGATATGGATGCCCAGCACCATGGTGGAGTTTGCTGGTCCACCTCCCGTCATCACGAACGCGTTCTGCATGGCGTGGAAACTGCCGATGAACGCGCCTATGAAATTGATGAGGATCAACGGCTTCAGCACAGGAAACATGATATACCACATCTTGTGCCAGAAGTTGCCGCCGTCCACGGCGATGGCTTCATACAGCTCTTCGGGCACGGTCTTCAGCGCGGCGAGGTAAATCAGGCTACCCGGTCCTGCTCCCGCCCACACCCCGGGTATCACCACACACAGCATCGCCAGCCCAGGCGTGTGTAGCCAGTCGATATAGCGCACATCCTGCGGGATCAGGTGCAGGGCGTGCAGTATCGGAATCAGGATGCGGTTCAAAAAGCCGTAGGGCGTGGGGTCATAAAACATCTTCCACAGGAACATGATCACCAACCCGGTGGTGACCGCCGGCAGATAGAAGATGACCCGGAACAGAATCTTGCCCCTCGGCACCTCGTGTAGAAGCAGAGCGAGAAAGATGGGCGCGACAAAGCCGATCGCCAGGTTCAATCCGACATACTCCACCGTTGCCCGCACGGAGTTCCAGAAGTCGGGGCTGGTCATGACCTCGATGAAGTTTGCCAGACCCACGAAGTCGCTCTTGCCATAGATTTTGTAATCGTAAAACGCCATTAGCGTGCCCCGTATCAGCGGCAGATACTGCCACAGGGCAACCGTCAACAGGGCAGGCAACATCACCAGCCACGCGATGAGGGTGTTGTAGCGGCGGCGCGCACCCGAGCCTACCACCTGCGTCGCCTTCGCCTGCAGTGCGCCCACATGCACTTCGGACTGCTCGCGCATCGCCCACACGAAGCCATACAGCACCAGCGGCGCGGTCAATAGGAAGATCACCGTCCCCCACAAGTTGCGGCGACGCTCCACCTCTGGCGGCACCACGCGGTAGAGCTTGGCGTTGACCTCGCTCATGCTGGTCTGGATGACCTTTGCGGGGTCCTTGTATTGCCCGCCGTCGTAGAGGATGGTGTCGATGGGCACCGCCAGCTCATGCCCCTCCACATGCTGGTAATAGGGGTCGTGCGGCTGAATGCGTCCGTATTTGGGCGCGTCCTCCATAGCCCTGCGGAAGGTCGGCTCGTAGTCTTCATGCTCCTCCATGAAGCCGAACTTCTTGAGCATCTGCGGGCGGATCAGGTGCGGGTAGCCGTTGCGCACATAAACCTCAGTGATGATTCGCTGTGCCTCCTCGCTACAGCGGAAGACCAGATACTCCCACGCCGCCCGAAGCACCCGGGGATCGCGTGCCGCCCGCGCGCTGATGCACCACGCACGCCCTCCCGTCAATACGGCGCGCACACCCCCTTTTCCCGCGCTGGGCGGCGGACCCAGCCCAATCTGGTCGGGACGCAAGCCCCCCTGCGTCAGTACCTGGTCGATCACCTGCGGGTTAATATGGTCTAACATCATGGCGATCTCGCCGCGCAGGAACATCTCCACCGGGTCTCCGCCCACACACACGACGCCGGTAATGATAGGTACACCGCGCAGGTCGCGCCCACATTGCTTGCACACGAACCAGCACTGCTCCGGCTTGACCGGTATCACCGTGCCACATACCCGGCAGGTGACCTGCTCCACCTTCGCGCGCAGAGGATTTTCTTCTTTGCACTTGGGACACACCGCCACCGGCAGGTTGTTCGGCGTTGCGCAGTCGGGACAGCGCACCCACTCCGTCCAGCGCAGGCGTTTGTAGAAACGCAGTGCCCTCTGCCCTGGTTCGCGCCCGTAAGCAGCCTTCCAGCGTGGGGGCTGATTCGCTAGGCTCCGCCTACACTTGCGACACAGACACACCTTGTCCTCCTGCCGGAACTCGTTCACCGTGCCGTCGTAGGGGCAGGTGCGCTCCTGCATAGTCATGTCTCCGTTCGCCTGGTAGACGAAGTTGGTGAAGATGTAGCCCGCCGTATAGCCGGTGCGCAGGGCGGTACCGTACTGTCCCGTCTGGAAACGTGCGCCTTTCACCCGCTTTTCCGGGAAGGTCAGCCGCTGGGCGAACTCGAAGAACTCCTGCCAGTCCTTGGGAGGACGGGGCGGCACGATGCCCGCCTCCTCGAACAGGTCGCGCCGATACCATAATCCCAGGATCCAGTAGTCACTGACAATGGCATATAGCCTGCCGTCGGGACCGCGGGCGGCGTCGTAATGGTGCTCGGTTAAGCCCAGCGATGGCGGTCTCCAACGGGGGTTCTGCTTGCGGTATTCGCGGATGATGTCGTCCAGCGGGTACAGAAGCCCCTGTCGAATGTAGTTCTGCACCTGCCGAATGCTCAGGTCAAACACATCGGGAGCCCGATCAGCCGCGAACGCCATCATTTGCTGAGCCTCCGCCAGCCCTTCGGGCAGAGCGAGACCCGTCACCCTCTCGTAGCGGTAGTTGGGATGCTTCTTAAAGAAGGCGTCAAACACCGCCAGCTCCGCCAGGTTCTGCACCCCAGTAGCACTGCGCAAGGGGATGTTCGCCAGGCGGATGGTCACCACATCGCTCTCCCGTCCATCAGCCAGAGGGGTGCAGAGTAACAGACAGAGTACCAGCGCGAACAGACTGTGCCAGAGACGCATACGGAGCATCCGAACCAGTTCCACAGCAGTTATGCGTTTAATTCCTTTCGCGAAGCAAGGGACAGATTCCTGCCTGAACGGACCGTCCATCCCCTTACTCCCGCTGTGATGGGCAACCTTCGGGCGAATCACACCGGCGTCAGCCATTGCCGCTCGCCTCTCCCCCGCAGTGCTTTAAGCCTTCAACGCCCCGCTGGTCACTCCCTGCACGAAGGCGCGCATCCCTATCGCGAAGAGCGCAATCAGCGGAAGACTGCCGATCACATAGCCCGCCAGCGTGGGTCCGTAATCCAGATTGAACTCGCCCGCAAAGCGCGTGACCCCCACGGTGAAGGTCTGCAGACTGCTATCGCTGATGGTCACGAGCGGCCAGATGTAATCATTGTAGATACCCAGCGTGGTCATGATGGCAATGGTCGCCAGCGTCGGCAGGGAGAGGGGCAAGGCGAGGTACCGATAGATGTGCACATCCCCCGCACCGTCCAACCGCATGGCTTCGAACAGCTCATCGGGCAGACTGGCGAAAAAGGTTCGGCACAACACCACTCCCAGCACTTGTCCACCCGCCAGGTAGGGCAGGATCAGCGCCCAGCGCGTGTTCAGTAGCCCCATGCTCTGCACCAGCGCGTAGGTAGGGATCAGCGTGAGGATGCCCGGAACCACCAGCAGAGCCAGAATCAGTGCGAACACGGTATCGCGCCCCCGAAACGCCAGCCGCGCCAACGCATATCCCGATAGCGAGCTGAGCCACAGCACCCCGGGCACCACCACCGCCGTCACAATCAGCGTGTTCAGCAAATACCCCCTCAGGGCGGACGCCGCCTGCGCATAGAAGTCCCAGCGTGGGGGCAGGGGCAACCCCCAGAAGCGTGTGAAAATGTCGGCGTTGGTCTTCAGCGAAAGCAGAAGCATCATTCCAAAAGGCAACAGCGAGAGGGCAAGCAACACTGCCAGCACGCTTGCAGACAGCACTTGCGCAAAGCGCACTCTTCGCCGACGCTTGCTCCTCATGGCAGTCGCTCCAGCCTCCTTCCCCACAAGAGATTGAGTAGTGATAGCGCAAATATCGCCCCAAACAGCGTCAAACCGATAGCGGCGGCGTAACCCAGGTGCCCGAAACGAAACGCCTGAAAGTACATGTGCAGGGCGGGAACGTGCGTGGCAAGCCCCGGTCCGCCGCCTGTCAGGATCAGGATACTGCCGAAGTCTTGCAGAGTGCCGATGAGGGTCAGGATCACCAGCAAGCGCACCTGGGGCAACAGCAGGGGCAGGTCCACATACCACACCCGCTTCAACCCGCTGACACCGTCCACCTGACAGGAATCCCACACGTCGCCCGAGATCTGGTTCAGCCCCGCGAGATAGATCAGTAGTGCTAATCCACCCGCCCAGGGGAAGCCGATGCCGATAATCGCCCACAACGCCGTGCCCGACTCACCCAGCCACGAGCGGGTAAGCCCTCCCATCCCCAGCAGTTCCAGCACCTGATTCAGCAGTCCCACACTACCATCGTAGATGAAACTCCACAACAGCATGGTGACCATGCCCGGCACCACCATCGGCAGGATGAAGGCGGTGCGCAGGATATACTGCCATCGCGGTGAGCGCAGGCTCATCAACAGTTCCGCGACCAGCAGGGGCATCGTGAGCGTTTTGAGCACACTGGCTATCAGCAGAATCAGCAGATTGCGCAGGCTCAGACGCAGAAACTCATCGTGCCACATAGCGACAAAGTTGCCGATGCCTATCCATTGCGGCTCCTCGCCCGTCTCCCAACGGGTGAACGCACGCGACAGTCCCAGCACTGCCGGATAGTAATTGAACAGTGCCAGCAGTATCAGCGTCGGCGCTAGCATCAGCACGATGACGAACAGAGCGGTGCGATGCTTGCTCATGAGGGGGTATCCTTCGTGTGCGGATTCATGTCCAGCTTTTGCATAGCGATAACCCGCGGCACCGCCTCCTCCATCAGACGCTGATAGCGCGTCAGGAACTCCGGCAGGCAGATGCGCCCTTCCATGTAACGCTGTGCCCACACCGTCCACTGCCACACCGACTCCTGCTCGTCCATCAGCCCGCGGAAGGAGAGCTTTTCGAATCCCCTGCCTTCGAAGGGGCGATAGTACGCCTGCAGTTCGGCAGGCACCCTCACGCCGGGGATGAGTATCGGACCGCTGAGGGCGCGGCGGTTGCGTACCGCCTCGTCCACCAGAATCTGTGCCCCGCGCGGACTGGTCAGGAACATCAGAAAGTCTATCACCCGCGCCGTTTGCTGAGGGTTCTTCTTCACCACCCCCAACACCAGCCCGGGACCCCCCACCCCTCGAAATGGCGGTATCCGGAAGCGCGACGCGGTCAGCGGCGGTACGGGAAAGATGCTCCAGTCGAAGCGTGCCCGCGCGGGCAGGTCCGCCATATCCTGCATCAGGTCGCCAATCAGCCACGAACCTTCCAGCAGGATCGCCGCGCGCCCGGTGAGAAACAGGTTATATGCCGTGATCGAATTCGCGCCGTGAAACCCCTTCTGCCAGAAACGCGAGAAGTGTTTGAGATGGGCATACAGCTCGGCAAATCGCGCCCCGTCAAAGCGAATCAACCGCCGGCGCACCGCATCCAGCAGTCGCTCCCCGTTGATAATCACCAGCGAATCGTTATAGGGGTCGTTCAGATTCAGGCGGAAATGGGCGTTGCGCGTCGGGTCGTAATCCCAGTCGCCCGGGCGCGACATCACCAGAGGCACCCACTGCCGCGTGTAGGCGTCGGTAAAAAAGCGCACAATCCAGCCGACCGTGCCCGACCAGTAGGAATCGGCGTTGCCCGGCACGGCGAACGGCAGATAACCCTCGGCACGTATCCGCTCCGCCAGGGCGAGCATCTCTTCCCAAGTGCGCGGCGGGCGCAATCCCAGCTTGCGCAACAGACTGGCGTTGTAGTAAAAGCCGATCTCCACGAAGTCTACCGTTACGAACGAGACTCCTCCGGCGGTTTTGAACTTCTCGATAAACTGCGGGTTCAGGGTCTTGATCCAGGGCTTGCCCGTGTAGGGGTTGCGCTGGTGGAGAAACGGCGCAAGATTGACCAGCAGACCTTTCTCGTACATCCCCCAGGCGTAATTGGCGTTGAAGATGTCTGGCGCCTTATCGCCCGCGCCGGGGATTTGGGTGCGAAGCCACGTCTCGTAGCCGTTGACCGGCATCACCTGCACCTTCACCTGCACGTCGGGATGAAGACGCTGGTACTCCCGCGCGATCCGGTGAAACCCCTCGCGGTAGTTGCCGCTGACCGTTGCTAGGAATATCTGTGCACCCGATTCGGGCATGGGTAACGCTACCTTCAGGTAATAAGGTCTCTTTCGTCGTCATGCTGGCAACCCTTGTCATGCTGAGCGCCAACCCCCTTGTCATGCTAAACGAAGTTCTGCATCTCGGTTGGGATTCTTCGCTTCGCTCAGAATGACACCAAACGCCATGCTGAACGAAGTGAAGCATCTCGTTTTTGACATCCAGCCCAAGAGATTCTTCGCTTCGCTCAGAATGACATTCGATCTGCTCAGAATGACATCCGGGCCGCTCAGGGTGACGCAAGCGCGTGCCCCTGTTGCGATAGCAACCAAAGACGCTTCTATCCCGGAATTGGACAGTCAGAGAGAAGTTCCTGCAGATTGCAAAAGATTCCTTGTGCTCTTTTCAAATCGCTAAAGCTGGTGTACTATATTTGGTGTAGTGAATCGACCGCTAGAGTGCGTGAAACCAGGCAGGTCAGGCGAAACGCCTGTGAAATAGCCGGTGCACGGCTGACAACGCGACACAGAAAGGGCTACAACGATGGGACGCAAATATACGACGATAGACGGAAACGAAGCGGCGGCATACGTCGCTTACCGCACGAACGAAGTGATTGCCATCTACCCCATTACCCCCTCCTCCCCCATGGGCGAGCTCAGCGATGAATGGGCAAGCAAAGGCATCCCCAACATCTGGGGCACGGTGCCCCATGTGCGCGAGATGCAGTCCGAAGCGGGAGCAGCAGGAGCGGTGCATGGGGCTCTGCAGACCGGTGCGTTGACCGCTACCTTCACCTCCAGCCAGGGGCTACTGCTAATGATCCCCAACATGTTCAAGATCGCGGGCGAGTTAACCAGCACGGTGTTCCACATCGCCGCGCGAACGGTGGCAACACACGCTCTCTCTATTTTCGGGGACCACAGCGACGTGATGGCATGTCGCTCTACGGGCTGGGCGATGCTGTTCGCCAACAACGCGCAGGAAGTGATGGACATGGCGCTGATCGCGCAGGCGAGCACGCTGGAGGCGCGCGTGCCGTTCCTGCATATCTTCGACGGCTTCCGCACCTCCCACGAGATCATGAAGATCGAGCAGTTGACCGAAGAGGATATGCGCGCCATGATCAGCGACGAGCTCGTACAGGCGCACCGCCAGCGGGCATTAACTCCCGATCGCCCGGTCATCCGTGGAACCGCGCAGAACCCCGACGCCTTCTTCCAGAGCCGAGAGCGCATCAACCCCTTCTACCTGGCAACGCCGGGTATCGTGCAGAAGGCGATGGACCGGTTCGCCAGTATCGTCGGCAGGCAGTACCACCTGTTCGATTACGTGGGTGCGCCCGACGCCGAGTACGTCATCGTGATGATGGGTTCAGGCTGTGGCACTGCCGAGGAGACGGTGCAGGTTCTGCTGGAGAAAGGCGAAAAGGTCGGGTTGGTGAAGGTACGGCTGTTCCGCCCGTTCTCGCGCGAACACTTCCTAAACGCCCTGCCGAGCACCGTGAAAGCCATCGCGGTGCTGGACCGCACCAAGGAGCCAGGCGCGCTGGGCGAGCCGCTCTATCAGGACGTGATGACCGCCCTCAGCGAGGCGATGCTCCACGACACCCTGCCCTTCGAGCGCGTGCCACGAGTCATCGGCGGACGCTACGGGCTCTCGTCCAAAGAGTTCACCCCGGCGATGGTCAAGGCGGTGTACGACGAACTCGGCAACGACAAGCCTAAGAACCACTTCACGGTGGGCATTCTCGACGACGTCACGCACACCAGCCTGGACGTAGACCCTAGCTTCAGCACCGAGTCGCCCGATGTGGTGCGCGCGGTGTTCTGGGGGCTGGGCGCGGACGGAACTGTCGGCGCGAACAAGAACTCGATCAAAATCATCGGTGAGGAGACGCCCAACTACGCGCAGGGCTACTTCGTGTACGACTCCAAGAAGTCCGGCGCGGTGACGGTATCCCACCTGCGCTTCGGTGCACGCCCCATTCTGGGCACCTACCTGATTCAGCGCGCGAACTTCGTCGCCTGCCACCAGTTCCACTTCCTGGAGCGCTACAATGTGCTGGACATGGCAGAGGAAGGCGCAACCTTCTTGCTGAACAGCCCCTTCGGTCCCGAAGAGGTATGGGATCACCTGCCGCGTTCGGTACAACAGCAGATTATCGACAAAAAGCTCCGGTTCTACGTCATCAATGCGTACGAGGTCGCGAAGCAAACGGGGCTTGGCGTGCGCATCAACACCATCATGCAGACCTGTTTCTTCGCGCTGAGCGGCGTGCTTCCACGCGACGAAGCCATCGCGAAAATCAAGGAGGCGATCCGCAAAACCTACGGGCGACGCGGTGAGGCGGTGGTCCAGCAGAACTTCGCAGCGGTCGACGCCGCGCTGGACAACCTGTACGAGGTGCAAGTGCCCACCCAGGCAACCAGCACTTTCGACCGTCTGCCTGTAGTGCCAGAGCACGCCCCCGAGTTCGTCAAGCGGGTGACGGCAGAGCTGATAGCAGGGCGAGGCGACCTGCTCCCGGTCAGCGCGTTCCCGGAGGATGGCACCTACCCCGTTGGCACCGCCGCGTGGGAGAAGCGCAACATCGCGCTGGAGGTGCCCGTCTGGGAGCCGGACATCTGCATCCAGTGCGGAAAGTGCGTCTACATCTGCCCGCACTCGGTCATCCGCGCCAAAGTCTACGACAAGAATCTGGTGCAGAACGCGCCGTCCACCTTCAAATACACCCCTGCCAGGTGGCGCGAACTGCCGGACCATCTGTACACCATCCAGGTATCTGTGGAAGACTGTACCGGCTGCCGATTGTGTGTGGAAGTGTGCCCCGCCAAGGACAAGAGCGACAGCTCGCGCAAAGCGCTCAACATGGCGCCGCAGATCCCTCTGCGCGAGACCGAGCGTGCCAACTGGGAGTTCTTCCTCAGCCTGCCCGACGTG
Source organism: Armatimonadota bacterium (assembly GCA_040289885.1). Lineage (GTDB taxonomy): Bacteria > Armatimonadota > HRBIN16 > HRBIN16 > HRBIN16 > HRBIN16. The sequence goes on along the minus strand of PSLZ01000009.1, from coordinate 78,390 downwards.
CCCAAGTATGGCGCACTGCGCTTCAATAACGTCAAGAACCTGCAGTTGCTCCAGCCGCTGTTCGAGTTCTCGGGCGCCTGTTCGGGCTGTGGGGAAACACCCTATATACGCCTGCTCACCCAACTCTTCGGCGACCGGGCGATCATCGCCAACGCCACCGGCTGTTCTAGCATCTACGGCGGCAACCTGCCCACCACCCCTTACACCACCAACCGTGAGGGGCGCGGTCCGGCATGGAGCAACTCGCTGTTCGAAGACAACGCCGAATTCGGGCTGGGCATGCGCCTTGCCATCAACCAGCAGAACGCCTACGCACGCAAACTGCTGGAACTCCTGCGCCCGCTCATCGCGGACGATGCGCTGGTGGACAGCTTGCTGAACGCCGACCAGTCCACCGAAGAGGGCATTCAAGCACAGCGCGAGCGTGTGGCGCAGTTGAAGGAGAATCTGGCTGGCAAAGAGAGCGACCCCAAGGTGCGTGACCTGCTCGCCGTCGCCGATATGCTGGTGAAAAAGAGCGTGTGGATTGTGGGTGGCGACGGCTGGGCATACGATATCGGCTACGGCGGGTTGGACCATGTGCTCGCCAGTGGTGAGGACGTCAACATCCTGGTGCTGGACACCGAGGTCTACTCCAACACCGGCGGACAGGCGTCCAAAGCCACGCCGATGGGGGCGGTCGCTCGCTTTGCGGCAGGTGGCAAACCCACCGCCAAGAAGGACCTTGGCATGATGGCTCTGCACTACGGCAACGTCTACATCGCCCAGGTGGCAATGGGCGCCAACGAACTGCAGACGCTGAAGGCGTTCCTAGAGGCGGAGGCGTTCCCCGGACCCTCCATCATTATCGCCTACAGCCACTGCATCGCGCACGGCATCGACATGTCCAAGGGGCATATCCAGCAGAAACTGGCGGTAGATACTGGCTACTGGCCGCTGTACCGCTACAATCCTCTGCTGGCTGAACAGGGCGAGAACCCCTTCCAGCTCGACTCCAACGGACCGACCATCCCGCTCAGAGAGTACACCTCGAAGGAAGGACGCTATCGCATCCTGATGCAGTCCAACCCTGAAGCGGCGGAGCGACTTCTGCAGGAGGCTCAGGAGGTCATTCAGGAGCGGTGGCGCTACTACCGGATGCTGGCGGGCAAGGGGTCCGACGGCGCGAAATAGCCAACCGAGGGAGCTGGCAGAAACAGTCAGCTCCCTCTCGGCACATCCCGTTTCAACACTTCCAGGAGGATTACTGGCGATGGACTTGAGCACCACATACATGGGACTGAAACTGCGCAATCCGCTGGTTGCCTCTTCCTCCCCCCTTTCGCATAAGGTGGACTCGATTTGCCAGTTGGAAGAGGCAGGTATCGGCGCGGTCGTGATGTACTCGCTGTTCGAGGAGCAGATCACCCTCGAAAGCCAGCAGCTAGATTACTTCCTCACGCATGGCACCGAGAGCTACGCTGAGGCGCTCAGCTACTTCCCCGACCTCGGCGAATACAACGTGGGCCCCGACGAGTACCTGAACCTCATCCGAAAAGCCAAAGAGCGGGTGGGCATCCCTATCATCGGCAGTCTGAACGGTGTGTCCGCCGGCGGATGGGTGAAATACGCAAAGATGATCGAACAGGCGGGTGCGGATGCGTTGGAGATGAACGTCTACTACCTGCCCACCGACCCCGACATGCCAGGCACCGAGGTCGAGCAGATGACGGTGGACGTGGTGAAGGCGGTACGTAGTGAGGTGCATATCCCGCTCGCCGTGAAGATGGGTCTCTTCTTCAGCTGCATCCCCAACATGGCGAAGCGTCTGGCGGAAGCGGGTGCGAACGCGCTGGTGCTGTTCAACCGCTTCTATCAGCCCGACATCGATATCGAGAACCTCATGGTCACACCCCACCTGGTATTGAGCGATTCCGACGAGATGCGCCTGCCTCTGCGCTGGACAGCGATCCTTTATGGGCGCGTTCCGGTAGACCTTGCCATCACGACCGGCGTGCACACCTACCGGGACGTGCTGAAAGGCTTGATGGCAGGTGCGAAAGTGACCATGATGGCGTCGGAGCTTCTGCAGAACGGCATCGGACGCATCGGGCAGATTCTGCAGGAGATGCAGAGCTGGATGGAGGAGTATGAATACTCTTCTGTACAGCAGATGATCGGCAGTGTCAGCCAGAAGAACGTGGTAGAACCCGCTGCCTTTGAGCGTGCCAACTACATGAAGGTGCTGGACTCGTATCCGCGCCTGGTGTAGGCTAATAGCAAACGGGGGCAGAGTAGTCTGCCCCCGCTTTCAGGCTCCTGATCCGAAAAATGGGGCTGCCAGTGCTGGTTGCCCGGGAAGGCAGTTACCGCACGTTGTCGGCAATAGTGCGCCGAACGATGAGGTCCGCGATCTCTGCAGAGGAGACGTTGTATTCGCCTGCTTCGATTTGACGGCGAAGCGCTTGTACCAGCTCCTCACGCACTTCCGGGATTTCGTCCAGCATGAACTTGATCTGTCGGATCTCCTGAGCGCGAGGGGATAGCTCCACCGTTGCCGCAGGCGGAAGCTCCTCCTGAGCCTCGTCCGGCGCCGGGGCAGGCAACACTGCCGCACCCACCCTGCCCGTGCGGCTCAACTGCAACACCCGGCTGTACTCGTCCAGCGATATCTTCATTTCCTGCCTCCTTCAACAACGCCCTGCAGAGATGCGTTGTGTCGTTCGACAGAACTTCGGCAGCCGGGCGATCATATCCCGACCCTCGTCGGAACTTAGACCCCAGTGGCTTTGCGTCCCCACATTTCTGTGGGTTTGCCTTTATCGGATCCGCCTGTCAATATCCATTATTGGCAAACCTGCAGAGGAACTTTAGGGTTGAATCCGCAATTGGGATGCCCTTTTCTAAAAATCAGTATAGCAGGAACGGTACGCACAATGCAAGTTATATCCCGCAGAATATTCCTGTCAAGCAGGAGGCGAACCTGCTCACTCCCCCCAGCCCTTTGCTCCGATCCGCTCCACTGGTATCGGCTTGAAACCCAATTTCCACGCGGGCGAGGCAGGGTGCAGGCGGTAATCGTCCCTCTCGGGCGCGACGAACAGCGGGTCCGCCACCAGCGAATGGGCGTCAAAGCCCGCTCTGCGCCAGTCCTGCAGTGTGCCCAGAGGCGTGCGCCCTGCGCCGGCATCCCCTCCTCTCAGCCAATACAGGTTATAGTCCCACTCGACAAAGCGGTCGGTACGCCGCTCCCACGAGAAGATGAGCATCGCCTGGGGATTAGAATAAGCCACGATGTTGCGCACGAAACGGTTGCCCCGCATGAAGTCATCGCGCGGCTGAAGGCGTATCTGCTCCACGCTGGCATCCACAAAGATATTGTTCTCGAAGTGGTTGTTTCGCCCACCGTGCACACAGATGCCACCGTTTACCGTGCGCGCCACGATGTTGCCGTAAACCGTCGTGCCACTGCTGTAGTCGTCCAGATAGATGCCCCAGGTGAAATACGGGGTTACCACCTTGCCCTCCGGCGTGCTGATCATGCCTACCGAGTCCAGTATCAGGTTGTAGCGGATGATGTTGCCGGTGTCTTTCTGGTCACGCCCCAGGGTTTCAATCGCGCCGGTGTCGTTGGTCTCCAAGTTGGTGCGACGCAGGTCGTTGTATTCCACGATGTTGCGGTGCGAACCGTGATTCTCCCACAGGCTCTTGAGCGAGACGGCATAGCGCGGCGTATCCCAGATGGTGTTATGGGCGATGCGGTTATCGCTGCCGGCGATCACGTACACCCCCGCCACGTGCTTGTAGATGAGCCCTAGGCTCTTCATCACGTTGCCCGCGATCAGGTTGTGATGAGGCTGGCTGATATTGTCGCCGATAAGGATCACGCCTCCCTGCCCCACGTTCTCTATGCGGTTCTTCACAAATCGGATACGTTCACTGCGCTCCTCCAGCCGAAGGGCATAACCGCCCACCCAGCGGAAGGTGCAACCCTTCACCTCGCAATCGCGTGCTCCCGCCATCCAGATAACCGCGTCCGCCGGCATGTAGTAGTTGGTGGTCAGCGTGTAATCGGTGTCGGTAAAGGTGAACCCCTCGAAGCGCAGGTGCTCTACCCAACGGTTCCGTGCCGGCTCGCCCTTCAGCACCACTAGCCGATCCAGGCACGCCAGCACCGCGTTCGTGGGAGCTTCGCTTGTCTCGGAAAGGTAAAGCAGTTCGCCCGTTCGCCGATCCAGATACCACTCGTTGGGCGCGTCCAGCGCGTCGCGCACGTTTTCGATAAAGTAGCGGTTGCCCAGTCGGATGTCATCGGTATAGCCATCGGGAGGCAGGATGACCCTGCGGGCTTCATAGTCGATGCGCACAATGGGTGCGATCGCGTTCACCCAGCCCCACGCCGGAAAGATATGCAGTTCGGCTCCGGTGGTATCGTGCCAACGCGGGATGTCCCCCTCCCCAAACGCCAGATATTCGCGCGAACCGGGCGGTTGAGGGGTGGCAACAGTGACCTCCCTGCCAGTTGCCTCGTCGCACGCTTCCGCCTGAATCAGCACCAGATGCTTACCCGCAGGGGGCTTCTGCAAGCGAAACGCACCCCACCACTCGAAGTCACCGATAGCCCGCTCGGGGTCCCAACCGGCATCATCGCATAACGCCAGCGCATCCATGTTCAGCCCGCCGCCGTGCGTGTTGCGCCACCGCAGAGCGTGCTCGCCCTCGGTCAGACGCAGGGTGGCAACCCGTGCCCAGCGGAAATGGCCCCATCCGCCCGTGTTCACAAGCCCCGAAAGGGGCACAGGCGTCTGCTCATCCACCTGAATCGTGCACCGCCCGCTCATATCCCGAGCGTCGCCGGTATTCTCGGCGGCATAGCGGAGCCACAGCAGGTACTCGCCATCAGCGGGCACCCGAATGCGCCACAACAGCGTATCGCCCACGTTGTGGACATTGCCCACGCCCTGACCGAACACCCCACGCTCCCATCGCTCCCCGTGAAACTGCGCAAACAGCCATCCGCCTGTGCGTGGGTTCCGAGGGTCAAAATTGGGGTGTCGGGCGCGGATGGTCCAGCGGTGCCCGATGCGCAGAAGCCGGGGTGTCCAGTCCGCCTCACGCGCTTCAGCAACCTCTGCACGCCACAGGTTATCTCCTACCCTCCGCCAGCCGCCGACCGGCCTGCCACCGCTCAGGATGACCCGTCCTGCCTTCTGGGCGCGGTAGGTAATGGGGTTCTGCGCCGTGCCCGAATCCTCAGAGGTAAACACCAACGGCTCGCTCAGGTAGTACGTGCCCTCCGCAACGATAACCTCTATCGGTCGGTTCATCCCCTGCTGTTTCAGCGCACGTACCGCCTGCTGGGCGCGCTGGAGCGTCGCAAAGGGACCATCCTGGCGACTGGCATTGGGGCGAGCGAGCCTGCCGGACCAACGGTCATCGCCCTGCGGCGACACATACAGGCGTAGCGGCGCACTCTGCGCCTGCGCGGACATCGCTAAGACAACAAACAGAGCGCACATAACTGCTTTCCTCATATCGATTCATTTCGCCGGCGAGCGAGCCATTCCTCTGCAGGGGTCCTGCCCATCCGCTTCATTCCGCTAGCGAGGAAAAGGTACTATTGCACTGTTCGTTATCATCAGGGAGGGGAGGGGGACTTCACGATGAGGATAGCGATTGCTATCGCCGTCTTGCTGGTGGCGGGCGTTATAGCTATGGTGAAGGTGGCAACCTATGACCCCATGGCAGATGACACGCTCGTCGATATCAGCGATCTTGCCAAGTGGAAGCCGACTACCGACCAGATTCGGGAGGAACTCAAACAAGTACAGTCTCTGCAAGAACAGAAACAGATGTACGGTCGCCTCTTCCGCAGCCGCTATCGCAGTAAGGACATGCCGGTCAACCTGCGTGCCGACAGTCAGGGGGTCTTCTACTTGGAATGCGCGGCGACTATTCCCACTTGGGACAAGGCTCTCATCGCGCGGCAGGCGTGGCAGGAGATTCACGCGCTGTTTGGGGGAAGTCCGCAAGTACTCATCTACGAGTCCTATATCGGCGTGCCGTCGCGCCGGGTGGGGGTCGCCAAACCCGACAGCCGAGACCCCACGCGGCCCGAGGTCGTGTTTGACACCGGCTGGCACCTGCGGCGCAAACCGCGAGAGACCGACTTCCTGAGGAGAGTTCCGCGGGGAAGCTAAACCACCAGCCTGCTGAAATCGCCAAGGTAACGATACAGCGCGTCAACACCCGCCAACAGCAGGAGCCGGTTGCGTCGAGTCGCCTCCTCGGGCGCCATCACCAGCACGGCATCAAAGAATCGGTTGACGGGCTCGGTGAACGCCTCCAGCAGGGCAAGCATCTCTTTCGTTTGCAAACGCGAGGCGGATTGGGCTATGCGCGCCTCTTGGCGGGAAGCGATGTCATAAAGGGCGCGCTCCTCATCGTGCTGGAACAGATCTGCCTCCACCTGCTGAAGCCACTCGGCTGGCGGTCGCCAAGTCGCGGTCGGCACCAGTTTCACTGTCTCACCCGCTTTGAGGATATTGCGCACGCGCGTTGCGGCTAGCGCGATGGGCGTCAGCCGTTCCATCGGCAGGGCGTTCAACAGGCGCGCGTTCACCCATGCTGTCAGCGGCTCCACCCGCTCTTCCGCCAGCACCGCCTGCGCCACGTCGTAGCGAATGCCTTCGTCTTCCAGCAGAGCCTGGATGCGCTGGGTGAACATCTGTGCCAGTAGGCTCAACCCTTCCTCGCTGACCTCCACACCCTGCTGGGCGTAGGCGCGCACCGCCGAGTCCACGAACGCCCACAAGCGCGGCAGGCTGGGGTCCGCCACCAGTATCTGCACCACCCCCTGCGCTGATCGCCTCAATCCGAAGGGGTCACCGGAACCCGTTGGTACAATCCGCAGTGCCCCCACATAGCCGACCAGTGTGTCCACCCGGTCACTCACTGCCAGCAACCGCCCAAGAGGGCTTCCGGGCAGGCTATCCCCTGCAAAGCGGGGCATGTAGTGTTCGGCAATCGCCTGCGCCACCCGTTCGTCCTCCCCGCTGAGCAGGGCGTACTCCTTGCCCATTACCCCCTGCAGGGCTGGTAGTTCCATCACCACTTCGGTGGCGAGGTCGGCTTTGCACAGGGTAGCGGCTCGTTGCGCCAGCACAGGTTGCACGCCTGCTTGCTCCGCCATCTGTTCCGCTATCGCCACCAGACGCTGGGTTTTATCTGCCATCGAGCCTAGCTTCTCCTGAAACACGATGCGTCGCAGTTCGCCCGCAAACGCCTCTAATGGCTGTTGCCGATCGCGCTCATAGAAGAAGTGAGCATCGTTAAAGCGGGCGGTCAGCACCCGCTCATTGCCGTCGCGCACGATGTCCAACGCATAGTCGTTGCCGTTGCGCACCGCCACGAAGTACGGCAGAAGTTTGCCCTGTTGGTCCACCACCGCAAAGAATCGCTGGTGTTTCTTCATGGCAGTGACCAGTATCGGCTCGGGCAGGGTCAGGAACGTGGGGTCAAACTGCCCCAGCAAGGCGGTGGGATACTCCACCAGGTGGGTAACCTCATCCAGCAGAGCCTCGTCCCACAGGATGTGCCCTCCAACGGATTGCGCCAGGCGGTTTGCCTGCTCGCGGATGCTCTCGCGCCGGCGGCGGTGGTCGTACTGCACATATCGCTCGTCCAGCTGGCGGAACAGTTCCGATGGGGTATGCACCTCGAACTCTTCTGGCGCGAGGAAGCGATGCCCGCGCGAACGGTTGCCGCTCGAAATGCCGTCCAGTTCAAAGCGGATCACTTCGTTTCCATACAGCGCGAGGAGCCAGCGGATGGGGCGGCAGAAGCGCAGGTTTCCACTGCCCCATCGCATCATTTTGGGGAAGGTCAGCGAGCGAATGGCTTCGGGGAAGATACCGGCGGCGACCTCTGGCGTGGGTTTGCCCCGCTCGAAAACCTTTGCCATCACGTAGTCGCCCTGCGGGGTGCTGACCACCTCCAGCGTGCTGACCTCTACACCCTGCTTGCGGGCGAAGCCGATCGCGGCGGCAGTGGGGTTGCCCTGTGCATCGAAGGCCACATTCGCCGCGGGCCCGCGCACTTCACGCACAATGTCGGTCTGGCTAGGCGCCACGTTCTGGATGTACAGGATGAGCCTGCGGGGCGTGCCGAAGGTCTCCACGTCGCCAAAGGCGATGCGGGCATCCTGCAGGCGTTGGGTAACGGCGTTCTGCAGTTGCTGAAGAGCGCTCTCGACGACGCTCGCTGGTAGTTCCTCCGTGCCGATTTCCAGCAACAGTTCAGACACGATTCGCGCGACCTCCCCTGTTATCGTTGCGTGGGTCTCCCTGCTCGGTTCCCCGTCTTTCACCGTTTTCACCGTCGCTAGTCGGCTCACCAGGAGGTTCGCCCTCCAGACGTAGCAGGGGTCCCCTCCATCCCATAACGCCTTAGATTATACGGGAAGGAGCAGGCGACGTGCAAGGTGTCCTACCGCACGATCTCAAACTCGAACGGCAGGCGGTACTGGCACCATACGCGCGCGCGGATGTTGCGGATGGGCAAAAAGCCCCAGTCGCGGCTGTCGTTGCTGACATCGCGGTTGTCGCCCATCACAAACAGCATCCCTTCGGGAACCCGCTTCTCACGCATGGAGTAGTGCATGGGGTAGCGACGATACGGTTCGGGCAGGAGACGCCCATTGATATACACCGCTCCATCGCGGATGCTGATGCGCTCGCCGGGCAGGGCGATCACCCGCTTGACCATCAGGTCATGAGTCTCATCCGGCACCACAAACACCACCACATCGCCGCGGCGAGGCACACGCCAGTAGTAGCTGAGTTTCTCGGTGAGCACGCGCTGTCCGTCATGTAGAGTGGGTTCCATGCACCGCCCGTCCACCCGGAACCCCTGTCCTGCGAAGTTTACCGTCAGCAGAAATACGAGGGAACTGACCACCGCTACTCGCACGGCAGAGAGCCATGCAAGCAGGGTGTGTTTCATCCGACAGCCACAGCCTCCTGTGCCTTCAGGAGTGGGAAGCCCATCTCCTCACGTTGTTTCAGGTACTGCACACAGCACTTGCGTGCCAGCCCGCGCACGCGGTTGATGTAGCTGGCACGTTCGGTGACCGAGATACTGCCTCGCGCGTCCAGCAGGTTGAACACGTGCGAGCATTTGAGCGCATAGTCGAACGCCGGGTGGGTATAGCCCAGGTCGGCGATGCGATGTCCCTCGGCTTCAAACATTTCAAACAGGCGGAACAGCATATCCACGTCCGCGTGGTCGAAGTTGTAGTAGTTGTGCTCGATCTCGGCATGTCGGTCCACTTCGCCGTAGGTGATGCCGTGCGCCCACTCCAGTTCCCAGAAGCTGTTCTTTTTCTGCAGGCACATGGCGAGTCGCTCGGGACCATAGGTAATCTCGGCGCAAACGGGTCGGCACTCGATACCACCCATCTGCTGGAAGTAGGTGAACTGCGTGATTTCGGTGCCGTCCAGCCACACTTCCCAGCCAACGCCTGATGCCCCCAAGGTCGGCGCTTCCCAGTCATCCTCCACGAAGCGGATGTCATGCTCCAGCGGGCCGATATCTAGCGCGCGCAGGCTATCCAGATACAGGTCTACCACGTTATCAGGAGAAGGTTTGAGGATGACCTGGTACTGGTAGTAGTGTTGCACGCGCATGGGGTTGCGCCCGTAGCGTCCATCGGCGGGGCGGCGCGAGGGCTGAACATAGGCGACGTTCCACGGCTCCGGTCCGAGACTGCGTAGAGCCGTGCCGGGCGCCATTGTGCCTGCCCCTACCTCCACATCGTAGGGTTGGAGGATCAGGCAACCCTGTTGTGCCCAGAACTGTTCCAGCCTGAGCAGTAGTTCCTGAAAAGTCATAGCACCTCAGTTATTCATGAAGAGTTCGCGCAGGTCGGCTTTGCCCAAAGGGAGTCCAGCCACCTTACGCTTGATCCGCGCCAAGGCATTGTCTACCGACTTGGTTTTGCAGTGTAGCGCCTCGGCAATCTCCCGGTACGATTTGCCAAAGTGATAGTGCATCAGCACGCGCCATTCGAAATCGCTCAGCAGTTGCTGAAGCGTACGTTGAAGCTGGCGAGTGTCTTCGGCGCGGAGCAACCGCTCCTCCGGGTCACTGCTCGGTTCGGCAGGTAACATATCTGCCAGGCTCCAGTCGGCATCTTCATCGTCCGACGTCACCTCCAGCGACAGGGAGGTGTTCAAGGGCATCTGCTTCTGGCGCGTCGCCGCCTTGATGGCGGTAATGATATGCCGCTGGATGCACACCTTGGCAAACGCCGGGAACGAGATGGGCTTATCCGTTCGGTAATCGAGGATCGCCTGCCACAGTCCAATCATGCCGACCTGTAGCAGGTCTTCCCGCTCTGCGCCCAATAGGAAGTACGATTTCACTTTGGTGCGAACCAGATTGCGATACTTATACAGCAGGAACTCTGCTGCTTGCTCGTCGCCCTTTTGCGCCTGTTCTACGATCTCCCGGTCGGACATTTGCACATAGCGACGGTAGCAGCGCTTGACGTGCGATTCACCTTCCGTGAACACTGTTGCTTCAATCCTCACCCAAAAGAGAGTGGGCGGCTGTATGCTCACAGCCGTGTTCTGCACTCATCATACCAAAATCGCTCAAAAAAGGCAAGGGGTTAAACCCAAAGCAGGTACAAAAAGCGGGAGCCGCCTCTCAGGGCGGCCCCCATTGGCATCACTTCAAAGGCTCACAACCCTTCGTCCAACGGGTCGGTAAACACCCCGATGCGCCGATAGGCGTCTACCACCATCTGCGTGGTCACGCCCGGCGTGTCCAGATTGATCGGCTCGCGGTAGTACTTGGCGTGTCCATCGCAGAACACGAAGTTGCGCCCGCCCTGGTGGCGCTGTCCCGCCTTCCAGCGGGTGGTTACGCCATAGCCGGGGATCGTATAATAGACGCTGTAAGGTATCTGTGACCAGGGCATATTCCCCCGCCCGAACTCCGTGAGGAAGAACACGTTGGCGGGGCGGGAGATGGTTGCCAGCGCGAAGCCAACCTGCCCAATCGTGCCCGGCACACGCGGCTGTGAGTTGGACAGGTAGTAGTTGCCCGCGTAAGACAGCGGGAATACCTGCGCCATCTCGTAGGTGGTCAGGTCGCGCTCGGAGCCGGGCCAGTTCACAGCGCGCAGCTGGTGGATATACTCCGGCTTCGAGAAGTTGGGATGGTCGCTGTCGCTTGGGCAGACTAGGAAGCTCCCCTTGCCCGTGTTCTTGTGATAGGGGATGAGCACCAGCGGCCACGACAGGCTCCCCAGCCAGTTGCTGGCGGTGTCGTACGAGTCGAACCACGTCATGGCGGGGAATCGCTCATCGTAGTCCTGCAGGTACATCATGAACGCCGTACCCAACTGCTTGCAGTTGGAGGCACAACCCGTCTGGCGTGCCTTCTCGCGAGCCTGCGCGAACACTGGGAACAGAATCGCCGCCAGGATCGCGATGATGGCAATCACCACGAGCAGTTCGATGAGGGTGAATGCGCGTTTCATGCTCAGACCTCCTTTTGGTTAGACTGTACGCTTGGATTGTGGATCATCTCCGTTAAATCAAGGTTAAGGTTGCTGTGTGCTCGTCCCTCCGCTCACCTCCTTTACCCAGTCTATCTTGCTCGAATCATACTGCCCTTTGCCCAAAATGTCTACTGCCGGCGCGGTGTAGTCCTCTCTACTTTCTCCTTGCGCAGGGAAGTACTTGTGTAAAAGCAAGAGGCTCTTTCAACCACTCCAAATGCACAACCGGCACATACTGCGTACCAATACGGTGGCATACGCGAATGTGAGGGTTACCAGAGAATGCCATTCCCAGCGCAAATGCCACCGCGTCCGAGCATATCAGACAGATGTCCACACGATGGAAAGCATGGAGCCACGGCTTCGCACGTTCCCACACCGTTTGCACATAAGGTAGCCACTCACCACTATCGGGCAGTCGCTGGTTGTAATAAAACGCAAGGTTAACTGCGCCCTGATGCTCCGGATGGGCGATCAGGTCGGGGAGATGATGGTCAGAGAGAACTATGTGCAGGATAAGGTGCTCCTGCTTTTCCTCAGGCGGCTTCATATCTTCAGGCATCTGCTGTAACGGACATTTTTGATAGGCGGCTCCAGTACCCGACGTGGCTCTGTTAAATCCATAACCTGATACGCCGGTCCCTGCCGACTGCTGTGATACAACACAACAGAATGACGCAAACCCATTGCCGAACCCAAGCCGAACGCCATGGGAAGCACAACCATTGGGCGTAGGTGGTTTATCAGTCCACTATGATAATCGGGATACCAGCGATAGAGACGGTCGTCTATTTCCTCGTCCCACTCCCGAACCAGTCTCGAAAACTCCTTATGCCACTTTTCAGGCGCCGAAGAATCGCGTATAGTAGGAGCCATGCGAATGTAAAGCGCCTCTTCTCTCACCGGAGAGACCTTGTCTATAAGCCCTGACGCTTGGCTCAAGCTTTATTTGCTTGACAAAGGCGCGGTACCTCGCTCGAGCGTCTCCCTTTTTGTTTTCCTCGATGCGCAGCAGTGGGATGCAAAGAGGTGACGGTTTCTGCAACCAGCTCGTGATAAGTACCGCAAGGACCAGCGCGATCCCTGCGAAACGCACCACCATAGCTGTATCACCATAGCTGGCATCTGACAGAACATCTGCCAGCATCTGTGCCAGCCCAAAGATACCGATAGTTAGTAATGCCTCACGCTCGAGAAGAATGCTTTTTAGCCGGTACATCGCTGTTTCCTCCGCCAGCGCCTCACTCCTCAATCGAATACACAAAGAACCGCTCGCCCTGCGCCGGCACGCGTTTTACCCACTCTCCCGACGGCGACACCACCCCCGACGGGGACGAACACCGCAGGTGCAACGGTTCACAATTATCCACCGTGGCGATCCATACCCCGCCCGCCAGCGCGCGCAGACGCAGGTTCGCCTCGTGATAACGCCACGCCACCCGTGACCAGTCCGACCCGTCTCGCCCGCCGTTCACTGCATGGAAGAAGAGGACTCTGGCACCCATCTCCGCGATCTGTTGCGTTAGGTGCACGTCGGGCAGAGGGGTGCAGGTGGGGTTCGCTCACAGGTCGTTGCAGATGAGACCGCCGACGGGCACACCTTTGAGTCGAAATGTGCGTAGAGGCGCTGTCGCATAGTGGGCGATCTCGCCGACGGGCGGACGGTGCATACTGCCACAGCGCAGAATCTTGGCATGAAACCCCCAAAAGTTGCCGTGCTCGTCGTAAAAGCGTATCTGATTGTAGCACAGACCGTCCGCTTCGACGAAGCAGGTGCCCAGCGCCAACGCCAATCGCGCGGAAGAAGCCTCCTCCACCACTCGGCTCAGAGCCTCCTCGAGCTCGCGCTGGTTGAAGTCGGGCGTGTATCCGCTTAAGGAACCTTCAGGGGGCAGAAGCACATCGGCTCCCCTCTGCTTCGCATAAGCGATGGCGCGCCGAATCGCCGCCAGATTGTTCCCGATGTTGGTAGTGACCGGTATCTGTGCTCCTGCTACACGCAAATGCATGCTCATCGCTCCAGAGTTTCGACGCTGGTCCGTGACTCTCAAGGGACAACGTGCATCCGTTCTCGGCGAGGGTACTCGTTGCCGATTCCAGCGTGGGGATATAACCCTCCTTCTCCATGCCCTCGGGGAAGGTTCTGGCAAACGCATCCCAATGACGGATTCGGGGAGCGGAGCGAAACTCCTGCCGTTTCCCGCGCACGCTTCATTCAGGTATAATAGCGTACAGTTCGTGTAGGAGTCAGGGAGATGAACCTTTTCGATACCGACGTGCCAGCTATCTCTGCCTCTGAAATCCTTTTCGGGTGGAAGGAGACGCCGCGCCTGGTCGCCGTGGAGATGACCGATACCGAAGCCATCCTACATCAGCGCCACCCCGATGGCAGCCGCACCAGCTGGCGAGAACCCTTTACCCCCTGGCTTCTGACCACCCAACAGTACGCCGATATCGAGGCGCAATGGCAGAGGCTGGATGGAGACGGCTACTGCTGGATGGCGCAGTTCGGCTCGTGGAGCGAGTACCAGACCGCACGAACGCGCTTGCGCGATATGCACGTTGAAATGTTCACCCACGCCAGCCCGGAGCGACAGTTTCTCACCCTGTCGGGCTATACGCTGTTCAAGCAGATGCGCTTCGACGATGTTCGGCGCCTGCAGATAGACATCGAAACCGCCGGGCTGAACCCGCAGGAGCCGGACAACCGCATCCTACTGATTGTATTACACGATAACCGCGGCTGGAGCAAGGTGCTCGAAGACGCCGACGAAGCACGCTTGCTTCAGCAATTCGTCCAGCTCCTGCGCGAGCACGACCCCGACGTGATCGAAGGGCATAACCTGTTCGGCTTCGACCTGCCCTACCTGATCGAACGCGCACGCCGACATGGCATCTCCCTGACAGCCGGGCGGAGCGGACAACCCATGACCATCGGCAGCGAGCGCAACCTGCCCATCGGCGCGATTAACCGTCCGTATCGCCCTGTATACGTGCCCGGACGGCATGTGGTGGACACCTACTTCGCCGTACAGCGCTACGACTGGGCAAAAGGCGACCTACAGAGCTACGGGCTGAAGGAGGTGGCCCGTGCCTATGGCATCGCCGACGAGGAGAGAGTATTTATCGACCGAGCCGCCCTGCACACGCAATGGCACTCGGAGCCCGAAAAGGTGCGACAATACGCCCTGCAGGACGCTCAGGAGACCGCCAAGCTGGCGGAGATCGTTCTACCCACCGAGTTCTACCAAACCCAGATGGTGCCCGATACCTATCAACACGTCGCCACGGCGGGGAGTGGCGAGAAGATCAACGCCATCTTCGTGCGGGCATATCTTCATGCCGGTTACGCCATCCCTCGCCCCCGGCCGGCACGAGACTATCCGGGCGGCTATACCGAGGTGCGCCGAACGGGTGTCATCCCTCGCGTGGTGAAAGCGGACGTGGAGAGCCTCTATCCCAGCATTATGCTGGTCAAGCGTATCGCGCCGGCGTCCGACAGGCTGGGAGTGTTCCTGCCCGCGCTGGAAGAGCTGACCCGCAGGCGTCTGGAAGCCAAGGCACAGTTGCGCCAGGCGACCGATGCCCTGACCCGCGCCTACTGGGACGGCATTCAAGGCTCCTTGAAAGTACTTATTAACTCCTTCTACGGCTATCTCGGTGCGAACTTTCCTTTTAACGACTTCGATGCCGCCCAGCGCGTCACCGAAGAGGGGCGCAAAATCGCCATCCAGCTGGTCGAGGCACTGGAGCGGACGGGCAGTAAGGTGATCGAGGTCGATACCGACGGCGCCTACTTCCAGCCTCCGGAGGACGTGCAGGGGCAGGAGGCGGAGGAGGCATACGTCCAGCGTATCGCTGAAACCCTGCCACCTGGCATTCGCCTCACCTTCGACGGGCGTTACCGCGCGATGATCTCGGTCAAGACCAAAAACTACGCCCTGTTGGACTACGAGGGCAACTGGATATACAAAGGGTCTTCTCTGCGCTCCCGCGCCGATGAGCCTTATGGACGCCAGTTCATCGCCGAGGTCCTGCAGAAACTGGTCGAAGGCGACCGTGAGGGCATCGCGAAGCGGTATCGCGAGACCATCCTGCGCATCCTAAACGGCGAAATCCCCATTCAGGAGCTGGCGCGGCGCGAGCGCATCACCGAAAAGACCTTCACCAGCGAGAACAAACGCAAGGCGGCAGAGGCGGCACGTGGTGCCAGCGTGGGCGACTATGTGAACCTCTACCAGCGCAAAGACGGCTCACTAGGCACGATTGAGGACTACGCCGGCGACGAAGACCGCGAGCACTACGCGAACAAGCTGTATCGCTTCGCCCTCCGGTTGAAGGAAGCCCTCGGGGAGGATTTTGACTATCTCTTCCCCCGCCCGGAAACCGTCATCCGCGAACAGCAACAGCCCAGCCTGTTCTAGTGCGCTACGGGTACCACTCCTCGAACTGCTCGCGGGCATAGTGCGCCCGGTAGACGCCTTCGTTCAGCGCATCTTCATAATCTTTGTGCGACCAGAACACCTCGCATACGCGCACGTTGCCCCGCTCGTCGAGGTAATATAGGATGCGCTCCGCTACATTGCCCGACGGATATACCAGGCAGTCGCTCCGGTGCGTGCTGTGCGAGTTCTGCCGACGCAGTTCGGGATTACTGAGGCGTTTGAGCCGTTCGCGCAGTACTTGCTGCACCGACGGCTCCGCAGAGTCGAGGGCACGTCGTGCCCGTTCATGCAGGAGCGAGGCGTGGGACGCTCCGCCTCCACCCGTGCCCGATACGCCTTGTAGAAGGCTTCACCCGTCGGCGAGAGCAGAGTGTATCCCTCCTCCTCCACTAGTAGGAGGCGTATCTCGTCGGGCAGGGGACGCAGGCGACGGTCAACCTCGTGCGTTGGGCGCAGGTCCGCGCTGATCCACTCGAAAAAGTCCGAGTAGGTGTCAATCAGGCTGTAGTCCCAGCTGATGGGGGTCGGAGGCAGTTCGATAATCTCCTTAAAGGCTTCGTGGATATAACTGGCACATCGAACAGCAGTCCCACCAGCGTGGCGTAGGCGATTTCCGCCTTGAAGCCGCCCGTCGCATTAATCAACACCTCCCTGCCCTGTTCGCGCTCCTGGCGGATGATGTCCACCAAGGTCGCTACCAGCGCACGCAATCCACGCATCTTGAAACGGTTCTCGTGGTACTGCAGGTCATACACCTCTCGCAGATCGGAAGGGTAGCCGTTGTTGCTATAAAAGGTCGCCAGCGCGGTAGCGGCGCGTTCGCCTTCCTTTGTCTGCGAGTGCAGGAACACGATTCGGTCCCCTTCCTGCAGGAGTCGGCTCAGCGAGTTGGTCTCCGCGGAGGCTTTCTCCTGCTCGGTGAACCGCAGATAGGTTTGCAGGCTTTTTGCCTTGCCGGCGCGTTCGGCATTGGTCAGCAGTGAAGTACCCGCGGTTGTGACGATTGTGCGCAAGGGAAACACCTCCTGGATTAGCAAAACGTGAACAGCTTCAGATGTCGCTTGCCCAATGACAACAAAACGTCATGCTGAGCGCCAGCTCTGCATCTCGGTTGAGATTCTTCGCTTCGCTCAGAATGACCATGCTTCGCTCAGCATGACGCCTTTTCACGGGCGCGCCCCTTTTTTACGCTACCTGCTCGTGGCGGTTCTCGCGGAACAGCAGGGCGAACACTATGGCAGCAAGGATGGTGATCACCGTTGGTACCAGAAAGACGCCCGTGTAGTTCGTGGAGACCACCTCAGGCGCAACCTGCTTGGAGAAGATCTCCTTCAGCCAGCCGGCGAAGAAGCCACCGATGATCAACCCCACGCCTAGCACCGCAAAGTTGATCAACGCCTGAGCAGAGGAACGGATGTCCTTCGGCGCCACCATGTCGGTGTAAATGAACGACACCACAAAGAAGAATACGTAGCAGAAGCCGTGCAGAGCCAGCGAGGCAATCGACACCCATACCATCCAGGGTGCCGTCTGGTACGTCGCCCATGTCAGCGCAAAGACCGCGTAACGAACGGGCCACGCCACAATGCCGATCAGCATCGTATTGCGCACGCCCCACTTCGGCAAGGCATACGGTAGCAGGAAGGTAATGGTGAATATCTCCGCGATCTGCGCCACCGTCATCCACGCTGGCAGGCTCTGCTCGGTCAACCCCACCACCTTGCCCGCCTCCTGCAGGAACGGGAAGGTCAACATGTAATAGAGGCGCAGTTCGGTGGCAACCACGAAGGCGATGATGAAGAACGTGAGGTAGCTCCGGTTCTTCAACAGCACCAACGCCTCGCGGAACGCCAGCGGGTCCGCGCCCTCTTTGGCAGGAGGAGTGTGCGGCAGGGCAAACGAAACCAGCCCCATGAGGACGGAGAACGTGCCAGCCAGCACGAACACGTCGATAACGCCCCACTGTAGCGAGTGGAAGTTACTGCGCAGAACGCTTAACAGCCATCCCGCCACAATCCAGCCGATCGTACCCCACACGCGAATCGGACCGAACTCCCGCTGGGGGTCACGCAGATGATGGAACGCGATGGAGTTGGTTAGCGCCAGTGTGGGAGCGTACAGCAGGGCATACACCAACATAAATACCGTCATGGGTACCAGCTCGCGCTGGAACGCCAGCACGAACATCACAATACCGCCTAGCAGTTGAAAGATGCCCAACGCACGCTGGGCAGGCAGGAGACGGTCCGCCACCTGCCCCGCCGTGATGGGAGCTAGCAGGTTCATCAGGGGTAGCGCCACATAGATCAGCGACAGCCCCCACCCCGAAAACTTCAGCGTCTCCGTCAGATACCCAGACAGTGGAGGCTCCCACGCCCCCCAAATCGCGTACTGCAGAAACATCATCACCGCCAGTAGAGGCTGTGAGAACATTACCCTCAATGCGACAACAATGGTGCTACCTTCTCTTTGCATGTGCCCCGTACCTCCTTCTTCAAGATGCGAGTTCCACTTCGCGACTCCAAGCCCCTTTTTCTGTCACACGTTGTCGGAAGGGCTGGATTCTTTTACCTTCTCGATGCGCTGATAGTACTCCTCCAGCAGGTGCTGGGCGGCGTCGGGGCTTTCCGCCTCCGCATACAGATGGAACACCGGCTCGGAAGCGTCGGGCAGTATCAGCGCCCACCGCCCATCGCGATAGACTTTGATGCCGTCGATTAACTCCACCTTCCCATCGTCGCGGCACTGCTTGGTCATCATCCGCATCACCGTGCCCTTCAGCTCCCAAGGGCACTGCACCGCGCGACGCACCAGGAAGAACGGAGGAATCTGCTCGGCAAGGTCATGCAAAGTGGTCTTCGAGCGAGATAGCAGTTCCAGCAGTTTCACAAAGCCGTAGAGCGCATCGAACGACGGCTGGAACTGGGGCAGGATGAACCCGCCCTCGCCATCGCCCGCCATGAACACCGGCTCGCTCTCCGAGATGGCGATGCCCATCAACGAGCGCACGTCGGTCTTCGTGCGCACCACGCTTCCCCCATACTGGATAACCAGAAGCTCGATCACACTCGAAGCAGTGACCGGCACCGCGATCCGAGCCCGGCGATACGCCCGTGCCACCGCAAGCGCATACAGAATCAGCAGACGCTGGTCGGAAAGGATGTCCCCATATGCGTCCACAATGCGCATCCGCTCCCCGTCGCTTTCGAACAGCACCCCCCCGTCCGCCCGCAGGGTCTGCACGATCTGCTGGAGATTGCGCAGATGCTCCTGCACCTGCTCCTCGGTGTGCGGGGCGCGCTCGGGGTCAGCGTAGGCGTTGAGAGCGATCACCTCGCAGTTCATCTTGCCCAGGATGTTAGGAAAGATGGAAGCCATGCGATGGAAAGCGAAATCCAGCACTACCCGATACCTTGCTTCGCCCAGACACCGCGAGTCCACATGCTGGAAGAAGTCGGACTGGTACTGCTCGATGGCGCGCGAAGCGAACTCAATCTCGCCGACCTCCTCGATATCCGTGCGGGCGAAATCCTCCCGAAAGAAGACGCTCTCGATCTTGCGCTCCATGCTCTTGGAGATGTAGATGCCGTTCTTGTCAAAGAACTCGATCAGCGTCAGGCGCGGGTTGTAGGGGGCAATGCGCACGTTGACACCTCCCGCCGCGCCGCTGGCACGGATGTGATGCCGGGCAATCGGCACGGGCATCGAACGCACGTCCAGTACATTTACCCCTACCGATAGCAGTCCGCTCATCACCGCATGTTTGATGGCACGCGAGGACTTGTGCGAGTCGCGCGAAAGCAGAACCGAGGCACCTTTGCGCAACAATACCCCATACGACGCCGCCAGCTTGCTGGCGAACTCGGGGGTGATCTCCACGCTGATGATACCTGCCACACCCAGATTGCGGAACAGCGAACCCTGCCACTTCTTACCCCACACCAGGCTCATGGTCACCGTGGAGCCGGGCTCAACGAACTTGTCGGGCCATATCTTCAGGTGCGGGCGAACCCTGCTTCCCTCGCCAACGGTCACCCGGTCTCCGATGACCGCTCCCTCCATCACGTGCACATCGTGTTTGATAGTGGTATGACTGCCCAGCACGGAGGAGGTTATATGGCTGTTGGTGCCCACATACACCGAGTCCCACAGCACACTGCGCTCTACCACCGCCCCCTCCTCGATGATGGAGTTGTCCCCGATGACGCTGAACGGTCCCACCCGCGCGAACCGCTTGATCGTCACCTGATGCCCGATGTACACCGGCGGATGAACCTCCGCTTCAGGGCTGATCTGCGCGCCAGGCTCCACCCAGATGCGAGGCGCAACCTCTAAGGCAGGCAGAGTCAGATTCACCTTGCCATCCAGCACCTCTTCATGCGCCTCGCGATACTGCTCCAGCGTGCCTACATCGCACCAGTACTCATCCTCTCCCATGATATATCCGTAAAGCGGCTTGCCCTCGCGTAGAAGCAGGGGAAAGATGTCCTGGCTCCAGTCGTAACTGCGACCGGGCTCCATCAGAGAGAACACCTCGGGGTCTATCACATACATACCCGTGTTCACGGTGTCGGAGAACACGTTGCTCCAGTCAGGTTTTTCGAGAAAACGTTGGATGCGCCCATCCTCATCCGTGATCACCACGCCGAACTCACGGGGATTGCTCACACGTGCCAGCGCGAGAGTGACCACTGCCCCTTTCAGATGGTGATAGCGGATCAGCTTGTCTAAACGGATGTCGGTCAGCGCATCTCCCGACACGATGAGAAACGGCTCATCGCCCAGCAGACTCGCCGCCTGGCGCACTGCGCCCGCTGTGCCCAGCGGAGATTCCTCTACCACATATTCGATGCGGACATCCCAATCCGAGCCGTTGCCGAAATACCCGGAAATCTCGTCGGCGAGATAGTACAGGGTGACAACGATGTCGCTAATACCGTGCTGTTTGAGCAGGCGAACGATATGTTCCATAATGGGACGGTTCATTATGGGCACCAACGGCTTGGGACGCCGTGTCGTGAGAGGACGCAGGCGGGTTCCCTCCCCCCCAGCCATCACCACCGCTTTCATGGTCAAACCTCCGTCTGCTTTCGATGTCAGGTGTTATTGACATCAGGGCGTGCCCCAGCGCCTTCGCTGATGGGTCGGCTTCACTGCCAGCTGATGCTTTATTTTACCTTTCTCCACACCCCATATATTCACCTGCACCCCGCTTGCACCGGCAAGGGCGTTCCAGGTATAGTCTAGCGCAAGAAGAGAGATGAGCCATGTTCAAACGGGTGATTCTGCTAGTAATGGACGGCTGCGGAGTCGGCTCCGCTCCCGACGCCGCCCAGTACGGCGACTTCGGCGTCAACGAACCCAACACGCTGGGTCATTTGGCGGAGGCAGTTGGCGGCTTGCACGTGCCCTTCCTGCAGAAGCTGGGGCTGGGCAACATCCTTCCCCTTAAGGGCGTGCCTCCCGCTCAGCCGCCCCTCGCCAGCTTCGGCAGGATGCAGGAACGCTCGGCAGGCAAAGACACCGTCACCGGACACTGGGAGATGATGGGAGTCCTCACCGAACAGCCCTTCCCTACCTATCCGCAGGGCTTTCCCCCCGAGGTCATCGAGCCCTTCGAACGCGCCATCGGCACGAAGATACTGGGCAACTATCCCGCATCGGGCACCGAAATCATCAAACAGCTGGGCGAAGCGCATATGCGCACCGGCTACCCGATCGTGTACACATCCGCCGACAGCGTCTTCCAGATCGCCGCGCACGAGGAGGTCATCCCGCTGGAACGGCTGTATGAAATGTGTCGCATCGCACGCGAGCTCCTGACGCCACCCCACCACGTTCAGCGGGTTATCGCCCGACCGTTCGTCGGCACAGACCCCACTACCTTCAGGCGCACCGAGAACCGCCGCGACTTTCCCCTGCCGCCCCCGTATAACCTGATAGACCAGCTGGCAGAGGCGGGGCGCAAAGTATACGGCATCGGCGTGATTGGACAGGTCTTCGCCGAAAGAGGTTTCGCCCGCTCCGTGCGCACCGGCAACAACGCCGAGCACTTCTCTGCTACCCTGGAGGCTCTGCACAGCGACGCCGACTTCATCTTTGCCAACTTCGAGGACTTCGATATGCTCTACGGACATCGCAACGACCCGCACGGCTTCGCCGAAGCGTTAGAGGCGTTCGATACAGGGCTACAGAACCTGCGCCAGCACCTGCACGCCGACGACCTGTTGATATTGACCGCCGACCACGGCAACGACCCCACCACCCCTAGCACCGACCACTCGCGCGAGTACGTGCCTCTGCTGTGTTACAGCCCCCAGATCGCAGAAGGCGTCCCGCTCGGTACCCGCGCGTCCTTCGCCGACCTTTCAGCCACCATCGCCGAGATATTCGGTCTGGAGCCGAGATTGCGCGCAGAGAGCTTTCTCAAACTGCTGATGAGACCTTGACGCCGCACCCTTTCTCTGATACCATGTAAGCGGTGATTGTACGAATCGCTACCAGACGGGTAGAGCGGTTCGTCGCGAATCTTGAACCCAGAAGGAGGAGAACCATGGCGGTTAAAGTCGGCATCAACGGTTTCGGGCGTATCGGACGGCTTGTCCTGCGCGCGATTCTGGCGAAGTACCCCAACGATATCGAAGTGGTTGCCATCAACGACATCGTCGATGCCCATACCAACGCACACCTGCTGAAGTACGACACCAACTACGGCACCCTGCCCAACGAGGTGAAGACAGACGACGAGAACATCTACGTGGACGGCAAAGTCATCCGCAGCTTCGCCATAAAAGACCCCGCGACCATCCCCTGGGGCGACTTGGGCGTGCAGATTGTGGTGGAAAGCACGGGCTTGTTCACCGACGCCGAAAAGGCGAAGGCGCACCTGCGCGACACCGTCAAGAAGGTTATCATCACTGCGCCAGCCAAGAACGAGGACGTGACCCTGGTGATGGGGGTGAACCACGAGACCTACGATCCCGCCAAGCACCACATCGTCTCCAACGCCTCTTGCACCACGAACTGCCTGGCGCCGGTGATGCGCGTTCTGCAGGACAACTTCGGCGTGGAGAAGGGCTTCATGACCACCGTGCACGCCTATACCAACGACCAGCGCGTGGCAGACCAGGCGCACAAGGACCTGCGCCGCGCCCGTGCCGCAGCCATGAACATCATCCCCACCTCCACCGGCGCCGCCAAAGCCATCCATCTGGTGGTGCCGGAGCTGAAGGGCAAGATGCACGGGATCGCCCTGCGCGTGCCGGTGGCTACCGTGTCGGTAGTGGACCTCGCCGTGCTGTTGAGCAAGGAGACCACCGAAACGGAGATCAACTCTGCCCTGCGTGCCGCCGCGAACGGACCCATGAAGGGAATCCTGAAGGTCACCGATGAGCCGCTGGTATCAGGCGACTTCAAGGGCGATGAGCACTCGTCCATCGTGGACGCCCTCTCCACCATGGTGCTGGGCGGAAACATGGCGAAGGTGCTCGCCTGGTACGACAACGAGTGGGCATACTCGGTGCGCGTCGCCGACCTGATCGACTACATGGTGGGCAAAGGGCTGTAACCGCTCAACACGAAGGGCGGGGCAATCCCGCCCTTTTTGATGCCAAACACGGGAGGTTGCCGATGAACAAGAAGACCATTGAGGACGTCGAGGTCAAAGGCAAGCGCGTGCTGGTGCGAGTGGATTTCAACGTCCCTCAAGACGAGACGGGCAGAATTACCGATGACCGCCGTATCCGCGCCGCACTGCCGACCATTCAATACCTGATCAACCACGGTGCCAAGACCATTCTCGTCTCCCATCTGGGGCGCCCCAAAGGCAAACCAGAGGACCGCGAGAAGTTCACCCTCAAGCCGGTTGCTGAAAGGCTCAGCGAACTGCTGGGTAAGCCTGTGCCCTTGGCTCCCGATTGCATCGGGCCCGAGGTGCAGAAGATGGTGCAGGCGATGAACGAGGGGGATGTTCTGCTCCTCGAAAACGTGCGCTTCCACCCGGAAGAGGAGAAGAACGACCCCGAGTTTGCCAAACAGCTCGCGGAGCTAGCGGAGGTGTACGTGAACGATGCCTTCGGCACGGCACACCGCGCGCACGCCTCCACCGAGGGGGTCACCAAGTACCTGCCGGGCGTAGCGGGCTACCTGATGCAAAAGGAGATAGAGTATCTGGGTGGCGCGCTGACGAACCCCAAGCGTCCGTTCATCGCCGTGCTGGGCGGCGCGAAGGTGAAAGACAAAATCCCCGTCATCCAAAACCTGGTGGACAAGGTGGATCGGCTCCTCATCGGCGGTGGCATGGCGTATACCTTCCTGAAGGCGCAGGGCAAAGAGATCGGACAGTCCCTGCTGGATGCCGAGTCCATCGACTTCTGCCGCGAGATGCTGGCGAAGGCGGGCGATAAAATCCTTCTGCCCGTGGATGTGGTGGTCGCCGACGGCAACCCCTTCGAAAAGGGAGCCGATGCCGTGCAGACACAGGTGGTCTCGGTGGATGCCATCCCGCCCGACTGGCAAGGCGTGGACATCGGTGCCGAAACCCAGAAACGCTTCGCCGAGGCGGTGAAGGGCGCGGGAACGGTGGTCTGGAACGGACCGATGGGCATCTTCGAGTTCGACCGCTTCGCGGTCGGCACGCGGGCGATGGCACAGGCGCTAGCGGATTCGGGGGCGGTGACCATCGTCGGCGGTGGCGACTCGGCGGCGGCGGTCGAGCAGTTGGGCTTCGCCGAGAAGATGACACACATCTCCACCGGCGGCGGCGCGTCGCTGGAGTTCCTGGAGGGCAAGGTTCTGCCGGGCGTGGCGGCTCTGCAGGACAAGTGACTGAACAGGGGCAACCCCCACGGTTGCCCCTGTAAAACGATGATAGATGGACTTTTTATCGTGGATAATCATCCATACGTTTGAACCTTCCGTGCGTTTGCTTGACATCACGCAAAACTCGGCATATAATAACATGGTGAGTTTGATTGCTTCTACCGCTACAAACTCACCCTTTCCCAACAGGTCTCACTTCGTGGAGAACACAGGAGGACAGAAGGCAGAAATGCATCTGATACAGCGAGCGAGAGGCAGGGGGATTGCCCTGTTTGCGTCTACGCTTTTTGCGATGCTAGCCGTTTCACGGGCACGTGCCGCCGAAGCCATCGAACTTCCCCCCTTCGGTCCAACAGAGCGGATGGTGCTGTGGGTAGTGCTGCTGTTCGCGTTGCTGGCGGTTGGCTTCGGCTTGTGGCTACGTGCGTGGACACTGAAGCAAAGCCCGGGTAATGAGAAGATGCAGGAGGTCGGGCGTGCCATTCAGGATGGAGCGTATGCCTACCTGAAACGGCAAGCCAAGACCATGATCTGGTTCGTGCTGTTGATTACCATCGGGCTGTGGTTGTTATACACCCCCGTCTACGCCGACAAGCCGATTCTGGCGGTTGGGGTGGCGATCGCGTTCTTCATGGGCGTCGCCGCGTCCTACTTTGCCGGGGTGGTGGGCATGGACATGGCGGTAAAAGGCAACATGCGTACCGCCAACCAGGCGCTGACCACCTTCAAGGGCGCGTTGGAGACCGCCTTCCGCGCGGGCGCGGTGTCGGGCATGGCTACCGTGGGGCTGGGACTGCTGGGCGCCATCACCATCTTCCTCAGCTTTAAGGAAGACGCGATGAAGGTGCTGGTCGGTTTCGGGTTCGGTGGCAGTCTTGCCGCGTTGTTTATGCGCGTGGGCGGTGGCATCTACACCAAAGCCGCCGACGTGGGCGCGGACCTCGTGGGCAAGGTGGAAGCCGGTATCCCTGAAGACGACCCGCGCAACCCCGCCACCATCGCTGATAACGTGGGCGATAACGTGGGCGACTGCGCCGGTATGGCAGCAGACGTGTTCGAGTCCTACGAGGTCACGTTGGTCGCCGCGATCATTCTGGGCGCGGCTACCGCCAGCGTGCTGACGGGCGCGGCGGTGCTGAAGCTGATCGTATATGCCCTGCTCGTGCGGGCGGTAGGTGTGGTTGCCTCCATCATCGGCGTGCTGGGCGTGCGCGGGGCGGACCGTGAAGACCTCAATCCGATGCACCCCATTAACGTGGGCTTCAACATCTCGTGGTGGGTTGCGCTGGCAGGCTTCGCCGTCGTGAGCTACCTCCTGATGAACGACATCACCCTCAAGCCCGAACTGGGTGGCAAGCAGGTGGAGTGGTGGCGGTTCTTCCTCGCCAACGCGGCAGGGCTGGTGATGGCGCTGTTGATTGAACGCCTCACCGAGTACTTCACCTCCACCGAGAAGAAACCCGTTACCGAAATCGCCTATTCGTCCAAGACCGGTCCCGCCACGATGATTATCGAGGGCTTCGCCACCGGTCTGGAGAGCAGTGTGTGGGCGGTGGGCACGATCGTGATCGCTCTGCTCACGCCGCTGTTCATCTTCCCGCCCGCACAGTTCGGCGGCGCGATCCTCTCCTTCTATGGTATCGCCCTGACCGGTCTAGGGCTTTTGGCAACAACGGGCTTCATCCTCGCCATGGACACCTTCGGGCCCATCTCCGACAACGCGAACGGTATCTTCGAGATGTCGGGCGCGCTGAAGGAGCAGAAGGTGGTCAAAGGACAGCTGCCGGGTGACCGCATCGTGCACCGTCTCGACTCGGTGGGCAACACCACCAAGGCGCTGACCAAAGGCTTCGCCATCGCGACGGCGGTGGTGGCGGCGACCGCCCTGTTCCACTCTTTCGTGGAGGATGCGAAGCTTTATGACCAAAGCCTCCTGCAGAGAGGTCTGCAGTTGGGGCTTCCGCTGGACGTGCCCGAAATCTTCATTGGTCTGCTGATCGGTGGAGCGGCACCCTTCTTGTTCTCGGCGTTCTCCATCAAGGCGGTGGGGCGCGCGGCGTTCCAGCTGATTGAAGAGGTACGCCGGCAGTTCCGCGAGCGACCGGGTATCATGGCGGGCACCGAAAAGCCTGACTACGGGCGCAGTGTGGCTATCGTCACCGCTGCGGCGCAGAAGGAACTGCTTGGTCCGGGCGTGCTGGCGATCGCTCTGCCGGTGCTGGTCGGCTTCGGCATGGGCTTCAGCGACCCCGTTAAAGGTGCGCAAGCGCTGGGCGGCTACCTCGCGGGAGCTATCCTCACCGGTCAGCTGATGGCGGTACTTCTGGCAAACTCGGGCGGCGCCTGGGACAACGCCAAAAAGAAGATCGAGGACGGTCTGTTCGGCGGTAAGGGCACGGAGTACCACAAAGCGGGCGTTATCTGCGATACGGTAGGCGACCCGTTCAAGGACACCGCCGGTCCCGCCCTGAACCCGCTGATTAAGGTGATGAACCTGGTAAGTATCCTGATTGCGCCTGTGGTCATCCAGCCTATCGCGCCGTTTGCGCGCGTGGCGATCGTGCTGGTGGCACTGGCGGCGCTGGCGTTCGCCGTCTACTGGAGCAAGCGGGGCTCCATCGTGGACCAGGTGGAGCTGGCAACAGCTACCGCCCAACCTGTGCCCGCGGGCAAAGGCGACCAGTAGACCCGGAATCCACCCAGGGCGAGCGGCACCGCCGTTCGCCCTTTTTCGGCTACTGCGTGATGGGCAGGCTGGTTCCAATGGAACAGATGGAGTACCTCACACAACACCTACAAGTGGTAGCCACTCGCGCCGACGTCGCCCAGTTTCAACAGTGGCTATCCACCTGTATGCTCTATACCCAGACGGGCGTGGCGCCTACGGTGGAGGTCTACCCATACCGTTCGAACGCACCGCTTCTGAACGGTATCGTCTGGGATGGGTGGCACGTGTGGGTTCCGGAACGCGCTCTGCAGAAGATTCCATCTCGTCTCCTTGCCCTACTAGCGGTGCAGGGCTATATGGAAGCCACCGCCCGACGCAATCTCATCCCACGCTCTATGGTGCTCACCGCGCTCGTCTTGCTGATCGTTGCTCCGCTGATCTACAAACTGTCCCAGCCCCTTGCTGAAGACCTGCATCGCTGGCTTTTTGAACTGCTGGTGCTCCTGCCGATTCACTGGGTGTGGGCGTGGTGGCCTCGGCTTGGGGCGGAGATCGACCGCCAACTGGTGCAACAAAGCGGGGCGGGAGATGCTTTACTTGAGGCGATGGAACTGGCGATAAAGGACGATCTGGCACGCGGCGTGCCCAATGGAGTAGTGAACAACCAGCTGAAGCGGCTGAACTCTCTGCGCGAGGCTCTGGGCTATCCTGAGCTGAGCCAGGATGACCTGCTACCCCCGCCTCCCGCTGAGCAAGATGGGCACAAAGAGCAGGTATCTTTCCCCATCGACAAGGGCGAGTTCTTAAGCCGGCATCCCCCCGATGAGTACAGCCGGGTGGACAGAGTGCCGTTGTAGCCAACGCAGGAAAAGCACCCCCTCGCGACGAACTGCTTGGGAAGAGGAGGAGTAATAATCGGCATGCCACGTATCAAACCACCAGCCTTGCGTCCCGGCGATGCCATTGGCGTGGTGTCACCGAGCAGTTATAAAGCCCCTGAGGCGCTACAGCCCGGCATCGAAAAGATCAAACGGCGCGGCTATCGCCTGGTGTTCGGGCAACATGCCTTCGACCGGCGCGGCTATCTGGCTGGTGAGGACCGCGACCGGGCGTCCGACCTCAACGCCATGTTCGCCCACGAGGAGGTAAAGGCGATCCTGTGCACGCGCGGTGGATACGGCGCATCACGCATTTTGGACTATCTGGACTGGGAGGTCATCCGTGCCAACCCGAAACCGCTCATCGGCTACAGTGACATCACCACCCTGCACATGGCTTTCCTGCGCCACACCGAGATGGTGGTCTTCTACGCG
The DNA here is from genome assembly GCA_040289885.1 of Armatimonadota bacterium. GTDB lineage: Bacteria > Armatimonadota > HRBIN16 > HRBIN16 > HRBIN16 > HRBIN16. Next base: position 49,596 of record PSLZ01000009.1, on the reverse strand, counting down.
CCGATGATCATCACCCTCGCGCGCGAAGTGTCGGAACTGGCTATCGGTAACCTGTTTGACCTGCTGGAGAAGCCAGAGCCCTTGGGCACTTACGATACGTGTGAAGGGAACGTACGGACGTTGGTGCCGGGTGTGGTGGAAGGCGAGTTAACGGGCGGCTGTTTGTGCCTGGTCACTGCAACCTGCGGCACCCCCGAACAGGTGGACGCCAGAGGCAAGATTCTGGTGCTGGAAGACGTCGACGAAGCACCCTACGCCGTCGACCGGATGCTGACGCAGTTGAAGCGATGCGGCGTGCTGGACGAGGCGGCGGGTTTCGTCATCGGCGAGATCACCAACTGGGAGCAACATGCGGGCGACCCCTCGGAAACGCTGAGCATCGAGCAGATCTGGCAGGATATCATCGTGCCGCTGGGCAAACCCACCATCGTGGGCTTTCCTTTCGGACACGTGACCAACCCGCTGACCCTGCCGCTGGGAGTGCACGCCCGGCTAGATGCAACAGCCGGAACGCTGACCCTGCTCGAGCCCGCAGTGTGCTGAGCGTACAAAACAAGAGGCACCAGCCGTGCTTGCCGTCGCGAGCAAGCAAACAGTTCGATGGCGCCTTAACTACTCCCTGTCACACATGAAACACAACCGCGAGAGTTTGCTGTTGCTGGCGGGGAATAGTCCACGATTTAGTAATGCCCGCAGCTACTGCAGCCGCCGGCTTCCTGCCCCTCTTCGGTCGCGAAGGATTGCCCACAGCCACAGGAACGCACGGCGTTCGGGTTATCGATCTTGAAGCCACCGCCCAGGCTGTCCTCCACAAAGTCCACTTCGGAACCGCTCATGTAGCCCAGGCTCAGCGGGTCAATCACGATCTTCACGCCGTGCGAATCGAAAATCTGGTCGCCTTCATCCACTACATCGTCGATCGCCATGCCGTATTGCAGTCCCGAACAGCCACCGCCTGCGACGAACACGCGGAGCATGGCATCGCTCTTGCCCTGCGCTTCCATAATGTTGCGGATCTCGGATGCTGCACGTTCGGTTAGGGTAATCATCTCGCTTCCTCACTCCTTGCTCTGGTGCTTACGCTAACAGTATACCTGAGTTTATGATAACAGTATCATCTCGTCAATCGTTTAGCATAGCAAATTATATCCTATTTTCGCGAAAAACGCAAGCGGACAACCGCAATTGCCTGGGGTTGCTCCCCTCCTCCCACAGCGTTGGGAGAGGGGTCGGGGGTGGGGGAAGGCTCACAACGTCATGCTGATCGCCAACCCTATTGTCATGCTGAACGCCGCCCCCTGGTCATGCTGAGCGCCAGCGAAGCATCTCGTCGCTGTTGTTGTCATGCTGAACGAAGTGAAGCATCTCGTAGTTAAAGGGATGTGAGATTCTTCGCTTCGCTCAGAATGACATTTTGAGACCCTTCGCTGACGCTCAGGGTGATGCGAACGGCGGAACAGAACCTGGGTGACGGTGGCGCAATCCGGGTAGCAAGGCCACCCCCCAGGCTCCGTTGCTCTAGCAAGACCAGTTCTGCTACTCTATCCCCTGCGCGGCGAGCCACCGCTCGGCATCGATGGCTGCCATACAGCCGGAACCCGCCGCCGTGACTGCCTGCCGATACACCCGGTCCACCACGTCGCCCGCTGCGAATACCCCCTCCACGCTGGTGTAGGTGCCGTTCCGCAAGATAATGTAACCTTGCTCGTCCAGCTCGATCTGCCCGGCGAAGATGTCGGTGTTGGGCTTGTGACCGATAGCCAGGAACACGCCATCAATGGGCTTTTCCCACACCTCGCCGGTCTTCACGTTGCGCAGGCGGACGCCCGTAACCTTGCCCACGTTCACATCGTAGATATCGTCCACCACCGTGTTCCAGATGAACGCTATCTTCGGGTTTTCAAAGGCACGTTTCTGCATGATCTTGCTGGCACGCAGCTGGTCCCGCCGATGCACCACGTACACCTTCGTGGCGAACTTGGTTAGAAACAGCGCCTCCTCCATCGCGGTGTCGCCGCCACCGACCACGATCACCTCTTTGCCTCGGAAGAAGAAGCCGTCGCAGGTGGCGCAGGCAGACACCCCTCTGCCTTGCAGTGCCTTCTCCGCCTCCAGCCCCAGCCATTTTGCGCTGGCTCCGGTGGCGATGATGACCGCGTGTGCCTCGTAGAGGTTCTCCGCGCTGTCCCACAACTGAAACGGGCGACGCGAAAAGTCCACCCGCGTGATAACATCCGTGATAACCTGCGTGCCGAACCGTTCCGCCTGCGCGCGGAACAACTGCATCAGTTCCGGACCCATCACGCCTTCAGGGAAGCCCGGGTAGTTTTCCACCTCCGTGGTGATGGTGAGCTGCCCGCCGGGTTGCAGTCCCTCGAACAGCACGGGCTCGAGGTTCGCCCGCGCGGTATAGATACCTGCGGTATAGCCCGCTGGACCCGAACCGATAATGACCACTTTATGTGTCAACTTCCTACCTCCTCCGTTGCCATGGCGTCTTTTGTTGTCATGCTGAACGCCAACCCCCTTGTCATGCTGAACGCAGTTCTGCATCTCGGTCGGGATTCTTCGCTTCGCTCAGAATGACAAGAGAAAGACTCTGGGGCTCACACACCTTAGATACGTATGTGCCTAGGGATAGATTCCCCGCGTGATGATAGCATCCGCTACCCTGCCCACACCGATGATGTAGGCGGCGGTACGCATATCCACTTTGCGCCTCTTGGCTGTCTGCACCACTTCATCGAACGCGCTGATGAGCACCCGCTCTAGCTTCTGGTTCACCTCGTCCTCGCTCCAGAAGAAGCTCTGCAAATCCTGCACCCACTCGAAGTAGGACACGATCACCCCGCCTGCGTTCGCCAGGATGTCGGGCACGAGGAACACCCCCGCCTCGTTCAGGATACGGTCCGCCTCAGGCGTAGTAGGTCCGTTGGCACCTTCGATAATCACCCGCGCCTTGATGCGCGCGGCGTTGTGGCTGGTGATTTGGTTGCCCAGCGCGGCGGGCACCAGGAAATCGCAGGGCAGTTCCAGCATCTCTGCGTTGGTGATGACATCGCCCTCCGCATACTGGGGCAGGGTGCCTTCACGGCGCACACAGTGCTTCAGCAGAACGGGAACATCTAGCCCTTTGGGGTTGTAAACGGCATTTGCGGCGTCGCTAACGGCGACCACCTTCGCCCCTGCCTCGTGGAAGAACTTCGCTGCACTGCTCCCTACGTTCCCAAACCCCTGAATCACCACGCGCGCGCCCTGCAGAGGGATGTTGAGTAGGTGCGAGCACCGGCTGGCAATCATCACCAGCCCGCGTCCCGTCGCCTCGATGCGCCCCTCCGAGCCACCAACGGCTATCGGCTTGCCAGTGACCACAGCGGGTACCGTGTAGCCTTTGTGCATGCTGTAGGTGTCCATAATCCACGCCATCACCTGCGGGTCGGTGCCCACATCGGGAGCGGGAATATCGCTTTCGGGACCGATGATGACGCTGATTTCGGTGGCGTAGCGGCGGGTCAGCCGCTCCAGCTCCCTCAGCGAAAGCTTTTTGGGGTCACACATCACCCCACCTTTTGCCCCGCCGTAGGGGATGTTCACCACCGCGCATTTCCACGTCATCCACATCGCCAGCGCGCGCACTTCGTCGAGGTCTGTCTGTGGGTGGTAGCGAATGCCTCCCTTAGAGGGACCTCGTGCGCGGTTGTGCTGGACCCGGTAACCGGTGAAAATGCGCACCGAACCGTCGTCCATCTGCACGGGGAAGTTCACCGTCAGCTCTCGCTCGGGGTATTTGAGAAACTCATGGATATTGCGGTCCAGGTTGAGCAGTTCCGCCACAATCGCCAGCTGCTCCAGTGCCATCTGGTAGGGGTTCGCTCCGTTGCGTCCCTCGGTGTGCGTTGTGGTCATGGCATTGCCTCCGTATCCGAATGTTGTTACGATGCGTATACTAGCCCAGGGCTGGGTGGCAGGATGCGCCGCACCCACGCGGAGATGGGCAGGACAAACAGCAGATTGCACACGCTTTCACCCGTCGCCTGGTAGACCCATCTTGGCGCGTTCTGTTGCGGTGAGAACAGGAAGAACACCGCCTCGCACAGCATACTGCCCGCCAGCGCAGAGAGAATCAATACAATCGGATTATGGCGAAAAACGCGTAGTTCCAGCAGTCCCAGCGCCCCACCCAGGACCATCCTGCTGATCAGGTAACTGCCGACGGACATGCCCACCATGGTGCCCATCAACCACCCTGCCACAAAGCCATAGGTAGTTGCCACCTGCGCCGAGGTGTTCACCGCGATGCAGATGAGCACCACCTTGTTCAGATCGGGCTGAACACCGCGAATCTGCAGTCGGTGAGCGACCGTTGCCTGCAGAGTGGTGGCAAACAGCAGAAGCAACACCAGCTTGAGCCACGGTGGCACTCTCATTCGGGCACCGCCTCCGGTGGGTAGAGGAGCACCTCCTCCAGCCGAGTCACGTCTACAAAAGGCAGGACCCGCGCCTCGCGCATGCCCGCCTGCCTCTGTTCCAGCACCTGTTCGACAGTACCAATAGGGATACCTGCCGGGTACACGCCGCCCAGCCCGGAGGTAATCACCACATCGCCCGGGCGCACATCGGCATCCTTCGCCAAGAAGGTCAGCACCAGGGTATCTTCGCCTCGCCCTCGGCAGATACCCACTGCTCGCGAATCGGCACGCTGGATGCGCGCGCCTACGCTGGCGTTAGGGTCGGTGAGTAACAGCACGTGCGCCGTATGGCGCGTTACCGTGTAGACCACCCCCACCAACCCCTTATCGGTGACTGCCACCATACGCGGGCGCACTCCGTCCGCTTTGCCCTTGCTCACGATCAATGTGTGGAAGTAGGCGGACGGCTGAATGGCGAGCACCCGCGCGACCAGCGGGCGGGCTTTGGCAGATTGCGTCATCGCCAGTAGGCGACGCAGGCGTTCGTTCTCCTGACGCAGTTCCTCTTGAGCCACCTGCGCGGTGCGCACTGCCTCCAGCTGCTGGCGCAGACGTCGGTTCTCCTCACGCAGGCGTCGCCCGTGCACAACACCATAGCCAAAATCCGAGAGGAACTCCCCCGTAGCGCGCAGAGCGGACTGTATCGGCGCGACGACTGCCATCACCGCCTCGGCGAAGGGGTCGGTCACGCCGCGCTGAACCGCCCGATTGTGCTGGATGCCAATGAGCAGAGAGAGCAGGGCAAGCCCCACAATCACCCAGAACCGCTTGTCGCGCCACACATTGCGCATGAACGGACACGCTCACGTTCTCAGTACGACCGATTAGTGCCGATAAGCACCTTGCGCAGGCTGGGGTTGGTTTCAATCTCATCCAGCACCCGTCCGGTGCCGATCACCACGCAGCTGAGCGGGTCGGGCGCGACGTGCACGGGCATGCCGGTCTCTTTGGAGATGAGACAGTCCAGCCCGCGAAGCAGAGCCCCTCCGCCCGCCAGCATGATGCCTCGATTGATAATGTCGGCGGCAAGCTCGGGTGGGGTCATCTCCAGCGTCAGCTTCACCGCCTCCACGATGGCGTTCACCGGCTCCTGAATGGCGTGACGGATCTCCTCGGAAGAGATGACGGCACTGCGAGGCAGTCCTGTAATCAGGTCACGCCCGCGTACCTCCATCGTCATCTCCTCCTCCAGCGGATAGGCGGAGCCAATCTGTATCTTCGCCTCTTCGGCGGTGCGGTCGCCGATGTACAGATTATAGGTGCGGCGTACATAGGCGGCGATAGCCTCGTCGATTTCGTCCCCGGCAACGCGGACGGAACGGCTTGCCACAATACCCGACAGAGAGATGACCGCCACCTCGGTGGTACCTCCGCCGATGTCCACAATCATCGAGCCCGTCGCATCACCCACCGGTAAGCCCGCACCGATCGCCGCAGCCATCGGCTCTTCGATCAGATAGGTCTCTTTGGCGCCTGCCTTCTTACAAGCATCCATCACAGCGCGTCGCTCCACCTCGGTCACCCCGCTGGGGATGCCCACCACCACCGTTGGCGCCGCCCACGAGCGACGATGTACCTTCTGGATGAAATAACGAAGCATCTTCTCGGTCTGGTCAAAGTCGGCGATGACCCCATCGTTGAGGGGACGGATGGCGATAATGTTGCCAGGAGTGCGCCCCAGCATTCGCTTCGCTTCCTCACCGACCGCCAGCACCTTCTTGGTATCCTTTTCAATAGCAACCACCGAAGGCTCACGGAGGAGAATACCTTTGCCTCGCACGTGCACCAGTGTGTTTGCCGTGCCGAGGTCGATACCCATATCCCGCGAGAACTGTCCCAGAAGCTTTTTCCAGACTGCCATGCGAACTTTTACGCTCCTCCATCCTGCGCAATGCATCATTCCTCTATATCATAACATAAAAGTGCGCGCAGGCGTAGCATAACGGGGCAAGGCCCCCTGCCTCGCCCCGTGAATCGAGGCTATCCGCTACCGCCACCCCCTTCGCCACCGCCCTCCAGCCGGATGGCACGATAGCCTCCTCGGGACTTGTAGTACAGGAACTGCGCCCCGAACAGGAACACCAGAATCACCGGCAGGATAGCCACGTAGCGGATAGCCATCGCGGCACCCTGGCGCAGGGCTTCCTTGATGACCTCGTTCTGCTGGCGCGCGGTCGGGTCGCCCGCTTCAGCCTTCTTGGCGATCTCCTGTGCCTTTTCGGGGCTGAACTTACTATCCACCACCACGACCTGGCGCAGCTCGGGGGTCAGATGCTGGATGGTGTGATGGTCGTAGATGCGCCCCATGACCGGACCGGCGATGCCCGCCGCGATCATGCCCGTGGCGCCCATCACCGCCAGCAGGAACTCACCGCCACGCGGGTAGCGCTCGGAGGTAATGCCCAGCATGGTAGGCCAGAAGTAGGTCTTACCGATGCCGAACACGGTAGCCGCTGCGAACGCCAAGCCCGGCGTAAACGCATGGCTCAGCCAGTACAAGCCCACGGCTGCCAACGCCGCACAGATCGCCAGCAGACCGATAGGAGTGAAAGCCCTGGTCAACGGGCCGGCGAACAGCCGCAACACGAACATCAAGCCCGCCGTGTACACCAGGAACAGGATACCGCGAATGCCAACGGTGTCGGTGAGTACCGAGCCCACCCACTGGTCGGGGCCTAGCTCGGTGATGGCGGTCATACACATGCACAGCATCAACAACAGCACGCCCGGACGGAGAATCTCTTTGAACATCTCTGCTGTAGACACGCCGGACGCTGCGCGCTCGGTGGGAGGAAACTTCTCGGCCCATATCATTGCGCCATAGATGACGGCAGGGATGAGGATGGTGCCGATGCGAACCTGCCAGGGCGCATTGAGGTATTCTGCCAGAGCGGCTGTTAGCAGACCGCCGATCACCAGCCCGCCCGGCCACCAGGCATGAAGCACGTTTAGTTTGTGCGTCTTATCTTCGGGGTACATGCTGGCAGCGAGCGGGTTGATGACCCCCTCCACCGTACCGTTTGCCAGACCCACCAGCAAGGTGGACAGGAGCAGAACGGGGAAGCCAAACTGTGGCGACAGGATGGTGAAGACGATGCCGAGAATGTGCCCCACGCACGCCAAACGCAGGAGCCGGCCCATGCCGATCACGTTGCACAGGGGTCCCACAATCAGGATGGCGATGGGGAACCCCCAGATACCCATCAGGTTCACAAAGCCCTGCTGTTCGTGGCTGATGTTGAAGGTAACGCCCAGCTCCTTGAGGATGTCTGCGCGGATGGAGAAAGCCATCGCGGTAGTCACCAGCGCAATGCAGCTGGCGATGAACAGCTTCTCGCGCTTGTAGCCGTGTGCGCTCAACTCCCTACCTCCTTCACACCATAAAGTTTTGAATCACAAACTTCGAATCTGTGCTTGATTGTAAATCGGATTCGTTGTAAAAGTCAAGAATGCCTGCATGTCGCCCACCACGTTGCATAGCGACGCCGAAGCATGTTACAATCGTAGAGGTAGCAGGAGGTTAGACGTTCGCTATGCCGACCATCGATTTGAGCATCTGGATCAACGCGCCTGTGGAAAAGGTCTATGCCATCGCCAAGCAGGTAGAGCGGTTCCCGGAGGTCATGCCCGACCTAGAGTCGGTAAGGGTTTTAGAGCGGAGCGAGGATGGCTCGCGCACCGTCACCGAATGGACGGGTCTGGTGCGTGAGTTCAATAACATGCGCGTGAAGTGGACGGAAGAGGACATTTGGGACGATGCCGAGCACACTTGCCGCTTCCGCCTCTTGAAGGGCGACATGCAGAAGATGGAGGGAGAATGGCGCTTCGTTCGCGAGGAGGGGGGCACGCGCTTCCATTCGCGCATCGACTATGAGTACAATGTCCCTCTTCTTGGTGCGGTTGTCAAGAACCTGATCCACAAGAAGCTGGAACAGAACGTGCAGATGGTGCTCAACGGCATTCGGGCGCGGGCAGAAGGGGCATAGGGTCTTTTAAGGCTCCTGCTCCGCCTCGTTAAGCGCCTTTTGCACCTCATCCAGGATTTGCACGATTTTATCGGTCGCTTCGAGGATGCGCTGGACATAGACGTGCTGTTCGGGTGCGAGGTTTTCATCGCCCAGCAGTTCGGCAAAACCGACGATGGCAGTGAGGGGGGCACGCAGGTCGTGGTTGAAGCAGGAGGAGATATGATTGCGCACCTCGCGCCAGCGTGCCAGCTTGCGGGCGAGCGCTTCCGCAGAATCATCAGGCATGGTGGAACCTCCTTCACTGATCTTTCTTCCTAATAAGAGTATAGCACCTCAGTATGCGATTAACCAGAGGCTCGGCACGAGAGAAGCGGAGAATCAGGATAATGAGCACGGAGCGGCTCCTGTGGTGGCAAGCTCTGTTGGTCCCTTTTGCCTTGCTTTACAGCGCAGGATTGAAACTGTATCTGTGGTGGAGGCTACCCCGACAAACCCGCGCCCGGGCGGTGGTTATCTCGGTGGGCAATCTGTCGGTAGGGGGTACAGGCAAGACGCCTGTGGTGCTCGCCATCTGCCGCTACCTTCAGCGCAAGGGGTTTCGGGTAGCGGTGTTGAGCCGGGGCTACGGAGGCACCATGAGCCACGCGGGCGGAACGGTCTCCGACGGCGAATGTCTCTTTGCCAACACGGCGCAGGCTGGAGATGAGCCACTGCTGATCGCGCGCGAACTGCCCGGCGTGGTGGTGCTGGTGGGAAAAGACCGCCGGAAGACCGCCCGAAAAGCCATCGAGCAGTTTGCCTGCAACGCGTTGGTACTAGATGACGGGTTCCAGTACTGGCAATTGCACCGGGATGTGGACCTTGTTCTGCTGGACGCGCGGTGCCCGTTCGGCAACGGGTGGACCTTGCCCGCAGGCATCCTGCGCGAACCCGTGGACCATCTCCAACGTGCCCACGCGCTGTTGTTCAACGGTGAAGATACCCCCTGCAACCGGATGACTACGCTTTTCCCTTTGCTCCCCTGCTTCACCTGGCGAAAATGCCCCACCGGCGTTCGGCAGTTACACCGCCGGGGAAACCGCTTTGAGGTCGAGTGGCTGAGAGGTAAGCGGGTTTTCGCTGTGGCGGGCATCGCCAGCTTTGACTCCTTCGAGCAGACGCTCCTGCAGGCTGGTGCCGAGGTGGTAGGCAGGTGGAGACTGCCCGACCATCACCGCTACACGCCCTCCGACATCCAAGAAGCCCAACAGCGCGCCCAGGCGTGCCACGCGGAGGTGATAGTGACCACCGAGAAGGATGCCGTCAAGCTGGAGGAGATGCCTGCCATGGTGCTGAGCCCGCCGATATTTGTGCTGGACATCGAGGTGTGTTTTTCGGAGGGGTTTTGGCGATGGCTGGAGGCGCGGATACGTGCCTCGTCACACGAGCTCCCCATGGCAGAAAGGACACTCTGAACCTTCCCCTGGGTGCAAACAGCCACAGCGCGCACACTCGCGCCACCCCTGCTGTTTGCGTATCTGCTGAAGCCGATGGAGTGCCACAAGGTACTCCGTCACCCTGGCACGCAGTTCCGCGTCGGCGATGGGTTCGGTGAGTGCGTGCAGGCGGGCAATCGTGGCGGGGTCGATCTCGGGTTCTACAATGACCGGCTCTTCGGTGTCCGCTTTGTCCGACGGAGCCTTGCGCGAACGCGGCTTGACGCGAAAGATGAGCTCGTGGAAGAGGGGTGCGCCCGCGTACTCGTTCAACCGCTGAAGGATGGTCGCCTGCTGGAAGCGCAGTTCCTGAATCCAGGCGTTGCTCTTGGTGGCGATAAAGACCTTTCCATCCTTCATCGCCTCCGGTTGGGCGGCGGCGGCAACGGTTTTGCCCACCACTTCCTCCCAGTTCAACAGGGCGCGCAACGCTCGCAACCGCTCGCGCAGACCGAGCGCGTCCACCGTTTCATCCAGAATATCGCGCAGTAGGTCAGGACGTGCCATGGGATGCCACCAGATGGATATGCCCCCTCTCTACCCGGTACATTCGGGCAGTCGCCAGGATTTCCTGCGGGAAGGTTTCGGCGGAGGTTGCAGTGATGAACGCTTGGGCACCGCGCAGGGTCATTCGCAGTAGCTGGGCGCGCCGCAGGTCATCCAAGTCCGACATCACGTCGTCTAGCAGGACGATTGGCGGTTCCTGGCGCTCCTGCAGGGTGAGTTCGAACTCCGCGCGCTTCAGGCTGAGCATGACCGTGCGCTGTTGCCCCTGAGAGGCGTAGATGCGCGCCTCTTTGCCGTCCACAAACACCAACAGGTCGTCGCGCTGAGGACCAACCAGCGTGCTCCCCCGACGCAGTTCCTCTTCACGCGCTTGGCGCAACTGCTGTCGGAAGCGTTCCACCACCTGCTCACGCTCGCCGGACACCGCTTCAATGGAGGGCGCATAACGGATGTCCAGCTCTTCATGCCCCCCGGATAGCTCGGCGTGCGCTTGGCGCGCCAGCGGACGCAGGGTATTGATGAACCGCTCCCGCGCGACCATCACACTGCTACCATAGCGCACCAACTGTTCGTCCCACGCCTCCAGCAGTTCGATGGTGGAAGGGGTCCAGCTACCTCCGCTTTCGCGAACGCTTTTCAGCAGGCGATTACGCTGTTCCAGCGCGCGCCGATAACCTGCCAACGCCCGCACATAGGCAGGGCTGAGCATACTGATCTCGATGTCCAGATACCGGCGCCGGTCAGCCGGCTGTCCCCGCACGACTTCCAGGTCCATCGCGCTGAAGAGGACCACGTTGAACTGTCCCAGCGCCAGGGCGGCGCGATAGGTCTGCCCATCCACCTTTACCACCCTCGGCTGGTAACGGGATAGGGTTATCTCCACCTCCACATCCAGCGACTGCTCGCGGTGGATGCTGGCGTACACGCTTGCCTCGTTTGTCCCCCAGCGGATGAGCTCTTCCTCTTTGCCCGCGCGCAAGGGTCTGCCCGTTGCCAGCAGGTAGATGGCTTCCAGCAGGTTCGTTTTGCCCTGCGCGTTCTCGCCAGTGACGAGGTTCAACCCCGCATCGGGTTCGAGGTGCAGGCACTCGTAGTTTCGGAAGTCCTTTAGCCGTAGTTGAGTGAGATACATGGGCAGTATCTATAGTTAACCCCTCCCCCTGTTTCTCTCCTGCCCGTGTCGCAGAGGGAAACCGGGTGGCGCGCTACCCTAAGTCCACGCCGTTTACGCGCAGGCAGAACCGGCACCCCAGCTGTTCAGCGGCTTTGCGGCACATGACCATCCGCGTCAGGAATATCTCGAAATACTCCATCACGCTGGCGAAGCTGGTGTCGATCTCCAGGTCCAACCGAATGATGCGCTTGTCGGGCTCCACGTACAGGTTGGAACGCTGGACAGCGTGGTTTACCCGGTCATGGATGTCGTAGGTTTCGGGACGCGGGTTTTGCACTCGGCTGTAGTGGACATCCGACTTATCGGCAATGATCACCGCAGCGGAGGCATAGTCTATCGGCATGCCGTTGCCTTCCTCGTGGTTGCCGATGGCGGCGACGACGGTCGCAATCTCGCGTGGGTCCATGCCCATCTCGTCCAGGATGTTCATGGCGATGATCGCGCCGATCTCGGGATGATTGTTGCGGTTGACCATGTTGCCGATGTCGTGCAGGTAGGCGGCGATGGCAGCCAGTTCGGTCTGACGTGGCGTGTAGCCCAGCGACTCGCAGATGGTTCGGGTGACGGAGGAGACCACCCCCGCATGGCGATGCCCGTGTTCGGTGTAGCCGATAGCTGCCATCTGTTGGTTGGCCGCGTCTATGTAAACGCGCACCTTGGGATACGTGCGTACCTCTTTCAAAGTCACCTGTTGAAGCGTAATCACTGTGGTTTCACTCCTCTCTGGATAACCGGCTTTCTTCCGGCATATACTCCTGAAGAAACTCCCGTGTGAATTGTTCCAGATTTCCCGCGCGGATCGCCTGCCGAATGTCGCGCATGAACTTCTGGTAGAAGTACAGGTTATGGTAGGTTGCCAGGCGCGCCGCCAATATCTCGCGGGCGTTGAACAGATGGCGGATGTACGCCGCCGAATAGCGCTGGCACACCGGACAGTCGCACGCCGGGTCTACCGGACCGAAATCCTCGGCGAAGCGCGCATTGCGTAGGTTCACCCGCCCGCGCCGGGTCATCATCGCGGCGTTGCGCGCCAGACGGGTCGGGAGCACACAGTCAAACATATCCACACCGCTGGCTACCGCCTGCAGGATGTCGTCGGGCTCACCTACGCCCATCAGATAACGCGGCTTGCCTTCGGGCAGAAGGGGCGTCGTGAAGGCGACGATGTGGTGTATCTCCGACTTCTCCTCGCCCACCGCCACTCCCCCGATGGCGATGCCCGGCACATCCAGCCCGCTGATGAAACGCGCGCTCTGCTCGCGCAGGTCCTCGTACACACTTCCCTGCACGATGCCGAACAACGCCTGCGCGGTATCATGCGCTTCCACACAGCGCACCGCCCAGCGATGCGTGCGCTCCATTGCCTGCCGTGCCTGCTCCCAGGTGCATGGGTAAGGCGGGCACTCGTCGAACGCCATGATAATATCCGCACCGAGCGCGTGTTGGATCTCGATGGCGCGTTCGGGGGTGAAGGTGTGGTAGGAGCCGTCGATGTGCGACTGAAACTCTACCCTGTCTTCATACACCCGCCGCAACCCCTGCAGGCTGAACACCTGAAAGCCACCGCTATCGGTGAGGATATTCCGGTGCCACGCGATAAACTGGTGCAGACCGCCTGCCTGAGCAACCCGCTCGTGCCCCGGACGCAGGTACAGATGATAGGTGTTGCATAAGATAATACGGAAATCGAGGCGTTCTAGTTCTTCCTGCGTCATGGCCTTCACGCTCCCCTGCGTGCCCACCGGCATGAAGACAGGGGTCTCCACCTCGCCATGCGGCAGGCGCAGGACACCGCACCGGGCGTGGGAACGCGGGTCGTATGCCGTGATCTCAAAACGCAGGGCAGGTGCTGGTCTCATTCCCCCGGCGGTGGCTTCAGCAGAGGATTATCGGGAGCGATCTCCGCCAGGCATTGCAGGGCTTGCTCGGCGTCAGCCTGCTTCCCGGCACCACGCAGTGCCAGCACCAGGTTCGCCTGCGCCTCGGCGTAACGCGGGTTAATCTGCAGGGCACGACGAAACGCCTCCTCTGCACCCGCATAATCCCCCTGCGCCATCAGCGCCACACCCAGACGGTTGTACAGGTCGGGATACGCACCGTTGATACTCAGCGCCTTCTGATACTCCTCCGCCGCTTTGGCGTACATGCCGCGGCGATACAGGTCGTCGCCCAGCCGGGCATGGAACTGGATGTCCTCCACTTCGGTGAGCCGCACCTGAGTCAGCGCGTTCAGTGCGCCCCGCAGGTCGCCGCGCTCACGCATCTCTAGCGCCTGCTGGTAGGCAGGAGTATGCAAGCGAGGCTCCAGCGCAACCGCCTCTTGCACCGTCTGCCAACCTTTCTCCACGTCCCCACGCTCCAGATAGCAGATACCCAACTGCAGTTTGGCGATGGCGAAGCGGGGGTTGATCTCCAGCGCCTTCAGCAGAACCGCCTCCGCCTCTTCGTGCCGCCCCTGCTCGCGTAACACGATGCCCAGATTGCAGTGCAGGTCGGCGAAGCGGGGATGGATGTCGATGGCATGACGCAGTGCTGCCTCTGCACGCTCCAGCAGTCCCCCCTGCAGATAGCGCTGTCCCAGCTCCGCGTACGCCTGCCCCAGATGAAATCTCGCCAGCCGGTACACCGGCGGGTCGGAAGGGTCCACCTGCACGAACTCGGCGATTGCCTCTTGATACAGTCCCTGGTCCAGCAGACGCACGCCTTTGTCGTAGTGCGCATTGCGTCCTAGCACCAGTTCACGATTGAAGAAGGTCATAACCAATACTCCTCTCAGGCGTTTACTGCGACGAAGAGCGGACGAACGGCACCGCGTTTGCCGAACGCCCGATGCCAAAGTAGTGCAAACCTGCCTGTTTGACCTTGTTCGGGTGATAGATGTTGCGCCCGTCAAACAGGAACGGTTGGCGCAGAACCTGCCGAAGCCGCTCCAGGTTCAGCTGACGGAACTCGTTCCACTCGGTCACCACCGCCACCGCATCACAGCCCGTCGCCGCGTCGTAGGCGTTCTCGCAGTAGGTGATCTGTGGGAAGATCGCGCGTGCTTTAGGCATGGCGATGGGGTCATAAGCACGTACCTCTGCGCCCTCCGCCAGCAGTTCCGCGATAATCTGCAGGGATTTCGCCTCGCGTAGGTCGTCGGTGTTGGGCTTGAAAGACAGCCCCAGAATGGCGATATGCTTGCCTTTCAGTCCGCCCAGTGCATCACGCATCTTAGAGATAAAGTATAGCGGCTGTTTGTCGTTGACGCGCTGAACCGCTTTGAGCAGTTCAAAATCGTAACCCAGCGCCTCGGCGGTGGCGATCATCGCGCTGACATCCTTTGGGAAACAGCTTCCCCCCCAGCCCAGCCCCGCCTGCAGGAACTGGTCGCCGATGCGCTTGTCATAGCCCATGCCTTTTGCCACCAGTGTCACGTCCGCACCACTCAGGTCGCAGATTCGGGCGATGGCGTTGATATACGAAATCTTCATCGCGAGGAAGCAGTTGGATGCATATTTGATCAGCTCCGCCGAGTTCACGTCGGTGATGAGCATCGGTCGCTCCAGCGGGGCGTAGAGCTCTATCAGCTTCATCGCCGCGTTCTGATTAGCTGCCCCGATAACAATGCGATCGGGATGCAGGGTGTCGTAGATAGCGGAGCCTTCGCGCAGAAACTCGGGATTGGAGACCACTTCGAAGTCGGGATGGTCGGGCGGGGCGTAGTGCTCGATCCACCGGCGCACGATGTCACCGGTGCCTACTGGAACGGTGCTCTTGTTGACGATTACCTTAGGAGCGTTTAGCGCGCGCGCAATGTGCCGACAGGCGTCCTCGACCTGCGACAGGTCGGGCTGACCATCCGGGAGGCTAGGCGTGCCCACCGCGATAAAGACCACTTCTGACCAGCGCACCGCCTCCTCAGTGTCGGTGGTGAAAGAGAGGCGCCCCTCCGCCATGTTGTGGCGCACCATCTCCTCCAGCCCCGGCTCATAGATGGGCATGATTCCCTCGCGGAGGGAGGCGATTTTTGCTTCGTCCTTGTCGACGCAGATGACCTCGTTGCCCAGGTCCGCAAAAACTGCCCCGGTGACAAGACCCACATATCCCGTACCGATCACGCTCAGTTGCATTGCTTGACTCTCCCGATGATGCCAAACCCTGCCTTACGGCAGGGCACGGACGATTTCACCACTCAATATGGATTATGCCAGTTATGGGTCTTGCGTTCAGGGATGCGTCGAGAGTATCTCGTAGTCCACCGTGCCCTCAGGGGTCTCCACCTGCACCACTTCTCCCACCTTCTTGCCCACAACGGCTTGACCGATGGGCGATGCGGCGGAAACATGGTCAATCTCCTCATTGGTGCCGAGCACCGCTGCCGACGCGGAGTCGACCACGCGGAAGGTCCACTCCTCGTTGTGCTCGAGGTCCTTGACGGTAACCACACTGCCCACGGTGATCGCACCGTCCTCGCCGGGCAGGTGCTCCACCACTTGTGCAATCTCCAGGATGCGCTGGAGTTCACGGATGCGCCCCTCTAGCATCGCCTGGGCGCGCTTTGCCTCGTGATACTCGAAGTTTTCGCTCAGGTCGCCCTGGGCGCGCGCCCGGCGGATACGCTCCGCGCTCTTCGCTCGCTCGACGGTCTTCAGCCGCTCTAGCTCCTGTTTCAGTTGCTCATACCCTGCGCGCGTCAGGATAATCTCGTCACTCATCACACACGACCTCGATAGCCTTCTGATGGGTGAGTATCATCCATGCAAACCGTGGCAAGAGAAGCACTTTCGAGAACTTGCGCGGGTTATGCGCCACTCGCCACAGCCATTCCATACCCATTCTCTGCAGACATAGCGGTGCCCGCCGCACCCTTCCCGACAGCACATCAAACGTTCCGCCCACGCCGATACTCACAGGCACGCCCAGAACGTGCCGATAGCGGTCAATCCATTTTTCTTGCTTGGGGATGCCCATCGCCACGCACAGCACATCGGGGCGCGCCTCGCGGATCTGCGTCACCACCTCCGCTTCCGCCTCCGGCGCGAAATAGCCGTGATGGCATCCCACAATCTGAACACCGGGGAAGAGTTGCCGTAGCCGTCGCGCGGCTTCGTCTGCCACTCCTGGCTGTGCACCCAAAAAGTAGAGCCTCAAACCCGTTTGCGCACTGACCTGCGCCAGCCGCGCTACAATGTCTACCCCGCTTACCCGTTCGGGCATGGCAATACCGCGACGGCGGCACGCCCATAAGATGCCGATGCTGTCTGGCGTCACCAGGTGCGCTCGGTTTATAATATCGCGCAAGCCACTGTCGCTTTGCGCCATTACCACCATGCTCGAGTCGGCGGTGACCACCTGCCGAGGCACGCTTTCCTGCACAAAACGCAGGATGTAGCGTATCGCCTCATCCATGCTAACGGCGTGCACGCGCACCCCGAACAGCGAAACCGCCGGTATCCTCTCTTGCACAGGTAGAATAGCTGTCTCCATCATACTCACGGCTATAAGTATACACGAAAACGGCGCGTATTTCCTACTTTGCGGGAACCCTCGCCCCACTCGCTTCCAGCATCTCGCGGGCATGACGCAGGGCACTTTCACCGGTATCGCCCAGCATCCGCGCGATTTCCCGCACGCGGGCATCGCCCTGCACGGGGGTAACCGCCGTGACGGTGCGCCCTTCCGCTTCGCGCTTCTCAATCAGCAGATGCAGGCGTGCTCGACTGGCGATCTGCGGCAGGTGCGTGATGCACAGAATCTGGCGCTGATGGCTCAGCGTATGCAGTTTTTCGCCCACCACCGCCGCCGTGCCCCCGCCGATTCCGATGTCGATCTCATCGAACACCAGCGTCGGCACGTCCGCAACGCCTGCCAGCACGCTCTTGATCGCCAGCATCACGCGCGACAGCTCACCGCCCGATGCGATCTTGGAAAGGGGGCGGGGTGGCTCGCCGGGGTTAGGGGCGATTAGGAACTCCACCGCATCCGCGCCGTCGCTCTCCAGCGGCTTCGGCGTGAGCTTTACCTCGAAGCGGGCGCGGGGTAGAGCCAGCTCGTTCAGCTCCTGTGCCACCGCCTGTTCGAAGCGTCGCGCCCCCTCGCGACGCCGTTTGCTCAACTGTTCCGCCAGCTCCTGCGCTTGTTTCTCCTTCTGCCGAAGTGCCTGGGCGATCTCTTCTGCTCGCTCCTCGCCACCTTGCAGGCGTTGCATCTTCTCGGTGATGTCGCGCAGATAATCTAGCACCGCCGCGACCGTGTCGCCGTATTTGCGTTTCAGCGTGCGGATGAGGTGCAAGCGCTCCTGCACTTCGCCCAGACGTTCTGGGTTGAACTCCACATGGTCGCGGTAAGCCCGCAGTTCGCTCGCGGTGTCCTGCACGGCATAGAGGGCATCTCGCAGGCTCTGCACCAGCGGCTGGAGCTCCGCGTCTATCGGCAGGACCTCCTCCAACGCTCGCACCGCCTGCGCCAGCAGGTCCACCACCGATGGCTCGCCCGCTGTCAGCAGCTCGTAAGCGGTTTCCGCGGTGGCAAACAGTCGTTCGGCATGCGCAAGGCGACGCTCTTCCACCCTCAGCTCCTCCTCCTCGCCGGGAGAGAGGCGTGCCTGCTCGATCTCCTGCTTCTGAAACGTGTACAGGTCCAGCAGGTGGGCGCGTTCTCGGGCGTCTGCCTGCAGGCCGCTCAGCTCCCTCTGTAGGGCGCGCATCTCGCGCACGCATTCGCTCAGCTCCGCCTTCAGCGCCAACACCTTCTCGCCACACCATTCGTCCAGAAACCGCATCTGCTCGTTGACGTTGAACAGCGACTGGTGCTGGTGCTGTCCGTGTAGGTCTACCAGTAGGTCACCTACCGCTTTGAGCGTCGCCACTGGCACCGGACGCCCATTGATTCGCGCCTGCGACCGCCCTCCAGCAAACAGCTCGCGCGTGAGGTAGAGCAAACCCTCCTCCGGTTCAACGCCGAGTTCCTGAAGGCGAGCCAGCAGGTGCGGTGATGCCGATACATCAAACACGGCGGTGACCTGTGCGCGCTCGGCTCCGGCGCGAAGCATCTCCGCTTCTGCCCGCTCACCCAGCGCCAGGCTGAGGGCGTCAACGAGGATGGACTTGCCCGCGCCCGTTTCGCCGGTCAACACGTTCAAGCCAGGCTCAAAGCGCAGGTTCAGCCGGTCAATGATGGCAATCTGTTCAACCGCCAGTTCCACCAGCATGGCTACACGTTCACCCTTTCGCCCCACAGCAGGCGGTCGCGCAGTTTGGTGTAGAACTCGTCGGGGTCAAAAACGATCAGGTGCGTGCGTTCCTCCGCCCGTGCGACATGCACCGCGTCGCCGGAGCGCAGGCGCACCGTCTCCCCGCCATCCGCCTGCAGGTGGAAATCGCCATCGTCTGCGGTCACCACCACTTTCACCTGCTTGTCCGCGGGCAGTACCAGCGGGCGTGCGCTGAGTGTATGCGCACAAATGGGGGTCAACAACAGCACCTCGCAAGCCGGGTCCACGATCGCCCCCCCTGCCGAAAGCGAGTAGGCGGTGGAACCTGTCGGGGTTGCTACCACCACGCCATCCGCGGTGTAGGTTGCGAGGAACGTGTCGTTCACAAAGGTTTGGAGGGTGATCATGCGGGCGACCGCGCCTTTGGTCACCACCACGTCGTTGAGCGCAAGCGCACTGCAAATCTGCTTCCCTTCGCGATAGACCATAGCGCGCACCATCAGCCGCCGTTCAATCTGGTAATCGCCTGCTTGCACCCGCGCGATGGCAGTGCGCAGTTCATGGGGCTTGATTTGCGCGATGAATCCGAACCGTCCTAAACGCACCCCCAGAATGGGTAACGCCCGCGGCGCGGCCAGGTGGCTAGCGCGTAGGATAGTGCCGTCGCCCCCCACGGCGATCAGCAGGTCGGTCTCGCACAGGGTTGCCTCGTCGCACAGGTATCGGGGCATCTCCAGCGCGTGGGCGATCTCGGGCTCAAGGTATACCTGAAGCCCGCTCTCCTGAAGCCACTCCACCGCCTCACGGGTAAAGCGCAGGGCGTCAGGCTTGTCGGTGTGTACTATCAGCCCCACCTGTTCGATCATCGCTCTAAGGGGTCGTACCCCTGGTGAACCGCTGAAGGTTATTTCGGGCGTCAGTGTAGTTGGGGTTGATGCGTAGTGCCCGGCGGTAGCATTCGATGGCTTCGTTCTTTTTGCCCATCCTCTCGTACACCACGCCCAGGTTGTTGTGCGCGTAGAAGTAGTTGGGATTCACGGCGATGGCTTGCTTCAGATAGGTTTCCGCCTCCTCCAGTCGCCCCTGGCGGTCGCATACTAACCCCAGCCCGTTGAGCACCTCGACATTGCGCGGGTCCTGCTTCAAGGCGAGCTTATAGTGTTCCTCCGCCTCGGTGTCCCGGTTTAGCCGGTAGAGCAGGTTTGCCAGCGCGATGCGCCCCTTCAGGTGCTGAGGCGCCAATACCAACAGTTTCTCCCATGCCTGCACCGCCTCATCGTTTTTGTTCAACAGCACCAGCACCGCCCCCAACTGCCACCAGCCTTCGGTGTCCTTCGGGTAAGCCTCCACTAGCGTGCGGTAGGTACTCTCTGCCTCGTTCAGCCGCTTCTCTTTCTGGTAGAGCGCAGCCAGCGCTAGTAGCGCGTCGTGGCGGTTGGGTTGGAGCTCCAGCGCGCGGCGGAACGCCTTTTCCGCTTCTGCTGTGTTGTTGGTGCGGGCGTACAGGATGCCCAGGTTATAATGCGCCACGAAGGAATCGGGCTGCATGGATACCGCACGCTGGAACAGCCGGATGGCTTTCGCGTCCTGCCCTTGCGAGGCGCAGGTCTGCGCTAGACCGAGCACGGCGGGGAAGAGTCGTGCATCGATCGCCAGCGCCTTGGTGAACGCCGCTTCCGCATCGCGCAGATTCCCGGAGGCGTGCAGTGCCAGCCCCAGGTTCGTCCACACCTGCACGTTTCTGGGGTCGATCGCCGTTGCCTTTCGGTATGCCTCCACCGCCTCTTGGGGGCGTCCTGCCTGCATTAGCGCGACCCCCAGATTGTTCCATGTATAGGCGTCTCGCGGGTTCAAGCGCGCAGCGGTCTGAAAGGCGGCGATCGCCTCGTTCAACCTGCCTTGCTTCATCAGGATATTGGCAAGGTTGTAGTGCGCATCGGCGAATTCGGGCTTGAGCTTGATCACCGTGCGGTACTCGGCAAGCGCTTTGTCGGGTTGACCGGTATGCAGATAGGCGTTGCCTAGATTGTTGTGCGCCTGAACGTCGGCAGGAGACAACTGCACCAGCCGCTCCAGCACGGGCACGGCGTCTGTCGCTCTGCCCACCCGCAGATACAGGAAACCCAGCCACTGCAGAACACCCTTGTGGTTGGGAGACTTCTGCTGAGCGGTTTCGAGCGTCTGGATCGCCTGCGTGGTGTTGCCTGCCTGATACTGCTTCACCGCTTCCGCCAGCAGGTCATCCGCTTCGTCCGCGAACGCCACAAGCGCAACGAGCGCAAGCAAGAGCCATACACCTGTCCGCTTCCGCATCACGTTCCTCTCCCTCCTCGGCTAGCAGTACGATGAGATTATATCAGATAGGAAGCACGGAGGCAATTCCAGATCTACTCCAGCTTTTCGTCACCCTGAGCGCCAGCGAAGGGTCTCGTTACTGTTGGAGGGCGAACCTCCTGGTGAGCCGTTTTGCGGGCGGGGAGAAGCGTTCGGCTCGGACAGAGCCTCGCCCTTCAGTTTTCTGTCACCCTGAGCGCACGCGAAGGGTCTCAGAGATGCTTCACTCCGCTCAGCATGACAATAGGGTTGGCGATCAGCATGACGTAGTAAGCCGATACCCCACCCTCATAAGTCCAAAAGGAGGTTTTTCTAACACAGCGAAACCCATTCTTAAATCGGTGTTTAGGGGTTCAGAAAATAGGCATCAGGAAATGGTTGAAGACGCTACTGACCATTGTCGCCTGTACGACGGGGGTAGCAGTGTTGGTACGGGCGGTGCTGTGCAAACTGCAACTACCCCGCACACAACACCATCTATATGGACGCCCGCCGCGCCAGCTACATCCTCCTGCCGGTGGTGCCGCGGCGGTAACCGGGCGGTCACAACATTTGAAGGGTTCGCTCAAAGCCGGTGGGTGAGGCAAATCTACCCCCAAGGCTGTCCCCTTTGCACAACCGCGCCCGTTTCGGGTACATTTATCCCGACGGAGAGGTGTACCCCATGGCATATCGCGACTTTCAACATTTTCTGGAAGTTCTGGAGAAGCAAGGAGAGCTTCGGCGCATCTCCTATCCTTTAGACCCCGTTCTGGAAATCACCGAGGTCGCCGACCGTGTGATGAAATCGGGCGGACCGGCACTGCTGATTGAAAAACCCAAGGGCTACGACATCCCTGTGGCGATCAACACCTTTGGCTCGCGCAAGCGGAT
This sequence comes from Armatimonadota bacterium, assembly GCA_040289885.1. Taxonomy (GTDB): domain Bacteria; phylum Armatimonadota; class HRBIN16; order HRBIN16; family HRBIN16; genus HRBIN16. The sequence continues at coordinate 27,601 of PSLZ01000009.1, read as the reverse complement.
GAGCCTGGCGTTGGGCGTGCAGGACTTCGAGGAGATCGCTCGCGAAATCGAAGATCTCCTGAAGCCCGAAATCCCCGAACGCTTCATCGAGAAGATAGGCATGCTACCCAAGCTGCTACGCCTGGCAGACATGCCTCCCAAAAAGCGCGGTGGCGATGGGCTGTGCCAGCAGGTGGTGCTGACGGGCGACGCGGTGGACATCGAGCGACTGCCACACCTGAAGTGCTGGCCCGAAGACGGCGGGCGATACATCACCCTGCCGCTGGTCTTCACCCACGACCCCAACACGGGCAAGCGCAATGTGGGTATGTACCGCATTCAGGTGCTGAACCGCAATACCACCGCCATGCACTGGCAGCTGCACAAAGTGGGCGCAGAGCACTATCGAGCCGCCGAAGAGAAACATCAGCCCATCCAGGTGGCTGTCGTGCTGGGGGGTGACCCTGCCCTCACCTATTCCGCCACCGCGCCTCTGCCCCCCGGTATCGACGAAATGATGTTCGCGGGCTTCCTGCGCCGACAGCCGGTGGAGCTGGTGAAGTGCAAGACCATCGACCTCTGGGTGCCCGCCGACGCCGAAATCGTGTTGGAGGGGTACGTGAAGCCGGGCGAGCGCGTGATGGAGGGTCCCTTTGGCGATCACACCGGTTACTACAGCCTGGCGGACCTTTACCCGGTGTTGCATGTGACTGCCATCACCCACCGCAAGAACCCCGTATACCCTGCGACGATCGTGGGGCGCCCGCCGATGGAGGACGCCTGGCTGGGCAAAGCGACCGAGCGCATCTTCCTGCCGCTCATCAAGCTGATGGTGCCCGATATCGTGGATATCAACCTGCCGGTGTCCGCTTGTTTCCACAACCTAGCGATCGTCTCCATCAAGAAGCGATACCCCGGACATGCTTTCAAGGTGATGAACGCCCTGTGGGGGCTGGGGCAGTTGATGTTCACCAAAATCATCATCGTGGTGGATGATGACGTCAACGTACAGGATATGAGCGAGGTGCTCTGGCGATTCACCAACAACATCGATCCCGAACGCGATATGCTGGTCACGCGCGGACCGATTGACGTGCTAGACCACGCCTCCCGGATGCTGGGATACGGCTCCAAAATCGGTTTCGACGCCACCCGTAAGTGGCGCTCCGAGGGCTTTACCCGCGAGTGGCCCGACGTGATCACCATGTCCCCAGAGGTCAAACAGCACATCGACCAGATCTGGGAGCAGTTGGGGCTGGACTGAATGGCAGAAGCCGACCGTGCCCTCTTTTTCTGGATCAACCGTGGCTGGCATCACTCCTGGCTGAACGACCTGTTCGGCGCGATGACGTGGCTGGGGGTGGGCTGGGTGCAGGTGTTGCTGGCTTTGCTCGTGCTGTGGGTGGCGAGGCGTTACGCCGACCGCGTTTGGGCAAGGCTCTACCGCACGGCTTTCGTGCCACTGCTGGTGGCGTGGCTTGCGTCCGGCGTTCTGGCACAGGTACTCAAACGCTTATGGGACCGTCCCCGCCCTTCCAACCTACATGGCGCGCTGGTCTCAGCGGACGAACGCATCTTCAGCAAGTCGTTTCCATCCGGGCACTCCTGCACCACTGCCGCCATCGCGATGGTGTTGACACTGGTATTCTGGAAAAGATATCCGGGCGTGGTGTTGACGGCATGGCTACTCACCCTGCTGGTGATGTTGTCGCGGGTGTACCGCGGGGTGCATTATCCGTCAGATGTGTTGGGTGGTGCGCTGATTGGAGCCTTGTGCGGTTACGCCGTGATACAGTGGTGGGGAGCCCGCAACCGCCACCGCCCGCAGGAGAAGGCGCAATCTGAAGGATAACCGCCCCCCCTGTCCAACTGTTACACAGAACAACTGCAGAGGTTACCGCCGATGCCAATGCGATGGTCCGTATGTCTCGTTTTGCATTTTGTGATGCTCTCTTCTACCGTGTAGGCTCAGGTGCTGGAAAACGGCTTTCTGTCTGTGCGCGTGCGGGGTGGGTGGCTGTGCGAACTAAAGGTAGACCCCTCGGGCACAGGCAAATACATTCCCTCGCGCTGGCTGGGGTTGACCGCAGGCGATGAAGCGTCGCTCCACATTCCGCCAACAGGCAAAGTGGGCGTGCACAACGGTCGGCTGGTGTGGCAGGGTGCGACCCTGCTCGTTCCCCGCGCGGTGCTAGCCTCGGCGGAGCGCAAGGAGGCTTTGCCCCTCGAGCCCGGTCACACGCTGGCACAGGAGTTCACGCTGGAAACGCCCGGACTGACCGTCGTGGAGGTCAACTGTCCCACATGGTATACCGCCAACAGCGGTATGAGCCTGAGCCTGTGGAGGCAGGAGGGTAGTACCTGGCGTCAGATCGCCAGCCAGCGGTTTAGCAACGTGCAGGATAACGGCTGGGTCAGGTTGCTTGTTCCCCCTCAGCCTGTGGGTCGCTATCGTGTGCAGATGAGCGAGCCTGTTGGTACTATCGGCTGGTGGAGTACCCCAGAGCGTCGTCTGCCGCAGTCCCTTCCCCTGCGCGACGGACTGCCTGTCAACGAAGGCGAGCGGTGCCTACGCCTTCTGTTCTACGATGCCCGACCTGTGGATGTGGAGTATACGCTCCGGCGCAACCGCCTGCAGATCGCGGTGCAGAAGGGCGAGGTGAACCGGTGGGTTCTGCTCACCCCATGGAAAGCGGATGGCACCGATGTCACCGACCCCCTGCGCGTGCTGTTTCGCCGTTTCTTTTCGGACACGGGCAGATACCTGCCCATAGAACAGCTGAAGCGGCGCGATATGCTGGAGTGGGGAATGGATGCGCACGACTGGTTGGAGATGACCGGAAACGGCGCGGTAGACTATCGCTGGCGCGGATTGAACGGCGAACTGCGCTGGCAGATGACCGCCGACCGCATGAGGCTGAGCCTACATACTGGCAACCGCCTCACGCTAGAGATACTCCCCCACAGCGCGCGTCGCTTGCCAGCGTTCTATCCCCTCTTCTTCAGCTCGGATGCACGATTGGATGCTCTGCTCAACCGCTTCTACTACGAACGTGCCTTCAGCTGGCCCCTCGCGCCCGCCTTCGCCGACTGGATGGAGTGGCTGGCGCGCACACGCTACTGGGTCGCCCTGCCGGACCTGCACGCGCGCGAGCGAGCGCACCTCCTGCATTACAAGATGGACGAGGAGGGTTACGTCTATACCTGGGGCGACCGCAAAGGGTGGCCCTTCCCTGATAACGACAAATACGATACCCGGCACTTCACCACCAATGCGAACTTCATCCTCGCTTGCTGGCGATACTACTGCTGGACAGGCGACAAAGCGTTCCTCCAACGCAATATCGGGCGCATCCGTCGGGCGATGGAATGGCAGTTGAACGCGTGCAACGGTGCAGGGGGGTTATTGGTGGACAATAGCCCCGACCACGATGGCACCAGCAAGGGTGTGCCCTCTAACTACTGGGACGACATTCCCTTCGGACATCTCTCCGCCTACGAGAACATCTACTTCTACGCCAGCCTGCACGCCATGGCAGAGATAGAAGCGGTGATGCGAGCAACGATACCCGCGGGTTCGCCTGCACCGCGCCCGCCCGGGTGCTACCGACGTCTGGCGCAGACCGTTAAACACCGCTATGACGACACCTTCTGGAACCACACCGCGGGGCGCTACATCGGCTGTGTGGATGTTCACGGTAACCGCCACGATTACGGCTTCACCTACGTGAACACCGAGGCGCTGGCTTACGGGCTGGGCGACCCCCCAAAAGCACAGCGTATCTATCACTGGATGGAGAACGAACCTACCGCCACTGGCAAGCCCGATACCTATTTCTTTGAGTTCGCCCCGCGTGTCAACATGTTGGACTGCTCCGGGTGGTGGTACCTGGAGGGCAAGGCAGAGATACCCGCTCAACCTTTTGATACCCACTGCGAGAACGGCGGCGCCATCCTGTACACCTCCTTCTTTGACCTGATGGCGCGCCATCGCTGGCTGGGAGCCGACAACGCCCTGCAACGCTTGTGGGGCATCCTGCATCGCTACAACCAGCCCGACCGCCTGTGCGGAGGCAACCCCCTCTACTTCGGAGGCAAGCCCTACATCAACGGCTGGGCGGTCGGCACCGACATCCCCTTCCCCGAAAGCGGGCTAGTCCCCACCTTCTTCCTGTACGGCTTCCTGGGCGTGGAAGCGCGCGTGGAAGGCTTGCACATCGCGCCGCGCCTGCCCCGATCGCTCGCGTTCGCCGGGGTGCGCAACCTGTTCTACCGCGGACTACGCCTGGACCTGCGGATACAAAGAGAGCCTGACGGCTACCACATCACCCTTGCCTGTCCCCAGCCTGGCTATCGCTTCGCGATGCACCACCGGGTGAAGGAGGGCGAAGAGTGGGTGTTTCGACATTCGCCCACCAAGTTCCCTCCGCTGGAGGCTTTTCTAGGGACAGACTGGCGTGCCGAGTGGATATGGCTACCCGGACAATGGGACACCCCCAACCTGACGGTATATGCCCGCCGAGTGATACACCTACCAGCCAAGCCGACCTCAGCCACGCTCTGGATTACCGCCGATAACCGCTACCGGCTGTGGGTGAACGGCACGCCGGTCGGCGAGGATGGCGACTTCCGCCGCGCAGAGCGGTACGAAGTGGCGCGCCTGCTGAAGCCGGGCAAGAACGCGATCGCCGTGCAGGCGGACAACGGCGAGGGACCGGGCGGACTACTGTTGGAACTGCGCCTGCGTTTGCCAGATGGGCAGGAGCAATGGGTTGTTAGCGATACGCAGTGGAGGATGACCGCGCGCGCTGTGGGGAACTGGCAGGCGATAGATGCCGACGACAGCGGATGGCAAAAGGCAGAGTCGCGCGGCAGGGCGCCAGTCCCCCCGTGGTGGCATATTGAGCGAGAGTGACTGCGCCAGGTTTGACAGCACCGGGGCACAAGCCGTGATAAACCCCTTTCCTGCCTCTTCACCAGACTGATGGATAAGATGGGGCGAGTTGTGATAAGATAAGTGCAGTGATGCCGAGTGAAAGAGCAACCGTCCATGCCTGAAACGCAGTCAGAGAATAAACAACAGTCCGCCAGTAACGACACCCAGGAGGCGCCAGCAGGTCATTTGCTACTACCCCCTGCGCTCCGCACGCAGGAAACGGTCTCGTGGCAAGCCATCGCCCATGACGTGTGGCACATCAGCATCCCTGCCGTTACCACCAACCTTTTGCAGACCACCAACGCCTTCTTGGACCGCATGTTTGTGGGCAGGCTGGGGCGTGATGCGCTCGCCGCGGTGGGGGTAGCAGGGCAAGGCATGTTCCTACTGATGGCGATCTCCTTCATCGTGGGCACAGGCGCGACCGCGCTGGTAGCACGGTTCGTGGGGGCGCAGGCGCTGGACGATGCCCGCAAGACGCTACGGCAGTCGTTGACCCTCAGCGCGATGATGGGCGCGGTGTGCATGGTATCTGCCTATCTGCTGGCGAAACCCGCTTTTGGGCTGATGGGCATGGAACCCTCCGCCGAGCGCGCCACGCTGACCTTTTTCTCCATCGCCCTAATCGGCATAGTGCCGCTGTTCGTGGGGCAGGCACTGGGAGCCGTGTTTCGCGGCATGGGGGATATGCGCACGCCTCTGAAGGTCATGATTGTGGTCAACGCGGTGCATATCCTGCTGGACTTTGGGCTGATCTTTGGCATGGGTCCGCTTCCCCGGCTCGGCTTGGCGGGGGCGGCGACGGCGTTAACCCTCTCGCAGTGGTTTGGGGTGGCAATGTTCTGGGTGGCACTGCGTCGACATCCCGTGATGGGGCAGGCGGTGCGTTTCCAGCGTCTGGAGATAGCATGGGCGCGACGGATTGTCTACATCGGCGCCCCCGCTTCCCTGCAGGCTCTTCTGCGGATCACCAGTATGCTGGGCTACACTCGTATTCTGACCGCCACCCGCGAGGGCACGGTGGCCGTGGCAGCACTGCCGATAGGCATGACCGCCGAGTCCATCGCCTTCATGCCGGGGCTGGGCTACAGTATGGCGGCGACCGCGCTGGTCGGGCAGAGCTTGGGCGCGAAACGTACTGACGTTGCCTCAAGGTATGCGTGGATGGCCACAGCTCAAGCCTGCGCGATTATGACCGTGATGGGCATCGTGTTCTACGTGCTCGCCTATCCGTTCGCGCACTGGTTTACCCGTGACCCGCTGGTGGTGAAGGTAGCGGCGGACTACCTGCGCATCAACGCCTACAGTGAGCCGTTCCTCGCGCTGGCAATGGTGCTGTCGGGAGCGCTTCAGGGCGCAGGAGACACACGCACTCCTACCTGGATTACCTTTGTCACCATGTGGCTACTGCGTCTACCGCTGGCGTATCTGCTTGCCCTGCATTGGGGTTACCAGACGCTGGGCGCGTGGTGGGCGATGGCAGTATCGGTGATCGCTTCGGGTTTGCTAACCGCTCTGCTCTTCCAGCGCGGCGGGTGGAAGAAGGTCAAAGTGTGAAGCATCTCCATTCTGATAAGGCAACGCCCTGCGACCAGCTGGAGCGGGACCTTTAACCCCTGCCTGTGAGGCACCGCTCGGTGATCTTCACCATCCAGCCGTTCGAGATGGTGACCGTCAAACGGCCGTTGAAGCAGGGCTAGCAAATCCGCTTGCTTCCCCGCAGGGGTTTTAGGTATACTTGCGGTAAAGTGCATACGCGAGGAGGCGGAGAGGATGAAAAGGGCAGTATGGTTCGGCTGTCTGGCACTGCTTGCCAGCGCTGTGTTCGCCCAAGGGCTGACCCCCAAGAAGGTCATGCAGGATGTTCGGCAGGCTTACGGCAAGGTGCAAAGCCTGAAAGCCGCGGTGCAGGTCAAAGCCGGTGGGCAGACCATGGTCTCCACCGTACAGTTCCTACGCCCGGGGCAGTTCGTGGTGGAAGTGAAGCAGAACGGCAACCCGATGCAGTCGTATACCAGCGACGGCAAAACCTACACCACATACAACTTCACCAACAAGAACTATATCCAGCAAGAGGTTTCTTCTGATACCCCCCTGATTGGTGGGCACCTAACCTTTGCCGGTTTCGCGGGCATTACCATGGAGCCCAAGTTCGGCGAGATGCTGGAGTCCTACATCCAGCAGAACTTCGACAAAGCAGAGGCGAAAGGCACGCAGAAGGTGGGCTCCACCCCGTGCCGTGTGGTGACGCTGACGGGCAGAGGGGGCACCATGACCCTCTACCTCGGCGCGAAGGACGGCCTAGTGTACCGCATGGTCTACAAAATGCCTAGCGGCGATACCTACGAGGAACTAGTTACCAGCATGCAAGTGAACCCCAGCCTTCCGAAGACGGCTTTTGCCTTCAAGCCGCCTGCAGGCGCAACGAAGGTAGAGCCCAAAGAGCTGGAGGAGAAAGCGCCCGAGCGAGATACTCGCTCGCTCCAAGGACAGTCTGCCCCGAACTTCACCCTGACCGACACCGAGGGCAACTCCGTCACACTCAGCGACCTCAAGGGCAAGGTAGTGTTCCTCGATTTCTGGGCGACGTGGTGCCCGCCTTGCCGCGAGTCCCTGCCCCATACCCAGTCGCTCAGCCAGCACGAGATGGCAAAAGCGGGCGACCTGGTGGTGCTGGCGGTCAACGCCCGCGAGGATACGGAGAAGGTCAAACAGTTTATGCAAGAAAAGGGCTTTACCTTCCGGGTGCTTCTGGACAAGGACGGCACGGTGATGGACAAATACAAGGTGCAGGGCATCCCCACCTTCGTGCTGATTGACCGTGAGGGCAAGGTGGCGTGGGTGCAGATAGGGTTCGGCGGCGGCACCGAAAAGATGATGGAGTCGGCGGTCAACAAGGCGCTGGGGCAGTAGCTGCGGTCTTTTCTGCAAAGCGATGGGGCAGGCGCAACGCCTGCCCCATCTTCATATTTGCCTGCCCCGCCTCCTCCGCCTTACGGGGTAGCCCCACCGACGGAGGGTGTGGTTGGAGTAGCGACCGCGGGCGGTGCTTGCTGTATCTGCTGTTGCAGTTGTTTCATATCCTCTTGCCAGCGACGGTTGAAGCGCGGAATCTCGAACGATACCTTCGCCTGCGCCCGCATCTGCATCAGTTCGCGTGCCAGCGGACGCTTGCTCTTCGACTGCATCAGCAGGCGGCGGAGGTCTTCTTTCACCTCATCCAGCGGGCGTACCTGCCTCTGCTTCCGGTCCAGCACCTTGAAGATGACCCAGCCGTCCACCATCTTGCCCTGCGCCGAGGGTAGTTTGATGCTCTGCGGGGGGGTGATACTGCCGATGGGCGTCTTCTGCAGAACCTGCCACAACTGCGGGAACTGCTTGAAGGTGTCGTCCGTCTCGCGAAGCCACACCCCACCACCCTGCGGCATGTTGGGCAACTTGACGGATTTCTGCAGGGCTACCACATGAAAATCCTGTCCCTTTTTCAGCATATCCTGCACTTCGTTCAGCGTCTTGCGGTTGTCTACCAGAATCAGCCCAACCTGTACCCGCGCAGGAATGGTGAACTGCTGGATGTTCTGCTGATATGCCCGCTTCACCTCGTCGTCGCTCACGGTCACCCCTTTGGTAAGCAGTTTGAACGCCGCCAGCTCCACCTTGATGTCCTCTTTCAGGTCATCCTGCGTGTAGCCAAGCGTCTTCAGACGCTCGTTGAAACCGGGTAGCTTCTTCTGTCGCTCCAGCTCCTTGTTGATCTCTTCCTCGGTGGGCATGACCTTCTCTTTTTCTGCCATCTCCAGAACGATCTGGCGGTCCACCAGCATCCGCAGAGCTAGATAACCCGCCTGCTCGCGAATCAGGCGACCGGTGGGGTCGCGTACTGGGTTTTCGCCCTGAGTGAGCGGCACTGCCATCCGCTCTAACACCTTGTAGTATTCCTGCTGGCTGATCTTCTTGCCGTTGACCTCACCGACCGTCTTCCTGCCACAGCCGGTGGTCGCCAGTGCCATTATCACCGGAACCGCAACCAGTAGCGGTAGCCATCTGTGCATCGTGTTTCTTTCTCCTCTCATTCGTCCGTCCTCTCGTTGCTCTGAGAGTTGCTTGAAGATTCTGACCGTTGCGCGCGAATCTGCAGAACCAACTGCACCTCGCCCTCCGCCATGCCGGTCAACCGCGCGATCTCCTTCACATCACAACCCGAATCCGCCAGTGCCAGGATGCGCTCGACCGGCACACGGGGGGCGTCGCGCTCGGGTTCAATCGAACTCTCCGGCGGGGCGTCCGGCACATGCGCCTCCAGTGCGTGCAGAACCTGCTCCGCTCGCGCGATGCGCTCCTCCAGCTGCGCGATGCCCTCGTTCAAGGTCGCACGCACCTCGCGCAGGGTCTGCTGGAGCTCCTCTTGCAGACGCTCGATCCGCTCGCTGTGCGGGGAGGCACTCGCCTGACGCACTAGCAACTGCAGTTCCTCGCGCACCCGCAACACCATCACACCCGCCAGAATCAGCAAAGCGGCTTGCGCCACCAGAAACAGCAAATCCATTAACTCACCCTCAACACCGCGCGCACCGGGTAACCGTCCGGCACCCGTAGCCCGGACACCACCCACAAACAACCGGGGGACTGATTGGCAGACCCCCTGCGGATATAGACGTAGAGCACGCCGAGCCGCTCGTCGATCTCGAGCTGTGCCACCGCGTGTGCCGGCACAGGGTAGTATACGCTCTGAACACGCGCATATCCTTTCGCTGCCCGTTGCAGGGCATCCCCGCACCGACGACGATGCTCCGCGCTCAGTGCGCTGAAGGGCACAGCACGCCGGGAAATGGGTAACCGCCACACCAGCGAGGAAGGAACACTTCGACAACGAAATCGCTCGATGGTTAAAGGCTGTGCCTGGCAATGCCACTGTAACTGCGCCGCGAGCGCCCTCGCCCGATTCGGCAACAGGCGCACCTGCGCACGTACCACGGGACGCGCCCTGCCTATTAATACGCGATGAGAAACTGCTAAGGTTGCACGTATAGGTACCAGTTTGTGCGCTCGCACACGAACCGCCAGAGAAACCGCGCGTTGCGAGGCGACGATGGAGGGAGCGCTGACCGTGCACACCCGCGCCACAGGGCGAGAGCCCCTCCGCACGACGCAGGGCACCGCCTGCACGGGCACAGCGAGAACCCGACTGCGCAGGGGCTTGGGACGACGCACGACTGCCACCACCTGCCGAAGCGGAAGCGCCGCCACGCCCGGAGGCACAACTGCCAGGTTCCCCCCATACACCCGGGGTTGCCCCGTGCGCAACGCCCACGTCAGCACCCGAAGCCACCGATATCTCCACCCGAACCCCTTCAAGCCGCTTCCAGACCCTCCTGCACCGCCCGCACCGCCTGCTGAAGCCTGCTCAGTGGCTCCAGCACGTCCATCGTGCGCGCCGCCTCGGTCAATGCCTGAATCGCGTGACGCTGTCCTGCGGCGTCCTGATTGCCGAAGCGCACACGCAAAGGTGCACCCGCCAGCGAGAGCTGCACCAGCATCTCGCCTTCACCGGCGGGCATGGTCGCGCCCAGGTCGCTCATCGGCGCCATGTCGGTCGCAAACAGCATCACCACTGGCACGCGCATCCCCTCCAGAGGCTCCAGTAGCACCTCATCCTGCACAATCCACACCTCGGGCACTGTCTCCATCGCCTGCAACAGCGTGGAGGCGATCACCTCCCGACACAGGTACCGATGAAGGGCACTGCCATACAGGATGCGCTGTAGCGGCGTGGCACGCACCGGCTCTGTGTAGCGAAACTCCACGGGCAGTCCGAAACCATCCGTGCACATCGCCGCCCCGATGAAAAGCGACGGATCTACCTCTGCCGCGGTCAGGTATCCGGTGTAACCCATCCTTCTCCTCTACACGCGCAGGTCTATCAGATGCGTCTGCTGGCTGTCGTGCGGCACGTCTTCCGGCACTTCGGCTGGCTCTTCCCGCTGTGCGCTCTCTTGCCCGTGCGACGGCTGGCGCGAGGTGGAATCGCGCGGCGACGACTCGCGGTGTACCGGACGCACCGACGTGCCATACACCACAGGGCGTACCGTCATCTCGTCGGGGTTCACCGCTATCACCCCCTGAATGAGCGGAACTCTTAATCGATTATCGGCAGATAAAGTGCAGGTTTCTATATGAGCACGGCGGCAGGAGTTTCGTCCTGCCGCCGTTACCAGCGCGAAGTGACAGCCTCTACCGGTTCTGCTGGGTGGGGTTTGCCGGAATCTGCGGATACGGCGCCCATCGCTGGAGCCGCGTCTCCGTTGGGGGCGACGTCTTGCGGAACAGCACAAACGCCGCCACCAACACCACCACCACAATCACCGCCAGCGCCACCGGCAGGGGGATCTCCCGCCGCGTCATGTGTTTGCCTCCTTACTGACAGCGCGAAGGCTCTACCGAACGGTCCGCCTCCACGGTGTACTCATGTGGACAGCTAGTGCCCCACGGCACCGCTTTGGCATGTCCATCGGCGAAGACCACGTTGACGTTACCCGCAAACGGTGCCAACGTCGACCTGTTGGGCGGGTTCATGTTCACTGCCCATGGGGGCTGACCGCCCGTGTTCATGTAGGTGACGGCGGTGAAGCCGCAGGGCAGGTTCCCACTGTTGTCCAGCACGTCCAAGTCGCACCCGGAGATGAGGTGATAGTTGATGCCGTTCACGATGATGCGCGTGCCCGCTACCTCCTCAATGGCTGCCAGGCTCACAGGCGTATCGCCGGGGGTCCATTGCGGATAGGCGGCATACATCCCCCCTTTGCCCCCGTAGCCGTTGTTGGCAGAGACCGTGGTTTTGTGCGGCCAGGTCGACCAGCGCAGGTTCACCGCGGCGTAGGAGATGGGGATGACGCGGTTGCCCGGTGTGCCCTGCGCGATGGACCCATGAAGCCCGTAGTTCAGCCAGTTCGCGATGCTTTCTGGGAAGAGCAGAGCGTACTTGGGCGAGCGGAAAATCTGATGGTTCTTGGTGTAAGGAAGCACCAATGCCATCCACGTGACAAACTGGCCCGGGTCTGCCGCGACATCCGGGCGCCACCCTTCCGCAGGAGCCATGGTTTCGTCATAGTCCTGCGCGTACATCTGCACCGCCAGACCGATCTGCTTGAGGTTGCTCAGGTCAGAGGTTTGGCGCGCTTTGTCACGTGCCTGTGCAAACACAGGGAACAGGATCGCTGCCAGTATCGCGATAATCGCGATCACAACCAGCAGCTCGATCAGGGTAAAAGCGTGACGCTTGAGCATGTGAAATACCCCCTTGTGCTAAGATATGCTAACGATTGGAACCAATCGCCCAATCGGTTATAGCCAGACTCGGTGTATCCTCCGAAACGTCCTAGAATACGTATTCACAACTAAAGCATACCAACTTGCGCCAGGTTTGTCAAGCATTTTGAGAGGCATGGGCAAAAAAATTATTTTTTGAGAGTAAATGCACCGTGAGCGATGTTCTTGCCGAATGTAAAACGCCGTCCGGTTGTCCAATCTGCCCGGAGGCTGTATGGACTTACCCCCAGCAGGACATCCACGTCCACACCGCCAATTACTGTACCCATCACGACAGGGGATAGGAGGCTACGGGGAGATGAGAACGCTTGCCATCGCGCTACTGCTCACGATGTACACTTCGGTGAAAGCACAAAACCTCCTGCCGCCTCTTACCGAATGGCAGGCGGGGGAGGATACCACTGCGTCCGCAGTCTTCCGCGCCACGCTGGACGGCAAGCCCGCACTGGCGGTGCGTGGCAGAGGCGAAGATAGCGCGTACTGGCGCACCGCCACGCTGAGCCTACAACCGGGCAGGGCATACGTGTTGCGCTTCCGCGCTCGCACAGAGGGTACAGGAGGCACCATCATCAGCGGGCTGAATACGGTTAACCGTGACTTCGGTTCCAGCGCACAGTGGCAAGAGTTTGCCTTCGCCTTCCGCGCCCCCGAAATGCCCAACCCCTTTGCCCGGCTTGGACATTGGCACCTGAAAGGGCAGGTGTTTTTTGACCGCGCCGAACTCTATCCAGCGCAAGTAGTGCATCGTCGCTGGGGCGACCTGAGCCTAGGCGAGGGCGAAAGCCTGCAAAACGGCGAGTACACCGACAGGCACACTCTGGGCTGGTACGGTTCCACCATTCATCGCACACTCTGGAGCCAGCAGGCATACTTCAACACCGACCGATGGGCGTTCGGTCCGGGCGATGCGGTGATATACCGCTACAACTTGCCCTTCCCGATGCGAGGAGCCACCCTGTCCATCCACGTCAACTACCACACCGGAGGCAAGGTGCTCGCCGAGGCGAGCGGGGACGGTCAACACTGGCAGAGAATCCTCACCGCTACCAAGACCGGAGCGGTGCAGGTCGTGTTACCGGAAAACCTGTTCCCCACCCGGCAGTTATACATTCGGCTTTCGGCAGAGGATGCAGGTGCATACGGTCAGATCAACTTCTATCACTTTCGGGCGCAGGTCGATTACCGCGGCGCACCCCGAATCGGGCAGACGCTGGTGGTGGAAGAGCGCGATACCTCGCCCGGTCTACAAGTGCAATGGTACAACGACGGCGACTCGTGGGTGGTGCACTGGCAGAACCAACAGCCCACCCCGCGCCAGATAGAGATGGCGGTAGGTATAGACGGTCGCTGGCAATCTGCCGGCAGAGCGAACCTGAAACCCAACGCAAGCGCCCACACGAGGGTGCCGCTGGTTGGGCTGTCAGCGGGCAGGCACCAGATCGCCCTGCGTGCCACCACCGGACGCACATCCCTTTACTTGGCACAAACGGAGGTGACCCTCATGACGCTGGACGGATCGCATTATGGTTATCCTCTTCCTGCCCCGGCGGATTTCGGCGCGGTCTGGTGGTGCGAGGGGGCATGGAAGGTGGGGCGGCATCGTCCCCCGCCCACGGGCAAAACCTCGCCGGCGGTTTTCATCGAAGCCGCGCGCGGCGAGTACGAGCCTGCACAGGTGGTGCTCCGGGCAAAGGCGCCGAATACGGTTTTACAGAGCGTTTCCATCAGCGACCTTCAAGGGGCAAAGACCCACATCAGCGCGTCGCAGGTCAGGTTGTTTGAGGTAGCAACCGTGCGGGTGGAGCATCCCAGCGACTCGCTTGGCGCGCCAGGCGACTATCCCGACCCCCTGCCGCCGCTGGTTACCCCTCTGCCCCTGCCCACCGATGCCAACCAAGCTATCTGGATACTCGTGCATGTCCCGCACAGCGCGCAGGCGGGCACCTACGCTGGTAGTATTACCCTGCGCACCAACCGGGGCGTGCTGAAGGTGTCGTTGAAAGTGCGTGTGTTCGACTTCGCCCTGCCCTCCAAAGTGCACCTGCGCAGTGGTTTCGGCATCGACGCCGGGCTCATTGAGCGTTATCATCACCTGCAGACCGACGAGCAGAAACGCACAGTGTGGGATCTGTACATGCGCTCCTTCGCCGAGCACCGCCTCGCGCCCTACGTGTTCTATGCGTATAATCCCATTCACGTGCGCTTCGAGGGCGAGGGTGCGAACAAGCGGGTAATTGTGGACTTCAGCGACTTCGATAAAGCAGGTCAGCGTTACCTGGACGAACTGGGCTTTAACGCTTTCCTTCTGCCCATTCAGGGAATGGGAGGGGGCACCTTTTACGAGCGTTACGAGGGCGAGTTTGGCGGGTTCAAAGCGGGCACGCCCGAATATGAACGCCTCTTTGGCGACTACCTGCACCAGATCGAAACGCACCTGCGCGAGAAGGGATGGCTGGAGAAGGCGTACGTCTACTGGTTCGACGAACCCGAGCCGCGCGATTACGACTTCGTCATCGCGGGCATGCAAAGGATTCGTCGGCACGCGCCTGGCATCCGACGCCTGCTCACCGAACAGCCCGAGCCACCGCTGTACGGGCATGTGGACATCTGGTGCGGGCTGACCCCAGAATGGACGAAAGAGCGCGTTGCCGAGCGGCGCAGGGCAGGCGAGGAGGTCTGGTGGTACATCTGCACCGGACCGCGCGCGCTCTACATCGGGCTGTTTATCGAGCACCCAGCGGTGGAACTGCGTCTGTGGGCGTGGCAGTCGTGGCAGTACGGCGTGCAGGGCATCCTCATCTGGCAGACCAACTACTGGACAAGCCCGACCGCCTTCCCCAACAGCCTACAGAACCCGTGGGAGGACCCGATGAGTTACGTCACCGGCTACGGCGTGCCCGCCGGCACAAAGCAGTTTTGGGGCAATGGGGATGGACGGTTCCTGTATCCCCCTCGTCGTGACCCCAATCAGGCACATCCGCCAGCCATACAGCCGCCCATCTCCTCCATCCGGTGGGAGAACCTGCGCGACGGCGTGGAAGACTATGAATACTTCGCACTTCTGCAGGCGCAGATAGAGCGGGTGCGCCACCGCGCACCCGCTAGCCTCATCGCCGAGGCACACAAACTGCTGGAGATACCGGAACACATCTCTACCGACCTGACCCATTTCACTTCGGACCCGCGCCCTCTACTGGAGCATAGGCGCAAGGTCGCGCGCATGATCGAACGCCTGCAGAAACTACAAAGCGGGCACGGGCAATCTGCACAGGAGGCACCGTGATGGCACTGAAAGCGGGCATTTGCGAAACCAACATCACGCCGCCCGTCGGCGTCTGGCTCGCCGGATACGCGGGGCGTTCCAGCGGATGCATCGGCGTGCACGATGAACTCTATGCACGCGTGCTGGCGCTGGATGACGGTCTCAGCCTCGCATGTATCATCAGCTTGGACCTGATCGCGCTGGATTTTGACCTGGTGGAGTTGATACGGGACGGCATCCACCGCAAAGTCGGCATCTCTTACGAGCGGATACTGCTGAACTGCTCGCACACGCATTCGGGTCCCGGCACGCGTACCTTCCGCGGGATGGGTGAACGTGACGAGCTGTACTGCAACGTCATGGCGCGCAAAGTGGTCGGAGCGGTACAGCAAGCGGCGGATATGCTGGCTCCAGTCAGTCTGCGCTGGGGACGTGCGCCGGTGCAAATCGGCATCAACCGTCGCGAACGTCGGGGCGAGCAGACCGTCATCGGACGAAACCCCACAGGTCCCGTACAGCCCTACGTAGATGTGCTTCGTGTGGACCGTGAGGACCAGACCCCACTGGCAGTGGTTTTGGCTTACGCCACCCATCCCGTGGTGCTTGGCGGGCAGAACCTGTGGGTCAGCGCGGACTATCCGGGTGCGGCGTGCGCCTTCCTCAAGCAGGTAGGGATGGGCATGCCCCTGTTTCTGCAAGGATGCGCGGGCAACAGCAACCCCATCTATCACGGCGCCACCTTCGCGCACGTGCGCAAGCTGGGGGAGATACTGGGCGCGGCGGTTGTGGTCGCTTCGCACCTGTCCGAGCCTGTGGACGGCGTGCCGATTTCGGGCACTCTGCGCACGGTTCACCTGCCGTATCTCTTCCCAACGCAAGAGGAGGCGCAACAGCATCTGCGCCAGGCGGAGGAGGATTTGAAGCGCGCGGAGGAAGAAGGGGCACCGCTGGGCACCCTGATGTGGCGACGCGATATGCTACGCTGGGCACAGGACCTCCTGCTGACCATCGAGCAAGGCGAACCGAAGACCATGCCCTTTGAGATACAGCAGATGCGCCTCGGTGATGTGCGCCTGATAGCCTTCCCCGCCGAGATGTTCGTGCAGTACGCGCTGGACATCGAGCGACAGTCCCCATACAAGCCCACCATCACGTTGGGCTACAGTAACGGTTGCTGGGGATATATCCCCACCGCGGCGGACTACGCCATCGGCGGCTACGAGGTAGACCTGGCATACCGTTTTTACGGCACGCTGATGGTGACGGCGGATTGCGAGCGGCTGATTCGCGAAGAGGTGTACGACCTGCTGGACGTGCAAGCGCCCGACTGGACGCCCTATGCTACGGAGGCGAGTTGAGCGACTTGCAGTGCGATCTCACACCATAGCGAACCTTCCGAGAGTTGCCATGCAGGGTATAATTGTGGAGAGGAGAGGCGTCACCGATGCTAGACACCTTAAAGATGTACGAAAAACTGAAGCAGGCATTGGAGCCAACCGCTGCGGAAACAATCGCTGAAGTCATCGGCGAGGCTGTGGCTCAGCTTCAGGAATCGGTCTCAGAGAAGTGGTTCCAGAGGTTGGACTCGGAGATAACCGCAGTCCTTCAGGCTCAGCACGCCTTTGAGAATCTGCTCATACGGTCGCACGAGCAGTTCGACCAGCGCTTGGCACGCATAGAAACAGCCTTAGCTGAACTCACCGAAGCCCAGAAGCGCTCGGAGGAGGAAATACGTCGTCTCCCCGAGGAGATGCGAGATGTTCGCCGCCAGATGGGTGGCATTGCGACAAGTGTCGGCTACGGGCTAGAGGATAAAGCCTATTCGGCCTTGCCCGCCTTGCTACGGCGCGACTACGGCATCGAGGTGGAGGAGCGGCTCAAGAGACAATTTGTGCTCGATCGGGAAGGTCAGTACATCGAGGTGAATATCTTCGGGAAGGCAAAGTGCAACGGCACACCCCTCACCATTGTGGGTGAAAGCAAGGCGCAGCTCTCCAAGAACGATGTGGACCACTTCGTGCGCAGAAAACCAAACCGGCTGAAGGAGGTCTACCCGCAGCTGTTCCCTGTGCTGGTCACCTTCATGATTACCGACTGGGACGTCGAAGAATACGCCCGTGCCCAGGGCATCGCGCTGTACTACTCGTACGATTTGTAGCGGGTTTGTGATAGGGCAGGCGGCGCGGAATCTGCGCCGCCTGTGGGGCTATACCTGAAACATCTCGGGCGTGAAGGTGATCTTGGTGCCCTGCTCGATCGCCTGGTTCGCCATCAGCACAGTGACCGCCGTCTTGAAGCCCACTTCAGCATCGCAGAGCGGTTTCTGCCCGTGGCGCACCACATCGTTCACGAAGCTCTCCAGCTCCAGCGTGTAGGCGTCCTTGAGCTCATACCCCGCCGCCATCTTCTGCCCACCAATCACGGCACCCGTGCCCTTTTTCTTGGTAGCTGTGACGTCCAGCACCAGCCCGGTGGTACCGCCCTTGCCGGTGGCTTTCTTGGCGTGCGCTTCCCAACCGAGCTCCTCGGCGGTAGGCTCCTTGAACAGGAAACCGTCCTTCTCGTTGGTCAACAACAGGGTGCCCTTGTCGCCCATGAACTGCTCGGCGTAGCCGTCATACTGGTTGGACAGGATGGAGGTATAGACCACCTTAACACCGTTGGGATACTCGTAGATGACCTCCACGTTGTCCCAGACCTCGCGCCCATCCTTCCAGTAGTCGATTCCACCCATTCCCATCACCGCGATGGGGGTGGAGCCAGTGAACCAGTTGACCACATCGATCTGGTGGCTGGCGAGCTCCGCCATCAGCCCCTGTGAGTACTTGCGATACAGGCGCCAGTTGAGCAGTTCCTCATATCTCTTATCGGGCACCGGGCGCCGCCACGAGTTATTGCGGTGCCACCACGCGCGCACGTGCACCAGCCTGCCGATCACTTCCTGCTCCACCATCATCTCGCGCGCGTGCGCGTAGATAGGGCTGTAGTGGCGCTGATGCCCAATTTGCAGGTGCTTGCCGGTCTCACGGGAGACTTGCACCATGCGCCGGGCATCCTCCACCGAGTACGCCATGGTCTTCTCACAGAACACATGCTTGCCCGCCTGCAGGGCATCGATGCTCATCGGCGCGTGCAGGCTCAGGGGCGTCGCGATAATGACGGCATCGATATCCTTCCTGTCCAGAACCTGGCGATAGTCTTCGTAGCCCTTCGCCTGCGGTCCCGCCATGCGCAGTCCGCGCGCCAGATGCGGTGGGTAGATATCGCACACCGCCAGCACACGCACGCCCGGAATGCGCACCAGCCTCTGCAACAGGGTTTGCCCTTGTGTGCCCGTGCCGATGAAACCGATATGGACCGGCGGCAGGTTTCGAGCGGGCTGGCTTGCCGGTCGCGGCTGGGTGCTGGCTGGCGGACGCGGGGTGGTGGGTCTGGCAGGCTGATTCCTCTTCTGTTGTGCTTCTAATCGCTCCTGCAGAGCGGCGGCAAAGGCAGCAGCTGCGGCAGCCCACGCCGAATCGCGCAGGAACTCACGCCGAGATACGCGGATGTTCTGATCCTCTGACATGAAACACCGACCTCCTTCGACTGCTTCGCAAACCGTATTGACAGCGAGTATCTTCACCATAGCTATTATACTTCACCGCTTCGTAGCGATTCTCCTGCGGCATAGTTAAGGGATCCACTGTAGGTGCGCCTCATCTTCCCGCAGAACGGCCACTTGCACCCCCGGATAGTGGCGCGCATATTCGCGGATACCCGCTTCGCCCAGCACGAAAAAGGCGGTGGAGAGTGCATCCGCGACCATTGCCTCCTCCGCCAGCACGCTCACAGACACCAGATCGTTCTGGACGGGCAGACCCGAACGGGGGTCTAGAATATGCCCATAGCGTCGCCCGTTGCGTTCGAAGTACTGCTCGGTGGCGGATGAGGTAGAGATGGCGCGGTCGCGTAGAAGCAGATGTGCCAGACTGCGCTCGGGCTGCAGGGGATGCGGGAGGTTGATCTGCCAGCCTCCTGCGTCGGGCAGGGCGCCGAAGGCGCGCACACTGCTGTGTCCACCGTGAACCATCGCGGAGCGTACGCCCGCCGCGCGCAACACTTCCACCGCCTTGTCCACCGCGTATCCTTTGCCGATAGCCCCCAGATGCATCTCTACACCCTGCGTATCAAAGGCAATAGAAAGGTCCTCTTCGCACAGGCGCAGGTGCGAAAAACCCACACGCGCCAGAGCCTCAGCCAGCGACTGGCTGTCCGGCACCCGCCCAGCGCCTGTGAAGAACCCCCAACAGCGCACCAGAGGCATCACCGTGATGTCGAAAGCCCCGCCGGTCTGTTGGGACAGGTGCACGGCGCGCGCGAGGAGGTCAAACACCTCGGGATGCACACGCACCGGCTCGTTTGCCGCGTGGGCGTTGAGATACGACACCTCGCTTTCAGGGAGGTAGTGGCTCAGCAGTTGCTCGATACGTTCGATCTCTTCGATGGCAGATTCCGCGGCGGAACGCACGTGCCCCCTGTCATCGCCAAAGGCGAACACCTCGAAGTCGCAACCCATTGCGTATGTGCGCAAGTGTAGCAGATGGCTCATCGGCGGTAGTGATGACGGAAATAAAAACCTACGCCCACCCTTCCCTCCACCACACGCAGAGAAGGATGGACGTTCCTCAATCTGTTATCTCATTTCGCAGGAGATTGCGCCTCCTTCACCTGCGTGAGAGCCATCTTGGCGGTCATGTGCATCTGCATGTTCTGCGGCGTTTGCGGATTCTGCCCCCCGCTCATCTGCACACTCATGACCATGTCGCCATCCATTTTGAGGATGTTGCCGGTGGCGAGGTCGAAGAAGGTGTAAGCTACCACCCTCATCGTGCCGGTCATCTGGGGCGCTCCGGGCATCTGCCCCACCCCAGCCGCCATGAGTTTCTCGAAGGGCACCTCGAACTCCGTCTTGATGCGCGCTGTATCGACATCCCCAACCTTCTCCACGCTCACGAACGTCTGCTTCGCGGTGATCTTGGCGTCCTGCGTGTTGGGGAGGGGGATCTCGGTCTCCCAGGTGTCTCCTACCCGAATTTCCCCTTCGGGAAAGAGAACGGGCGAGTTGAACCCGGTGCCGAAGTTCATGTTGCCCATGCCGGGTGTGCTCATCATCCGCTCCAGCCCGCACACCTCATACACCTTGTTGCGCTCATCCACAACCGTTGTGATGACCAGTTTGGTCGGGTCGTTTTCCGGCGTCATGGGGGGCACAAACTCCTGCCCGTTCATGTACATTTTCATGCTGGTCACGTTGGTTTGGATGGTCGCCTTGCCGTCCTTGATGCCCACGACCTTTTCGCGGTACTGAAAGACTATCTGCATGTTGAGAGACAAGGAGTTTTCACCCATCCGCATCTCGCCGTTCATGTCCATGACCCTCTTGTAGTTGCGAATGTCGTTTACCTTGAAGACACGGCGCAGTTTGTAGCCGGTTGCCTGGGCAAGCACCGGCATCACTGCAGTGCCCACAAACGCAAGTAGTGTCAGCGTCGTGAGTAGTCTCGTCATCTGTCGCATGTTCGTAACCCCTTTCTACGTTCCGGTTGGTTTGGTTTCGTCTTCGCGCGTGATTTGCACCTTTGCGATGAGATGCACTGGCGCAGGCACGCTTGTGCCCTCAGATGGGTTGAGCAAACGGGTCTGCTGTTCGAACCGCGCGTCTATCACTGCTTTGAGCAGTCCGCCCCCCGCTCTGTCAAACCATATCTGCGCCTCTCCCGTCACGCGCTGGTCGATTTGCTTGACCATCAGGCTTTCGTCGGTGGTGGGCAGGTCGAAAATGTCTGCTTTGAAGGAGCGGCTCCAGCGCATCTTCTGTTTGAACAGCGAAGTGGAGATGCCGTTGACCGGCTCATCTTTCACCCATTGCGCGCTAAAGTCCGCAGGTGGGTCGCCCGGAGCGGTGCTCATCGCGCGCGTGTATCTCCATTCCTGCCCGGCGGTCACTGGCTCCTTGGGGAAAACCAGCTGAAGCGCTAGCAAGGGAAGCTGGCTTGCCTCCACACCGGGTATGGGCAGGTTAAACGGCAAAACGCCTGCCCCTTTGCGCTCCAGCACCTCGCCCTGAGGGTTGACCACATACACCAGGTCGCGTACGCTGGCGCGCAGGCGATCCAATGGCAAAGGCAAGGTCTGCCCATCCATCTCCGCCTGAAAGGCAGAGATATCGATGCCCAGCTCTGCGTTCCCATCGGCGCGCACCCCGCGCACCTTCAGCACCACCGTCATGTTCAGCACGACCTTCTCCACCGGCAAACCGCCGAACAACGGCAGTGTGCCCGACATCTGTGCGCTCACGCGGTATCGGCTCTGCTGGTTCGGCTCGAAGCGGTAACGAAACGGTTGTGGCGAAGCCTCCTGCGCCCCCGTCGGCATCCATAAGCCCAGCGAGAGCACCAGCGCCACCATCACAACCCCTGCTCCCAACCCGCTCCAGACCGCTCTTCGTAGCGTGCGTCCCATCGCTCTCCTGTATTAGCATCCTGGCAGGATTTCCGCCCTTCTCCAGCGAAACCTTCTGCCGTGTGTCCGATATACAGACTGTCACAACAACCCAAATGTTACGCCGGCGACACCACGATAGGCTGATACAACAGGTATATGACCTGGTTCTACAGATTCCTGCAGGCAAGGTGATGTCGTATGGGCAGGTTGGTGATTGGATGGTGCCGCCCCTTTCTGCCCGGATGGTGGGCAGGGTGATGTACCACGCTCCCGATAGCGTTCCCTGGTGGCGCGTGGTGGGCAAGCACGGCGACCTTCCGATTGTTAAACGTGACCCGCAGATGGCGGCTCTCCAGCGTCACCTGTTGGCACAGGAGGGGGTCGCCTTTCACGAGGACGGACGGGTGAACATGGACGTGTGTCGTTGGCATCCTGATGAGGAGGAGCGATGAGCAAAAGCGTTCGGCTATGGCTGGGTATTAACGGCGCATTTACCACGCGCCGCTGGGAAGAACCCGAAAACTGGATGCGCCTGACCCGCGAGTGCGGCTATCGGGTGCATTCCTTTTGTGCGGATGTGTTGGACCCCTTCTTCTCGGGTAACTGGGAATACCAGAGAGAAACCGCTCGCGCCACGCGCGAATCCGCTCAAAAGTACGGCGTGTTCATCAACGACATCTACACGGGCGTGGCAACCCATCGCTTTCACGGCTTGAGCCACTCCGACCCGCGTGTGCGCCAGCGCATGAAAGAGTGGATTCTGCATTGCGCCGACATCGCCAATGCCATGGGCGTGGACGCCATCGGTGGACATTGGGATGCCTTCTCGGTGGAGGTGCTCTCCGACCCCAGCCGCCACCAGCAAGCCTTAAAGCGACAGCACGCTATCTTCCGCGAACTGTCCGAAGAACTGGCGTCAAAGGGCATTCGCGCTCTGTATCAGGAGCAGATGTACATCCCCAGCGAGGCCCCGTGGACGCTAGCGGAGGCAGAGCAGTTCCTAGTGGAGGTAAATCGCGAGCGGAAAGGCATTCCCGTCTACCTGACGCTGGACGTGGGACACTGCGCGGGCATGCACTATGGCTTGAGCGGACCCGACCTAGACTATACCGAGTGGCTAAGGCGGTTCGGCACGGCAGTGGAGGTCATCCATCTCCAGCAGACCCCACCCGACGCCAGCGCACACTGGCCCTTCACCCCCGAATACAACGCGAAGGGGCATATAGAGATTCCGAAGGTGCTGTCTGCCATTGCCGAGAGCCTGCGCCAGCGCGACAACCAGCCCTGGGCGGAGTGGCTGCCATTGCCCCCAAATATCTACCTGATTTGTGAGGTCATCCCAGGCTCCACCAAGCGCGAAGATGTCTTGCTGGACGAGCTGAAGCGCAACGCTGAATACCTGCGCCAGTGGATACCCGAAGAGGGGCTGGAGATCACGGCATAGGCGGTCTTCGCCGGTGCCAGTCGGTCTCCTGTTGAAAGACCTGCGCCAGCGCGAGGATTTTCGCCTCCTCGTAGGGTGCACCGATGATTTCCAGCCCTAGCGGCAGACCATCGCCCGTGAAGCCCATGGGCACCGAGACAGAAGGTAAGCCGGTCAGGTTAGCGAAGCCACCGTTGCCGCCCATGTTGACCCACGTCTCGTTGAGACTGCGAGCCACGGGAGGCGCACCCTGTAGCAAAGTGGGTGCCATCAGCACCTCGCAGGTCGCGAACACCTTGTGCATGGCTCGCAGAGCCTCGCTTCGCACCCGCATCGCCCGCAGGTAGTCTGCCGCCGGGATCGCCAGCCCCGACAGCAAGCCCGCCACCTGCGACTGGTCCGCTAGCGCGTTCACCCTGCCGCTTCGGATGAGATTCTCGAACGCGGAGGAACCCTCCGCCATGATGATCATCTCCGCCGATTCGTCGTATGGCAGGTCGGGCAGTTTCACCTCCACCAACTCCATCTTGCGCTTCCGGAACACCTCCAGCACCGTGTGGAAGCACCGCTCGGCGTCGGGCGCTTTGTTCTGAGCGAAGTCCACCGGCAACAGCCCGATGCGAAATCGGTGCCCCTTCCAGCGGGAGAAGCGGTATTGGAAGGGTTGGCTGGCACTGGAGGCATCGCGCGGGTCGTAGCCGGCGATCGCCTGCAGGATGTGGGCGCAGTCCTCAGCACTGCGTGCCATAGGACCTACCTTATCCATCGTCCACGAAAGCGCCATCGCCCCATACCGGCTCACCCTACCATACGTTGGGCGCAAGCCGGTCACCCCGCAAAACGCCGCGGGGACGGTGATGGAACCCCACGTCTCGGTGCCTAGCGCGAAGCTAACCGCCCCCGCCGATACCGCCGCCCCCGACCCGCTAGAGGAACCCCCTGCCCAGCGCGAGGTGTTCCACGGGTTCAAGCAAGCTCCCGTCGCCGAGGCGTGCGCGTACTCGTAGCCCCCTGCTCCCGCCAGCTCAATCATCGCCAGCTTAGCGACTAGCACCGCGCCTGCACGGCGCAGGCGTTCGATCACAGTGGCATCATGCTCAAAGACCTGCTCTTGGTGCGCCGGAGAGCCCCAGCGAGTGGGGATTCCCTTGGTGGCGAACAGATCCTTGGCGCCGTAGGGAATGCCGTGTAGGATACCGCGATATTTGCCCTCCGCCATCTCCCGGTCCGCCTGTCGCGCCTGCAGAAGCGCGAGCTCGGCAGTGATCTCGGCAACGGCGTTCAGTGCCCTCCCGCGCGTCTCCAACGCCGATAGATACGCCTGCGTCAGCTCCATCGACGAGACCTTTCGCGACTTCAGCAGTTTCGCCTGCTCGGTAAGGGGCAGGAAAAGGAGGTCATCGCTCATCGCTTCGTCTCGCGCAGAGGTTTGGGTTGAAAGGTAAAAGCGGGCTCCGAGCCCTCAGGCAGAGGATATGCTCGCAACTTCTCTTGGGTCTTCCGCAAGCCTTTCACCGCTTCCGCAACTTTCTGCACCTGTTCCGCAGGCATGGGCGAGGGAAGCCATGCGTTGATGTCCGGGAGGGCAGGTTCCTGCGCCCCGCCCTCCGCCTGAAAGGCTACCGCCGATGCCACCAGCATCAGGTTGAACTGGCGACGGGTGAAGGCAAACTTACTCATCTCCTATCGCTCCGAAGTCTCGCACCAGTACGCCGAAATCGAACAGCGTGACCTCCCCATCGCCGTCCAGGTCCGCGTTCGGGTTCCAGTGACTGTCGCCGGGCATACTGCCAAACGCCGAAACCAGCTGACCGAAATCGAACAGGGTCACCTCGTTATCGCCGTCGATGTCGCCGTTGGTGAGCGCGAAGTCTACCTGGACATTCTTGTCCAGCACAACATTTCCTACCGTCTGTCTCAGCCAGTGCGAGCCTTTGGCTGAGAGGTCAAAAGTGCCCCACAGCCCGGTCTCAAACTGATATTCTCCCGCGTCGTTCAGCGCGACGAGGTGCGTCTCGGTGGGCGTGGTCTCCCCTGCCGGGCGTACCTCTATCGCAACGTTCAACCCGCCTACAGGCGCAGTGTAATCGCCCAGCGTGATGGTGCCGCTGACGCGACGCAGGCTCAGGCTCCCGCTGGCGGCGATGGTGTAGGTGCCGTTGACGCGCGTGCGTACCTCGTTAAGCGTCAGGTCAAACAGGAAGTGCGCGGTATCCCCTGTTGGGGTGGGCAGGTCCATCGCGAAGCGCGGGATGGGCTGGTTCGGCGTGTCGACATCGGACCAGTCAATGGTGTTGGCGGACAGGATGGTAGCGGTATCGCCGGCGATCCCCACCTCCCCCACCAGTGCCAGCGGGTTCGGGTTGGATGTGGTCGCCAGCACGCTTCCCTGCAGTTCCGCCCTCACGTAGAGCGTGACCACCGGCGCGACAGCGAAGGCGTATCGGTTGCCGCCCAGCGGTGTCAGCGTGCCGACGGCGGGGTCACCCGTTTGCGTAATGGTCAGCGCGCGCACCACCACATCGCCAAGCGACGTATTGTAGGTGCCGCCCGGGTAGATGGCACTGGGGTTGCGGGTGGTAAAGGTGTCAAAAGAGAACTCCGCCCTGGCAGGCACAGCGGCCGTGCCCGAAGGCAGGAGGTCCGAGAAGAAGTCCATCAGGATGACCTGGTTCGCCTCAGGGTGCAGTACCATGCTGAAGGTGCCTGCTGGTGCGGAGACGACATTACCCTCTACCGAGGGGTTCACCTGCACGGGCACAGGGTAGTTGCCTGTAAAGCCGAAGAGATGGACTCCCGGTTTGGTTCGCGTGCCGTTCGGGTTGGTGTTGGGGTCATAGTTGCCGATGAGCGTGCCTGAGGTAAACGCCTGCAGGGAGAGGTTCACGTTCAGCTGGCTGTTTGCAGGGTTCACCACAAAGTCGTACTTCCGCTGGGCAACAGTGGACACACATACGAGCAAAAGAAGCACGGCCAGCGCAAACGGACGGCGCATCTTGCATCGCTCCTTTCCGTAATCAATTGTTTTGTTGAGTCACCTCTGGCTTCAAGAAGCCACCTGCATGATAACACTCTCGTCACTTCCAGTGATACCACTTGCTTTGACTGCCACATGCAGCTTGATGTAGCCCTTTCTCTTCGTCCTCATCCACTCCCCACGATTTGTCACCTTTATCCCTGTGGCATCAACGGCTATCACCACTGCTTCCCATTCCCTTTGCTCGTAGCCCAAATTGAGGTCTATCTTTAACTTCGGCAGTCGCAAACAGATGGTCGTGTAGTCTGGAGTGGGGATAGAAAGAAGCCTCCCCAACCCCTTCTCAAGACCTTCCAGTTGACGATAGTGTATCCGAAAGACCATCCTGAGTATCCCCCAAAACAGCATCTGGCGATGAGGGGCGAGTCGCTTGTTATATTCTTTCCAGTTCCTATCGGGCTTCTTTTGGGTCATCTTCCTCCCCTCCGTCACCTAATTGAGCCTTTAATTGCACAAGAACCTTTTGCCAATCAACAATGCCTTGCTGTCCTTGCTCTATGCTCTCACGAATGAGGCATTCCACAAGGCGAGGATACTCTGGTTTGAAAACAACAAAACCGTTGTTCAACCACCTTTGCAACTTTTCCGCAGCAAACAAGAAAAGTTCGGCTTGATGTTTAGTTGAGTCTTTCCGCGCTTTGTTCACTTTTTCCTTCCAAACCTTTGGAGGGGTAACGGTGTAAGGCACTTCTAAGACCAGTGCCACTTTCCATTTGCGCTGAGCGAACCGCCCTCGTTCTCGTGCCTCTGCACAATAAGTTTCCTTTTTACTTGCAAGGCTATTTTGTGACTTTCGTAAGTGACTAACGCATCAATACCGTCCATATCCAGTTCGGCAGAAGCCTCAAGGGGTAACTCACAGAAAGCCTTCCATGAATAGGCGAAGTGGAATTGCGTGAGAACGGAAATGAGTGTGCGGTAAATCCGCGCCTTAAAGCCAAGATACACAAAGTCTCGGGAGCAACCCCAGACGTAGCGGCTGATGAATTCATCCAACGGCAACAGGTGACTTTGCCACCAATTTCGGAAAAATTGGTCATAGTCGGGGAACGGTTTGGGTTTGTCTGTCCAGTAAGTCTCGTAGATGCTGGGTAACAGATTGAGCGACTTTGGTAAATCCTGCTCTACCGTCTTCACTAGCAGCAATTCCTG
>PSLZ01000054.1:0-15146 GCA_040289885.1 Armatimonadota bacterium | reverse complement strand
GGAGCCGGTCAACTCGGTGGACCCGAGTGGATATTGGAAGTGGTTCGAGGCAATCAAAGGGGGGGTGATAGGTGCCTTTACGGGGGCCGTTGGTGGCATTTTTACCCCCAACCCGTTGATCGGTGTCCCAGTGTTGGTAGGGATAGGAGGCTTCGGAGGCTTTGTCGGTGGTGGTCTGGAGGAAGGCGACTTACCATGGTTCATCCCTAAGTTGGTGAAGGCAGTAGATGCCATAGCGGACAGCATTCTGCGAAGCATCGGTTTTGACTAGGCTAGAGGGGATACACCTGCCTTTGCGGGCATCTATTCTGCGTTGGTCCCAAGGGAGGAGGTCAATTGATGCAACCAACGGAGGGCTACGTATTGCTCCGGACAGCCGTTGCCTCTGCTGTCGTCTTCTTTCTTCTACTTACGGGCCTCTCTGCCTTGACGATAGTAGAGCGTTGGTTAAGGGGGAGAAGCGACTAACCTTCCTGTGTTGTGGCAGGTGGTTCGATCTTACACGATCCGGGCGCTTGGAGTAACTGGGTTCTATGCGGCGGCATTTGCGTGGGTTACATGGCTGTTGTTACAATTTCGGCGGGACCAAGGAGGAGGGCGGAGATAACGTTCACAGTTTGATGCACTGGTTACCGACCTGTCAACTCGGTGGACGCGCGGCCTCTGCTTCTCCATAACATACATGTTTGGAGGAATAACAAGACATGATTGGACACACTGTAATGTCCGTTTGGGAAGTGGGGATAGTAGCGACCCTGCTTGCGCTCGTACTGGGCTGGAGAAACCTGCACAAAACAGGGGATAGACGATGGCTTCGTCATGTTATGGCGACGGCACTCAATATGTTGGTCCTGATCTCGGCGTTTAGCCTTCGATATTTACCGATGCGAGACAGAATGTCTGCCTTTGTCGCCTTGTTATTACTCGGGTTGATTGCATTCAGTTTCATGCTTTTGTTCTCGCATACGGAGTTCAGCATAGACAACAGACGAAACTTCTGGTGGTCAGGCTTTCTGCAGGGACTTCCCTTTCCTTTTGCCTTGCGATAGGTACAGTGATGCTATGGGTGATAGTCATTGGGCAGAGGTGAAAAATACCACGCACAAGGCAAAGCGGTCAACGTACAGCTGCTCCCTGGCGCACAGGCACCGGCTCGCTCAGATCGATGTGTTCCCCGATGGTGTCTATCTTCTTGCCCTCCACCAAAACCCGCACCTTCTCCACGTCGGTGAACTGGGCGAGGGTCTTACACAGGCTTTCTACAATCAACGCCTCGGTGGTAGAGCCTCCCGGAAAGTTTTCCACCAGCTCGCGACTGAAGTCCACTTCAGCGATGCCGTCATGCACGGTGACGCGCAGTAGGCGTGTGCCCGGCGGAAACGGACTGTCGCGGGTAATCAGCAGGTGCTCTAGCGCGATACGCAAGGGGTCTTCGTCCGCGCCCACGGGAACGGGCTTCGCTTCCCAGCGGTAGGTATTGCCCTCGCTAATAGGCACGTATACCACCACCGAGGGCTTGGTGGGCACCGGGGAGGGTTGGGGTGTTAACAGGGAACGACGGCTGGCGTACCAGTAACCCCCTCCAAAAGCCAGTATCGCCAGCAGTAGCACGGTCGATATCCAGCGAATCTTCATGACCTAAAGCGGCTCCGGTATCTGGATGCGTTCGTCTTCACCCTTGCTGGAGGCAGGGCGTACTTCCATTTCCTGCTGTGCCATCTGCGATTCCTTCTCCTTCTCGCCCTCGATGTACGCTTTCAACCCCGCTACGATCGCTTCGGCGACCTGCTTCTGGAACTTGGGGTCTTTCAGTTTGGCGCGGTCGTTGTCGTTGTTGATGTATGCGACCTCGATCAACACGGCTGGCATCTCGCTCCGGCGCAGGACGGCAAAGCCCGACTGGTAGATGGCGGTGTCGGTCTGCGCGCCGCGGTTGGGCAGACCTGTCACGGCAGAGAGATGTTTCTGGATCGCCTGCGCCAGCGCACGCCCATCGGGGTCGGAGGCATGGTAGTAGGTCGTGGTGCCGCTGGCGGAGTTGGGCTTGGGGGTGGAGTCGCAATGGATGCTGATGAAGAAGTCCGCGCCCTTTTCGTTCGCCAGTTTGGGACGGTCGTAGAGGTCGACGGTGCTGTCGTCCTCGCGTGTCAGGGTGACGGTGGCTTTCTCCTTCGCCAGTAGGTCACGAACCATCAGCGCGATGGCAAGGTTAATATCCTTCTCGTAGACGATGGAATCCCCGTCTCGCCCTACCGCGCCTTTGGAGGTGCCGCCGTGTCCGGGGTCTATCACGATGTGCTTCTCGGAGAGTTTGCCGTGGGCGTTGCGCGGTCGGTTGACGGCGAGGGTAATCACAGGCTTTTGCTTGTCGTACTCCACACGGAGGCTGGCTGCGCGCGTGGTGCGAATCAGCAATGCCGAACGCACTCCCTTGTCGTCTCCAGTGAACTGCACCGTTTCGATGAGCGGATGCGTGATGTTCCAGTCGGCGGGCAGGTTCGCGCCCGGTTTGACCTGCGGCATCTCCAGCAAGGTGGTGTAGCCTTCCTTCAGCGGGCGCAGGCGCACCGGCACCTTGCGGCTGAGGGTCATCTGTAGGCGTGCACCGTCCTCATCCTTGTGCCATTCCACCTGAAGCAGGTCGGCAGGTGGCTGAGATGGGGTTGTGGTCTTGGCAGGAAGGCTAGCGGGGCGGGGCTTGTCGTTCGAGGCACCCCCCAGCGCCAGCATGGCTTCACTGCCTTCCGGGGTGGTGGAGAACGCGAACGGCGTCTGCTCGCGCAGGTCTAACACCATGCGCACCACACCCTCCTTGAACTGTGCCCAGCGTAGTTTCTCCACCGCTGTAGGAACATCGCCCTCAGGCTGAATAGCCTCGGCAGGCAAGGTACACGGGGAGATGTCGATCACCACGCGCAGAGGCTCGCGCAGGGTAAAAGTACGGAAGGTCACTTTGTCGGAGGTCACCACATGCAGGACGCTCTCGTCCCAGCGCAGTGCCTGCAGGGTGGGCAGGCGGGCGTCTGATTCCGCCTGCTGGGCAAGCAGTTGCCCAGCGGTGCACCCGACCATGAGTACCGCCATCAGCACACGCCACGCCGTTGGCACTACGCCACCTCCTTACTTGTCCGAGATATTCTCGCCTTGGGTGCAAATCTCCTCTTCTAACCAGCTGGCGAATGCATTATTGATTTTCGGCACATCGATCTGGGCAATGAAGTTGGTATAGGAGATGTGCCGACGCACCTCTTCGGCGATGGCTTCATACCGCTCGGGCAGGGTCTTGACGATGAGCACCGTCTCGGGCTCTTCGATGATTTCGCCCTTCCAGCGATAGGCGCAGGTAATAGAGAACCAGTTGGTGCAGACCGCCAGCCGTTTCTCCAGCAGGGCGCGGGAGATCGTTCGCGCCTCCTCGTCGGTGTTCAGGGTGATGTATAGGATAACCATCGCGTCGCCTCCACCTGACGAAACTGGTAACAGTATACCGTATCGAGGGACGTTCTCTGGAGGGCGAGGCGGATGCCGAGCCAAATACCCCCTCCCTGCCTGCAGAACGGCTCACCGGGAGGTTCGCCTTCCAGAGGCAAGGACATTCTCTCCCCGACCGCGAAAGCTATTCTGACATCTGCCACAACTGGAGGAGACGTTTCGGGAATGGTGTTGCTTGCCGTTTTGCTGGCGACCGTTCAGTCGGGCGTTCAGTGGGGATGCACACACGCCCTGCACAACGTGTTTCGCGACGCCCAACCGCCTGCCCAGCTCCAGCGCGAGGTGCGAGTATCCTCGGCTCGCAACCAGTGGGTCGGCGCGCAGATCGTCTTGCGCTCGCCGACCGCCGAGCGGGTGCAGGATGTGGAATGCTCTCCTCTGCAAAGGCAGGTTGGCAAGGGGACCGTCCCCGCGTCGGCGTTCTGGTACGCCTTTGTGGAGTACCACCGCGTGAACAAGAACTCGACAGCGACCCCCGCGGAGGAACTGGTGCGCAAAGCCCCCGCCGATTTCCCCGATGGTCTGCTGGAGCAGAGGACGATAGACCTTCAGCCGGAACAAAACCAGCCGATATACGTGCAGTGGCGGGTACCCACCAGTGCCCCTGCTGGCGACTACCGTGGGACGGCCACCATTCGACTGCAGAACGGCGTGTTGAAGGTTCCGGTGCACCTCACCGTGTACAACCTCACGTTCCCCCAGCGTACGCGCCTCAAGGTGACCATCTGGATGAACGATGGTGCGCTGGCGAGGCATCAGGGAGTGGAGTATCTGTCGGAGGGGTTCTGGCAGGTTCTTCAGCGTACCGCCCGCCTGATGCGCCAGCATCACCAGAACACGATCTGGACGCCCTGGTCGCTCACTCGAGCGGTCCGTCGCGAAGACGGCAAGGTGTCCTACGACTTCGGGCACTTTGACCGCTGGGTGGAGACCTTCCTGAAGGAGGGGTTTGAAGTCATTGAATTGCACCATGTGGGCGGGCGCGAACATGGGCAATGGGAAGACAAGAACTTCGTCGCCTGGCCTCTGCGGTGTCGCAACGAGAAGACCGCTCAGGACGAATGGCTTCCCGTCGAGGAATGGCTTCCTGCGCTTCAGGAACACCTGCGCGAGAAAGGGTGGCTGAGCCGTATGCTCTTGCATGTGGCAGACGAGCCTATCGAGGTGAACGTGGACTCGTGGAAACAGCTCTCGGAACGGGTACATCGCCTTGCGCCCAACCTTCGACGGGTGGACGCTATTCACGTGCCCAATCTGGAGGGCTATCTGGAGGTGTGGGTGCCGCAACTGAACTTTCTGGCGCAGTGGTTCGAACAGTTCCAGCAGGTTCGAGGACAAGGCGCAGAGCTATGGTTCTATGTGGCGTGGCTGCCGCAAGGGCAGTTTCCCAACAGGTTGATCGACTGTCCGCTGATTAAGACGCGTGTCATGCACTGGCTGAATCATCTTACCGATACCACTGGCTTCCTGCACTGGGGGTATAACTTCTGGGATGCGCCGTTTGACGAGCAGTTGGCTCCGGGCGATAACTGGATTGTATATCCGGGCAAGGACGCGCCGCGCAGTAGTCTGCGCTATGAGGCGATGCGCGAGGGCATCGAGGACTACGAGTACCTCTGCCTGCTGGAGGGGAGGGCACAGCAGGCCGCGAAGCGGCTGAAACTGACCGACTTCGACGCCAAAGCGTGGGCGAAGAGTTACACCCGTCTGGTCGCGCCGGGGTATACCACTTACACCCGTAATCCCGAACGGCTCTATACGGTGCGGGATGCCGTTGCACGCGCGATAGAGAGCCTTCAGCATCGAACACTGCCCCTTCTGGCGTGGCAGAAAGGGCGCGAGGGCGAGCAGGTAACCATCGAAGGCGTGACCCTGCCCGGCGCGAAGGTGTATTGCGGGAACGCCACTGCCACCGCGAACAGCGATGGACGGTTCGTGTTGAAAGTAGCCCGTGCCGAGGGTGGGATGGTCATTCTGGAGGTTCGGCATCTGCGCACGCGCAACCGTCTGCCGGTAGCGGTTCCGTGACCGTCTTACGCCGCCTCCAGCACGTCCAGCGGGGGAGCGTTGGAGGAGATGAACGTTTTGGCGGTGACCTCCTCCAGAGTGGTAATGCCCTGAACCACCTTCTCGATCCCGTCCTGTGACATCGGCACCATGCCTTTGCGCCGGGCGGCTTCGAGAATCTGACTGCTGGGAACATGCTTGACGGTCAGTTCGCGGATGTCGTCGTCCACCACGAGGATTTCATGCACGCTGATGCGCCCCAGGTAGCCGCGTCCCCCACATGCCGAGCATCCTCCGCCCCGATAGAGCTTGTCCACCATCCGCCCGAGGACCTGTATCTCCGTCAGGCTGGGTTCGTACCCCCGTTTGCAATGCGGGCATATCACGCGCACCAGTCGCTGTGCCACCACGCCTGCCAACGCGGAGCTGATTAGGAACGGTTCCACACCCATGTCGATTAGTCGGGGGATTGCGCTCACCGCATCGTTGGTATGCAAGGTGGAGAGCACCAGGTGCCCCGTCATGGCGGCACGGCAGGCGATTTCGGCGGTCTCCTGGTCGCGGATTTCACCCACCAGCACCACGTCCGGGTCCTGGCGCAGGATAGCACGCAGTTGCGCGGCGAAGGTCAGCCCTGCCTTCTCGTTCACGTTGGACTGATTGATGCCCTCCAGTTCGTACTCAATCGGGTCTTCGCAGGTGATGATATTGCGGCTGACGGACTGGATTTTGCGCAGAGCCGCGTACAAGGTGGTGGTTTTGCCAGAGCCGGTGGGGCCGGTGACCAGAATAATGCCGTTAGGCTGTTGTAACAGCCAGCGGAAGGTCATCAGGTTGCGTGGTGCGAAACCCAGCTCCTCTAGTCGGCGGATGTTGCGGTCGCGATCCAGCACGCGCATGACCACACGCTCGCCATACTGGATGGGCAGTGTGGAGACACGCAGGTCTACCTGTCGCCCCTCCACTTTGATGGTGATGCGTCCGTCTTGCGGAATGCGCCGTTCCGCAATGTCCATATCCGCCATGACCTTGATGCGCGAGATGCACGCTGCCATCAACTGGCGAGGGATATTGCGCACGTGTTGTAGTTCGCCGTCGATCCGATAGCGCACCTCCATGTGGGTGCGGCGTGGCTCTAGATGAATATCGCTGGCGCGCCCGTTCACCGCATCCAGCAGTAGCAGGTTGACCAACCGCACGACTGGGGCGTCTTCCACCGCTCGCCGGAGGTCTTCGAGGTTCTCCTCCTCGCTCTCGTGCGTGGCTTCTACCCCGGAGATCACGTCATCCAGCGATTCGGCGGTGGTGGCGGCCGTGCTGTAGTGGAAATCGATGGCTTTGAGCAGGTCTTCGGGGTCCGTGTAGACCACCTTGATATACATGCCGGTGTGGCGATGGAGGACATCGATGGCGTCAACGTCCAGCGGGTTCGCCATTGCCACCACCAGCTTGTTGTCTTCAATGCGCAGGGGCAGTGCCTTAAGGGTTTTCGCCATGTTGGCGGACATTCGGGTTACGGCTTCTGGCTGGACGCTTTCGGGGTTGACCTTTTCGTAGTCCACATCATATTGCTCTGCCTGCGCCTCGGCAAGCTGGTCGGCGTTGATGTAGCCGAGACGCAGGAGCACCTGCCCCAGCAAGCCCCCGTTTTGTTGTTGCTCCTGCAGGGCTTCCTCGAGCTGTTCGGGAGTGATGTATCCTAGATCTATCAGTATCTCGCCCAGTTTGCGCCGACCGTACATTGTAGCCGTCTCCGCTTCACCGTGAAAAAACAGGCGTGCTGACCATCCGCCGAACGCAGAAGCACCTACTTTGCTCAGAACGGCACCGGTCGCAACGGCAGATAGCCTGCAGAATCTGCCCCATATCGTATTATCGGCAGGGGTGGGCGATACGCTTAGTGGCGCGGTGGGCTACAGTTCCCGTCGCCATTCGAAGGCGGAGATGAGCGTCGCCTGGTCGGCGTAGTCTAGGTCACCGCCGACGGGCATACCGTGCGCCAACTGCGTGACGCGAATACCCAGTGGCTTGATTAGGCGCGAGAGGTACAGTGCGGTGGCGTCTCCCTCGATGGTGGGGTTCATCGCGATAATCACCTCTTTCACCTGGCGCGACTGCAGTCGCTGGAGCAGTTCACGTACGCGCAACTGCTCGGCTCCCACCCCATCCATCGGCGAGATCACGCCCTGCAAAACGTGATACAGCCCGCGGTACTCCTGCGTCCGCTCGATAGCCATCAGGTCGCGCACATCCGCCACCACGCACAGCACGGAGGCATCTCGCGAAGGGTTGCGACAGATGGGGCAGATCTCCTCGTCGGTGAAGTTAAAGCATTGCTTGCAGGTGGTGATGCGCTCCTTGACCTCCAGGATCGCCTCCGCCAGCATGTGCGCTTCCTCCTCCGGCATTCGCAGGATATGGAACGCCATGCGCTGAGCGGACTTGGGTCCTACACCGGGCATCTTTTCTAGTTCGCGGATCAGTTTCGCTAAGGGCTTGGCGTACTCCATCGCTCAAAACAGATTCCCTAGGTCGATGTTTGGCATTCCCGGAAGTGAGGTCATACGCCGGGCGGCTTCGGCGACCGCTTGCTCGCGCGCCTCGTTGACGGCAGAGACGATTAGGTCCTGAAGCATCTCTACATCGTTCGGGTCTACCACAACCGGATTGATTTCAATGGAGATCAGCGCACCGGTGCCGTCCACCACCGCTTTGACCACACCCCCGCCTACGGAAGATTCCACGCGCAGGTTTTTCAGCTCTTCCTGCGCCTTCCGCATCTGTTGCATGGTTTGCTCCAGCATCCGCTGGAGGTCACGGGGATTCGCCCCGAAAGGGTTACGCATGACTAGCCTCCCTCGATCTCGATGTAGCCGTTGAAAGTCTGTGCCACTTCCTGCGCGTATTGTTCACCATCTATCTCCTCGACATCCTGCGTCTGACGTTCGCCCGCAGGTGAGTCGTTTGCCCGGCGCAGTTCACAGCGCAGGCTGATCGGCTTGCTACCTAGGATGCGTGAGATGGTCTGCTCTACAAACTGGCGCCGCTTTTCCGATTGCATCTGCGAGAAGGGGAACTCGTTGTGAAACTGCAGAACGATGACGTTCTCGCCTTCCGCGCGCACGGGAGTGGCATCGCGCAGAACCTCCGCGCCGCCGCGACTTCGCTCCGCAACCCGGGCGATAATCTGCTCCCATCGTCCCTGCACCAGCTTCAGCAGGGCGAGAGCCTCAGCGTCGCTTTCCGGTGCGGGAGAAGGCGAGCTAGGCGGCGCGGTCTCGCTCGAAGATGTCTCACTTGGGGCGGCTGGCTGGGCATTGCCGACAGGAGCTTTCTCGGCGGTGCTGTTTTTGACGCTGGCTATCTGTACCATCGCCATATCCAGTAGGACGCGCTGTTGGGGAACGTTGCGCAATTGCGCCTGTGCCCGCACCAGGATGTCCAGCATCTGGCTCAGGGCGTCAGGGGTGAAATGCTGAGCCTGTGCCTTCAGACCGGCAAGGTCTGCAGGGGACAGACTCTCGTCCAGTGCGCCTACGCGCGCATACAGCAGGTCGCGCACCCGCTGAGCGATGGCTTCCAGAATCGTGCGCACACTGCTCCCACGTCGGACCATCTCGTCGCCGGCGAGGAGCGCTTTCGCCACGTCGCCGCGCGCGGCGGCGTTGATCACCGCCCCTACTGCCTCCTCGTCCGCGATGCCCAACACCGAGCGCACGGTTTCATAGTCTACATGCCTATCGGCATACGCCAGCACCTGCTCCAGCAGGCTCAGCGCATCACGGAAAGAGCCATCCGCCGCCCGGGCGATCGCCTTCACCGCTTCGGGCTCGGCGGTTAGACCCTCCCGCTCCAGCACGGTATTGACGCGCCGGACCAGGTCCTCTAAAGAGGCACGCCGGAAATCGAACCGGATACACCGCGAGCGGATGGTGATCGGCACCCGCTGCACCTCGGTGGTTGCCAGTACGAACACCACATGGGGCGGGGGCTCTTCCAGCGTCTTGAGCAGGGCGTCGAAGGCTTTGGCGGACAGGTCATGCACCTCGTCGATGATATAGACCTTGTAACGGGCTTGCTGGGGCATGTACTGCGCGTTTTGGATGATGGTTTCGCGCACATCATCGATGCCCGTTTCAGAGGCAGCGTCCATCTCGATCACGTCTACCGCCCTGCCTTCGCGGATGGCAACACACGTGGCGCATCGGTCACAAGGGGTAGGGGTGGGACCCTGTTCGCAGTTCAACGCCTTCGCCAGCAGGCGGGCGGTGGTGGTCTTGCCGGTGCCGCGCGGTCCGCAGAACAGATAGGCATGGGCGACCTTGCCCGTTCGGACAGCGTTTTGCAACGTTTGGGTCACGTGTTGCTGTCCGATCACGTCCTCGAACGTCTGCGAACGGTACTTTCTATAGAGCGCGATGTGTGCCATAGTCTACAGGTTAGCGGAAAGCCATTCCTTCAGCGCGTCTACCAGTCCGGGCGCCAGAGGCACCTGTGGGTTGGTCAGAATCTCCTGCGTATCGCCGGTGGGTGCCACTTTGAACGCATGCGCTGTGCTTGGGAGTACTTTCAACACGACCCGGCTGTTTCCTGCGTTGCGTGCCTGTTGGTACAGCAGTTCGCCATCTTGTTTAGGCGACACCCGTGTGTCCAGCGCACCGTAGAGCAGGAGCACCGGCACTTTCACCGCTTTCAACCGCGCCACCGGGTTCTCGAAGTAAAACTCCTGCAGGTAGGGGCGGTCTGGCATCATGAAGTAGGGCGCGACGTCTTCGTGCAAGGGGGGTAATGGCAGGCGATAGTACAGGGCGGCAAGCGCCGCGTCGAAATCGCCGAGCCGTTGTTGAATCTTGTCTGCCGGAATGCCCTCCCTGCGCCAGCGCTGTTGGAGGTTCTCGCGCAGGATGATGGCAGGGGTGCGTCCGGGCGGTGCCAGGCACACCAACACTTTCGGGGGGGTTGGCAGTTCACCCGCCAGCGCCATGCCGATGAGCGCGCCGTCCTCATAGCCCAGCACGCCCACGCGCTGGGGGTCTACCTCTGCCTGCTGGCGCAAGAAGTGGAGTGCTGACACCGCATCCTGCGCCGCCTGTGTCAGGGAGATGTTGTCCTGTTCCCCTTTGGGAAGGACGCTGGCGCCGATTCCGCGCTTATCATAGCGCAGGGTGACGTATCCCATCTGTGCCAGCTGTTGTGCCAGCTGGCGATATAGGTCGGTTTTGAGACCGTCACCGTTACCGTTGCGGTCCACCGCCCCGCTACCCGGGATCATCAGCAGGGCGGGCGCGCGGGCGATTCCGTTTGGGGTAGTCAGCATGCCTGCCAGCATCACATTGCCACTTGGGATGCGCACCTCGCGCTCCGCTGACCGCGCTGTCGTTGCCAGCACAAGC
The DNA here is from genome assembly GCA_040289885.1 of Armatimonadota bacterium. Taxonomy (GTDB): domain Bacteria; phylum Armatimonadota; class HRBIN16; order HRBIN16; family HRBIN16; genus HRBIN16. The sequence continues at coordinate 4,254 of PSLZ01000054.1, read as the reverse complement.
GCACACCACAGGCAGATTAACAGTAGCGTATCTCGTTTCATCATGTGGGGAACCGAACGGCAAGAGTGATAGAGTAGCCGTGCACCTGCCGTTGATGTGCGCCTTCCGGGTGTCGACCCGCGCAGTTAACTCCGGCTGGGTAGGTCTGCGGCACACGGAGCGCGTGCGGACCGTTGCTTCCTTCCGGACCTGGCGGGGTTGGCACGTCAGCCGTTGCGCAGGGCCCAGCCATCAACGCCACTTACGCAGGCACTGCCCACAAGACCACACCGCGGGCAGGAGTTCACCCCCGCTATAGCGGATTGCGGGTACAGGGCACCGCTAGCTCCCCGGCTAGCACGGCTACTCTATCACTATTTTAGCATATTCTGCCTATTCCTGCACCGGATAGTCGGTGGCTTCGCCCTTGCCGCTTAGCAGTTGTTCGCGCGTCAGCAGAAGATGCTTGCGCACACGGCGCACGGGCACAGTATACCGCTTGCCGTCCTTGTCGACGGTGGTGACTTCATCCACGCGCAGGTATCGTTTGTCCGTCAGCCCCTCGCCGCGCCAGCCGATGCGGTCCTGCGTTTGTGGCGGCGCGTACAGCGGGTTGAAGCGTACTGTGACCACATAGCGCGGAGCCTTGAAGCTGTACATCATCGGATCTTTGCTCATGTCGATCTTGCGCTTGAACTTGCCCTTGATGATGGCTATCTGCTCCTGCATGATGGTCACGTCGGGCACGTCGAAGGTGAACACCTTCTGCCGCCACACCTCGCCTGCCTCTTTCTCATCGGTGGGAAGGATGGAGGACTTGTAGCCCTCATCGCGCAGGACGACGTCCACCCGTCCGGGGCGGAAGTCCATCTTCTGCATCTGCGGGTCAAAGTAGTTGCCCAAGTCCACTGTGCCCGACACCTCGATGATCTTGGGTTCCACCACACGCACCTTCACGTCGAACTTGACGTCAATAGGTGGCTGGATGTCTGGTGGCTGTTTGAGGTACCGGTTATACTGGCGCAGTTCGGTGAGGGCGTAGTTGTGCTTGGCGACGTCCACGTTCACCTGTGCCATGAACTCTTTCGGGTGCGCTTTGGCATACTGCTCGTGCTTTTGCAAGATGTCCTGCCAGGTGAGCAGAGTCTGGTCGATCAGCCCCGCTTTCTCCCAGGCGTGTGCCAGCATATGCCTTCGAGCGGGCGGGATACCCGGCGAATACTCGTCTGGGCGGTCGGGGAAGTCGTACGCCTTCTGGAACCACTGTACGGCGTTATGCGCCTGCTTGATTTTGTCGTACCACATCCAGCCCATCTCAAAGTAGATGTCGTACACATCGGGGTTGTTCTCCACGCCCTCTTCCAACAGTTTCAGCGCGGCGGAGAGGTATCGCCGGTCGGAACGCTGTTCGGTATCGGTGAAGTTGTAGCCGATGTGCCACGCGCCGGTGCTGTACACGTCCAGGTTGTGCGGATCCAGCCACGTCACCAGCCGAATGATGGGCAGGATGGCATCGTAGTTGCCTTCGTGGAAGAAGGAGTCCGCGCGCACCCACAGTGCGCCTGCCACCACTTCGCGGAAGCCGAGCATCGTGCCGAAGATGTACTCGGTAGGCAAGCCAGTCATCTTGCCGAACAGCCCCTGCACCTTCGGCTCGAACTGCTTGCGGTGCGGGTCGATAGCGGTCTGCAAAACGGCGCTCAGCGCCCACAGCACAAGAACAGCAAGTATCAACGGCGTGCGTCGCATGGTTACACCTCGCGCCGGTCGAAGATAATGACCGCGATGATGAGCAGAACCGCGATGTACAGGATGGCGTAGCCGATGTTCTGGATATAGTACACCCCTTCGTTAATAATGCGCGTCTCGGGGTGAATGATCTTGTTCTGGATGTTGAAGTTGCCGAAGTTCGGCAGGAGGTAGTGCAACACCGCGCCGATGCCCTTCTGGAGCACGGTACGGTTCTCACCCTTCATCAGCGATTCGGTGACGCTGGAGAGCGTGCCGATGATGTATACCCCGAGCGACATGAAGAAGTTCACGAAGGGGGTCAGGAACACCGAGAAGAAGATCGCCAGCGACACCAGGATGCTCATCTGGAAGAAGATCATAACGAACCCCTTCCAGAGGTCCAGAGCCTGTTTGGGCGTGCCGCGCCATGCCACCACGACGAAGAATACGAGCCCCATGAACAGGATGTTGAGCAGCATGGTGAGGATGCCGCCCAGAAACTTGCCCAGCACAAACTCGTATCGCTGGACCGGCTTGGACAGCACGGTGTAGATGGTGCGGCGTTCGATCTCGGCGGGTATTAGCGAGATGCCCATGACGATGCAGATGAACATGGACGCGAGCTGGATGACCCCCAGCCCCAGGCTTTTGAGCAGGGTCAGCTCCTCCCGCGGGGAGAGGAAGCTGAACAGGGGCGACAAAACGATCAGCACCAATGCCCCAAACAGAAACAGAAGCACCACACGTCGGCTTAGTGCCTCGCGCACGGTGTTGTAAGCGATCGCAAGCACTGCCGTCATTTCTTTTCGACCTCCTCAATCGTGGAAACGAAGAGTTCTTCCAGAGTGCGCCTCTGCGGAATGAGCGAGCGGATGATCCCGTTCGCACTGCGGATGATGTCTACCACTTTGTTCACGGAGGCGTCATCTGGCTGTTGCACCACCACGCGCCCGTTCTGCCGCTGAACCTGTCCGCCCAACGCGCGAATCTTCTCGGCGACGCCGTCGTCCACGTTCTCCGCGACGATTTCCACGCGCCCGCTGGGCAGAAGCTCGTCCAGCTTGCCCGCCTTCAGCAGTTTGCCGCGATTGAGGATGGAGACGCGGTCGCAGATCAATTCCACCTCCAGCAATTGGTGCGAGCTGAGAAAGACGGTCTTGCCCTGCTGTTTGAGACGCATGATCAGGTCGCGGATTTCGATGCGCGCCATCGGGTCCAGACCCGAGGTCGGCTCGTCCAGGAACAGCAGCTCGGGGTCGTTGATCAGTGCCTGGGCGATGCCGATGCGCTGGAGCATTCCCTTCGAGTAGTTGCGCAGGGTCTTGTCCCCATCGCGCGACAGCCCCACCATCTCCAGCAAGGCCTCCACCTTCTTCTTGCGCTCGCCGGCAGGAACGCCAAACAGGCGCGCATAGAAGTCCAGCACCTGACGCCCGGTCAGGTATTCATAGAAGTAGGGGCTTTCGGGAAGATAGGCGATCTGCCGCTTGACGCTGACGTCGCCAATCGGCTTGCCCAGCACCCAGGCGTCTCCCTTGGTGGGGAAGATCAGCCCGAGCAGCATCTTAATAGTTGTGGTCTTGCCCGCGCCGTTCGGTCCAAGGAAACCGAAGATTTCTCCTCTGTATACTTCTAAATGCAGGTCATCTACGGCACGGACCATCTTACCGGTCGTCTTGTTGAGATACTCCTTGGTTAGACCTTCGATCTTGATGGCTGACTCCATCGTACGTGCGATGCCTCCTTTAGGTTGGCGCCAGTGATATGAGTTTTGTCGTAAAAACCACCGACGGATAGTATACCGAAAGCCCTGCCCGGTGTCAAACAACACCGCTCCGCAGCAGGGCTTATACAGTATATACGAGGTTGCCCGGTAAAAGGTGCCCATTGCACTGAAAGGTTTCAGGGGTTTTGTGCAAAAAACCGTGCGTTTACGGAGCCTTGACAGCTTTTGAGCACCACGCTAAACTGTTTGCAAAAGGGAGATACTGTGTTGAGCAACGGGGGGCTGAAGGGCTATAATAGGGGACGGAGGGAGGGAAGAGGACCCCAAAGAAGCCCGACTGGTAGAGCGCTTGTTTTCAGGGTTTAAACGGCTATTTGGAGAGGTGATGATGGGGAGGCGATTTGAGCGGATGGTGCAGGAGATGGAGATGATGGTTTTCATCCACAATCTGATGTTAGGCCTTGGGGGAGCGTTAGATCTTTCTGGAATGGGGGCTTGACAGGCAGGGGCAGGAGTGTTATCATGCAGGTGACTTCTTGAAGCCAGAGGTGACTCAATAAAGCAGTGTTTGTCCGGTACCCGCAAGAGACCAGTCACGGGCTCAGCCGAAGCGGTCCTCCCGATTTGAGACTTGACCGTCTGAACCGCATCGCCGAGTGGCTGGACAAATGGTGCAAGTCATAGGAGGTAGTCGAGGAAGGTGAATTGCTCTGAGCGATTTGATTTGTGGGCACGGTCATTGGGCATTGTGGAAACTCCACCTGACCTTGTCGCCTTTATGACATCCCTCGCTGTCCCACCGAAGCCGCACTGTCGCG
>PSLZ01000053.1:0-15513 GCA_040289885.1 Armatimonadota bacterium | reverse complement strand
CCCGCAAAACGGCTCACCAGGAGGTTCGCCCTCCAGTAGCTGTGGGGAGGGTTGGGGTGGGGGTGGCGGCTCAGCGGATTGGAATCTAACTCGCCAGCCGCTGGCGTGCCTGCATTAGCCGCTGTTGAAACGCCTGTAGAGCCTGTTCCGTCGCGCCTGCCTCGTCTTCCAACGATGGGTTCGGGACGAAAGGTTTGGACTGCGCAAGCAGTCTGTCAAACGCGGAGGCGTTGTCTGTGGGTTCAGTTAGGTCTATCAGCAGGTTGACCTGCTGTGCGGTGGAGCCTATTAGCAAGGTCCTGCCTCGCACGCTTACCAGATGCACCGCCCCTGCGCCCAGAAAGCGCGTATCCAGCACGGTGATCGTGCCCTCGCTCTGGGGAGGCACAAGCCGGGTAAGCCATTGCGCGACCTGTCCTTTGCTTCCTCCGTTCAGGGCGCGGGGTAGACCCCACTTGATGAGAGCCAGCGCCACCGCCAGCCCCACAAGCCAGCGCCACAGATGCCCGGCGGGCGCCCCGACCGGTTCAGGAATGGTCTCCCGACGCAGGGTCTCCCACCCCTGTGGAGCGGGTTGGGGAGGTTCGGGGGGCGGCGATGGAGGCACAAAACCCCTGCTGGCGTGTAAACTAGGGACGCCGGAGGCAGGTGGCGAGAACGCCGATTCGGGAGGGGACGCTGTCACCTGCCCTACTATCATCAGCCATATCGCCACCATTACCAGCGCTCTGCTCATGCCACCGCTCTCCGGCTGATCTCTATCAACTGTTCCTGCGGGTTGATGATCTCCGTGATGCGGATACCGAAGTTATCCTCGATAACCACCACCTCCCCACGCGCCATAATTCGTCCGTTCACCAACACGTCCACCGGCTCGCCCGCCACGCGGTCTAGCTCCACGATCGAGCCGATGGTCAGCTCCAGCACCTCCTTGATGAACATCCGCTTGCGCCCCAGTTCGACGGTCAGTTCCAAAGGCACGTCCATTATCAGGTCGATACCTGTGGGCAGGGGTTGGTTAGCTGTTTGCGCCAATGGAACGAACGGCTGGGTAGATGCCTCTTCAAGCGTCTGAAACGGATTGGAATCTTGTGCCGTTTGCGCCGATAGGGCGGTCTGCTCCTCTCCAGCCAGCCACAGCCCAAACCGCTCATCGCCCAGCACCGTCAGCGCGCCGATGGGGTTCCCGTCCACATGCAGGACGGCATCCATGCGCACAAGGTTATCCTGCGTGAGCCATTCCATCGGTGACTCCAGCAGGTCGTACCGGCACTCTACCTGCAGGACATTGCATTCGGCGTTGGTGAGGTTGGTCAGGGATTGAGCCAGCCCGTTTGCGATGACAAAGAGCACTTGCTGGAGGATCTGCAGAGTGGGCTCGTCGATGTCCTGGGGTGGCTGAGAGCCATCGCCCCCCGCAGCGATGTCCGCCAGCATGGTTGCAGAGGACGTCTCCAGGGCGATGATCAGGGTATAAGCGGTTGTGGTCTGCAGGGTGGCCACCCCGTACACACGCTTGCCGGTGAAGGCGTTTTCGAGTTCAGAGAGCGGCAGAAGAGTGACCAGCGGTGAGGAAAGCGTGACCTGCCGATTGATGCCTTCGGACAGCGACACCGATACCGTGCCCCACAGGCTCTCTTGCTTCGACGTGATGGTGTTGATATGTTCTATACTCAAAGATACCATACTCTCCTCCTCAAGCAGATGATGGCGTCGGGTTAGATTGGCGAACGGGCTTGTTCGCCACGATGCTCTCTATCTGCACGACCACATGCTTGCCCCGCATCCCCGGCTTAGCCCGGAACTTCACCCTGTTGCCTACCATGATGTCGATAGGCTCGTTGGTGCGCCGGTTCAGGATAATCACATCTCCCTCTTTCAGGTCCAGCACCTGCCTCAGCATCAGCCGCGTTGTCCCCAGCACCGCCACCAGTGGCACGCGCGTATGCTGAATCTGCTGAGCGATAATAGCCGTGTACTGCGAGGAGGTGCGCTTACTGCCGGAGAACCATCGCTGAGCGCTGAGCTTGGACAGAATGGGTTTGAGCAGAAGATAGGGGATACACAGGCTCATGGCGCCGTGCGTCTCACCAACGCGCATCTCGAACAGGATGGAGACCACGATATCGTTGGGCGGGACGATCTGCACAAACTGCGCACTGGTCTCCATGCCCTCATGGATGGGCGTGAAGCTGACGATACCTTCCCATGCGGTGCGCAAGGCGCCAAGCGCGCGGTTCACCACGTTCTCCACCAACGGACGCTCGATATCGGTGAGGGCAGGCTGTGGGCGTTTCACCACTATGCCCGGTCCACCCAGCAGTCGGTCGATCATGGTGATGACCACGTCGAACTCGATCTCCAGCAGAGCCTGCCCGGACAGCGGTTGCATGCTGAAGATGTTGATGAGACTGTTAGTGATGGCGCGGATATACTCGTCGTAGGGTATCTGTTCCACCGAAATGAGGTCGATGTGTACCGGCGCACGCAAGTAGGCGGAGAGGGTGGACGAGAACAGGCGCGCAAAGGTCTCGTGGAGCATCTGCATGGTGCGCAGCTGGTCCTTGGAGAACTTGTCGGGGCGGCGGAAGTCGTAAACCTCATAGGCAATGGGGGCGCGCCGTTCCGCTTTACCTGCGCCGACAGCGGGCGAAGCAGGCGAAGGTGCCGCTGGCGTGCCAGCGGGGGCACCCTCCTCGGATGCGCTCAGCGAAGCCAGTAACGCCTCTATCTCCTCCTGCGACAGGATCTCCACCATCTCTACCGCACCTTTCTCCGTGCTACTGAAGCGTTAGCGAGGTGAAATAAACCTCCTTCACCACCTCGTCGCCCAGCAGTTTGTTCAGCCTCTCTTTCATCTCCTCTTTCAGTTTCTCTTTGCCCTCACTGCTGACCAGCTGGCTCATGCTCTTACTGGAGAGCACGGTAATCACCGTGTCGCGGATGGGGGCGAGCAGTTTGGTGTCCATCTTTCCACCCTCGTGTCCTCCTCCCTCACCCAGCGGTTTCTCCAGCCCCAGCGCGATGGTCACTTTCGCGTAGTGCGAGCCGTCGGCGAGGTTGACCACAAACTCGTCCAGTTCCACGGTGTGCTCGGGTAGCGTCTTCTCTTCCTTCTTCTCAGGCTTGCTTTTGCCGAGGATGACCTTGCTGACGCCGAACGCCACCACAGCGCCAAGCAGAATACCCACAACCAGAAAGATAATGGTCTTGTTCTTGCCACCACCGGAAGCGCCTTCTGCGCCTGCTTTCTTTCCTGCCATGACGTCCCCCTAACACTGTGATGCGTAGATTTGGGATGGTATTCCACCTTCTATTGTCGGCTTAACGCGAGCCAAATCTTAGAGCGTTCTGCGAGGTTTTCAGCACGGCGATGTCCACCCGCCGATTCTGGGCGCGGTTGGCAGGCGAGCTGTTGGGCACCAGAGGGCGGGTATCTGCATAGCCAACGGCAATCAGCCGCTCGGCGGGGATACCCCCTTTCTGCACCAGATAGCGCAGAACCCGCGCCGCGCGTGCTGCCGAAAGCTCCCAGTTGGAGGGATATTGCGCAGTGCGAATGGGCAGGTTATCGGTGTGCCCCTCGATGAGCACGGGGTTCGGCACGGCGCGGAGTACCTCGGCGACTCGGTCCAGCACCTGCTTTGCGGAGGGCTTGAGTTCTGCACTGCCCAGGTCAAACAGCGTGCCGTCGCTGAGCAGGGAGATGACCAACCCGCGCTCTTCGTGCCGAACGCGCACCTGGTTTTGCATACCCTCCTTCTGCAGGAACTGCTGGAGGCGTGACGCCTGTTGTTCCAGAGGGTCCACCACGTTTCTCGTGCCAAGCACCTTACCGCCGTTCTGCTCGGGTAGGACCTGGAACTCGCGCCGCATGGACCGTGCCAGAGCGCCAAACTTCTCCTGGTTCACCGCCGACATCGAATACAGCATGATGAACAGCGCAACCAGCAGGGTAATCATATCGGCATAGGTGAGAAGCCAACGGTCTACGTTTTCATGCCGCCTCATGCTCCTGCGTGTTCTGATCATCGCGTGTGTGCCACCTCAACTGGGGTAGGGCACGCCTCTGGCGCTGTGAGAGAAACGCCCGTAAACGTTGTTCCACAATGCGCGGGTTTTCTCCCGATTGAATCGCCAGAACGCCTTCCACGATGATCTCCCGCAGAAGCACCTCTTCGGCATGCCGCGCACGAAGCTTGCTGGCAATGGGCAGGAAGAGCAGGTTGGCGGAGCTGACGCCATACAGCGTGGCGACAAACGCGGTGGCGATGGCAGGTCCCATCATGCTAGGGTTTTCAATGCGCGACATCATGTGTATCAACCCCATCACGGTACCCAGCACGCCCATGGTGGGCGCGTAGCCCCCCATACTCACGAATATCTGCTCGCCCTGGCGGTGGCGCTCCTCCAAGAAGGCAACCTCCATCTGCAGGATGTCGCGAACCAGCTCGGGGTCGGTGCCATCGATCGTCAACTGCAGGGCGCGCTTTAGAAACTCATCCTGGGTGTTGTTGGCATCGGATTCCAGCGACAGCAGTCCATCGCGCCTTGCCTTGTCAGACAGGGTGACCAACAGGCGTATCGTTTGGAAAACTTCCATCCCGTCGCGAACGAACGCCTGACGCAGGATTCGAGGCAGGTCACGCAACTGCTGGGCGTTCAGCCCGATCAGTGTGGCGCCAAAGGTGCCACCGAGCACGATCAGCGCGGCGGGGACGTTCACCAACTGCTGGAGGTGCCCCCCTTCCAGCCAGAGAGCGGTCAGCAAACAGCCGACCCCGATGAGCAGTCCGCCCACAGTGGTGGCGTCTGCAGAAGAGCGTGCGGAGCTATTTCTGTTGTGGCGAGTAAGCATGACGCCGATACTCCATGACCCGACGGATGATCTCCTCCACGTCTTCGCACACGACGAATTTCTTGCCGTTGGTCAGCGTGATGACCGTATCTGGGGTGGCTTCCACCGTCTCTATGAGCTCAGCGTTGACCACCAGTTCAGAACGGTCCAGCCTGGTCACTTTAATCATGGCTTTTCACGGCTCCTTTGTGTATACCCCTCTCCCAGGCGGGCTGGGAGAGGGGGTTGGGACGGCTGTTATCGCTTCATCTGCAGAACGTCCTGAAGCATCTCATCTACGGTGCTGACGATACGGGTGTTTGCCTGAAATCCGCGCTGGGTGACGATCAGGTTGGTGAACTCGTTGCCGATGTCTGCGTTAGACATCTCGAGGTAGCCCGAGCTGATAGAGCCGCGCCCACCGGTCTGCGCGGTGCCGATATTGGCTACCCCCGAGTTCGCCGATTCCCGGAACAGGTTGTTGCCTGCCCGTTCCAGCCCACCCGGGTTGTTGAACACCGCCAGCGCCACCCGAGCGATGGGGAGGTTCAAACCGTTGCTGAACACACCGTTGATGATCCCATCGGGCGAGATGGTCAACTGCTCCAGCGTGCCCGGTGGATAACCGTTCTGCGTGATGGGTTCGACGGTGGAGTTGGTAGCTAGTTGGGTGATGCGCGACAGGTCCACGGTAATGGAAACCTCCGGCGCCCCGTTGGTAGGTGTGAAGGTAACGGTCTGGCTGGCGCCGCTGATGATGCGCCCGTTGCCGTCAAACGCTACGGCTCCCGCTGGTGTCGACGCTCCTCCGTCAACCGAGTAGTACAGTTGCCACGGGGAGCTGGTGTCGGCTCGCGTAAACTGCAAGCGGAGCTCGTGGGACGCACCTACTGCATCGTACACCATCACACTCGTGGTCCAGCTAGTGCCGTCCAGCGCCAGATTGCCCTTGAAGCTGGCGCCGGTGGTCGCTTGACCCGCCACCGTTTTACCCACCGGGATGGTAATCACGGACTGCGGTCCCAGGGGCACGGTGGTATCAATGGCTCCGGTAGCGTCGGGCATCCAGCCCACGAGTTTCTCGCCGGTGGCTTTGTGCACCAGCGTGCCGTTGGCATCGATGTCGAAGTTTCCGTCGCGCGTGAAGGCGATACGCTTGCCGTTGCTTAGCGCAAAGAAGCCGTTACCCTGAATGGCAAGGTCGGTCACGCGGTTGGTTGCCTGCAAGCTACCCTGTTCAAGGATGGTGTCGATACTGCCGACCTGCGTGCCCAGCCCTACCTGCATGGCGTTGGTTCCGCCCAGCCCGCCGGAAGGTCTGGTAGCGCCTCGCAAGGTCTGCGACAGCATCTCCTGGAAGGTCACCCGTCCCGCCTTGAAAGCGGTGGTGTTGACGTTTGCAATGTTGTTGCCGACCACACCCATGCGCACTTGGTGCGCTTTGATGCTCGAGATGCTCGAGAACATCGCCTGAAGCATCCTGTTGACCTCCTCCTTACGTTTTGTGCTTGATTAACTGGCTCCCTCGGTCGCTCAGGAGCCTGGGGGCGTCCCCATCATGCGGAGGGGGTCCCGCCCCTGCGGTGTGTTACAGTAGCACTGCGCTGTCGATATTGGTGAACACGTTCTCCTTCAGGTTCTCCTTGTCGATGGCTGTAATCACCGTGCGGTTTCGCACGCTGACGATGAGCGCCACATCGTCCATCAACAGCAGGGACTCGCGAGAGCCTTTCTCTGCCGCTTTGTCGACCGCACTCTCCACCCGACGCAGAGCCTCGGCGTCCAGATCGATGTGACGGGACTGCAGTCGCGCCTGCGCGTGTGCCGAGAAGCGGATGCCTCCCTGCACCTGTTGAAGCGTCGTGCGGAAGGTGTCGTCGTCGCGCGTTGGACGCTGTGCCGGCGCCGCGCCGGTGGATGGAACAACGTTTGCTATCTGGCGAACCTCTGGCATGTTGCACCTCCCGCTCTATCCGCTGACCTGCAGGACACTGTCCACGCGCGCCTCGTCGTTGCCAATCTTCAGCCACACGCCGTCGCTGGCGAAGCGCACCGCACTCACCACGCCCTCCACAGGCGCGGAGTCCGTAACCCGCAATGCCACCACCCGCTTGCCCAGCAGGCTGGTTGCCTGCGTCGCATGAGCCAGTGACTGCAGGTTCTGCAGGACACGTGCCACCTCTTCGGTGTTCTCCACCTGCGTGAACTGCGCTAACTGCATCAGAAAATCCCTGTCCTGCATCGGCTCCAGCGGGTTCTGATTCTGCAACTGCGTCAGGAACAGCTTGAGAAACTGCTCCTTGTTGACGCTTTGTGTCCTCGTCTGTGTGACGGTACTGCTTGTGTTGTTCACCGGTGTGACCATGTGTTTGACCCTCCTCTGCTATACCAGCAGGTTAATGCCTCCTGCCGTCGTATAGCCGAAGTTTGCTTCACTGACGGTAGCCGTGCCTGCCTCCGCCCAGCCGCCTGCCGAATGCTGAGGCGTATAGGGCTGATGGAGAGCAAACTGGCGCCCGTCACCCTGCACCGATACCTGCAGTGCCCCCAGATGCAGTCCGCGTTCTTGCAGTGCCTGTTGTAACAGCGCAGAGTTGCTCTCCAGCATCTGGCGCACCGCGTGATTGTCCGCGACGATATGTGTGTGAATGGTGCCATCGCTCACGGAGATGGTCACGCGCAGTCTGCCCAGATGCTCGGGCTCTAGCTGCAGGGTCACGCTATCGGCGTTACGCTGGTGGGTCATCGCCTCTATCTGGGCTACCACCTGCCGAACGACCTGAGGCGGCGCAACATCCGCCGCCGGCGTGGCGGCGTGTGCCGACGCACGCTGTAAGGCTGGAGTGAACGCCACGCCGTGTAGACCCTGCTGGGCTGTTGGCGTCAGGCGGGTGGTGGACAGGTGCTCCACCGGAACAAAGCGTGCCTTTCTCCCCGCTGGGCGAGAGGTCCCTTGCGCTGGCTCTGCATCACGCCTCTGCTCATGCTCGGTGCCAGCTCGGAACTGGCCGGCACCACTTATCTGCTCCAGCCTGGGAGGCACGTTCTCGGCGTTCTGCACGATGGCGATACCACCCGACGACGGACCGGATGTGCTCTCACCGTTTGCATGAGACTTCTGCGCGGGCGGCGTAGCGGTCAGCACTGCCTCCGTTTCCGGCACAGAGGGCATCTGCGGGGTCAGGATGCTGACGTCCAACGGGGCAGGGGAAGGCTGGGGGACATCTGCTTTCGAGGATGGGTCACCGCCATGCCCCGGAGCGGGTATCGCCTGCGGTCGGTTCGGTTCGGGTAGAGTGAAGCCTTCAGGCTCGATTGCGCCCTGTGGCGTCTGCCGCAACAGCACCTGCTCGGAGGCAATCGCCATGCCGTCGCTGGCCGCACCTGGCAGGGTTACCACCTGCATAGGCAAACCTGATGATAGTTCTGAGGTGTTTGGTTGCACAGGCTGAGTTTCAGGCGCAGGGAACGCGCTGAAGGGCAGAATCGGTAGCCCCAGCAGAGCCATCATCTGCTCCGCTTCCGTCGCCGTCGGCAGAGTTTTTTGCTCTGGCGATGGTGCAACCTCTGCCGGAACGGTGGGCATAGACTCTCCAACACCTACATCCACCCCCTGCTGGACCAGCATCAGCAGTTGTGCAAACGGCGCGCTTTCCGGTATCACGCTGGGCGATATGCCCTCCTGCAAAGGCGGAGCCGCACCACCGGGTGGTGCGGTGGTTGTTACTGCTACTGCTTGCGTCACGCTCTCACCTCCTTTCCTGGCTGTTTTTGCGGTGTGCGAAGCCGGTAATATTGTCGGCTATTGTGAGGGCGAATCTTAGAGTGGAGGTTGAGATTTAAGGAGCTGAAAGGGGGCGAGAGCCTCTCGCCCCTTGAGGTTACTATGTAGATGCCCACAACATCCCGCGCTTCATGATTTCCAGCGCTTCGGGCACTTCGAAGTCCTTCGCCACGTGCCCCAGCGAGCTGTAGAACACGCGTCCCTTGCCGTAGCGACGCTTCCACACAACGGGCATTACCGTACCCGCAATCCATTCGCAGTACTCGCCGCTGAAGGTGGTGGTCGCCAGCACCTCGTTGGAGGGGTCCACGTGCATGTAGTACTGCTCGGAGTGCATCTTGAAGTCGCTCAGCCCCGCCACAATGGGGTCTTCGGGCTTGATGATGTTCACTTCATAGTCGATAATGTCGCCCGGATGTGCCACCCACTGTCCACCGACCATGAACTGGTACTCGGTGTTGTTGCGGAACGAGTCGCCCATCCCGCCGTGCCAGCCCGCGATGCCCACGCCACTGCGTACAGCGCTCAGCAGTCCGGCTTCCTGCTCTGGTGTGATAGTGCCCATCGTCCATATCGGCACAATGAGGTTAAGCGACTGCATCAGGTCTTTATCCGTATAGGTGTCGAGCGTATTGGAGACGATGACCTCGTAGCCCTGGCACTGAAGCCAGGGTGCGAAGATCTCGGCGCACTGTTTGGGCTCGTGTCCTTCCCAGCCGCCCCATACGATCAGCGCACGTTTCATCGGTGGTTCCTCCTGTTAGTCGTCGAGTTGTCCCTGTCTTAAGCCCATCGGCAGGGGCTTGGGACGTTCGCAGGTGCTTTCGATAGTGATGTATTTGCCCGTTTGCGCGGCGTCCAGAAACGCCTGCATCACGTCCAGCACATGATAGGCGAGTTCCCCGCTGGCGCGATGGGGTCTGCCTGTCTGGATGGCTACTGCCATATCTGCTACCCCCAGCCCGCGGCTGTTTTCGGTATAGCCGTGGGTGAGCGGGATTTGCATCCAGTCGTGGTTACCAGGACGGTACAGGCGCACCGGTCCACCGAAGGTGTTCGGGTCGGGCACGCTGAGGGTGCCTTCTGTGCCGTAGATTTCGATGCGCGGCAACTGCCCTGCCCACACATCGTAGCTCATGATGAGCGTGCCAATTGCCCCGTTGGCGAAGTCCATCGTGCCCGCGATATGGGTCGGCGTCTCCACCTTCACCACTTTGCCGTACTTCGGCTGGCTGGTGATCAGCCGTTCCGGGAAGGTGATTCGCGCCGAGCCGCACACACGCCGAACAGGTCCTATCAGGCTCACCAGCGCGGTGAGGTAGTAGGGTCCCATATCGAACACCGGTCCTCCACCCACCTGATAGTAGAACTCGGGGGAGGGGTGCCAGCTCTCATGTCCATGACACACCATGAAGGCGGTCGTGCCGACGGGTTCGCCGATCCAGCCGTCGTCGATGAGCTTGCGACAGGTCTGGATGCCGCCTCCCAAGAAGGTGTCGGGCGCGGAACCGACGCGCACCCCTTTCGCCTTTGCCATCTCCACCGTTTTGCGTCCATCCTCGCGGTTGGTGGCTAACGGCTTCTCGGTGTAAACGTGCTTGCCCGCCTCTATCGCCTTCAGGTTGATCGGCGCGTGCGCTTTGGGCACGGTCAAGTTGAGCACGATCTCCACTTCGGGGTCGGCCAGCAGTTGCTCAGGGGTGAGCACGCGCGGAATATGGAACTCGGCAGCTCGGGCACGCGCCCGCTCGGTGTCGATATCGGCGCACGCCACTATCTCGATAGCCTCGAACGTCCTGCCCGCCTGCAAGTAAATGGGGCTGATGTTGCCGCAACCGATCACACCCACTTTCACGCGGCGCATGAGCCAAATCTCCTTTCCTGGGTCGGTTTGTTCTTAGGTTTCACAAGCAAGTGAAAACATCCTGCGCGAGGTTATCGCTGGCGCAGGCGGTATACGTACGCCAGCACCTCCGCCACCGCCTGATACAGCTCGGGGGGTATCTGCTGTCCGATCTCCACGCTTCGGTACAGGCTCTGCGCCAGCGGTGGGTTCTCCACAATGGGCACGCCGTTCTGCTGGGCGATCTCGCGGATGCGCAATGCCAGCAGGTTCATGCCCTTCGCCACCACCGTCGGCGCGGTCATCTTGCTGGCGTCGTATTGCAGGGCAGCCGCATAGTGCGTCGGGTTGGTTACCACTACATCCGCCTTGGGCACCGCCTGCATCATGCGTCGGCGGGCGATGGCTTGCTGGCGTGCACGAATGCGCGCCCGAATCTGGGGGTCACCCTCGGTCTGTTTGAGCTCCTGTTTGACCTCTTCTTTGGTCATACGCAGGCTTTTCTCGTGCTCATATCGCTGAAAACCATAGTCTAGCAGAGCCAGCACCAGCAGAGCCAACCCAACGCGCCAGGCAGCCTTATACAGCAGTTGCCCGACCAGCATCAGCACCATCAGCGGGTCAATCTCGCTGGTGCGCCACAGCAACGCCGCGTCCGCCCGCACCGCCGAGAAGGTCAGCCAGCCGATGAGCAACACCTTCATCAGCGTCTTCACGCTCTCTACGAACGCCCGCCGCGAGAAAAGACGCGCGAGACCGCTCAAGGGGTTCATGCGCGCCCAGTTGGGTGCGAGCGGCTCGGCGGTGAACATCACGCCGACCTGTAAAAGGTTCACTACCACTCCCACCACCATCGCCACCCCAATCACGGGCAGGAACGCCCTTCCCGCGGGAGCAAGACAGCCCGACACAAACGACAGCGCCATCGCCGGGGAAAACTCGGTGTGGTGCAGATTGGTCAGGGCGAAACGCATCGAATCCATCGCCCCCTGCAACGCTCCTTCGCTGACCGCCTTCAACGTCAGTACCACCGACAGAAACACTGCTACCGACGACAACTCCACCGAGCGCGCAACCTGCCCCCGACGGCGTGCCTCCTGACGTCTACGCGGTGTGGCTTGTTCGGTGCGTTCCTCCGCAGGCATGAGCCGTTCACCTCGTCAGCGCACGGAACAGGTTTAGCACATCCTGCGCCGCCAGCGGTAGCGTATTCACGAACACGTTCACCACCAGCGGCAAGACTATCGCCAGCGTCAGCAGTCCCATCGCGATTTTGGCGGGCGCGCCCACGAAGAAGACAGGCATCTGAGGCACGGCACGCGAGACGATTGCCAACGCCGCATCCACCACAATCAGCACCGCCGTTGCCGGCGCGGCGATGCGCAGTGCCAGCGTGAACACCTGAACGATCACATCCGACAGCACGGGCTGAAGGCGGGCAGGCTCCAGCGTCAACCCGCCCGGCGGCAGAACCTGTAGGGATTCTCCCAGCGCGGTTAACAGCCAGTGATGCGCATTTACCTGCAGGTAGACCACTACCATCAGCAGGGTGTGAAACTGTGCCAGCAGAGAGGCGGGCATGGGCGTGAAGGGGTTCATGAGCTGAAAAATGCCGTAGCCCATCTGCATATCGATAAAAGCCCCTGCCATCTGCACAGCACTGAGGAACAACGAGACCAGATAGCCTATCAGCAGACCCAGAAGCGTCTCGCCCAGCAGGATGCCCACCAATACCAGCCAGTCATCGGGCGGCGCGCCCACTTTGCCCACAGCGGTTGGCGTAAGCGCGATGGCGAAGGCGGTACTGAAGCCCAGCTTGACGGGCGCGGGCACGCTGGGACTGCCGAACACGGGCGCGGTCACCATCAGCCCGCCAACCCGGAACAGCACCACCAGAAACGTCCAGAAGAGTTGTGTGCTTGCCCAAACAGGGTGCATTCGGACTATCCTATTGCGGCACAAAGGAGAGGAGCTTGACCATAAACGCCACCATGGTAGCGAGCATCCAGGGACCGAAGATCACCAGAGCCACCGCAACCGCCGCAATTTTGGGCACGAAGGTCAGCGTCACCTCCTGAATCTGCGTCACCGCCTGGAACAGGCTGACCAGTATCCCCACTACCATCCCGAAAACCAGCACAGGCAGAGCGATCTGTATCAGCACCCACAATGCTTGTCGTCCCACTTCCAGCACCTGCGCTTCTGTCATGGGTACGCACCTCCCTACTTGAATCCTGCCACCAGCGAGCCGATGAGCAAGGTCCACCCGTTCGCCATGATGAACACCAGCAGTTTGAACGGCAACGAGATGACGATAGGCGGTAGCATCATCATGCCCATGCTCATCAGCGTGCTGGCAACGAACATGTCGATGATCAGGAACGGGATGTAGATATAAAAGCCGATGATGAACGCCGTTTTGAGCTCGCTCAGGATAAAGGCCGGGATGACCACGGTGATGGGCACATCGTCCGGCGTGCGCGGCGGCGTCTTGGGTTTGCTGAGGTTGATGAACAACTGTAGGTCCTTCTCGTAGGTCTGGCGCAACATGAAGGCACGCGAAGGCTTCTCCGCGTTGCTCAGCGCCTGCTGAAAGCTGATACGGTTGTTTAGGTAGGGCTGGAGGGCGTTGCGGTTGATGTCGTCCAGCACGGGCGCCATCACGAAGAAGGTGAGGAACAGGCTCAAGCCGATCAGCACCTGGTTGGGGGGGATGGTGGGCGTGCCGATCGCCGTTCGTAGGAACGCCAGCACCACCACGATGCGCGTGAAGGCGGTGGTCATAATCAGGAAGGCGGGGGCAAGTGTCAGCAGGGTCATCAGGATGAGCACCTGCAGGGTAACCGCCACGTCTTTGGGACCCTGCGCCGTGCCCACCTGCACGGAGATGCGCGGCACCGCCACCGGCGTTTGCGCCCAGACCTCTGTGGCCGCGCCGAGAAGAAGCAGGAGGAACAACCAGTTGTGTGCACGCCGATACATCGCCCGCAAACCTCGCGGTTTTGATTATCGGCAAATCGGAGAAGTTACTCGAGGGTTTGGGGTCACAGAATCTGCGCGGATGCGTCTCTGTTCCGCATGACAAGAGGGGATGTCATCCTGAACCAAGTCTCGTTGTGAAGGGTCTCGTTTTTCGTCACTCTGAGCGTCAGCGAAGGGTCTCAACAACGAGATGCAGAACTGCGTTCAGCATGACAAGAGCGGCGAAAAACGAGTTGCTTCGCTATCGCTCAGCATGACAACAAAAAAGCATCATTCTGAGTCACTTCTTCCTGTCATTCTGAGCGAAACGAAGAATCTCAAAAACCCAGGACATTTAATCCATCCCCAATACCTGTTTGACCTCCTGCAGGGGTGCCACCAAATCCCCCCGATACGGAAACGCCGGACGAGATAACTGCACCTGCCTGCCGTCCCACGTCTTCATCTGCCAGCTGAACGCCTCTAACTCTACCCAACGCTGACCCCACTGCACGCGCACGCGCCAGCCGGTGTACGCACGATGGCGCAGCCATTGCTCGCAGAAGGAAGGTTCATCAACCAAGATAGCGTGCTCAATAGTTTGGGAGGGATGGTCGGTGTGGAGTTGGCAACCTGTCTGTTGAAGCGTTGAGAGGGGAGTGACAGGTACACGGTTCAATACCAGTTTGTTCTCAGGATGCTGTAGATCTGGCTCCAGTCCGAGGCGCGCAATCAATCCCCACGTCAACGCCTCTGCAAGTTCTGCGTTAGCACGACCTCCACGCTCCAGTAGCCACACCGAAACGACGGCGCGCCCGACTACCGCTGTGATCTCGTATTGGGAGTCGATCCAACGGCGTGTCCAGAACGGAACCCCAAAGGATGTTCCAGAACTCAGACCATTGCCGAAGGTGTAATATCCCTCACGTCCCTGTGACGAGGTGGGATGATTGCGTTGTGCTTCCTGTCGCGCCGTGTCGGCGGTCGGATACACCCGGATGGTTATCTCGATAATCCGCTTTTCGTCCGCTCCTTTGGGACGGTGCGGCAAACGCTCTATGGAGCGATACGCCCTGACAACACGTGCCCCCTGTGCATTAGGAAGCAATACGACGCTGGTATGGATGCCGTTGTGATACCCCGGTGTGGCATAGTAGCCTGGGATTTCATCTGCCGCATACACGGCTCGCAATAGTACCACGGGATCAATCAGCCTGTGCTTCGCATCCGCGGGCATGCTTGTCATGACCCCTTTCCATGCTCTTGGGGTAAAGAGTAGAGATATTCCTTGTTCTATCTTGGTTTGAAACGCTTGAGCCGGAGGCATTATCTCACCCACTTGTGGCGCTAGTACAGCGTGGGTGGCAACAAACGTTGTCGCTATCACCGTTACGTAGCGAGAACACATCTGTTCTCCCTCCCTATGGCACATTGTTGGTCGATACATCCGGTGTGAAACCAACCTTCGGCATTGGTGCCCATGGATTGCCTGGTGCGTCCGTCCTCAGCACCTCAACGAGATCAAAACTCTCATAGTGATAGAATAAGTCTACCAATGCTTGCTTATATTCGCTATCGCGCGCCCATCCGAGCGACAAGTTCGGAGGATTGCTGTTTCCAAACCCAAAACTCGGTTCCCACACCCCACCATATATCGTGACAAACTGATGGTACACAAACAGCTTCCTGCCCACAGATACTTCACTACCCGCCGGGTCAATAACATGAGTCAGTATTTGCCAACCTCTTCCGTCGTCATCGCCGTCGCCTGTGTAAAACTCGCTTATACTGTAGGTGCGCTGAGATCTGGCAGAGACCCCCACACTCGCCATCAGCACGCACAGGAAATCCGACAAGTCATTACACTGCCCCCGCAAACTAGGTTGATCCATGAATGCTTTTAAATGAAAGACTTCCCCGTAATCGCTATGATTTGTGGTGTATCCCGCGAAGGCAGGGGAATATACAAAGATGCCATTTTCCCACAATCTACTTGTCAAAGTATCCGCGACAGTAACCTCGGAGCGCAGGTACCTTGCCCACACACAACTATACCTCAGCACGCTTACCCATGCAGGGCTCATCGGA
>PSLZ01000008.1:0-95866 GCA_040289885.1 Armatimonadota bacterium | reverse complement strand
GCATTGCCTGTGCCCGGTGTCCGTGCCCTCTGCGCGCCCGCGGGGTAACGGCTCACCGGGATGTTCGCCCTCCACAGGGGATGTGGGGAGGGTTGGGGTGGGGCAAAACCGCCGTTGCAGATAACGCGCCGAAGGACGGGTATAATACCATACCATATCGATAAACCCGTTGTCTGTGGAGGTTACGATGGGTCAAATCCCCGCTCGTCCGTTCGGAAAGACCGGTATCGCCGTGCCTATTCTGGCACTAGGCGGCGCGAAAGCACTGGAACACAAACACCATCAGGCACAAGCCACACGCATCATCGACGCGGCGCTGGAGGCAGGCGTCCGCTACATCGATACCGCCGCCAGCTACAACGAAAGCGAAGAGGTCATCGGCGAAGCCCTGCACGGGCGACGACAGGCGGTCTTTCTGGGCACCAAGAGCGACCGTAGGGATTACAACAGTGCTTGGCAGGAACTGGAACGCAGTCTGAAACGCTTGCGCACCGACTACCTGGACCTGTGGATCGTACACCACGTCAGCACGGCGGAAGACATCAGGCGTCTGACCGCACCAAGCGGCGGGCTGAAAGCGTTCTGGCAGGCAAAGGAACAGGGTATCGTGCGATATGTCGGCATCTCGGGGCATCATGACCCCATCATCCTCCAACAGATGTTGGAGCGGTATCCGTTTGACATGGTGCTGATGCCTCTCAACCCTGCTGAGTGGCACCATCCGCGCTCATTTAGCAAGCAGCTACTGCCCGTGGCGGTCCAGCTAGGCATCGGCATTGCCGTGATGAAAGTGCCCGCGTTGGGTAAGCTGATGCAACCGGGCAGATTGACCCCTGCTGAGGCGTTCCGCTATGCGTTGAGCCACCCGATACACACCGCTGTCATCGCTCCCGATAACCTGAACCAGTGGCGTGAGTGGCTAGAAGCCGCCCAGGGGTTCACCCCGCTTAGCAGGGATGAGATCTCGACAATGCACGATAAAGTCAGCCCCTACTGGCACGATTCCACCCGTACCTATCACTCGTGGCTGTCAATAGCCGTTACTGGTGATGGTGCAGAGTACGTGCCATCCAGGATGCCCATCGGATGCCTCGACATCCGTCTTTCTGCTATAATACCCACGGGGGTATGCAAAAAGATGTCTGTCCTTTCCGAGATTTTCAAAGGCTATCGCAATTCGCTGACCTATTCCCGCGAAGCGTTCGAACGCCTGTATCGCGAACGCAGCGATAACGCCTGCCAGTTCTACCACCAGTTCTTCCATCGTCTCATCATCCCCTTCGCGCAGAGATTCCGCTCCGAAAGCTACCGACGCCACCTGCGCGACCTGGCAGAACGCATCCTCGATGCCGATCGCATCGACTTCGTCGCCATCGACGGCACCTGCATGAAGGATGCCTTCCAGGACTTCGTGGTCTTCTTCGGTGGAGCATACGGCGCGAAGGGCTCGGTGCGCCTTAAGAGCGACCCCCCTGTGGTGCAATACGAACGCTGGGACATGAACCGCGATGTGTCGCTGGTCGCCTATGTGCCCGTGCCGTTCGCCAACATCGAGGACGTCACCAACGCGGATATCGAAGAAACCTTCGTGGTCTCCGATAACGACCGCGTGAACCTGACCAACATCCACACCGCCCTGATGCAACTAGCGGAGATCTACCTCGCCTACTGCGTCGCTAGCGCAACCACCCACGACTACCCGCGTCTGATACTGATGGATCAATCGCTCAGCGGACTGATGTCTGCGGTATCGCACGGTGCCAACACCGGCTTGAGCGGCTATCCTTATGACCGACGCGCGCTGGATGATTTCGATATCCAGGTCGCCTTCGCTCACCCTATCAACGACGTTTTGCAGGTGCCGTCCACCAAGCGGTTCCAGCGATACCTTGCCGTGCTCGCCGAGTTTCATGAACACAACACGCAGAGCCTGCACCTGTCACAGATACAGTCCGCGCTGGGAATCAGCGAGCAGGAACTGTACGACACCGTGCGCTACCTGCTGGAACCCACCGCCCCCCAGGGACGTCGACGCCGTCAACCGCCCTGCGTCCTGCACCCCGATGGCACTCTGCACACCGTGCACCACTGCCGCGAGTCGTGGCAATACACCGTCAGCCTGTTCGAGAACATCTGCCAACGCCTGTTCCAGCAGAAGGACACCTCCGCGCTGGTGTACCAGGTACCCGACCCCGATGACCCCACCAGCACCCGCACCCGGTGGATGTCGCCCGACGATGTGCACTTCTTGACCACCGTGGGACTGCGCGCGCTGATTGAAAAGTGCTGGGAGCGCAATATCCTGCTGGTGGGTGTGGTCAAAGATTCCGAATCCCGCTACCTGACCCGCAACTACCTGGGCGTGATGAAGCACATCGGCGTCTACCCCGAACTGCAGAGCCTGAAGGTGGCGCCCCTGCCCTGGACCGACCGCATCTTCCTGGAATGTATCCCTCTCTATTGTGACCTCTCGCTGGAGGCACCTTGGAGCACCATCGAGTTCGATGCGGTCTTCAAAACCCTCCGGCTGGGCATCGATGAGCACACCGGTCAGCCCGAGGTCATTGGCACGCCGAGCCGGGTAGGCGAGATTGTGTCGCCGGAGCGGCTGTTCCTGCGCTCGCTGGGGCAGTTCTTCCTGTCGCGCGACAAACGCACGCCCCTGAGCGGACATGTCATCTTCCTCGACCGGCTGGCGATGCCGAAGTGGGACAGGCAGGCGTTTCAGCACCAGTTCCCCATCCGCAACCATCGCGTGGGCACGATTCGCCCCCTGCTCTATCCCGACCACGACTCCGAGAACCCCGTCCAACAGCTGATGATGTACCTGCTGGATGTGCTCACCCGCAACCATTTCCCGGAGGTCATCGGCTATCCTGACCCTCTGCACAAAGCCGACTGGGGCGCGAAGACAGTCGGGAAACGGGCACACGAGATGATCCAGAGCAGTGAAATACCGTTCCATTCGCAACCGCTCGCCAAAACCCTGCGCCAATCGCGTGAGCAACGAGAACACCGGGGGGAGTAACGCTAATGATTACTTTTGTGAACGGATTGGAAGGCACGCTCATCCGCATTCAGGAGGACCCGGAAGCGCGCTACGAGTTTGAAATCTGGTTCGACTACACCCGTCAGGCGATGAACCTGATTCGCGAGGGCGCACTGCTGGCTGTGCCCAACTTCGCCTCCGATCCCAGCGCAAGCCACCGCTCCATCCTGGAAGTGGTGTCCATCCTGCCCATTCACTACGCGCTGGGCGACAACCCGCAGGGCTATCCGGGCTTCGTGGTGGAAGCGGCGCGCAGTGCCGTGCGCGACTGGGAAGAGCAGGAACACGAACCCACCGAAGATGTCACCAAAATCCGCTGTATCGCCATCCCCACTAATATGGAGATCGTAGAGCGTAACGGGCAAAGCCACCTGCAGGAAGAGAGCAACCTGCCGATGGTGGGCGCACGCGCCCTCTTGCTGGATACTCCTAGCACCGAATATGTGCTTAACAGCGGACTCCCCCAGGGAGTGCCCACCTTCACCGTCGGCAACCTGACGCGCGACCCGCAAGTAGGCGTCAAGGTCTCCGCCGAAGACCTCCTGCGCACGCACTTCGCCATCTTCGGCTTCACGGGTGCAGGCAAGTCCAATCTCGTTAGCACGCTGGTGGACAGAGTCCTGAACGCCTTCAGCGGGGAAGACCCCACCCACGAAAACGTGAAAGTGGTGCTGTTCGACCTGATGGGCGAGTACAGCGTCCTGCTGGCGGACTGGCTGGTGAAATCCCCCGATGCCTGTCTGCTGGTGCTGACGGAAGAGACCCTGCCCGAAGACGTTCTGCAGTTCATGGAGCAACCCACCAACCGCGAGACCTTCAGTAAGGCATTGACCGCTCTCACGCAGACCACGCTCTATCCCAAAGCCTTGAGCGGGCGGCGCAGTGACTTCTGGTTCGCCTGGCGACGCCTGCTGAACCCCAAAAGCGCACGCATCCACCTGTACCGCGAGAAACCGCCCACGCTGGGCAAACTCGTGGAGAGGCATTGGAACCCTCGCGGCACCCTCGGCAAGAACGACGCGCAGATTCGGCAGGAGGTACGCAAGTGGATAGCCACCGAAGACACCACCCCCCTTCAACGAGCAGAGCGCACCACAGCTGGCAGAGTGGCTCGATGCGATGTTCGATAGCGGACTGCTGACCACCAGCGACGCCCGCGAAGCATTTCAGGCACTGCGCGAAGCGGTGGAAGATGCCTTCCGTCGCTACCTCAGCCCGCGACACGTGTACGAAGCCTATCGGATGACACTGGGCGAACTGGTCAGCCGGCTGAACGATCCGCATACCTCCGGGCTGTATGTGATACAATCGCACAACCCCGACCGCCTGCGCGATTTCGCCGCCACGCTGGGCGAGGTGATGTTCGAAAACCGACGTAAAACGGGCAAAATCAGCCCGCTGGTGGTGTTCGTGTTCGACGAGGCGGACGAGTTCATCCCACAACGGCGCGATGGAGCCGACGACAGCTACGCCCGCTCCCGCATGGTGGTGATGACCCTTGCCCGACGGGGACGCAAGTTCGGGCTAGGCGTGGGAATCGCCACCCAACGCGTGCGCTACCTGGATACTAGCATCATGGCGCAACCGCATACCTACTTCGTTAGCAAGATGCCGCGCCAATCCGACCGCCAGGCGATCGCCGAAGCCTTTGGCATCTCGGAGGAGATGTTCGCACAGACCTTCAAGTTCAAAAAGGGCGACTGGCTGTTGATGAGCCACGATGCCGTGGGGCTGGAATCGGTGCCGATACCTATCCACTGCGAAGATGCGAACCGCCGCGTGGAGGCGTTTCTGGAGCACCTTAAAGCCGAATGGCAAAAGACGCGCGAGAGGGCGCGTACCCACCCCTAGGGCGGTTCTTACGGGAGGGGGAACTGCTCTTTCGCCCGCAGGAACCCCTCCATCAGCACGCTCATTTCGTTCACGATGTTGAAGAACCGTGCGCCCATCGCGTACTGCTCCGCGTAAGAGGGCACTGTGCCCGCCACCGCCCAGTACTTGCCGTGCCGACGACAGGCATCCACCACCCGGGCGATCGCTGCCTGCATCACGGGATGGGCGTAGTCCAGACGCACTCCGTAACTCTGCGACAAATCGGCGGGACCGACCAGCAGAAGGTCCAGCCCCTCCACGCTGGCGATTGCTTCGATATCTTCCACCGCCTCCTTGCGCTCGATCATCACGCCTAGAAAGATCTCGCGGTTCGCCCATTCGAAGTACTCGTCAAAGCCTATCGCCCCGTAGCGCATATCCACGCTCCCGCCGATACCACGCCAGCCCAGCGGCGCAAAACGCGCCATGCGCACAAACTCGCGGGCGTCCTCGCCACCCGTACAGTGGGGCAACAAAAGCCCCGTCGCACCCGCCTCGAGGGGGCGGATGACGTGGTTGTAACTGCCGCGCGGGATGCGCACCATCGCCTCCATGCCTGTTGCCCGTGCCGCCAGAATCATTTGCGACATCTGTTCCCAGGTGGTGTCCGCATGTTCCATCTCAATCCACACACAGTCGTAGCCCGCAATGCCCAACATCTCCACAATCTTCCAGTGCGGAACCGTCCACACTGCCCCGACCAGTACCGGCTTGCCTTCCCGCAATTTCTGAAGCACTCGGTTGACGCGCATCGGCTCGTGTTCCCCCTTCCAAACAGAAACAGCCCTCACCCTGAGTATAACACACCCGCAAGCAGGCAACAACCGCGCCAACAGGGGGAGTACCCCTCGAAAAGGCTTGACTCCCCTTGTCTGAGCCGGTATAATTAGATTTGATAATTTTTTCTCAATCTAAAGCATCCGAACGAGGCAAAGTGCGTGAAGAGCACAACGGCGGTCTCGCACCATATGAGGCACTCTGCGGGGAAGATGGCACTGCTGGACATCGGCGCATACTGGCAGCTCAGCAAACCGCGCGTGACCTTGCTGGTGTGGTTGTCGGCACTGGCGGTGCTGTGGCTACCCGGTGAACCGCTCTCGCTATCCCGGTTGGTGTGGCTGGCGGTAGGAGTATGGCTGGTGGTCGCATCGGCGAACGGGCTCAACGAGGCGATCGAATGGCGCTATGATGCCCGCATGAAACGTACCGCTACCCGTCCCATCCCTAGTGGCAGGCTATCGGTGTGGGAGGCGATGGTGGTCGGTATCCTGTGGGGAATTGCGGGCGTAGCGGTGCTTTGGTATCTGGTCAACCCGCTCACCAGCGTGCTCGGCGCGTTTGCTGTGCTGACATATGTGCTCCTCTACACCCCTTCCAAGCGGTTTACTCCCTGGTGCACGGTGATCGGTGCAGTACCGGGAGCGATACCGCCCGTCATGGGCTGGACCGCGGTCACCGGTAGCCTGAGTGGGGAGGCGCTATTTCTGTTCGCCATGCAGTTCCTGTGGCAGTTTCCCCACTTCTGGGCGATCGCGTGGAAGTACGGGCGCGAATACCGCGAGGCGGGGTTCCAGATGGTGCCTTTCAACGACGAGACCGGTTACCGCGTGGGCAAAGCGATGCTACTGTTCTCGGTGATTCTGCTGGTAGTGAGCCTCGTGCCCACGCTGGTGGGATGGCGGTCGTGGTTTTACGCGGGCGGTGCGCTTTTGCTGGGATGGTGGATGGTCCGCACAACGAGAAGGTTCGCTTGCTATCCGGACGGCAAATCGGCGGTGCGAGTGATGCTGGCTTCGCTGGGCTACCTGCCGTTGTGGCTTGCGCTGTTCGCGCTAATACGATAAATGAGGCTAACGAGCATGAATACCATTCGCTGGATCGTTCGTGTCGCTAGCTGGGGTGTGCTGGCGACGGCTGTGCTTTTGCTCATCCTAAGCTACGTGCACTCGCGGCGTCAGAAGCCTCATGCTCCCCCACCTGCTACTTTGCCGGTATTGGGCGCGGTTCCCGATTTCACCCTCACGGCGCATACTGGTCAACCCATCATGCGAGACGCCCTGCAAGGCAAGGTGTGGGTAGCGAACTTCTTCTTCACCACCTGCCGAAGCATCTGCCCCATCATGCAGGACAACATGACCGAAGTGCAAAAAGCCTTTGCCGACAATCCGGCGGTGCAAATCGTATCCTTTACGGTGGACCCCGAGCACGATACGGTTCAGGTGCTCGACGAGTACGCGCGCAAGAAGGGCGCCCTGCCGGGCAAATGGCTGTTCGTAACGGGTGAGAAGAAGGCTATCTACAGGCTGGCAAGGCACGGCTTCAAACTGGCGGCGGAAGACGTTCCCGAGCAACTGGAAGGCACTATCCACGATTTCATCCACAGCGATAAGTTCGTGCTGGTGGACACGCAAGGGCGCATCCGCGGCTATTACAGCGGGCTGGACACCGAACAGGTTCGCCGGCTCATCGAAGATACCCAACGCCTGCTTCGCGAGGAGGGGCTCCCGTGATCGAATGGCTTCCTTCCTTTAACGCACTGATGAACCTGGCAAGTTTCATCCTCCTGCTGACGGGCAGGATATATATCGGGCGGGGCATGATCGCCCGACACCGTGCCAGCATGGTTTCGGCGCTGGGCGCATCCCTGCTCTTTCTCGTAGGGTATCTGACCTATCATGCCTACGCCGGCACCACCCGGTTCACCGCGCCCCCTGCCTTGCGGACGGTCTACCTGACGATACTGGTCACCCATACCGTGCTGGCAGGGGTCATTGTGCCGCTGGTGCTGGTCACCTTGTGGCACGCTCTGCGGGCACGCTATGAACAGCATCGAGCCATCGCTCGCTGGACCCTGCCGTTGTGGATGTACGTATCCGCGACGGGCGTGCTGATCTATTTCATCCTGTATGTGCTGTTTCCGCAGTATGCGCAGAGGGGTTGAACTTTCTTTGTGAAAATGAGAGCGATTTTTTCGCCCAGACAGGCGTTTTCTCTTGAAAAATGAGGATAGGGTCATGTATAATTAGCAATGAAAATTGTATGGTGGACACATTATATGCTGGTTATATGCTGGTATTTAGCGTTTTTTAGCGTTGCAGAGGTCGTTTCGAGCGCGAAGATGCTGTGACAAAAAGCACAAAAGAAAGAGGGAGGGCAGTGAATGCCACAGGTCTTTCATCGTAGCAGTAACACACTGGCACGACTGAGTATCGTCACCGGCGCTGCATTACTGGTGTCGAGCGTGCTGATCGGCTCTAATCTCAGCAGGTCGCCATACGCCACCCAGGTGGGTGTTCCTGTAGACCAGCCTGTGCCGTTTAGCCACAAACACCACGTGAAGGAGCTAGGCATTGACTGCCGGTACTGCCACAGCACGGTGGAGAAGTCGGCGGTAGCTAGCGTGCCTCCGACCCATACCTGTATGAGCTGTCATTCACAGGTCTGGACGAACAGCCCTCTACTGGAACCCATTCGGCAGAGCTACCTCAACGGCACTCCCGTGCAGTGGAACAAAGTGTACGACCTGCCCGATTTCGTCTACTTCAACCACAGCATTCACGTGCAAAAAGGCATCGGTTGCACCACCTGCCACGGTCCCATCCACGAGATGAATATCACCTACAAAGCGCAGCCGCTGAGCATGAGCTGGTGTTTGGATTGCCATCGACAGCCTGAGAAGTACATCCGACCGCGCGAAGAGGTGTTCAACTATAACTACCAGCCGCCCGCCAATCAGATGGAACTGGGCAAGAAACTGGTGCAGGAATACCACATCCAGAAGGGACAGTTAACGAACTGCTCGATATGCCATCGTTAAGGTCAGGGTGAACATGAGAGACAAACAACGCCAACCGCTCAATCTGGACGAGATTCGCAAACGCCTGGAGCAGGCGAAGGGTCAACATTACTGGCGCGGTTTAGAAGAACTCGCCGATAGCGAAGAGTTCCAGCAGATCCTGGAGAAGGAGTTCCCTCGCCAGTCTTCACCGCTGGGGGCGTTTCTGCATCGTCGGCAGTTTTTGAAGCTGATGGGTGCTTCGCTTGCGCTGGCGGGGCTGACCTCGTGCCGCCCGCTGTCCATGCGCAAAGTCGTGCCACAGGTGCAACAGCCCGAAGAGATGATCCCGGGCAGACCGCTCTATTTCGCTTCGGCTTTTCCCATCGGTGGCTTCGCACGGGGCATTTTGGTGGAGAGCCACGAAGGTCGCCCCACCAAGATCGAAGGCAACGCCAGACACCCCGCCAGCCCGGGAGCCATGGGGGTCATCAGTGCACAGATACCTGCCCCGCTGAACCCGGACGGCACCCCCAAACATCTGGGTGCAACCGACGCCTTCACCCAAGCGTCCATCCTGACCCTCTACGACCCGGACCGCTCGCAAAGCCCGATGTACCAGGGTCAGCTGAGTGCATGGACGGACTTCACCACCGCGCTCGCCGCCGAGATGGGGAAGCAAGCCGCCGTGCGGGGAGCCGGTCTGCGCATCCTGACCGAGAACATCACTTCGCCCACGCTCGCAGGGCTGATTCAGGAACTGTTGAAGAAGTTCCCACAAGCGAAGTGGCACCAGTACGAGCCCGTTCACGCCGATAACGCCCTCGAAGGCGCCAAAATCGCCTTCGGGGAGCCGGTCAACACCATCTACCGCTTCGATCGCGCCGATGTGATACTCTCGCTGGACGCCGACTTCCTGTACAGCGGTCCAGCCAGCGTGCGCTATGCCCACGACTACGCTACGCGACGCCGTGTACGCGCCGGCGCCGCCGATATGAACCGCTTGTATGTCGTGGAGAGTACGCCAAGCGTGACCGGCTCGGTCGCAGACCATCGCCTCCCCCTGCGTCCCTCACAAATACAGGCGTTCGCGCTGGCGCTGGCGCGCGCGCTGGGCGTGCCCGTATCCGCCCCGCAACTGCCCGCCGAACAGCACAAATGGGTGAACGCCATCGCCCGCGACCTGCAGGCACACCGCGCGCGCAGTGTGGTGGTGACAGGCGAATCCCTTCCGCCAGCCATACACGCGCTAGTGCACGCCATCAACCACGCGTTGGGCAACACGGGACAGACGGTGGTGTACACCGCACCGGTGGAAGCACAGCCAGTGAACCACACTGAATCCCTGCGCGAACTAGTGCGGGATATGGCCGCGGGCAAAGTGGAGACGCTGATCATCCTGGGCGGCAACCCCGCCTATAACGCCCCCGCCGACCTGGCGTTTGCCAGCCTATTGAAGGACCTGACCCAGCGCAACGGGTTCACCGTGCATCTGAGCCTGTACGAGGACGAGACCTCCGCCCTGTGCCTGTGGCACATCCCCGAGTCGCACTACCTCGAGGCGTGGGGCGACGTGCGGGCGTTTGACGGCACGGTGTCTATCATCCAGCCGCTGATCGAGCCGCTCTACCCCTCGCGTTCGGCTGGTGAGATGATCGACACCATGCTTGGGCGCCAGCGCACCAGCTACGACCTCGTGCAGGCATACTGGAGCAAACGGCTCGGTACGGCAGGCTTCCAGAAAGCCTGGCGCAAGATGCTGCACGACGGCGTGGTGCCCAATACTGCCCTGCCCCCCCGATCGGTGACGCTTCGCACGGAAGCCGTTGTCTCCGCCGCTCAGAAGCTGAAACCTACTGCGCAGGGGATGGAGGTGGTCTTCATTCCTGACCCCAACGTGTGGGATGGGCGATTCGCGAACAACGGCTGGCTTCAGGAGCTGCCCAAACCGCTGACCCATCTTACTTGGGACAACGCCATACTCGTCAGCCCTTCCACCGCGCAGAAGATGGGCTTGCAAATGGACACCGGCGGACTGGCGAACATGGTGGACGTGGTGGAACTGCGCTACCGCGGTGAGAAACTGCAGGCGCCTATCTGGATCATGCCCGGTCAGCCCGACGATTGTCTGACGCTGGTACTAGGCTATGGACGCACCCGCGCGGGCAAGGTGGGCACCGGTATCGGCTACAACGCCTACAAGGTGCGTTTTTCGGATGCGTTGTGGACGGCCTCGGGCGCGACGCTGGCGAAAACCGGGGAACGCTATCCGCTGGCAAGCACACAACAGCACCACAGCATGGAAGGGCGTGAGCTGATACACGTGGGCACGCTGGAGGAATTTCGCAAAGACCCCGCGCATCTTGTCCGCAAGCCATCGCCCGAAGAGGAGCACCTCTCGCTGTATCCCGAGTACCGGTGGGAGGGGAGCGCCTGGGCGATGGTGATAGATACCAGCCTGTGTATCGGCTGTAACGCCTGCGTAACGGCTTGCCAGGCGGAGAACAATATCCCGATTGTGGGCAAGGAGCAGGTAGCGCGTGGACGCGAAATGCACTGGATACGCATCGACCGCTACTACGAGGGCAGGCTGGACAATCCTTCCACCCACCTGATGCCCGTGCCCTGTATGCAGTGCGAAAACGCGCCCTGCGAGCCGGTGTGTCCAGTAGGAGCAACCAACCACAGCGAAGAAGGGCTGAACCAGATGGCCTACAATCGCTGTGTGGGCACGCGCTACTGCTCCAACAACTGCCCCTACAAAGTGCGCCGGTTCAACTTCCTCAAGTATAACGACCCGAAGGAGCCGGTGCTACAACTGCTCAACAACCCCGATGTGACCGTTCGCGGGCGCGGCGTCATGGAGAAGTGCACCTACTGCGTGCAACGCATCAACGCGGCGCGCATCGAGGCGAAGAAACTGGGGCGCGAGGTGCAGGATGGTGAAGTGGTTACCGCCTGCCAGGCCGCGTGTCCCACGCATGCCATCGTCTTCGGCAACATGAACGACAAAGAGAGCGTGGTGTCGCAGTGGAAACGGCAGCCGCATCACTATGGTCTGCTGGAGGAACTGAACACCCGCCCGCGCACCACCTACCTTGCCAAGGTGCGCAATCCGAATCCTGATCTGGAAGGGGCATAGGGTATGCAAGGGGAGATCGTAAGAACCGAACCCGCTGTCGAACTGATTGAAGGTCGGCACAGCTACGAGAGCATCACGCACAAGATTAGCTCGGTAGTGCTGAGCTACCGGCATCCCAAGGCGTGGTACGTGGTGACCGCCATCGCCGCCTTTTTCGTGTTCGTTCTGATCACCTCTGTCACCTGGCTGTTACTGCGCGGCGTTGGCATCTGGGGCATCAATCAGCCCGTCGGTTGGGGGTTCGACATCATCAACTTCGTGTGGTGGATCGGTATCGGACATGCGGGCACACTCATCTCGGCGATTCTGCTCCTGTTGCGCCAGCAGTGGCGCACCTCCATCAACCGTTTCGCCGAGGCGATGACCATCTTCGCTGTGATGTGCGCAGGCATGTTCCCGCTTCTGCACGTCGGGCGCCCGTGGGTGGTTTACTGGCTTCTGCCCATCCCGAACTGGACGGGCGCGTGGCCACAGTTCCGAAGCCCGCTGATTTGGGACGTGTTCGCGGTAACCACCTACCTCACCGTTTCCCTGCTGTTCTGGTTCACGGGGCTTATCCCCGACCTGGCGACCCTGCGTGACCGTGCCAAAAACAGGCTAGCGCAGGTCATTTTCGGAGTGCTGGCGATGGGCTGGCGCAACTCCGCTAAGCACTGGCACCGCTTCGATTCCGCCTATCTCCTGCTGGCAGGGCTGTCCACCCCGCTGGTGGTGTCGGTGCACAGCATTGTGAGCCTAGACTTTGCGGTGTCACTGATACCCGGCTGGCACACGACCATCTTCCCGCCCTACTTCGTCGCGGGCGCCATCTATTCGGGGTTCGCCATGGTGCTCACGCTGGTCATTCCCATCCGCGCCCTGTACAAAATGCAGGACTTCCTCACCATGAAGCACTTGGACTGGATGGCAAAGATTATGCTGGCAACGGGGCTGATCGTCTTCTACGGATACATCATGGAAATATTCACCGCCCTGTACAGCGCGAACCAGTACGAGCAGTATCTGATTACCAACCGATTCTTCGGTCCCTATGCGCCCTTCTTCTGGGCACTGCTCGTCTGTAACGGGCTTATCCCGCAGGTGCTCTGGTCGCCCAAGGTGCGACAAAACGTGCTACTGCTGTTCCTCATCTCGCTGATCGTCAACGTTGGCATGTGGCTGGAGCGGTTCGTGATCGTGGTCACTAGCCTGCACCGCGATTTCCTGCCCTCGTCCTGGGGCATGTATGTGCCCACGGTGTGGGACTGGGGGGTGTACCTGGGAACTATCGGCTTCTTTACCTTTATGATGTTCCTGTTTGTCCGCTTCGTGCCGATGATTTCCATCTTCGAGATGCGTGACCTGCTCCATCAGACCGACAGGCACCATCCCGCGCCAGCTACTGGCACTGCGGTCACATCTGCTGTCAGCACGGAGGTAACGCCATGAACGTGCCTTTGTACGGTATCATCGCCGAGTTCGAGAGCGCAGAGGAACTGCTTCACGCAGCAAAGCGCGCTCGGGAGGCGGGCTACACGCAGATGGACGCCTATTCCCCCTTCCCGGTGCACGGGCTATCGGAAGCTATCGGCTTCGAGGACCACAAAGTGCCCTGGACCGTGTTCCTCGCAGGGGTTGTCGGCGCGATCGCCGGTTTCTCGCTTCAGTACTACATCTCGGTGGTAGACTATCCCCTGAATGTGGGGGGACGCCCGTTCCTGAGCTGGCCCTCGTTCATTCCGGTGACCTTCGAGACGACGGTGCTGTTCGCTGCGTTCGGTGCGTTCATCGGGATGCTGGCGTTTAACGGTCTGCCCCAGCCCTACCACCCGGTGTTCAACGCACCGCGGTTCGAGCGGGCGTCGCAGGACCGTTTCTTCTTGTGCATCGAGGCGAAAGACCCCCTGTTCGACCGCACCAAAACGCGCCAGTTCCTGGAAAACCTGGGCGCCAGGCTGGTATCGGAGGTAGAAGAGTAGTGAGGAGAATGCGTCGCCTGACTTCCCTGACCATTGCCACCGTGGCAGTTGCCTTGCTTGCAGGCTGTCACACCGACATGTGGCATCAGCCCAAGCTCAAGGCGCAATCCGCCAGCAACTTCTTTGCCGACGGCAAGGGTGACCGACCCCTGGTGGCAAACACCGTGCCCGTTGGCTACTTGCGTGACAACGAGGCGCTGTACACTGGCAAAGTGGCGAACAAGCCCGTTGCGCGACTGCCTCTGCCTCTGACGCGAGAACTGCTCCAGCGCGGACAGGAGCGCTACAACGTCTTCTGTTCGCCCTGTCATGGTAAGGTCGGCGACGGTCAGGGCATGATCGCCCAGCGCGGACTGGCACTGCGTCGCCCGCCAGCTACGTTTCACACCGACCGTCTGCGCGGGATGCCCGTGGGCTACTTCTACGACGTGATTACCAACGGCTTCGGCATGATGTACAGCTACGCCTCGCGCATCCCCCCGGAGGACCGCTGGGCGATCGCCGCTTACGTGCGCGTCTTGCAGTTGAGTCAGCACGCTCGCACCAGCGAACTGACACCCGAGGACCTGCGTAAACTGCAGGAGAACACCACCAGCACGGAGAGCAAGCCATGAATCCTGTGGAGGAGACCTATCAGCGATTTGCCCGCCTGCGCCAGACCGCGCTGACGGTAGGCATTCTCGCTCTGCTCGTCAGCGCAGTGGGGTTTGCCCTGGCAGGCAAAACGCAGTTCTTTCGCTCATATCACTACGCCTATATGGTGTGGATGTGCCTGACGCTGGGAATGTTCGGGCTGACCCTTCTGCACCACACCGTGCGGGGAAGTTGGGGACTGCCGATCCTGCGTTTTCTGGAAGCGGGCGCAAGTAGCCTGCCGTTGATGTTGGTGCTGTTCCTACCGGTGCTTGTGGGAATGTCTGCGCTGTATCCCTGGGCGCGTCCCGAGGTGGTGCAGGCGAACGAGCACCTCCAGCACAAAACCGGCTATCTGAACGTCCCCTTCTTCGTGGCACGCAGTGCGGTCTACTTTGCGGTGTGGATCGCCCTTGCGACGGCCCTGCGTCGGTCCTCGTTGAGGCAGGACGAGACGGGGGACGCAACGCTCCTGCAGAAGCGCACCAACCTCAGCGCGCCAGGACTGGTGCTCTTCGTGCTGACCGTCTCCTTCGCCATGATAGACTGGGTGATGTCGCTGGAGCCGTTGTGGCAGTCCAGCATCTACGGCGCATGGTTCATCGTTGGGCAGGGGCTTAGCGCGTTCGCCTTCAGCACCGCGGTACTGCTGATAGCTGCTCGCCACAAACCGTTTGCGGACGTCGTTACCCCGAAGCTGACGCGCGACCTGGGCAACCTGACGTTCACCTTCGTCATCCTATGGGCGTATACCTCCTTCTCGCAGTTCCTAATCATGTGGTCGGCGAACCTGCCGGAGGAGGTCGTGTACTACGTGAAGCGCAATCAGCACGGCTGGCAATACCTCAGCGCAGTGCTAACGGTAGGGCAGTTCTTCCTGCCGTTTCTGCTCCTGTTGTCCAGCCGGGTCAAACGCTACAACGGTCTGTTGTTGCGCGTGATGGTGTTCATCCTGGTAATGCGGGTGGTAGACCTGTTCTGGATCATCCAACCCGCTTTTGGTCTGGAGGCTCCGCGCGTGCACTGGCTGGACATCACCCTGTTGGCAGGCATCGGCGGTTTGTGGCTGACATGGTTTGCCCAGCAGGTATGCACGGCGCCGCTTTTGCCGCGTCATGACCCACGGCTACAGGAGGCTTGGCTGTATGAGCACAGCGCATCACCCATCGCCTAAGAAAAACGGACACGGTGGCAGATACGAGAAGCAGGACGTCGGCTTTCGCTTCGCGATGCTGTTTGTGTCGGCGTTGATCGCCGCGATAGTGGTGATAATGGTGTTCCTAGTATGGTTCTACCGGCTGGTCACGCCCGCACCACCTCAGCAGGCATCTTCCGCGAGCACTGTCCGGCAGTTACCGCCCCCGCCGGTTCTGCAGGCGAACCCAGCGGTAGACATGCAGAAGTTTCGCCAGGTGGAGGAGCAGAAAGTCTCCTCCTACGGTTGGGTAGACAAACAGGCAGGCATTGCGAAAGTGCCTGTGCAGAGAGCAATGGAGATCGTAGCCGAACGCGGACTGCCTCAGTGGCAAGCACCACCAACAACACAGGGGAAGAAGCCATGAGAACGAGACCATCCCTAATCGGGTTAACCGCCATACTGGTGCTGATCCATCTGCCAGCGAACGCTCAGTTCTGGCAACAGCCCGAGCGCGAGAAGCTGTCGGGAGCTACCCTGTCTCGCGAGATCACTATTGAACAGAAGCTAAACGCGCAGGTTCCCCTGAACCTGACCTTCCGCGACGAGACAGGGCGCCAGGTGCAGTTGAGAGAGTACTTCGGCAAGAAGCCCGTCTTGCTGACGCTAGTGTACTATGAGTGCCCGTCGCTGTGCGGGCTGGTTCTGCAGGGGCTTCTCAAGAGCCTGCGCGTCATTAACTATACGCCGGGCGACCAGTTTGAAATCGTCACGGTGAGCATCAATCCCAAAGAGACGTCGCAGCTCGCCGCGGCGAAGAAGCAGAACTTCCTCAAAGAGTACGGCAGGCTGGACGCTGAAAAGGGGTGGCACTTCCTCACCGGCGATGAGCCTCAGATTCGCAAACTGGCAGATGCTGTGGGGTTCCGATATGTGTACGACCCCAAATCCGGGCAGTTCGCACATGCCGCGGGCATCATGTTGCTAACATCAGGCGGCAAGGTGGCTCGCTACTTTTACGGCATTGAGTACTCTCCGCGCGATCTGCGCTTGGGAATTATGGACGCCTCGCAGGGCAAGGTGGGTTCACCGGTGGAGAAGGTCATCCTCTTCTGCTATCAGTACGACCCCACCACCGGCAAATACAGTTTAGCCATCATCCGCGTGATCCAGCTTGCCAGCGTGTTGACCCTACTGGTGCTGGGTGGTTTCATCACCACACAGTTCTATCGCGAAAAGAGTGCGCGCAAGCAGAAGGAGGCCAAGGGATGAAGGGTGTGCCCCTACTACCCGATACCGCCAGTACCTTCGCCGAACAGATGGACGCGCTGTTCTGGTTCCTGGTGGCGGTGACAGTGTTCTTTACGGTGCTGATCGCAGCGCTGGTGCTGTACTTCGCCTATCGGTACCGGCGCGGTTCCAACGCCAGCCGCGCAGGCGCGAAAGAGACCGACCTGCGGCTGGAGATCGGCTGGTCGCTGATCCCGTTGACTGTTGGGTTGATCGTCTTCGTGTGGGCGGTGAAACTGTACGCTAACATATATGGTCCACCTCCAGAAAACGCACTGGAGATATTCGTCGTCGGCAAACAGTGGATGTGGCACACCCAGCATCCGAACGGCATCCGGGAGAACAACGAACTGCATATCCCGGCGGGCAGACCGGTGAAGCTGACCCTGATTTCGCAGGATGTGATTCACAGCTTCTTCGTGCCGGCATTTCGCATCAAACGCGATGTCCTGCCCGGCAGATACAATACGGTGTGGTTCACCCCTACCAAGCCGGGCAAATATCACCTGTTTTGCGCGGAGTACTGTGGTACCCAGCATTCGCGCATGATCGGATGGGTGTATGTGATGGAGCCAGCCGAATATGAGAAGTGGCTCGCCAGCGGCGGTGAGGCCCGTCCCGGTGCTATCGCCAGCGGTGTAGGCACAATGGCTGGTGTTTCGACGGCTTCGCTGGTGGAAGCGGGCAAACAGCTCTACACCCAACTGCGTTGTAACGCCTGTCATGGTACCGCAGATGGACCGCGAGGTCCTACGCACTACGGGCTGTTTGGGAAGAAGGTGAAACTGCGCGACGGAACGGTGGTGGTGGCGGACGAGGCGTATATCCGCGAATCCATCCTGCGCCCGCTGGCGAAGGTGGTAGATGGTTACGAACCCATCATGCCCAGCTACGAGGGACTGCTCAATGAGGAGCGCGTCCTGCAGTTGGTCGCCTACATCAAGTCGCTGAAGAAGAACCCTCAGGTTGCGGAGGTGAAGCCATGAGTGTAACTGTAGCCCGACCCGGCGAGGTGCGACATAACTACCTGAACGCCGGCGACACCGTGCGATCGTGGTTGCTGACCACAGACCACAAGCGCATCGCGGTGTTGTACCTGGTCTCGGTGACCTTTTTCTTCATGATTGGCGGGCTGTTAGCCGCGCTGATTCGGCTGGAACTGCTGACCCCGCAGGGTGACCTGCTCACTTCCGAGAACTACAACCGCGTGTTCACGATGCACGGCGTGGTGATGATTTTCCTGTTCCTGATACCCGTCATCCCTGCGGTGCTGGGTAACTTTTTGGTGCCGCTGATGGTCGGAGCGCGCGACCTGGCGTTCCCTCGCCTTAACCTCGCCAGCTGGTATCTGTATATGGCGGGTGGGTTGATCGCCACCTGGGCGATGGTGACCGGCGGTGTAGACACCGGTTGGACGTTCTACCCACCCTACAGCAGTTCGTACAGCACCTCGCAGGTTACGCTGACGATCATCGGCGCGTTCATCATCGGCTTCTCCTCCATCGCAACAGGCATCAACTTCATCGTCACGGTGCACAAAATGCGCGCGCCTGGGCTGACATGGTTCCGCCTACCACTGTTTATCTGGGCACACTATGCCACCAGCGTGATTATCGTGCTGGGCACCCCGGTAGTCGCCATCACCCTTCTGCTCGTCGTTGTGGAGCGGGTGTTCCGACTAGGCATCTTTGACCCTGCTCTGGGCGGCGACCCCATCCTGTTCCAGCATCTCTTCTGGTTCTATTCACATCCGGCGGTGTACATCATGATCCTGCCCGCGATGGGTGTCATCAGCGAGGTAGTGGCGTGTTTCTCGCGCAAACGGGTATTCGGCTACCATTTCGTGGCGTTTTCCAGCGTCGCCATCGCGGTCATCGGCTTCCTCGTATGGGGGCACCACATGTTCACCACCGGGCAATCCGTCTACGCGGGCATGGCGTTCTCTCTGCTGAGCTTTCTGGTAGCGGTGCCCTCCGCAGTGAAGGTCTTCAACTGGACCGCCACCATGTATAAGGGCACTATAGACTTGCGCGCCCCCATGCTCTATGTCATGGGCTTTCTGGGGCTGTTCGTGATCGGTGGGCTGACGGGACTGTTCCTCGCCGCGCTTGCCACCGATGTGCACCTGCAGGACACCTACTTTGTGGTGGCACACTTCCACTACATCATGGTGGGCGGCACCATCTTCGGCTATCTGGCAGGATTGCACTTCTGGTGGCCCAAGATGACCGGTCGCATGTACCCGGAGGGCATCGCCAAGCTGGCGGCGCTGATTATCTTCGCAGGCTTCAACTTCACCTTCCTGCCGCAATTCGTGCTGGGTTACCTGGGAATGCCCCGTCGTTACCACTGGTATCCCGAAGAGTGGCAGATGCTTCATGTGATGTCCTCCGCGGGAGCGTTCCTGCTGGGCATCGGTTACCTGCTTCCGATGCTGTACCTGCTCTGGTCCCTGCGTAACGGCGCGCTAGCTGGTCCCAACCCCTGGGGCGCTACGGGTCTGGAATGGAAGACCGACTCGCCGCCCATCACGCATAACTTTGAGGAGACACCGATTGTTACCGAAGAGCCTTACGCTTACGAGAACCATCACGAGCACGAGGAGGTCGCCAGTGGTACAGGAGCAAGCACCACAGAAACTTAGTATCCAGTTCGAAGACCTTCACCAGCAGAACGAGTCCTACATCGTTGGGATGTGGACGTTTCTGGTCACCGAAATCATGTTTTTCGGGGCGGTCTTCGCCACCTATCTGGTCTACCGAGTGGTAAATCAGGAGGCGTTCTGGCAGGCGCACCGCCATCTCAGCGTGCCGCTGGGCTTCTTCAACACCTGCGTCCTGCTCACCAGCAGTTTGACCATGGCGCTGACGGTACACTACTCCCAGCACGGGCTTCGCAAACAGCAACTGCTTTTCCTGCTGGCTACGATGGCGTTGGCGATGACGTTCCTAGTGGTCAAGGGGTTTGAATACCATCACAAGTTTGTGGAAGGGCTGGTTCCCGGACCCAACTTTCACTTTGAGCCTGCGGAGTACACGCGCGTGGCACAACTGTTCTTCAGCCTCTATTTTGCCATGACGGGACTGCATGCCCTGCATGTGGCGATCGGAGTGCTAGTGATGGGCGTGCTGGCGGTGTTGATCGCCATCCGGCATCCCAGCGTGCAGGACTTCATCCCGGTGGAGCTGGTGGGGCTGTACTGGCACTTCGTGGACATCGTGTGGATCTTCCTGTTCCCGCTACTGTACCTGATACCGAGGTGATGAGCATGTCAAACGAACAGCAGTCGCATGTGCATAGCGTGCCGATCCGGGTATACCTGCTGGTCTACGTCGCCCTGCTGGTACTACTGGTGCTGACGGTTGGCGCCGCGTACCTGCCCGGACATCATACCACGCTCAACAACGTCATCGCGCTGACCATCGCCGTGGTCAAAGCAGTGCTGGTGATCCTGTACTTCATGCATGTGCGCTACAGCACGCGCCTTACCTGGTTGTGGGCATCGGCGGGGTTCTTCTGGCTGGTCATTATGTTCATCCTCACGCTGGGGGACTACTTCACCCGCCACTGGGTGCCGGTGCAGGGGTGGCAGTAACGGAGGCTTCGCTCGCCCACCTTGAGTAAGAGTGTTCGGCGCAGGGTTCGGTGCGTGGAACTTCTGCGCCTGTTCTTTCTTCCAAAACAATAGAAGGGAGAGACCGCTCCGCTTGACAGAACGGAGCAGATATGTTACCCTGCTTTTACTGAGAGAAATCACATCACTTGAGGAAAGGACGAGGCTCACATGAGAAAATTACTACTCGTTGTTCTGTTCATCGCGCTGGCGGGGTCTGCCCATGCGCAGTGGCGCACCAAAGCCATCCGCATCCCGTCGAAGTTCGTACGCGTGCGCCCAGCAGGACAGATGGCAACACCTCCTATGCTGAGCGCACAGTGGCTGGTGCCCCAACAAACCGCGCTGATCTACGACAACTACCCGAACGATGACCCCGCCCCGCACCTGTTTTACTACGACCCGACAGGTAACGGCGAGGTCAGTGGAGCAAGCTGGTGGGTGGATTACGACAACGTGGGCGCAGGCGGTGAAGTGCGCATGTTTGAGTTCACCGCAGAGGTCACAGTGGCGAACGCACCCATCCGCGTCTACTTCTTCCGCAACGTCACGCCCAATCAGCCCCCCAACCCGAACAACCTGATACCGCTCAAGAACAGCGCGGGCTCGGCGGTTTTCGACATCGTGGCGCAGTATGCCGGCTACTATACCTTCACCGTTACCCTGCCTAGCTCGCTCTACTTTGACGTCAGCGGCGACATCGGCTGGAGCGTGGTGAAACCCAGAGGCGCAGGCACGTATCTGGTAACGTGGGACTTCAACGCGCCAATTGGTCGGCGAGATGCCTACCTGTCGGTGGATGGAGGCAGTAGCTGGCAGAGCGCGGAGTTCTTCGGACATCCTGTGGCGAATTTCACCATCCGCCTAATGGGTATGCCCGCGGCTACGAACGCTACACTGCTTGGCAATGTGAACTTGAGCGATTTCGAGTTCGCGGTGCAGCCTCCCAAAGACGTATCGGAGCCAGAGAACGATGCCTTCCTCCCCACGCTGGAGGTCGAACTGCGCCAGCCGGGCACGCAAAATGTGGTGCGCACCTTCTACACTACCCCCTACGCCACCGCGCAGCCTGATGGCAGTCACGCCTACAGCTACCTCTTGCCGGTCGTGCCAGAGGGCACTTACGACATCGCCTTCAAAGCCGACCACTGGCTCCGCAAAGTGGTGACCAACGTTACGGTAAGCGGCGTCGCG
This sequence comes from Armatimonadota bacterium, assembly GCA_040289885.1. Classification (GTDB taxonomy): domain Bacteria; phylum Armatimonadota; class HRBIN16; order HRBIN16; family HRBIN16; genus HRBIN16. The sequence goes on along the minus strand of PSLZ01000008.1, from coordinate 74,205 downwards.
ACGGTGGACGTGAGCCTGCTCAACGGCGACATCGACGGCGATAATGAAGTAACGCTGTTCGACTTCGGGCAGCTGGTCGCCGCGTTTGGAAGTCTATCGGGAGACACGAACTGGAACTTCAACGCCGACTTGGATGGCGACTTGGAGGTAACGCTGTTCGACTTCGGTATCCTGGTACGCAACTTCGGTGAGATCGGCGACGAATAGACGGGCGGAAGAACGCGAAGTATCTCGGCGCGTCGTCGTTCAGGGATTCTTCGCTCCGCTCAGAATGACAAGAAGATGCGGCTCAGAAGGATAAGGAAACGTATCAGGAATGACACCAACACTGCAGGAACGAGGGTGTCATTCGATAGCGTGCAATCTCTGCGCTTCCGCTTCAGGCACTACCGCGTACACCAGCGGTTGAAAGGTAGGCGCGCCCTCCCTCACGTGAAAACAGCCTCTCAGCTCCTCTGCCACCTCCTGTGCGGATTCTTCCGTGCGCGCGTGAACCTCCGCCACGGGAAGAGAGGAGTCCACATGGTCACCCACATGGCGCAGGATACGGATGCCCACAGTATGGTCCACCGTATCCTCTTTGCGGGTGCGTCCTGCGCCCAACCGAACCGCCAGCAGTCCCACCTGACGTGCATCAACCGCATGGATATAGCCCACTTCCGGCACAAACACCGGTAACTGGACAGGCGCCTGAGGCAGTAGCAACAGATCCTCGGTCACGCGCGGGTCGCCGCCCTGTGCCTCCACAATGGCGCGGAAAACTTCCAGCGCCTGACCACCCTCTAGACACTCACGCACCCGCATCCGAGCCTGCCAGAGCGATCGTTCTATCCCCGTCAATAGTAGGGCATATGCCGACAGCTCGATGCACAAGGTCTCAAAGCGCGCCGAGGCGAACCCCGCCTCACGTCGCAACACCCGAATGGCTTCGGCGACTTCCAGCGCATTACCCACCGCTTCGCCCAGCGGCTGGCTCATGTCGGTTACCAGTGCTAGCGTGCGGCGTCCCGCCATCTCGCCAATATCCACCAGCGTCCGCGCCAAGTGCACAGCGTCCGGTAGGTGCGGCATGAACGAACCCGAGCCAGTCTTCACGTCTAGTAGGATGTAGTCGGCACCACCTGCCAGCTTCTTGCTCATGACGCTCGCCGCGATCAGGGGGATACAGTCTACCGTCGCGGTCACGTCGCGCAGAGCATACAGGTACTTGTCCGCAGGAGCCATGTCGGGCGACTGTCCCACAAGGCAGGCACCGACCTTTTCCACCAGACGCGCGGTTTCGGAGGCGGTGAAATCGGTTCGAAAGCCGGGGATGGATTCGAGCTTGTCTACCGTGCCCCCCGTAAAGCCCAGACCTCTTCCCGACATCTTCGGCACGGCGATGCCCAGCGCCGCCAGAAGCGGAACGACCACTAGGCTCGTTTTATCCCCCACTCCGCCGGTGGAATGCTTGTCCAGCACGGGCTTGCCTAGGGGCGGCAACTGCAGCTGTTGACCGGAGTGCTGCAGGATAGCGGTCAACGTAGTGGTTTCTCGCGGCGTCATCCCGCGGAAGTATACCGCCATCAGCCACGCGCTGACCTGGTAGTCCGGCACTTCGCCGCGCAGTCCACCCAGCACCAGCGATTCCAGCTCTTCCTGGCTCAGTTCGCCACCGTCTCGCTTCTTCTGGATGATCTCCGGAACTCGAAGCATATCGACACCCCTTAAGCCTATTCCCGCTCTGCGCCCCACTTCCCTGCCGTGCGCCGTTAGTGGTAGAATCAAAGATAGCAAAGAAAGGGGGCATTGCCGATGTCTCCATCCACGGCAACAACCAGCAGGAGCACGCTGGCAGAAAGGTTGGACAGCCTGACCCGCGAGGCAGAAGTTTACCGCTCGCTAGAGGACGGTTCGGTGCAGTGTTTCGCCTGCGGTCACCGCTGTCTGATCCGAGAAGGCAAGCGTGGCATCTGCCAGGTGCGGTTCAATCAAGACGGGAGGCTATATGCACCCTGGGGCTATGTGAGCGGGCTGAACGTAGACCCCATCGAAAAGAAGCCGTTCTTCCACGTGCTTCCGGGCACACGCACACTGACCTTTGGGATGCTGGGCTGTGACCTGCACTGCGCCTACTGCCAGAACTGGATCACGTCGCAGGCTTTGCGCGACCCGTCTGCAGGCGCACCGATAGAGCTCATCTCTCCCGAAGAGATGGTGAATATCGCCATCCGCTACAGGTCGCCCTTCATCACCAGCTCGTACAACGAACCACTGATCACCGCCGAGTGGGCAGTGGCGATTTTCAAGGAGGCACAACCGCACGGCATTCGTGGGCTGTTCGTGTCTAACGGCAACCTGACGCCCGAAGTGCTGGAGTACCTGCGTCCCTACCTCGCAGGATACAAGATCGATCTCAAAAGTATGAACGATCGCAGTTACCGCCAGCTGGGCACCACGCTGAACAACGTGCTAGACGGCATCCGAATGGTTTACGAGTCGGGATTGTGGCTAGAGGTGGTCACGCTGGTGGTGCCGGGCTTCAACGATAGCGAGCAAGAACTGCGCGAGGCGGCGCGTTTCCTTGTCTCCCTGTCGCCTGACATCCCGTGGCACGTCACCGCCTTCCATCGCGACTACAAGATGCTTGACCACAACGACACCGACGTGCGCACTCTGCTCCGTGCCGCCGAGATCGGGCGCAGTGAGGGGCTACGCTACGTCTACGCAGGCAACATCCCGGGCATGGTCGGCGACTGGGAGAACACCTTCTGCCCACAGTGTGGCACCCTGCTGGTGAAACGATGGGGCTTTCGCGTGCTGGAAGACCACCTGACCGGTTCGGGGCTCTGCTACCAGTGCGGCACACCGATCCCGGGAGTGTGGTGCTAACAAGAGAGGAGAAACCCGTTAGAGTGAAGTCGCGGTATCCACTGACCGTAGAAGGCGGACAGCGCCGGAGATGGCTCTGGCTGTTCATCGGCGTTTTGGTTCTTCTGCAGATACTGGTCATCTCCGCGCGTTTCTACACCGACTGGCTATGGTTCGCCGAGCTGGGATACACCACGTTATTTGCCCGAATCTGGAGCACGCGCCTGGCGCTGTTCGTGGTGTTCAGCCTGCTCTTTTTCGCGCTACTCTACCTCAACCTGTGGCTGGCGCGGCGTTTCAGCATCGGTATGGATGAGGAATGGGAGGAACGCCTGCGCATTCGGCTGGGGCTCGCCGTGCCCACAACCTCGCAAGCCGTCGTCTTCTGGACGACGCTGGTACTGGCTCTGCTGGTGGGCAGTCAGAGTGCGTCTCACTGGGAGCAATGGCTACTCTTCCGTTATGCCGAACCTTTCGGTGTGCGCGACCCGCTGTTCGGTCACGACATCGCGTTCTACATGTTCCGCTTGCCGTTCTGGCGCTATCTGCATACTTGGTTCACCTTTACCTTCATCGCCACTCTGGTCATCGTTACAGCTTACTACTATATCAACCGCGGATTCGAGGTATTCGACACGCTGACCGCCTTCTCGCCGGGCGTGAAACCGCATCTGTTTCTGCTGGCAGGGATATGTATGACGTTGTGGGGGGTAGGTTACTGGTTAGACCGCTATGATGTGCTTTTCATTCCAAATCGCATCTTCACCGGTGCAGGCTACGTCGAGACCAAAGTGCGCTTGCCGGGATTGCACCTGCTGTTCCTGCTTAGTTTGTTTACCGCCGGCACGTTCGTGTGGAACATTCGGCGTGGGCGTGTCCTGCGTGTCCCATTGTTCGCGCTGGCAACGCTGGTACTCGCCTCCGTGCTGGTGCATGTGGTAGTCCCTGCCTTTGTACAGAACACCATCGTCAACCCGAACGAGTGGGGACTGCAGAAGCCATATATCGAACGCCACCTCACCGCCACCAGACAGGCTTTCGGTCTGGATAACGTGGAGGAACGCACCTTCGAGGCGAACACCAACCTGACCTTGGCAGACCTCCAGCGCAACAGTCCCACCCTATCCAACGTGCGCATCTGGGACTATCAGCCTTTGCAGATGGTGTTCAACTCTCTGCAGGCGTTCAAGCAATACTATCGGTTCAAAGACGTGGACGTGGACCGGTACACCTTCGGCAATCGCTACCAGCAGGTGATGATCGCTGCCCGTGAGTTGTCTCAGCCTGATCTGCCAGCCTCATCCCAAACGTGGCAGAACCTGCGCCTGCAGTACACGCATGGCTACGGCATCGTCATGACGGCGGTCAACACCGCCACCGCACAGGGACAGCCCGAGTACCTGGTGCGTGACATTCCCCCACAGAGCAAAGTACCGCTTCGGCTCGATCGTCCTGAAATCTACTATGGCGAGCTGACCGACAACCCGGTGATCGTGGACTCGCGGCTGGACGAGTTCGATTATCCCACCCTGCACAGCGGCGCGGAGAGCGAGAACCAGTACACCCGCTACCGGGGCACGGGAGGCATCCCGATTGGTAAGAACCTGCTGGCAAAACTCGCTTATGCCTTCCGCATGGCGGATAGCTACCTCCTGCTTTCGGGCGACTTGACACCCAACAGCCGCCTGCTGTTCCGACGCAACATCCGCGAGCGTCTACAGGCGATCACGCCCTTCCTGATGCATGACCGCGATCCCTACATCGTGGTTGCGGACGGGAAGCTGTGGTGGCTGTGCGACGCCTATACTGTTAGCGACCGCTACCCATACGCCAGAACGATGGACATTGCGCTGGATGCCTTCCGCTACTACCGCCTGAACTACATTCGCAATGCAGTCAAGGTGGTCATCGACGCCTATAACGGCACGGTGGATTATTACGTCGCCGACGAGACCGACCCGATGATCCGCACCTATCGCCGCGCCTTGCCCGGCTTGTTCAAACCGCTCGCCGAGATGCCGCAGAGCCTGCGCCAGCACCTGCGCTACCCTGAAGACCTCTTCCGCATCCAGAGCAACATCTGGGCACTGTACCACATGCGTGACCCCCGCGTCTTCTACATGCGCGAAGACCAATGGGAGATCGCCAAACAGCAGTCCCCCGAAAGCACCATCCCGGGCGGCGAGTTCCAGCCGATGGAGCCGTACTACCTCATCATGCGTTTGCCCGGCGAGCAGAAAGAAGAGTTCCTTCTGCTGACCGTGTACACCCCGCTGAACCAGGAGAAGATGATCGCCTGGATGTGCGCCAAGTGCGATGGTGCGGACTACGGCAAAATGGTGCTGTATCGCTTCCCGAAGGAACGCACCATCTACGGACCGGCGCAGATGGAGCGACTGCTGGGGCAGGTGTCGGAAATCCGCACGCAGTTACGCCTGTGGGACCAGCCCGGCTCGCAGGTGGTGTGGGGGCATCTGCTGGTCATCCCTATCGAACAGTCCCTGCTGTATGTCAAACCAGTCTACCTGCAGACCACGGGCGGCGGCGAACAGCGTATTCCTGAACTGAAGAAGGTGATTGTGGCTTATGGCGACTCGCGGGTGATGGCGGACACGCTGGAGCAGGGTCTGGCGAAGATTTTCGGTGCCGGTTCGCCTGCAACCACAGCACCGCCCTCTGCGAAACCGTCCGCCTCCACTACGCCCGCTCCAGTGCAATCTGGTTTGAAGGAGTTAGTCAACCAGCTTGCCGAAGCCATTCGTCTCGCCGAAGAGGCACAACGACAGGGCAACTGGGCGGAATACGGACGTCAACTGGACAGGGTGAAGTCGCTGGTCAGAACGTTACAGAACCAGACACAGTAGGCTAATCCTCGGGGTACACCTCTTCCGTGCTCAGGTTGCCGTCCAGCGCGACCACCACGTTTCTCTCCTGCGCGAGTTGGTGGGCATCGGCGGTAATATGGTGTCCACCGACGGCAGGGATCGCGCGCAAGCCGGCTTTCTCCAACAGTCTCGCGCGGCGCAGACTGCGTTCAACATCGCCCATGTCCACCACCGACGAGACCTCCAGCGTCAGATACACCTCTTCATCGGGGCGCTGGCGTAGGTATCCGCGCAAGAGAAGGTCGGCTCGCGTCAGATACCGAATCTCATCGTCGCTGAGCGACCGGCGCAGGGCAGAATCGATGCTGTTGTAGTCTACCGGTTGAACATCTTTCAGCAGTTGCCCGAAGAAGGCGTAGACGTGGGTGCGATAGCGCTCCTCGAGCTGCCAGCCCAACAGACTGCCCACCTGATTCTCTAGCCTGCGGAACCGTTTTTCCACCCACCCCTCGAACTGGTCAAAGCGCGCTTCCAGTCGGTCCATTCGTTCTTCCAACGCGCTGATTCGCGCATCGAAATGCTCTCGCATCTCCCGCAGTTCCTGTTGAAGCATGTCGATGCGCTCTGCGTGCTGGCGAATCATTTCAGAGTTCTGACGCACAACCTCCTCTAAACGAGCCAAACGCTCCTCGTGCTGAGCGACGATTCGTTCTAGATTGATAACGCGCTGAGTGAGCTCCTGAACGGTGCGCGTCAGCGTCTCTACCGCCTCGACCAAACGGGCGACGCTGGCGGGGAGAGCCAGAAAATCATCGGGCATTAACGCCAGAAGCACACGCTGACGAAGCGCGGGGTCCTGCCGGATGTACTCGATAAAAGCGTCAATATCTCTTTTCTCTATCGCCATCGGTTACACCTCACCATACACATTGTGGCATAAGGTTTGGCTGTTGTCAAATAGGAAGTCGCCCATCTCTGGTGTTTTTTGGTATACTTCCAGAGGAAACAGTGCTTGGAGGAGAGGGAATGCAACACAAGCAGGCACAGGTTCGTGTGCGGTTTGCGCCAAGCCCGACAGGTTCACCACACATCGGCAATATCCGCACCGCGCTGTTCACATGGCTCTTCGCGCGCAGGCATCGGGGTGTGTTCATCCTGCGCATCGAAGATACCGACCGCGCCCGCTACGTAGAGGGCTCGGTGCAGGAGATCATGGACAGCCTGCGCTGGCTGGGGCTGGACTGGGACGAGGGACCTTATTTCCAGTCCCAACGCCTGCCGCTGTATGGTGAGGTGGCGGAACGGCTGGTTGCCATGGGGCATGCCTACCGTTGTTACTGCACCCCGGAACGGCTGGAAGAACTACGCAAACAGCAAGAGGCTGCCAAACAGCCCACCGGCTACGATCGCAAATGCCGATATTTGTCTGCGGAGGAACGCCAAAAACTGGATGCCCAAGGCACACCTTATGTGATCCGCTTCGCCATGCCGCTGGAAGGCACGACGGTGTTTCAGGATGTTATCCGGGGCGAACTGCGCTTCGAGAACGCTCTGCTAGACGACTTCGTGATGCTCAAGTCCGACGGTTACCCCACGTATCATCTTGCCAGCGTCACCGACGACCACGACATGGGCATCACGCACGTTATCCGCGGTGAGGAGTGGATCTCCAGCACCCCCCGCCATGTGCAGATGTATCAGGCACTAGGTTGGGAAATGCCCGTCTTCGCCCACCTGCCGATGATTCTGGGAACCGACCGCAAGAAGCTGTCCAAGCGGCACGGCTCGGTGCAGTTCGTGGAGTACATCCAGCAGGGCTACCTGCCGGAGGCGATGTTCAACTTCCTCGCCCTGCTGGGCTGGAGTGCGGATGAGGACCGCGAACTCTACACCCGCGAAGAGCTGATCGAGCGCTTCGACCTCTCCGGCGTGCTGGACCACCCTGCTATCTTTGACGGGCAGAAACTGCTCTGGATGAACGGAGTCTATATCCGACGCAAACCGATAGACGAGCTCGCCCGACTGTGCCTACCATATCTGCAGGAAGCCGGACTGATGCCGGTAGAGCCTTCTCTAGAGCAGATGGAATACGCGCAGAGGGTGATCGCCCTCGAGGCAGAGCGCATGAAACTGCTTTCGGAGGTGGTTGCGCTCACCGATTACTTCTTCCGCGATACGCTGGCGTACGAGCCGAAGGGCGTGCGCAAATGGTTGACCCAGCCCTATGTGCCGCAAATGCTGGAGATGCTGATAGCGCGTTACAATGCGCTGGAGCCGTTTGACCTGCAAAATATCGAAGCCACAACCCGCGCGGTAGCAGAGGAGCTAGGAGTTAGCGCAGCACACGTTATTCACCCCACGCGCGTGGCGGTTAGCGGGCGCACGGTGGGACCGGGGTTGTTCGAGATGATTGAGGTAATGGGTAAGGAGCGCGTGCTGAAACGGCTCCGCACCGCCCTGGAGATGGTTCGCTCCGGGCAGGTGGCTGTGGCTGAAGGAACGGGAGGCTAACGGGCGGGCGCGGCGTACCGCGCCCGTTGATACTTGCCCCCACTCTACTGCGCGAGCTTCTGAATCTCCTGCTCGAACAGCTTCTCGTGCGCTTTGGTGAAGCCGAGCTGGCGCAAGGTGACTTTATGCGCGCGGTCGGTGAAGATGGTGGTTGGCAATGCGGTCACCTTATACAGCTCCGCGCCGGTTAGATTCTCGTCGTCCACCGCTACAGGCAGAGTAAGCTTGTTCTTCTCCACAAACGCCTTCACCGCCTGCTTGTCGGTGTCCAAAGCGACCGCCACGATCACCACGCCCTTGGAAGCGTACTGCTGATGAAGCTTCTCGAAGAACTGGACCGCCCGGGCCCAGAACGGGTTGCCGATGTTGCCGAAGACTAGCACCACCGGCTTACCCGGGTTCCTTCAAAGATAACACAGGGTTTCGCCGGTAACGACGTTGGTCACGTTAAATGCCGGGGCTACGGCTCCCACCGGCAGGCTTGATGCGAACAGCGCGGGGTTGTTAGCATCTACCGCGGGGGCAGGCTCCTGTTGAGCCATCGCAACAAGCCCTGCTCCGATCGCCAGTGCACCCGCAACTAACCGGGTAAGGGTCATGCGTTTCTCACCTCCAGCACGTTTGATTTAGTCTGTCACTACTTTGATGACGGCTTCCGCCACTTTGTGGTTACCAAAAGGTGGCATCAAGTAAATGCCCTGTGTCATGCCCCGCGCGTGCAAGGCAAACTCCCGCGCCACATCGATGCCGTATTGACGTGCATCGGCGTCATTCAGCTCCGCCAGCCTCTTGCGAATGCTATCGGGAATATGCACGCCGGGGACCTCATGGTGCATAAACTCCGCATGGCGCGAACTGCGCAGGGGCAGAACCCCTACCAGCAGGGGGAGTCCAACCCGCCCTACCGCCTGCACCGCTCGCTCCAGCACCGCTACGTCGAAAATCGGTTGGGTATACACCAGATGCGCCCCCTCTGCTGCCTTGCGCCTCAGACGCTCGTCCTCTACCTGCTGATCGTATGCCAGCGGGTTGTATGCAACCGCGATGGTAAACGCCGTCCGCAAGCCGATGCTGTTGCCCGCAAGGTCTACCCCCTCGTTGAACCGTCGCAGGATGCGCACCAGCCCGATGGCGTCGATGTCGAACACCGACGTAGCAGTGGGGTAGTCGCCAATGAGCGCAGGGTCACCCGTGATAGCAAGGATATTGCGAATGCCCAGCGCGTGCGCCCCCAGCAGATCCGCCTGGATCGCCAGCAGATTGCGGTCGCGACAGGCGAAGTGCATCATCACTTCGATGCCAACCTGCTCCTGAATCAGGTGCGAGATAGCAATAGGATTCATGCGCAGGCGGGCACGTGCGCCGTCGGAGATGTCTATCACGTCCACACCGTGTTCCTTGAGCGAGCGCGCTCCCTCCAGCACCTTCGCCACGTCCAGACCGCGGGGCAGGTCCAGCTCTACCGCGATTACATACTTCTTTCCCAGCTTGCCCGCTAACTGCGACGGCTGTGCCTGCGGCAACTGCTCCGGTTTAACCACTTCGGTGACTTTCGCGGGCGCACGCCGAACGCGCGGTTTGACCCCACGCAGGCGTTCCGCTACCGCCCGGATATGCGCCGGCGTCGTGCCACAGCAACCACCGATAATGTTCACACCGATACGTGCAAACTGCTCGCCGTACTGGGCAAAGTAATCGGGCTGTGTCTCGAACGCCACTTCACCGCGCTGATACTGAGGCAGGCCGGGCGTGGGCATTACCGAAAGGGGCAGAGCGGTCGCGGAAGCCATCGCCTGCACAATACCTACCATCCGCTGAGGTCCCACCACGCAGTTCGCACCGATCACATCCACGCCCCACTCTTCCAGCGTGCGTGCCACCTGCGCAGCCAAACCCGCTGCCAGCGTCTCACCATCCTCGATGAACGCCTTCTGTGCGATCACCGGTATCTCGCTGTCCAGTGCACGCAACTGCTCCAGAGCGATTTTGAGCTCGTCCAGGTGCGTGAAGGTTTCCAAGAGGATGACATCTACCCCCGCCTCTAGCAGGACCGCTATCTGCTCGCGGAACGCCTCGCCTGCCTCCTGAGGGGCTATCTGGCCAATGGGTGCGAGCGGCTTGCCAACGGGTCCTACCGCCCCTGCGATTATCACCGGAGCGGAGCCTGCGGACTCTCGCACCAGCCTGACCGCCGCCATGTTGATCTCGCGCACCAGATGCCCCGCACCATGCCCTGCGAGCTTCACGCGGTTCGCGCCGAAGGTGTTGGTCTCAATCAGCCGTGCGCCCGCCTCGATGTAAGAGCGATGCACCTGCCGCACGGCGTCAGGCTGAGCGAGGTTCGCCAGCTCGTACGGCGCCTGCACGCCAAGCCGCTGTAGCATGGTGCCCATTGCCCCGTCGGCAATGAGAACACCTTCACCCAGAATCTCTAACAAACGTTCTCGCTTCACCGTTGAACACCCGGACGCTGTATCTGCCAGAATTGTACCCTGCAACCTGGGGCGTTGCCAACCAGTACCAGCAGACTGCCGCGCAGGCTCGGCACGGAAAGCATCTGCACCCCGCGTACCACACCCGCTATCGGCTCGCTCTGCCAGAGCTCCTGCAAGGGTCTGGACAGCGACGGAGGCAGAACCAGCGCCAGCGACTGCTTGCCCTCGCCCCTATCGCGTATCACCAGCAGAGGCTGGTCGGGATGCAGTCTCTTGCCTATTTGCGCGAACAGACGTAGGTATCCCCGCTGGGTCCACCCGTCAACGCCCATCTCACGGAACGCTGGTGCATTCAGTAGCACTACCCAGTCCGCGTCGGCAAACTGTTGCGGTAAGGAGAGCAGGTCATCCGTCTGTACGCGCTCGAACCTCAGCCAGTCCTCGCGCGATTCCACGCGGACAACGCCTGTCCACAGCCCGCCCGGAAACGCCGCGATAGGCACGTCGCGTCCATCCGGTAGGCTAGCGTAACCGAACCAGCTGACCGCATCTTTGCGTGCCCGCCTCTGGTATCCCTTGCTTCCCGCCAGGATCAGGTTGCGTGGGGTGAGAATCTGCGCCGTTTTGCTTCCCTCCACCAGGTAGCCCGCAACCAGCCCGCGCAGTTCGCTCGCGTCCAGTTCACTCTGCCATTCGGTCTGCCACGTCTCGTTGGCTCGCTTCCAGATTCGGAGGCGCAGAGTGTCCTCTTTCGTTGCGTCGGCATGCAGGCTCACCAGGCGAACCCCATTCTCGCCTCCGAAATCCACCAGTGCCACGGAGACCGTGTCATCTGGTAGGGCGAACTCCCACCCCTTCTGCCACCCGCGAACAGGTGAGTCTGCCGGCTGTGCGCAGACCATTCCCAGCATCAGCATGACGGTGACCAGCAAGGCGGCTGTTCTCATCGCTTGTGCCTCTGGCGGAAGGTTTCGGCGGCGAGGATGGCTACCGCGTGGCTGGCGGGCAGAGGCGGAGATTCCGGGCGGGTGGGGATACGCACCCATGCATCTGCCATCTCTCGGAGCGGCTGGGTTAGCCCGCGCTTCTCCCCGCCGACCATCCACGCCACCGAGGTACGCAGGTCGGTATCATACAGCCCAACGCTACCCTCTTCTAGCGCCGCGAGGAGACGCACACCGCGCGCTTTCAGCCCCTGCAATGCGGGACGTAGGCTCTCGGGGACGGTGATCGGCAGACGTTCAAACGCCCCCGCCGAGGAGCGCAAGACCGTCGGCTCGTCCTTCAGCCACTCCTTGCGGTCACAAAGCACCCATCCCGCGCCGAACGCTTCTGCCACGCGCAGGGCATAGCCCATGTTGTAGGCGTCCTCGAAGCCTGCTAGCACGAAAAGGAGCACCGGCTCGCGCTGAGATTCCACCCATCCCAGCATCTCTTCTACCGATTGATACGTTCGCTCCGAGCACAACGCAATCACCCCCCCGTGTGCGGCATCGCCCGCCAGCTGAGCCAGCCGTTCCGTGCGCACGATCTGTACGGGAACATCCTGACCCAGGGCGAGTTCAAGCAACCGCAGAAGCCGTTTCAAATCGGAATGTGGGCTGAGCAGGAGGCGATGTACCGTGCGCCTGCCACAAGCCAGTATCGCCTCTGCCGATACGCGCCCTTCAAAAGCAATCTCGCTCATCGCTCTTCATGTCGCATGAGCCGCAGGATGTTCGCCCGCCGCCCTTCCACGTCAAAGCATTCGTACTGGTTCTCACGCATCACTCGGGTCGCGATATGCATGGCGGACGCTTCGTTCAAGAAGCCGTCGCTTATCTCGTCCTGCAGGACACGCAGAAGCCCCTCCCGCGCCTGCGTCGCATACGCCACCGCCGCCCACGGAAGGCGCGTGTCCCCTCCGAAGACGAACAGCTTATTGATCGGCACGGCGTGCAGAAACCGCCGCAAGAAGTCGCCTGCGCTGTAAGGGTCAATGCTCCACGCCCAGCACATGTCCACGTATACGTTCGGGTAACGCTTCGCCAGGGCAACCAGCTCGTCGCTGTAGGGATAGGCGATGTGCATCAGCACGAAGCGCGTGCCGGGATATGCCGCCAACAGTTCCCAAAGATTGCCCGCTGGTATATAGTGTACCGGCATCCGCCCCCAGCCGGCATAGTAGCCGGTGTGTATCTTGAAGGGCAGATGATACTCTCCGGCAAGCTCTACTCCCCGCGCCCAGCACCAGTCACCCAGACAAAGATTCTCCTCCGGGGTAACCGCCTGCTGGCGCAGAACCTTCTGCAACACGGCTTCGGCATCCGAATCCTCGCGCGGATGCCAGCGGAGCGTGCGCCCGTAGGCGTGTTGCGTCTTGACCGCTATCGCTATTCTGCCGTACTTGGCGAAGATCGCCTCCATCGCCCGGCGTAGAGAAGGCAGATCCTTCACATCCACGCCAACCTCCTGCACGATGCCCGCTGTGTTGATATCGCCCTGACAGAACGCCGCCCAGGAAATATCATACAGGAAAAACTCCGGCGCGGACTCGTCGGGTTCCACCCACCGGCGGAAGTGGTCTACCTGCACGTGGTCGAGATTGCCGAACTCCTTGAGGGTGCGCAGTCGCTCGCCGGGCTGTCGGTCGGCTCGATTTCGCCTCTGTGCCTCTCCCAGTGCCTCCGGCGTGATGCGCTCGATGCCAAACGCAATCCGCGCGATAAGACGCACCGCAGAACCGTAGCCGGTGTACTGGCAAGCCTCCCACGCCCGCCTGACGCCCTCGAAACGGGCGCGCACATCGGGGTCAGAGGCGGACAATAACCGCTTGATCGCCTCCGAAGACGCCCCTGCAACCGCCAAATCGGCGGTCACGTAGTTATCGAACAGCTCTACCAGCACGTCCACAGGCGTCTGGAGGTATTCGCGCTCTTTGCTCTGGTGTTCGTGGGTGTCTACCAGTGGAGTTGTCCAAATGTGTTGCTGTAGGTCGGTCATGGCTCTATCTTCTCCTAACCAGTGTTCAGGAGATTCGACGCAGGCAGGAAAATCTCTTGCCCAAAGCGAATACACCAGCGATGTCATCCGAGCACCCCTATCAGCGTCACATACCGCTGTGGCTCGTTCACCTGTATGCCGGGTTGTGGTTCGCAGGTGTCTCCTGCGTCGTCTTCTGGCGCGTGGTGTTTCGGGGCGAACTGCTCTACTACGGCGACATCATGCTCTATTTCCACCCCGCGCTTGCCTTCGAGTACCAGTGGCTGTCACAGGGAATCCTGCCGCTATGGAACCCGCACACGCTGTTCGGTCAGCCGTTCGTGGGCAACCCGCAGGAGTGGCTGTTGTATCCCTCGACGCTACTGGTGGCTTGGCTTGGTGCAGAGCGGGCGATCGCGTGGGGCGCGGTGCTTCATCTGTGGCTTGCTGGGCTCGGTACATATGCTTTCGCCCTGCGACGGGGCTATCCACCGCGTAGTGCGGTTAGCGCGGGCACATTGTGGATGTTGTGCGGGGCGGTCGTCCTGCGCAGTCAGCATGTGGGCATCCTACAAACGCTGGCATGGTATGGCTGGAGCTTGTGGGCAGTAGATGGGCTCCTGCAGAAGGCAAACATCAACCGCACGGTTACGCTGGCGACCGTGCTGACGCTTGTCTCCCTAGCAGGCAGTCCGCAAATGTTTCATGCGCTTCTGGTCGTGCTTCTAGCGTGGACGGCTTACCGTTGGCGTGACGTGAGAGAGAAGCAAAACACGCTGTGTTGGGGGGCAATCGCGGGCGTGGTTGCCCTGTTGATCGGCGCCTTGCACTGGCTTCCGTTGATGGAGTTCTTACGTCATACCGACCGTCTCCATCTTCCGCTGGTGGAATCGAACGGTTACGCGATACGCCCGGACCACCTCTTGCTCTTTCTCGTTCCGAATCTGTTCGGCTTTCCCTGGCAGGGCAACTATGCGCTGAACCTATTTTACTGGGAGCTTGCCTTCTTCGTGGGCACCATTCCTCTGCTTGTGGTGCTGGCTCGGTGGCGCCGCGCGCAGGGAGAAGAGCGGTTTTGGAAATGGGCGGTAGTTCTTTCCCTCTGGCTCGCTGTCGGACCCTACGGCGGTCTGTACTGGCTGGCGTATTACCTCGTGCCCGGGATGCAGGCATTTCGAACCCCTTTGCGCTGGACGGCGGTAACCGACTTCGCGCTGTGCTTGTGGAGCGCCTGGGCTTTCGAGCAGGTGTTGTTGGACAGGCGCTGGTGGCGATTGCCTGTGGCGATGTTGATACTTGCGGGGTTCTGGCAGATATTTGGGGAAGGTCTCGCTCGGTCAATCGTCTCGGACATGCTATCTAAAAAAGATGTTCTCGCTAAGGCTCTGCTCATGGCGGAGGGGATACGCATGGCACTGTGGCGTGCTGTGGGCATGAGCGCGGTGGCTGTGGCTCTGCTGTGCCTGCGCGGGGGTGGACGATGGCTACTGGCATCGGCGGTGACGCTGGCGGAACTGCTGTGGATCGCCATCCCGGCCAATCCCACCTGCTCGCCCGAAGTGTTCTCGCCGGCACCACAGTCCGCCATCCGGCTATCCCAGACGGCTCAGCGGCTGTTCGTGCCCGATACCGCCCCTATCTGGTTGTGCTATGTGAACGTGCACGACTATGGCTCCAGCGACACCAACAGGCTGAGGGCTTGGCGCGAGACGTTGGCATCCAACATCGGCATGGCGCACGGCATCAGCGAGGCGTCGGGCTATGAGCCGGCTCCTCTGCGGGAGAGCGCACGGCTATTCGCGCATTTGCAAGCAATCTGGCGTGACGACCCAGCCGCTTTGCGCCGGGCGGGCGTAGAGATGGTCGCTGTGGGAGAAACCGCCAAAGACTGGAAGCTCATCCCTCTGGCGGAGCAGGGAGCCAGAGCCTGGATCAGAGAGACAGGGGCTTTGGTACGCTGGCAAATGCCCTCCCCCCAGCAGGTGGTGCTGTACCCGGTGCATGCAGGGGAGCTGGTGCTCGCCGACAGTGCCTATCCGGGCTGGCGTGCGGTCGTAGACGGCAAGCTGGTTTCGTGGCGGGTCTCCGACCGTGCCTTCCGTGCCGTAGTCGTTCCGCCGAGCGCCCAACGCGTGGAGTGGCATTACCTTCCCGACACGTTCCGTATCGGGCTGTTCTTGACTGGTATCGGCATTGCCTGTCTTTCAGCGATGGGCAGTTACGCGCTTGCCCGGCGGCTATCGTTTTAATCCCCAACGGTGTTATTGTCCTGATTTGGCCAACCCCCTTGCAATGACCCCAACGTGGGGCACCCTCCCCTGTGGTTGCCCCCAATGGTAACCCCCATATTGAACAAACGGTAGAGGCACCCCCTTGTGGTTGCCCCCAATGGTGACCCCCGATATGGAACGGTAGGGGCAACCCTTGTGGTTGCCCCAATGACCCGAACGGTGGTCGTCCCGATGATGGGGCAGGCACAGGGACCTGCTCCTACGTTATCGTTGCCGGACCTCAAAGGTACGGGGGGTAACGGCTCACCGGGAGGTGCGCCCTCTAGCAGAACGTTTCCAGCGGTGCACTGGACGGTGCAATTCTGGTAAAATATTACGGAACGCTTTGAACAGGGGAATGTTCGCCATGAAAAACTCTCTGCACGCCAAAGCACAGCTCCACACCCCTTCTGGAGCCGTCACGATTTATCGTCTGGATGCCCTTCAGCAAGCGGGGATCACCGGATTGGACCGTCTCCCCTACTCGATCCGTGTTCTGCTGGAAAACCTCCTGCGCCACGAGGACGGAAATGTCATCACCGCCGAAGACATCCTCGCCTTGGCTCGATGGTCAGTAGGTGGCGAGGCACGCGAAATCGCCTTCATGCCCGCTCGCGTGGTGATGCAGGACTTCACCGGCGTGCCCGCCGTGGTGGACCTGGCAGCGATGCGGGACGCCATCCAGCGCATGGGCGGTGACCTCATGAAGATCAACCCCATTGTGCCTGTAGACCTTGTGATCGACCACTCGGTTCAGGTAGACGTTTTCGGCACGCCCGATGCTTACGAAAAGAACGTCGCACTGGAGTATCAGCGCAATGTCGAGCGGTATACCTTCCTGCGGTGGGCGCAGTCGGCGTTCCGCGATTTCCGAATCGTGCCGCCTGGCATGGGCATCGTGCATCAGGTGAACCTCGAGTATCTGTCACCGCTGGTGCAGAGGCGTGAACAGCACGGCGAGGTGACCGCTTATCCAGATACGCTGGTGGGCACCGACAGCCACACCACGATGATCAACGGATTGGGCGTGTTGGGCTGGGGCGTGGGAGGCATCGAGGCAGAAGCGGTGATGCTGGGACAGCCCTACTACATGCTGCCCCCCGAAGTGGTGGGCTTTCGGCTGACTGGTGAACTGCCGGAGGGTGCTACCGCTACTGACCTCGTGCTGACCATCACGCAGATGCTTCGCCAAAAGGGCGTGGTGGGCAAGTTCGTGGAGTTCACAGGCGAAGGGGTCAGCCGGCTCAGCCTGCCCGACCGCGCCACCATCGCCAACATGGCGCCCGAGTACGGCGCAACGATGGGGTTCTTCCCTGTCGACGCGGAGACCCTCGCCTACCTGCACGGCACGGGACGACCCGACGAGGTGGTCGAACTGGCGGAGCGATACTGCAAAGAGAACCTGCTCTTCCGCACCGACAACGACCCCGAGCCCATCTTCTCGGACGTGCTGGAGCTGGACTTGAGCCAAGTGGAGCCAAGCCTCGCCGGTCCCAAACGCCCGCACGATCGCGTTCCCCTGCGCGACGCCAAAAAGTTGTTCGCGCTCAGCCTGCGTGCCCCCATCAAGGAGCGCGGCTTCGAACTGAGCGAAGAGCAGATCAGCCGGCGCGTGCCCGTCGAAGGTACCGACTACAGCCTCACCCACGGCAACGTGGTCATCGCTGCCATCACCAGCTGCACTAATACCAGCAACCCCTCCGTGATGATCGGGGCAGGGCTGCTGGCAAAGAAGGCGGTAGAACGCGGTTTGCAGGTGCCACCCTGGGTGAAGACGAGCCTCGCGCCCGGCTCGCGCGTGGTGACCGACTACCTGCAGGCGTCGGGGCTGATCCCCTACCTAGAGCAGTTGCGCTTCCATGTGGTGGGTTACGGGTGCACCACCTGTATCGGCAACAGCGGTCCCGTGCCCGAACCCATTGCAAAGGCGGTCAAGGATGGCGACCTCGTGGTGGCCGCGGTGTTAAGTGGTAACCGCAACTTTGAGGGGCGTATCAACCCTGTGGTGCGTGCCAACTACCTGGCTTCGCCCATGCTGGTGGTGGCGTATGCGCTGGCAGGCACGATGAACATCGACCTGCTGAACGAGCCACTGGGTACTGGTTCGGACGGACAGCCGGTCTACCTGCACGACATCTGGCCCTCGCAGGCGGAGATTCGCGAGCAGATTCACCGGTCGCTGGACGCCGAGATGTTCCGCAGGCAGTATGCGCGGGTGTTCGCTGGCGACAAGTTCTGGCAGGACCTGCCCGTGCCCGAAGGCGATCTGTACGCCTGGGACGCCAACTCTACCTACATCCAGGAGCCGCCCTATTTCGTGGACATGTCGCCCGAGCCGCCCCCCCTGCGCGACATCGTCGACGCCTACGTGCTGGCGGTGTTCGGCGATTCTATCACCACCGATCACATCTCGCCGGCGGGCTCTATCGCCGTCAACAGCCCCGCTGGGCAGTACTTGATCGCACGGGGGGTTCAGCCGCCTGACTTCAACTCCTACGGCGCGCGGCGGGGCAACCACGAGGTCATGCTTCGTGGCACCTTCGCCAACATCCGCATCAAGAACCTGCTCCTGCCGGGCACGGAGGGCGGAGTAACGATACACTTCCCCTCGGGTGAGACCCTGCCCATCTACGAAGCGGCTGTGCGCTACAAACAGGCAGGCATTCCGCTGGTCGTGTTGGCGGGCAAAGAGTACGGCTCCGGCTCCTCGCGCGACTGGGCAGCCAAAGGCACCTTCCTGCTGGGGGTGAAAGCCGTACTGGCGGAGAGCTTCGAACGCATCCACCGCAGTAACCTCGTGGGCATGGGGGTTCTACCCCTGCAGTTCAAGCCGGGCGAGGGACGAGAAACGCTGGGATTGACCGGGCGCGAGCGATACACCATCCTGGGCATCACCGCGTTGAAACCACGCCAGGCGGTTACGGTCATCGCCCGCGACGAATCGGGCAACGAAAAGCGGTTCACCGCCATCGCCCGCATCGACACGCCTGTAGAGGTCGAGTACTATCGGCACGAGGGCATTTTGCAAATGGTTCTGCGCCAGATAGCAGGGCGGGGGTAAGCCGATGATTGCGGAAATCGTTTCGGTCGGAACGGAACTGCTGATGGGGCAGATCGTGGACTCGAACGCCGCCTACATCAGCGCACGGCTTCCAGAGATCGGCTACCGGGTCTACTTCCGGCAGACCGTTGGGGACAACCTAGAGCGGCTCACTCAGAGCCTGAAACTCGCGCTGTCGCGGGCGGATGTGGTGCTCACCATCGGGGGCTTGGGACCCACCATGGATGACCTGACGCGCGATGGCATCTCTTCTGCGCTGGATGAGCCGCTCATCCTCGACCATGATCTGCAAGCCGAACTGCAGGAGAAGTTTCGCCAGCGCGGCTACCCCATGGTGCCAAGCATCGTGCGCCAGGCGTACCGCCCTGCCTGCGCCCGTCCCCTGCCCAACCCCAACGGCACCGCCCCCGGGCTGATCGCCGAGAAGGGAGATAAAGTGATCATCGCCCTACCCGGTCCCCCTGCCGAGTTGATACCCATGTTCAACGACTATGTGCTACCCTACTTGCGCGAGCGTGCTGGCGGCGAGCCGGGCGTCATTCTGTCCCGAGTACTGCGCGTGTGCGGCATGGGTGAATCGCTGGTGGAGGACCGCATCAAGCACCTCATGCAGGGTTCCAACCCTACGGTGGCGCCTTACGCCAAGACGGGTGAGGTGCATCTGCGCATCACCGCCAGTGCTCCTTCGCCCGAACAGGCGCAAACGCTTATCGCCGACATGGAGAAGCAGATCCGCGAACAGCTGGGGCACGCTATCTACGGCGTAGACGAGCAGACGCTGGAACAGGCGGTGATGGAACTGCTCTGGGCGAAAGGGGCGACCGTCGCCGTTGCCGAATCGTGCACGGGGGGGCTGATCGGACACCGCCTGACCGAAGTGCCGGGCAGTTCCAAGGCGCTGATCGGGGGCGTGGTCGCCTACAGCAACGAACTGAAGATGCGTCTGCTCAACGTGCCGGAGGAGACCCTTCGGCGATGCGGTGCGGTGAGCGAACCCACGGCTCGCGCGATGGCGGAAGGGGTTCGTCATCTAACGGGGGCTGACTTCGGCATCGGTGTCACGGGCATCGCGGGCCCCACCGGAGGCACACCCGAGAAGCCGGTTGGACTGGTGTATATCGCCGTTGCAAGCGACGAAGGCACGCGCGTGCGCGAGCAGAGGTTTCTGGGCAGACGCAGTGAGATCAAATGGCGGGCGTCGCAGTCCGCGCTGGTTATGTTACGCGAGGAACTGCTGTAATGCGTCTCTTCTTTGCGGTGTTACTCGAAGACCATACGAAGCGGCGCGTGGGGCTGATGCAGGAAAGCATGAAGCGCACGCTGGCAGGTCAGCGCATCGCATGGGTGAAGGAGGAGAATCTGCACCTGACCCTGCGCTTTCTGGGCGAGCAAAACGAACAGGGCTTACAACAGGCGATAGAGGCGGGCTCTGCCGTCGCCCGGCAGTATGCTCCCTTTCATTTGGTGCTGCGGGGGGCAGGGGTCTTTCCCGACGTGCGTCGCACCCGGGTGCTGTGGGTAGGCGTGGAGGAGCCAGTAGAGCCGCTGTATCATCTGGCGCAGGCACTGGAGCAGGAGCTTCGCCAGCGCGGTTTCCCCCTGGAAGACAAGCCGTTCCGCTCGCATATCACGCTGGCACGCGTCAAAGAGCCGCCCCCTGCACCGGTTATCGAGAAACTGCTCGCCTCCTTGCCCACGGAGCCGCTGGGCGTTGTGGAGGTGCGCAGTTTCGCGCTTCTGCAAAGCGTCCTGCATCCCAACGGCTCGCAGTATACCCTGGTACAGGCGTTTCCGCTCTCGCTCAAGAGATGAGCCCTGCGCGTCTTTCCCTCGCGAAAAACTGGTATTTTTACCAGTTTCCTCATACGCCGGCACACAATATAATAGAAGCGCGACCGTTATATAACTCAACATTAAGGAAAGGAGGTCTGGTGATGCTTGGACGACGCATTGGGTTCGCTCTGTTCGTGTTGCTGGTAAGCCTGCTGGTCGCTCCGGGACAGGCGCAACCGGTGTTCCAACACCTCAAGGCGTTCAATGTGTCCGCACTGTTCGACGGCAGCGCTAGTGGAGCCGGTGATGCAGTGATTGACGTCGCTTTCGATGGGAGTAACGTCTACCTGGCGGGCTTTCGTGCCGCATCGGGGTCGGGCACTGTGGGCGTGGTGCGAATGGACAACGTGTTGAGCCTTCCCAGCGGCACGGTCAACGCCTCGACGCCCGGCGTCAGCCGAATCATCGCCGTCACCGCAGCGGGCACTTCGCGCGACACCCGCCTGGTGTATTACAACGGATACCTCTATCTGGGCACAGGGCTCGGTCAGAGCACTGCCGGCCTCGATAGCGCCATCCGCAAGTATGATACGAGCGGCACGTTGGTCACCAGCTGGGCAGGCGATGGTATCCTCACGCTGAGCGAAGCGGGGCTGAGCCGTTACGACACGTTGGCGATTGACCCCGGCTATGGCGGTTCTGGTCCCAGCCTGGCTGTGGCGCCGCTGTCCGGTTCCACCACCCAGCCCATCAAGCGGTTCGCGCTAGATACGGGTGCACTGCTGGGCACTTCCAACGCCGTCATGCCCACCTTCCTGCGCGACATCGCCTTCGCCCCTAACGGCAACGTGTATGTGCATCGCGCTTCTCCAGACGCCAACGACGGCATCTTTGTGGCACAGCGCACTGGGCTGGACAGCTATAACGCGCCGTCCGTACTCGTCTCCGTGGACGAGGGTAACTTCCAGCAAGCAACGGTCACCTATGTGCCCGCTTCACAGATATTCCCCACACTAGGTGACCTGCTCGCCTACAACCGCCGTCCCGGTAGCGTCATCGCTGAAACGAACAAGCTCTTCCTTGCCACGCTGAGCGGAACGGTGGTCGGGGAGATCGACGGTTCGGGCGCCACGGTGGATGGCGTAGACCTGGGCACCTACAAGTACAACCTGATCAACGCGTTCCCCTACGTCACCCCCGGTGGCAAGCTTCTGCTGTTCGTGGTCAGTGGGCAAACGTTCGGTTCGCCTGCGGGCACGATTGATCGATTAGACATCTATCAGGCAGTGCCCGAGCCGGCGTCACTGGTGGTTCTTGGCGCGGGGGTTGCCGCTTTGTTCCTGCGCAGGCGGAAGGCGTAGATTATTTGGGTGTGGGAGGTGCGCGGTTCAGCGTACCTCCCCGCTTTTTACCGCGGTTGCGTCATGTTTGCCCGCAAGGCGCGCGAGGCGGTCGCTAGTTCACGCAGGGCTTCACTGCGCAGGAGCAGACCCTCTTCCTGGAAGCGCGTTTCCTTCGTTTCAGCGTAAGAGAGCAGGCTTCCCAACGACTGTTGGAGCAGGCTACTCGCCAGCAGGAAATGCTGGTGTGCATCCAGCACGCGTGGGATGGGCTTTAACGCTTGCAGAAACTGGCGGAGGCTACCGCTTTGCGCCTCCAGTCCCCTCAGGGTGTTGAACAGGGTTTCTAGGGTGACGTCGCCGTTGGTATAGGAGGCGATCGCTTCCTGGATGCGCTGAGCCATCTGCGTGATGCCTGTTTCCGCACCATCCATCAAAGCGAGGTAAACCGCCCCTCGCTTCTGTTCGTCTGATTCGGGTATTAGCGCATACAGTTTGCCTGCTACCTGCCGGGCGCGATCGTATTGGGCGCGGGCGAGATAGAGCTTCGCCAGGCGCATCAGCGGCTCGGTGTTTTCGGGCGCGCATTGCAGAGCCCGCTGATAGCAGTCCTCTGCCTCGGTGATGCGCGCACGGTTCCACAGCAGGTCGCCCAGATGGAGCCATGCGGACAGGTTCTGCGGGTCGCGCTCCAGCATCTGGCGGTACATGGTTTCGGCTTCGTCCAGGCGGTTTGCCCGCATGTAGGCATCTGCCAGCGCAAGCAAGAGGGGTGTGCTATCGGAAACGAGATGCAGAGCTCGCATCCCTTCCGCTACCGCGGCTTCTTCCATGCGCCTCTGCAGAAAGGCGGAGATCAGCCGGCGGCGCGGTTCGGGGTCGGTCGGTTTGGCGTCTACCGCGTGACGATACGCCTCGATGGCGTTGGCGAGGTCTCCCGCCTTGGCGTACTTCTGCCCCTCTTCCAGATACTGATTCATCAGGGCATTGACGTCTTCGGCGGGGTTGGTGGTCGCTCCGGCAGAGCTCTGCATCTCTTTTTGCGTGACGTCCACCCGTGCCAGCGTCGCCATTGGCTCGGCAATCAGGCGGGCTACCAGATTGCTGGCGGCGGTGCGGGCGGTACTGACAGGGTCTACCGTCATCACGCCCCCTGTCATCGCTCGCTGCACAGGCTGGCTCTCGAACTGAACCTGCCAGGCACGCCCGCCGTTCATCGGCAGCCACACGGCGGAGACCCGAATAACCACGGTGGTTGGCAGGTTTTGCAGGAGGTTGGGGTCTAACTTTTTGCCCTTTGGCGGGCGCGGAAGCGGGGGCGGCTTATCCTGCCATGCCGCGCTGACCGTCAAGGCGAACTGCCCTCCAAGCGCTTGCACGATACGCCTCTTCTGCTCCGCCGATGGTCGGCTGGTCACGTCGGCAGGCTTGAGCGTGCCCTCCTGCACGAGCCGCTGGATATAGGAGGCAGATGGGTCGTAAATAAGCACGTCCACCCGACGTGTTGCCTCCATTTGCTCCGCCAGTGGCGCGGCGATGCCCACGTTTGGGTCTGGTTCATCCTTTTTCGCCTCCACTTTTTCGGGGAAGATGACCACCAGCGGACGCCGCGCGGGCAGTTGAGCGAACGCGCTCAGCGCCAGGAGTAGCGTGACCGCCACAATGCTCCACCAGCTTGCATCGATGCGCTTTGCCTTCACGGCTCTTATCCTCCACATGCTGCTAGCCCCTGTTTGGCAGCTTCCAGTCCGCGCTGGGCGCGTTCTACGTTCTGGTTCGCGGCGATCTGCCGCTCGTATTCGTCAATGGCTTGCTGGTAGGCTCTGCGTGCCGAGTCGAGGTCCCCGATACGCTGATAACACAATCCCATCTGCTGGTACACGAAGCCCTTATCGGTCGCCCCCTGCAGAGCCTTCTGGTAGAGCGGTATCGCCTCGCGGTATCTGCCGGCGAGCTGGTGCTGTTGTGCCACGCGCAGGAGGTCTTCCGCCTCCATGGACGGCGGCGGTGGCGCCACCACACCTCCTGTACCCGGACGTACGATGATCTCCATCACCGGCTGACGTCCAGCAGGCTGTCCGCCGGAGTTTTGCGGCAGAGGCACATCTGGCATGACCACCGACCCGCTAGTGGCAGGCTGTTCCGAGCGGCGATTTTGCGACGGCGTGCTGGGCTGAGAGGGCACAACAGTCAGCGGTGGTAGTGGTGGCAATGGTAGCCGCTGATTGCGATTGCCGGAGGACGCCCGCTCGGTGGGGCGTGCTTGCGGAGGTGAAGCCATCGGCTGAGGTTCTGCCGGTGTTTGGGGCGGGACATAAGTGGGCACGGACGGGTTGTAGGGATACCAGTTAGATGATGGATAACCCGCTTGTGGGGTGGGTTGAGCAGGCGCGGTTGGCGGGGTTTGCATTCGAGCCGGCTCACGACGCTCTTGGTAGTTCAGCGCTGCCAGCCCCATCACGAACAGCCCCACCGCCACGAAGATGCCTATCAGCAGGGGTAGTTGGTTGGGCTCCTCGCGAGGCGTTCTGGGGGTGGGCATGTGCAGGCGGCGGCGCAGGTCCTCTAGCTTGGCACGGTCTGCCACGCTGTCGGGGTTGAGCGCAACGACCTTCTCGTACTCTGCGACTGCCTTTCGCAAGTCACCCTGCTTCTCATAGATCAGCCCTAGCAGGGAGTGAGCCGAGGTGTTCGCTGGGTCGAGCACCAGCACCCCTTCGCACGCCAGGATCGCCTCCTGCAGGCGTCCCTCCGCCTCATGGCTCAGCGCCTCGTTCAGCAGGTGCTGGATTTTCTCCTGCTGTTCGGGCGTATCCATCTGGAACACGCCTTCGTCCAGCGGAGGCAGTTTGCGCTCCGGCTGGAGTCGGTGCCCGCATTGATGGCAGAACCGGCTGTTGTCGGTATTATCTGCCCCACACTGTGTGCAGAACATCCTTCTCACCCCCTATAAGAGGCGCTGTTGGTGGCTCTCACCGCGCGGTAGCAGTCCGAGATGCTCGTATGCTAGGCGAGTAGCCACCCGCCCTCGCGAGGTACGGTTCAGCAAGCCAATCTGTATCAGGAACGGCTCATATACATCCTCGATAGTATCCCGTTCTTCGTTGGTGGCTGCGGAAAGGGTGTCGATGCCCACCGGTCCGCCGTCGAACTTCTCAATAATCAGGCGCAGGAACCGTCGGTCAAACTCGTCCAGCCCCAGTGTATCCACTTCCAGTAGTTGGAGCGCCTCATTGGCAATCTGTCGGGTGATGACGCCGTCGCCGCGCACTTGGGCATAGTCGCGCACGCGCCTCAGCAGTCGGTTGGCGATACGCGGTGTCCCGCGTGAGCGACGGGCAATCTCCTCTGCGCCCTCGCGCTCAATCGGCACGTTGAGTATCTCCGCCGAGCGCAGGACGATGGTGAGCAGTTCCTCCGGTGTATAGAACTGGAAGTAGAGCACAATTCCGAAGCGTGCGCGCAGAGGCGAAGTGAGCAGTCCCGCCCGGGTGGTCGCCCCAACCAACGTGAAGGGCGGCAGGTCGAGCTTGATCGTACGCGCCGCTGGACCCTTGCCGATGACCAGGTCCAGCTGGTAATCCTCCATCGCCGGGTAGAGGATCTCTTCCACGGGGCGGCTAAGCCGGTGTACCTCATCGATAAACAGTACGCTGTTCGGCTCTAGATTGGTCAGGATCGCCGCCAGGTCACCTGGTCGCTCGATGGCGGGACCGGAGGTAGAGCGAATCGGCGCGCCCATCTCGTTGGCGATGATATGGGCAATGGTGGTCTTGCCCAGCCCGGGCGGACCGTAGAGCAGGACATGGTCCAGCGCCTCGCTCCGCTGTCTCGCCGCTTCGATGAAGATGCCCAGGTTCTCCTTCAATCGCGCTTGCCCGATGAACTCGCGTAGCCAGCGCGGGCGCAGGCTGAGCTCATCCTCCACCTCTTCCACCCGTCGGCGCGGGGTGACTATTCGCTGTTCTTCAGTGTCTTCTGTTCGGCGCATGGTGTGTCGTTTGTTTCAATCCTCACCCTCCCCGAAGGGCAGGTGCAACCTGTCTACCTTTTAGACGGCACGGCGGAACGCTGGGTTACTAACGCCCCCCGGCGGTCAATACCTGAAGGGCACTACGCACCACAGTGGCGGTCTCGGCGTCGGCAGGAAGCCCTTTGGCGGCGGTTTCCACGGCACGGCGGGCATCATGGCGGCTGTATCCTAGCGCCATCAGCGCCTCGACAGCGTCTTCCAACCTATCCGACGGCAAGGGCTTGCCTTTCGCAGCAAGGCGGTCTACCTTGCGCTCCCACGCGATCTCCGCCGCCTTGTCCTTCAGCTCCACGGCGATACGCTGGGCGATCTTGGTGCCGACACCCGGCGCACTCGTGAGACGCTTGACATCCTCCGCCGCGATTGCCATCGCCAACTGCTCGGCGTCCATCACACTGAGCAGGCTAAGCGCGGCTTTGGGTCCCACCCCGCTGACGCTGATGAGCATTTCGAAGAGCCTGCGCTGTTCAGGGGTGAGGAATCCGTAGAGGCTCATCTCCTCCTCGCGCACATAGAAGGTGGTGAGCAGGTGTACCTGCTCACCAACCGCTGGAAGATGGGCGGAAACCGTTTCCGGCACCAGCACACGGTATCCGACACCGTTGACGTCTACCACCACAGCCGTGGTATCTTTCTCTACCAGCGTCCCGCGCACATGGGCAATCATGGTCAGTAAATCACCTTGTTGAGGGGATATTCCACGATCCCCTGTGCTCCGGCGCGCTTGAGCTGCGGGATCAGGTCACGCACCTGCTTGCTCTCCAGAATGGTTTCCACCGCCACCCATCCCTCGTCCGACAGCGGGGAGATGGTAGGGTTCTTGAGCGCGGGCAGAACGCTCAGCACCGCCGGCAGGTTCGCTCTTTCCACGTTCATCTTCAAGCCCACCAGCGCGCCTGCGTTCAGCGCGGCGGTCAACAGCAGAGCGATGTTTTCGGCTTTCTCGCGCTTCCAGGGATCCTGCCATGCCTGCTTGTTGGCGATGAGGCGTGGGGTAGAGATGAGCAGGGTGTCCACGATACGCAGGTTGTGCGCACGCAGACTACTGCCCGTCTCGGTGTTGACCACAATGGCGTCGGCAAGTACGGGCACTTTCACCTCGCACGCGCCCCATGAGAACTCCACATCCGCCTGTACGCCGTGCTGTCTTAGGTAACGCTCGGTGAGGCGGACATACTCGGTGGCGATGCGTTTGCCCTGCAGGTCTTTGACGCTCTGGATGGCACTGCTCTCCTGCACCGCCAGCACGACGCGCACCGGGTTACGAGTGGCTTTGGAATATGTCAGGTCGGCGACTTCGACGACATCCACGCCGTTGTCTTCGATCCAGTCCTTCCCGCTGATACCCACGTCCAGCACACCGTCTTCCACGTAGCGGGGGATCTCCTGCGGACGGATGAGCCAAGGCTCCAGTTCGGGGTCGTCCACCGTCGGCTCGTAGGAGCGGGTGGAGACGTGAAAATCAAACCCCGCCTTTTTGAACAGTTCGAAGGTTGCCTCCTGCAAACTCCCTTTGGGCAAACCGATTTTAAGCTTCACGCTTGTTACTCCCCAGTCACAAAGTGTTGCGTAGAAGATTATATCGGTTATGAGGGGCAGGCGTCAACCTGCCGGGCGTTGGGACGATCGCAGGCAACAGCGTAACCCACACCTCGTCGGAATCCAAGCTACCCCAATCCCAGGGCGCGAAGCGTTCCCTCGTCGGCGATAGGTTCGGGCTTGTCGGTTTCCAGCAGAGCAAAGCCACCCTTATAGTCCCACATCGCCCAACCGATGCGGTGTTTCTCCAACGTCTTGACCACATCCGACAGCCATCGGTAGCGCGAGTCTGGCGGTGTAAAGGCGCGATAGACCCCGAACTCGCCACAGTATAGCGGCACCCGATACTGCCTCGCGTAGTCTATTACCACCTGCATGCGCCGCTCGATCCAGGCAAGGTCCACCCTCTGCTCTGCCAGCCGACGCAGGGCGTTCGCAGAGTTTTCGGACAGACCCACCAGCACCGGCTGAACGTTCTCCTGCGTAAGCGGATACGGCACGTTTCGAAGCGGTCGCCAGTGTGCGCTACCCCACGTCGCTCCCTGGTGAGTGAACTCATGGGGCAGGTAGAAATGGAAGGTATAGATGATATTGTCATCATCGATGGGGCGGATAGCGGGTAGGTCATCGGGACCGCTCCAGTTGTGTCCGCACACGATGACCGTATGCCGGCTATCCACCGCGCGGATCGCTCTTACCAGTTTGATGCTTGTATCGCGCCACGCCTGGGGGGTTGGGTTCCACCGGCTCGTTCAGCAGTTCATACACCACGCTAAGGGGACGACGGGTATAGCGCTGGGCAATGGCTCGCCAAAGGCTTTCGAATTGCGTGTAGGCACTGGCAGATTGCGCGATTTTGGGAGCAGGCACAGGATGCAGGTCAATGACCACTCCAAGCCGATGCGTCTGCGCCCAGTCCAGCGCACGGTCCACATAGGTAAAACCCTGCTCGCGCAAACTGCCGTCCGCCGCTTGCAGTAAAGTGGTATCGATGGACAGGCGGACATGGGTGAACCTCAGCCGGGAAATCAGCGCGAAATCCCGCTCGCCGATATAGGACTGCAGGTGCGGTTCGTCTAGCGAATGCTGAGACAGCCAGTGGCTCAGGTTGATCCCTCGGGCGAGGCTACGCAAGGCAGTGGTAGGTACGGGCATCCTCGTCTCCTCCTGCAATGGTTTGGAATCCGTTCGCCATCCACCTGCCCATGTTCCTGCCGAAAAAGGGCTGGGCACGGTGGTGATGGGACCCGTTGGGGGCGACAAGCTGGCAGGTTTACCTCGCGAGACCGCCGAACGGCTGGGCATCCGGGTGCACAGTAGTGCGGAGCTAGCACTGCGCTTCGTGTTCGCCAATCCCAATGTGGACTGCGCGCTTTCGGGCATGAGTAGCAGGGAGCAGGTGGAAGAGAACGCGGTGATTGCCTCTAACCTGGCGCCGCTCAGCGCGGAGGAGGTAGTCGCTATCAACGCCGCGATGGACGAGAACAAACGGCTGGCGGACCTCTACTGCACCGGTTGTAACTACTGCTTGCCCTACTGCCCCGAGGAGGTAAACATCGCACACATCTTTCAGGCGATGAACTACTACCGCGTGTCTTGTCATTCTGAGCGAAGCGAAGAATCTCAGAGATGCTTTGCTGGCGCTCAGCGTGACAATAAGAAGACGTCCTCAGGTGAGATTCTTCCTGGCGATCAGAATGACAAGAGCCCGTCGGCGCGGCGTTCAGCAGGCGAGGTGCTGAACCCTGTCCTGAGCGAAGCGAATGGAGCGGGAAGATTCTCGCACAGGTTCCGTCCCGCTGTCAAGCTCCCTGCTGTGAGCCACTCGGTGTTCAAAATACGCCTTAGGAGGTCGTGCAAGAGATAGGGGTATTCCCGTCAGTTTATGAGGTCGTAGGTGGCAGACAGGGTTTAAGAGGGCAGATTTAGCGGTATGGTGGGCGGTAGTGGATTTGAACCACTGACCTCCTCGTTGTCAACGAGGCGCGCTCCCGCTGCGCCAACCGCCCAACCAACGCCTATTATACCACCTTCCCGCCACCTCCGCAAGGTCAAATGGGTTCGACACGCGCCTCGCCAAGGCAGACCCTGCCGACCATATCGGGCACCTCGACCACCATCTCGTCCCCGTCTACCGGAATCGGCGGCAAGGCTGGCTCGACAAACCGCCAGCTCTGCAGAGGAGGCCGGTCGCTACGCCACAGCAAGCAGGAGGCTTCTTCGCTCAACTGGCGCATTTCCTCCTCCAACCATTCACGTAGCCGCTCCTCCGAGCCGAACCATTGGCGCGGGAGGTGAAGAGCCAGTGCTCGCCCGCTGGACCAGAGGAGTGCAAGGCGGCGTAAAGTAGATAGGGCAACGTGTCCGTGAGGTGTTCGCGGGTGATGTTGGAGCCGTCGGAACGGGTTAAGCCCGCGCAATTGTTAGTGAGACAGGCACAAGCCACCCGTCAGGCTCCACCTGTTCCCAACCGTCCATGTACAGGGTAGAGAGGTCGTAAGAGGGATGCAGAACCAGCAGGTAACTGCGCACGGGGACCTCTTCCTGGGAGCGCCATGAACACTGGCGCAAAGCTTGCAGGA
Source organism: Armatimonadota bacterium (assembly GCA_040289885.1). GTDB lineage: Bacteria > Armatimonadota > HRBIN16 > HRBIN16 > HRBIN16 > HRBIN16. Next base: position 44,025 of record PSLZ01000008.1, on the reverse strand, counting down.
GCTTGGGTACTTCTGCATCGTGCGTACTGTCTACCAGGAGTAGCACTTGCACGAACAGATACCCCCCTGGCGGTCCCACCGCAATGCCGGCATCTCGTGCAGTGGTGAGGTTCTCTTCGGTGCGGATGGCGTGCATCCACTGTGCCAGGGGGCAGAAAAAGGGCTCATCGGTGTGCGCCTCGGGCAGATGGATGGCGGTGTATCCACCATCGTTTGCAGTGCCAATCGCCACCACGTGCCTCAGCGGCGAGCGATGCGCCTGCAACAGGTGGGCGAGCTTTTGCGCTACTAGCTCACTGCTGGCTCCCCGCGCCAGTACGATGGTCGGATACACCGCCGCCTCCATCGCCATGTTCGCCTCAAGTGTTTTGCTCCGCAATACGGTCGGCAACCCGGTTAAGGGCGTCGCGTTCCTGCTCGAGAAGCTTCCTCAGCGGCTCATCCCGCTCGGCGTTGAGCAGGTCCAGCAATCGCTGGGTGTAGCCTTCGAGCAGATGGATATAACTCTGCGGTTCCCGCAAAATACGCCTCTCGACGTAATCCCGCGCCTCACGCAAGCGATGCTGTTTCTCTTCATCGCCAGCGAAGGCCTCGAACGCCTTTACGCGTCCCTCACCAAGCACGTCTTCTTGGCTGACGTGGACGTATACTCGACGGTTCCACTCGGCGGGCAGGTGTTCGCTGAGCACGAGCGCCCACTCGGAGGCGTATTTGGGCAGTTTCGCACCGCCATGCCCCGATTGGATACCCAGAACGAACTTCTCGCCCTTCTGCGCGATGTAGCCGAACGCCACACCCCACGCCCATAACTCCTTCACCTCCGGTAGCACCTGCACCGGATGGAGCTTGGGCAGGTCGGAGAAGCGCTTGTCCACATGCAGGCGATGCTTTACCACGCCGTCGTTGCATCGCTTCTGGTAAAAGTGTTTCATGCGCTCGCTACTGCGCAGGTAGTAGGCGCGCGCGCCGTAGGTGCGCTTCATCAGCGTGAGGGCAAACGGATAACCGTCATGCACTAATTCCGCCTTCGCGCCGTGCTGTTCGCAGAGGCGGCGCACCTCCTCCTCGAGCTGCTGTGACGCGTTGTTCGTGTTCTCGAGGGAGGGCGGCACACTCACCGCGACATATACCTCGTAGCGTGGCTCGCCCGGTGGGTCGCTGGTGCTCCAGAACGGTTGGCACACATCAAAGAGCAGTTGCAGCTTGCGCCGGACGTAATCCGCGTCTTCGTTCTGCTTTTTGTAGCGGATGATTTGCAGGATGGTCGCCTTGCGCTTCACCTCGTCTGCCAGCACCTCCGCCGCCGCAGCGATGCGCAGTTGCACCTCCTTTTCCGCGTTGATGTGCGTGCTGCTCAAACCGCCAAAAGCCGGCTCATGAGGATACTCTTGGCAAAGTTTGTACCACTGCTCACGGATTCTTTCCCGGTCGATATTCAGCTGCCGGTAGAATGCGTCACGGTCTCGCCAGTTAAGAGCCTGCCATTCCAGATCGTAGCCGTTGCCGCTACGTATGTGATTTGTTTGGTGCCGTAGCTCGCTGTCCAGCAAGTTTTCGGTATGGGTTTGGTGGGTTTCCCAGTTTTGCACTAGCTCCTGCCATTGCTTCAGCGTGGGGAGCAGTGCTTTTTCTCCTTCGATGCCCTCTTCCGCACGGAGCAGTTTCAGCAGATATTGAATCGCTGTGCTCTGCAGATGTTGCTCCGCCAGCGAGCGTGTCCCGTCCAGCCCAGTGAGCAACGTATCTTGCACGTCATTAACGCGCCACCGCAACAGCCAATTCGCATTCGTACGCTGCAGAAGGTTTTCACGGCATGTGTCGATGTTCTTCTCGATGTTCCGAATCTGTTCTTCCGTCTGTTTCTGTTCTTCGACGCGCTGACTGCAGACGGTCTCAAAGATACGGACCAGCCCGTCTAGGAAGTTCGTGGTCGCGTCATGTCCGTGTGCCTTGAGTATCTCTTCGGCACGCTTGCCGATGACCTACTTGGCTTTTTGGAGCAGATTCGCAGCGTTACGCTTGATGGTTCGCTCCTGTTCTGGGAGCCATTCCTGCTGAAGCCGCTGTAACTCCCGTTGCAAGTATTCGGCAGAGTATTGGGCTTTTCGTGACGCATCTCGATGACCTGCTCCCTCCGCTTCGCCCAGAACCTCCGTTGCTGAACGAGGAACGTATCTGATGGGGGTTCCGTCGGCATCCTTCAACAACGCAGACAGCATCTGGTTGCTGGAACCGCGTTCATCGAGCTCGTTGGTGCGCAGGAAGTTCTCTATCTCGTTGGACAGGTCCAGCGCACCTCCTGTGCTTGTTTGGGCAAACACCTCTTTGGCGGCGCGCACCGTGCGGTATTGCAGGAGATCCTGGATGGGCACTGCCAAGCTGGTTACCGCAAGGCTATTCATCAGACGCGGTTTCTTTGTTTCGGCACAGGGGATGGTGTCGATGATAGCCAGCGCGTTGCGCCGAGCACTGCGCGCGCGGGCACCCAGCGGGGAACCGATATCGAGCAGAAGGCTTCGCGCGGTCATCTCGAAAGCGTCGTACTTGTTGGAGAGGAACTTGCCTTCGGCGTTTCCGCCCTCTACCAGGAACACTTCATCGAGCAATGGTTCATCCGCCTCGAGCAACTGCTTGCCGATCACAGGATACTCGAAGTCCCAGGGTTGTTTTCTGCTGGGATCACACAGGTGTTCCAGCTCCATGAGGCCGGCATAGGCGTTCGCTTCGATGACCTCCATCAACGAGGACCTGATACCGCTCTCATTGCGGAAGACAGAAGGCAGGTAGAAAACGCCCACCAGCTCTCCATCCAGGTTGTTCTGCTCGAGGATGTGACGGATGACTATCGCGGTGTCCATAAAGATGGCGGAGCCGGTGCCGCCACACAAGGAGCTGATGAGATAGATACGCGGCTCCGAGTGCGTGATCTGCACCCGTTTGGGCACGCCCTGCATCATGGCTGCGGTGAGCGCCTCCACCTGCATGATGCGCTGAACCGCCGGCTCGAAAAAGTGCGTATACAGCACATCAAACGAGGCGTGAAAGGCGAAGCGCCCTACCGGACGAATACCCGCCGCGCCATCCGCGTGGCGTAGCATGGTTACGTCTAGGCTGTCGTTGAGGATGTGACGGAAGTACGGGTGCAGATTCTCGTCTTTGCGGTACTCCTCCAGAAGCTGGCCCGGATTGCGCACGAAGATGGTAGCCTTCTCCCAATCCTCCACCGGCGCGAGCACAGGGTTTTGCTCGTAAGCCTTCTAGTCGACGTCGACGAAGAGGAAGCCGATCAGTCCGCGCACCTGATAGCGTTCATGCAGAAGCCGCTTCAGACGGCGGGCGGTATCGCCCCCACTGCCGCCCAGACCGATCACCGGTGTGGGGTGTGCCTCCCTCGTGGAACTGAACCGCCGTCAGAGCCTTTTGGAGCGCATCGGATTTGTCAGTGTAAGCAGGCATGAATAACACCTCCTTTTGGTATCACGCGAGCAAACGCTGAAATTGCCAGTATGTCCAGCCGCCATAGGCAAGCAATAGCAACCCGATAATCATGAGCACCTTCTTCGCGCGAGTGAACCGATAGAACGGTTCCTTAACTTCCCCAGCTCGCACCGCTTTCTCATAAACCACCGCCCCATATGGCGTAGTCAGAGCAGTAACACCCAGGGACGGAGAGATGGTTTCCGGCAAGCGCAGGGACGCTCCGCCTGCACTTCTAGGCGCTGTACCCCCGGGCGTGACACGAGCGTAAACAGCGTATCACCCGCTCCGGGCACCCTCGTATCACATCCGACACCACCCACCGTATGACCAACCTCCTGTAGCCTCTTGGGAGCGATTTCGATGCGTAAGGTGCGTCCATCGTTGGTTTTAAAACGCAGGTGGTGTCGGTAGAGGTTTACCTTTTTACCGGGCAAAACGATACCCAGCAACACCAACAACCCACCCATCCAAAACGGCATCACCGATGGGCGATCATACTGCACCTGCATGCTTTCGGGTTCGGCTTCAATCCATTGTCCCCGTCGCTCAACAGCTGTTGTGACAAACAAACGGTATCTGCCTGGCTGGGGCAGTTCCAGCGTCGCGGTGAACTCGCCCCCTGCTCTGTCAGGTACATCTGCCTTTGCGGGAGGCTCTGCCCAGGCGCGCACGCGAACGACCTCATCGCGCGGTTCATAGGGGGTCATGTCGCTACCAGTGAGCATCCGCACGTTCAGCTTCACCCGATTGCCCACGCGCTGACCGGGAATGGGCGCCGTAATACGCGGATAAGGCACCTGTTCCACCACGAACGACCGGGGCTGTGTCCACCGCTCCCGGGCGACGCCCGTATTCGGCTCCGTCCACTGCAGGCGCGCTTTCAGCACATAGTCCCCCGTTGCCTGCGGTGCGTAGGTTCCCGAAAAGATACCATCGCCCGGCTGACTGTCCCCATGCGGGCCATCATCATATAACGACACCCGGTCCACCACTCTGCCCGCAGGATCATAGATGTTCGCGGTGACGAACGGGCGCTGTTCCGGGGACAATAGGGGGATCCGCACCTCTATGCGGACGTCTGGTCTCACACGCGACCAAGCCAGCACTCTATTGGGCTCCGGCTGGAGTATCTCAACCGGTGCTTCCGATTGAGCAAGTGCAACACGGAACAAAACTGCTGTCGATAGGACTATCCGAACCGACACCTTGTACATACTGACAATAATAATGTTACAAACTGTCATCAACCTGACCTGCCTTTTGTGATCGGCTGTATATATAATGATGCCACTTTCGCCAAAAAGCTGCAAGAGGAATCTGCGTTTGTGCCGGTAAACATGGCGGAAAAACAGCATTTTTGTAACAGCCTGATGGACAAATCCGTGCCAATTGGAGGTGCCAGTGACCACCCTAGAACGAGCCGAGATGAAGCCAGTCTCGCAAGAGGAACTGCAATCGCTCGAGGAATACCGCCATTCGGGTCATCACCGTGTTGCCGAAGAACGCACCGAAGCTGAGCATCAACAGCCAGCGCCCCATTCTTGCGGTGTGACGAACGGGCGCCCACTTGTGTTCGAAGGAGAAGAAGAAGTAGACCATCACGCACACGATGGTGCCCACGAAGATGAGGTTGTTCAGTGACATCCACAGCGAGACCGGTGCACTACTCCCCCCGACCAGCGGTGTGCCATCCGCGCGGGCTATCAACGGGCGAAACGAATCGGCAATCTGCGGCATGTTCATCAGCAACTGCTGTTTGAACACCACCCCCGCTCCCGCGCCCAGCGTCATGCCGATCACAATGCGCGACAGCCACAGATACTTCCGGCTGAACTGGAAGTACCAGAGCGTGCCCAGCAAACCGACCAGCACCCACAACGCCTTGCCGCTGCCCGGCGCGAAGCCGTTGAACAGCGCGGCGAAGCCCTGCGTCATCGGCTCCCACCACAGCGGACCCAGCACCTGCTTCCACATGATGATGAAGTTATAGCCCACGCCCAGTCCAATCATCACGTTCAACAGTAGACGATACACCTTGTTGTCGTTGATCAGATAGGAGTAGATGCCCAGCGTTACAATCGCCGCCAGCCAGATTTGCCATGTCTGCGCGTCTTCCATCAGCTCTTCCTCCTGCGTGCGGCAAAGTAGCCGATATTGCCCAATATCACCGCCACGATGATGACCAGATGCCCGAACGCCTGGGGCACAATGAGCCGGGTGCCCATGCTGTCGCGCTCGCGGATGTTGGGATGAAGCAAAGCGTCATACTCCGCCGCACCACGCACCCCCACCAGCATCCCCACCAGCTGCCCCGACAGCAGGTAGCGGTAATAAGTGGTAGACTGTATCCCTGCGCAACCAAAGGCGATAGGTGTGCCGTATACCCCGTGCACGAAGGGAATCCAGTCTTCCATCGGCGAGTAGGTCACGGAATAGACGAGGTAGATGTCCTCGATGTTGCGCACCCTCTGCATCAGCGGCAGTTTCTCGGCGTCGTCCAGCGAGTAGCCGCGCGAATCCTTCTTATACTGCTGGCGGATGTCCCTGGCTATCTGCTGTAACGCCTGCCAGCCGCCCTTGGTGTAGCCCAGGTTCACCCAGTCCACGCCGTACTTGCGGTCGGGAAACTTCTCGCGCACCAGCTTGTCAATCACCTTGTCGGCAAACTGCGGACCCAGCGGCGTGATCTCCACCGAGGTGACGATGAAGGGGATGCGCTTGCGGAAGAGGTGCTCGAACACTACCTCCACTTGCCCCCAGTTCTCGCCCTGACTGCCCGCGTCCCACGCGCTGTCCACCAGCACCACCTTGCCGGGCGGACACTTCTCGATGAACTCATATAGCCGCCGCGTCTCAGGCGAGACGTAAACGGGCAGTTTAATATTCACGACGAACGGCAGGGCACACGCCACCCAGATGGACAGATATATCCATCTGCGGTCAATGGTTTGAAGCCTGCTCAACCAGTCCAGCATCTCTGCTCCCCTCCCGCTTACAGCTCCCTGTCGAAGAACGCGCCACGCTCCAGCGACAGCCAGAAGCGTAGCCCAACCGCTATCGCCCCCACCATCATGCCAAACCACATCCCGCGCACCGCCGCCGAGTTGGCGATATACAGCACCCACTGCGCCACCACCGGTAACTGCAAGAACGCGGGCAGACCATGCGTCAACCACAAGCCAATCGGTATCTGCCCCAGCATCACGATGAACGCCGACGTCATCATCAGCGCCGCCTCGCCCGAACGCACGCGAAACGCCCGATAGGAAGCGGTCGCCATGTGGAATGCCAGCAGGGAGAAGACCGTGGAGCTCATCGGACGGAGCAGGTAGTTGAACACCACATCGTTTGCCTCCTTTAACCAGCCCTGCTCGGCACCGTAGCCCAGCCCCGCTACGATACCGCCTGCCACCGCCACAAAGAACAGCACACTGCCATACCATTCGGGGCGACGGCGCCGGATGTTGCCCGAATGAACCATCGCGAGGCTAATCAGCCCCATGCCCCACGCCATAGAGCCTAACACGATGAAGAAGTTGTTGACCGAGGTAATCCAATCCGAAAGATAAGTAGTGGGTCCCACACTGGCTCTGTCGCCGACGCGCAGCTGCGCAGGCTCTACTCTCTCCGGTGCGCCTGTCGGTCGCTCGCGATAGGCAATCAGGTTCGGTTCAATGATAATCTGGCGTTCCTGCCCGTCTACACGCAGAACGATAGCGACAGGCGATACCGACACCACTTCCCCACGCACCGTACGCCAGGGAACGGTGGGCGGAACCACGAACTCCAGAAAGTAGTACAACCCAGCAAGAAAGGTCACCAGTGCGATGAACCGACGTTTGGTCATGGCTAGCGATACACTCCTATCATCTGCACGAATGGGTTTTGAGCCCCTAGGAAGGTCACGCTCAACGCGCCGAGTAGAATAATCACCAGCACGATGATCTTCGAGTAATCCTGCCCGATGAGACTGCCCAGCATGGTTGGGTCGCGCGTGAGGTATGCGCTGGCGGCGTACAGCTCCTCTCCGATAACCGTGTAGTCGCAGCTGGCGATGAAGAAGGGCACCTGAAAGTACTGGTCTGTGCCTGCGATCTGGATGGCTCCGGTACGTTGACCGGGCTCGGTCAATAACAGAGAGGTGTAGTCGTACATGCCGAAGAAGAAGTGGGCGGCGGTCTTTTCCCGTTCCATCACGTTGGCGGTGGCAAGAGCCAGTTGGTCGCCCGAAGCCGCAAGGAAGCGGATGTCTTCTGGGTTGAACAGTTCGGGGCGACCCGCCTGGGCGTATGCCTGTTTCACAATGTCCTCGGCAACAGGCACAATCACCGGCATCGCCGTGGTCACAATCACGCGCGAACCCATCTGCGCCGCCTTGCGCGCCACATGCCCCAGCACCCCCAACGCCGCCAACGTGCCCACGTTCTGCACTTCGCCCACGCCCGGATGGAAAATCATCGGGCGCCCCATCTCCGTTGCCCGTCCGATGGCTTCATCGATCTCGTTCAAGCCCGGAATGCGCCGGATGAACCCTGCTCTTCCCCGTCGGGCGGTGAAGATTTTCCACAAAATCAGGAACGAGAAGACCACTATCGCTAGCAGTATCGGTAGGTTCGCGTGCTCCATCTATCCGCTCCATGACTCGCCGAGTGCGACTACCTCGCCAGTCTGGGCACTGTGCCATACCGCCTCCGCGACCTGCAGGTCCCTCGCACCGTCCCAGAGCGTGCTTCGCGGGGTCTCTAGGCCCAGACAGCTCCGCGCGAAGTTCTGCAGTTCGCCCATGTAGCCAAAACAGCCCGTCGCATGCACCCGCAGCACCTCCGTCCAGTCGGGCTGCCACTCACTCCATTGGTTCCTTCCCCCGTGATGCAGTTCCCCCAGCGGCTCGCCACGCGGGCGGTAGCGCAAACGGAGCATGTCTTCCACCTCCAACCAGCAATCCACCCCCGTTAACGCCATGCGCTCGCGAATCTTCCACGACGGCGACTCCAGCGCGTTCAGGTTCAGAACGCCCAGTGCGCCGCTGGCGAAGCGCAAGTTGACAGCGTAACCGAAGCGGTTCTGCCCCACCTCATGTAGGCGCGCATACACCTCTGCCACCTCTCCACCAAAGTAGCGTGCGAGGTTAAACAGATGCACCGCCTGACCGATGAGGAAGGCTTTGGCGGGGCTTTCGATACCCCAGATCGCCGGGTAGGGACCGTTCGAGAAGCGAATCTCGACCATCGTTACCTGCCCGAACTCTGCCTGCCGATTGGCGATGGCTTTCGCCATCTCGTAACCCACCGCAAACCGCTTCATGTAGGCAACCGCCCCCCACCGTCCCTTCCGGTCGGCATGTTCCGCTAGCTCGCGCGCCCGGGCATACGAGAGTGCGGAAGGCTTCTCCACGAAGATGGGCAGTCCCGCATCCAGACACTGCTTGCCCACTGCCTCATGCATCTGCGGTGGACCGACCACCACGACGCCATCAGTTGCTCCGCCTCCAGCATGGTAGCGACATCCGTGTACCAGCGCAGTGCGCCAAACCACCGAGCATTGCGCCGTGCCAGCTCCTCCCGCAGGTCACACACCGCCACCAGTTCCATCTCCGGTATCTGGCGCACCGCAGGAAACAGAGAATGCGTGGCATGTCCGCCACATCCCACGAAAGCGATCCGTGCCTTCCTATCCTCAGCCATGGCTCTCCTCCAGCCCACCGTGATGAGATTCTCATTCCACACCGAGCGCGCAGATTCCACCCGCTCCAGGAGGGCTTAGAAGGCTATGCACGAACTCGGTACTCATCTCCACAGGAAAACCCACTTCTGACGCGAATGGTGTACCCATACTCGGGTTGCAGGAGGGAGAAGATGACCTCGCGCGAGCGGGTGCTTTCGGCGATAGAGTTGCGCGGACCGGACCGCGTACCCTTTCAGCACGCCGTGTTCCCCGGTGCTTTCTGGCGGCACGGGCAAAAGCTGGTGGACTTTTTGAACGCTCGCCCCGATGATTTCGGCGGCAGGAACTTCTCGATCCCACCCGAGCCGCAAATCGAGGGCGACATCGAGGAATACGTGGATGAATGGGGTAGCCGATGGTTGCGGCGCAAAGGCTACAGCGCGGGAGAGGTGAAAGAGGCGCCCATCAAAAGCTGGGATGACCTGTCTCGCTACCAGTTTCCTCCCATCGCCGGCGACAGCGTGTTCGAGCAGATCGCCCAGCAACTGCAGTCCCCTGAGCGCGACTGGTTCAGCACGCCGGGCGGGTTCATCCTCTTCGAACGCCTGCAGTGGCTTCGCACCAGCGAGCAGCTTTTTATCGACCTTGCCGAGGAGCCTGAGCCTCTGCACGAGCTCGCCGACCGCATCGTGGAGTGGAACATCCAGCATATCCGCAAGTGGCTCCAAGCCGGAGCGGACGCCATCAGCTTCGCGGACGACTGGGGAGCGCAAGACAGGCTGCTCATCAGCCCGCGCCAGTGGCGTTCCTTCTTCAAGCCACGCTACAAACGCATGTTCGACGTGGTGAAAGAGGCGGGTAAGAAGATTTTCTTCCACACCGACGGCTGGACGGTGGACATCTGGGACGACCTGATCGAGATCGGCGTGGATGTGCTGAACCCCCAACATCCGCTGATGCCCTATGACCTGCTGAAGGCACGGCTGGTAGGTAGAGTGTGCGTGCGCTCCGACCTAGATCGCCAGCACATCATCCCGTTCGGCACGCCGGAACAGGTGCGCCAGCATGTGAAAGAGACGGTGGACCTGTTCGGCAGGTTCAACGGTGGTCTGATCCTGCACGGCGAAATCGGTCCTGAGGTGCCGTGGGAGAACATCGTGGCGATGTACGAGGCGTTCGAGGAGTTCGGCAGATACGCATAGTGCCCGTTACTGCACCGCCGCCCAGCGCAAGCCTTCCGTGTCCCACCATTGCAGGGTAACCCGCTCCACAAAGTCGGCACACTCTTCCCAGCACCGCGCCATCAGAGGCTCTCCGCGCAGGGCTTCAAAGCGCAATGCCAGCGGCGCGGTGTTGAGAATCTGCACATCTACCGGCAGATGGATGGCGCGCTCCAGCACGTCGGCGAGGCTGAAGGCGGTTGTCAACAGGTCGGCTTCGTCCAACGTCTCCGGCTGGAGGTAGACCGCCACGTCCACGTCCTCAAAACTACCCTTCAGCAGAAAGGAGCCGAACAGATACGCGAAGCGCACCGACTCGATCGATTCCAGTGCCTCTCGCAGAAGGCGTTTCACCTGCCCCTTTTGTGCCTCATCCATCCGCCGACGCATCAGTATCCTCCCGCATATATGCCTGCACGTGCTCGATAAACGCCTCCCAGTCGCCGCTTCCCGTTCGAAGAAGGTGATGCACCTGCGTGTCGTCTACCATTTGATAGCGATGAACCAGGATGTTCCGGAACCTCGCCATCTGCACCAGGCGAAGGGCAATCTCACGCGGGATGACTCCGATCGCTGCTAGCCTCTCGAAGCAGGAAGGAACGCTTTCAGGCGACTGCCCTGTCACCCGGGAGATGATATGACTGCACACCTGAGCACAGGCTTCAATGCCCATCAGCAGGCGGCATTTCGCCGCATCCGCAGCCTCTCTATCCGCGACAAAAGTGGACGAAGGCATCTCAGCGTAGGGCTTTAGCAGCTCCCCTGTCTGGCGGATTTCGCTGAAACGCTGTGCCAGTAGCGCTTCGTTCAGACTAGGGCGTCTCACTTCCCAATCCTCCCGAATTTCCACTACCTGCCTGCCTTGATATACGCGATTGTTCCAGCTCGGTAACAGGAAAGGGTTAGCCATCATAGACCCCTCTCCCATCCTCTCTCCGATGCATATACACCTTAGAGGGTTTGCCGGCTGGAGCAGGTTTCCTGCACCGGGTTCGCAGACTTAGGCTTCGGGGGAACTAACTTTCCCCGCGGAACATGCCCATGTCGCGTTGGAGGTAGTTGCGCAGGCGCAAGACCGCCTGGGTATGCAGTTGGTAGACTCGTGATTCGGAGACGTTGAGCACCTTGCCGATTTCGCGGAAGGTCAGACCTTCATAGTAGTAGAGAGCGATCACCAAACGTTCGCGGTCGGGCAGACGGTCAATGGCTTCTGCCAGCAGGCGACGCATCTCGCGCTGTTCCACCTCAGCGATGGGGTCGGCGGTGGCATCCGAGAGCACGTCCGCCATGTGCAGTTTCTCGTTAGCATCCTGCGTGCCCAGGATGAGGTCGTCGAGCGAAATCAGGTTGGTGCGTCCCGCGTCGCACAGCAGTTGGTGGTACTCTTCCAGCGTAATGCCCATCTCCCGCGTGATCTCCTCTTCGGTCGGTGGTCGCCCCAGACGGGTTTCGAGCGCAGAGTAGGTGCGCTCCAGATTCTTCACCCGGTCGCGCACCGAACGCGGCACCCAGTCCTCCGAACGCAGGAGCTCCAGAACCGCGCCCCGGATGAGGGCGATAGCGTAGGTTTCAAACTTGACCTGCCGCGAGGGGTCAAACTGGTCGACGGCTTTAATCAGCCCCATCACGCCTGCGCTTACTAGGTCTTCACGGTCCAAAGTCGGTGGGAGCGAACTGACCACTCGTCCTGCAGTAATTTTGACCAGATAGGCGTAACGCTCGATGATCTGATTGCGTGCCTGAGGGTCGCCATAGCGTTTGAAACGCTCCCATGCTTTATCCATCTCCGCTGTAGGCATGACCCACCTGTTCTCCTTAACCTCTGAATTGGGTGCGCTTCGCACCGCCTAATGGGACTACGCCGCCTGTTTGTTCTGCGTGTCCTCTTGCTGTGAGTCGGGGGGAGATGGCGTCTCTTGCGCAGTAGGTCGGTCTTCAGAAGGCTTCGGCGCGCTCCGGGTGCTAGCAAAAATCACCTGAAACACGATAAAGACCGCAGTAAGCATCACAAAGACGGTGACCGCACGGAAGAGACTCGTGGCTAGCGAGACACCGCTCCAGCTCGCCAGTAGCCATGTCCATACCGCACCCCAAAGCGCTACGAGCCACGTTAGCCGACTTGCGCTCACGCCAAACTCCGTCACGACATTTAGTAGTATAACATACCATCGGCACGATTGCCAGTGGACGTCGTTCCACCACTGGAGGGCGAACCTCCCGGTGAGCCGTTACCCCGCGGAAGGGGGTGTTCGGCTCGGCGTCTGCCTCGCCCTCCAGAAAACGCCGTGGCACGCGCCTATGCGGCTTCGAGGCTGGCGTTGCGTCGCTCCAGCGCACGCAGATAGAGCTGCTCGTACTCGCCTGCGGCATGTTGCCACGAGTAATCCGAGCGCAGGGCAGAGTCCACCAGACGCCGCCACACCTCCGGCTGTTGATAGGCTTTCAGCGCACGCTTGATCGCCTTCAGCAGTTCCGCCGAATTGTAATCCTCGAACACGAAGCCGTTCCCCTTGCCCGTACGGGGCGAGAAGTCGGTAATGGTGTCCGCCAGACCGCCCGTCTTGCGCACGATGGGAATGGTTCCATAGCGCAGAGCCATTAACTGCCCCAACCCGCACGGTTCAAATCGGGAGGGCATCAGGAACATATCACTGCCCGCGTAGATGCGCTGTGCCAGGTCGGGGTCAAACCCGATGAACGCCTTCATCCGCTGAGGATTCTTGTGTGCCAGCTCGGTGAACAACTGCTCGTAGCGCGGGTCACCCGTGCCCAGCACCACAAACTGGAAGCCGAGGTGCAGTATCTCGCTGGCAATGGGGTCAATTAGGTCCAGTCCCTTCTGGTCGGCAAGGCGCGTGATCATGCTCATGACCGGCGTGCTGGCACTGGGTGTAAACCCACACTCTTTCTGCAGAGCCTCTTTGCACTGTGCCTTGCCCGATGGGTCATCCGCACTGTAGTGCGCGGGGATGCGCGGGTCGGTAGCGGGATTGTACTCCTCGTAGTCGATGCCGTTAACGATGCCCTCCAGCCTACCCTGTGAGGCGATGTACTGCAACAATCCCTCCATGCGACAACCGTATTCCGGTGTCTGAATCTCCTTCGCGTAGGTCTTGCTGACCGTGTTCACCATGTCGGAGTAGACGATTCCGCCCTTCAGGAAGTTCACACGACCGTAGAACTCCAGACGCTCGTAGTGGAACAGCCACTCTGGCAAGCCTGCTTTCCACAACAGCTCGTATCCGAACTGGCCCTGATACGCCAGATTGTGGATAGTAAACACCAGCCCCACCTTCTGCCATTCGGGCTGATGCGCATGAAGCACCCGGATATAGACCGGCACGAACCCCGTATGCCAATCGTTGGCATGGATGATGTCGGGTATCCAGTTCAGCTGTTCTATCAGAAGGGGAATGGTGCGGTCGAAGAAGATGTAGGGCTCGGGCTCAAGGGCGTATATCTTTTTTGATTCGGTGGCTTCGGTGAAATAGTGCCGATGTCCCACCAGGTAGACGGGCGTGCCGTCTTTGAGGCTGGTGCGCCGGATGATTGCCTCTTCGGTAGTCATTGGGTTGATGGGCACAGGCAGGCTCTTGATCACCGTGCGCACGGGATACTCGGGGTTCTTCTCGATCATGCGGTAACAGGGCATCGCCACGCGCACATCATGCCCCAACGCGCGAAGTGCCTTGGGCAACGCCCCTGCTACGTCCGCCAGCCCGCCGACCTTCGCCAGCGGGGCAACCTCTGCGGAAACAATCAGTACTTTCAGGCTACGAGCCACGGTTGTTCCTCCTCTTTCGGGATGGGCAACAGAGCGGGTGGGCGCAAGTGGTCGGAAAGGCGCGCCAGAAAGGCGTGCAGCCCTTTGCCTGCTCCCGGATACGACAGAATCCGCGCTCGCAGTTCCGCCGACAGAGCCGACAGCCCCTTCGCCGCCACGCTGTCGGGCCAGGATAGCCAGAAGCAGGTGTTCTGCTCCGCTGCCGCACTCACTATATTATCTTCCATAATACTGCCGAGCAGACACACTCTGCCCGCAAATTGCCCGCATAGTAACCGCTCTACCTGCCTACCGATCTTCTGCGCCTGCTCTGCCGAACGGCAACGGTTCATCACCCAGCCAATCTGCAGGTCGGCGCGATGCAGAAGCAGTCGCTTCACCAGACTATACGTGCTCAACAGGCTTTCCCGTTGCGGAAGGGCTATCGCCAGCACAATATCGGAGGAGAGGGCGTAAGCGAGGGTGTCGGTGGAGCTGGCGTTGCCGGTGTCAATGAAGACCACATCCGCCAGCATTTCGAGACTGCGCAGACGCTCAATCACATCGCGTTGCCCTTGGGGAGAGAGCCGTTTCAGCGCGAGGATACGCGCCCCACCGGGTAGCACCCGAATGCCCGCTGCACCCGGTGCCAGGATCTCTGGCAGGTCGCGTCGGTCGGCAAGCAGGTCTTCCAGCGAGTAACGCGGTTGCGTGCCGAGCAGGCGACTGCAGGTCTGCGCGCCAACGTTGCCGTCTACCAGCACCACATGGCGCCCCGTTTGCCCCAGCAGAGCGCACAGGTTGGTCGCGATGGTGGTTTTGCCCGACTGGGGCGTGCCGCCGACCACGCTGACCACCCATGTGCCTATCCGCTGGTTCGGGGTGATGCCCAGTACGCCATCGGACGCCCGTTGTGAGATTAACCTACGCAGCCCCAGTGCCTGATCCTGTACCGGTATCACCTGCACGCCTCCTGCCTCTGCAAAATCACCTGTTCGCATTATCGGGAGGCACAGGTAATTTGTGCAGGGCAAGTTTAGTACCTGGCATATTCACGCGCGACCTGATAAGCGAACTCCACCTCGTCCAACGGAGTGCCCGGCTGGACCATGTGTGAGGTGCAGAAGATATAGCCTCCTCCCGGCTTCAGCGTCTGCATCACGCGCCGAACCTCGTCCGCCAGCTGCGCGCGCGGCAGTCCACGCCCCAGCACGGTGCGCACGTCCAGCCCGCCATAGATGCCCAGCTTGCCGTAGTAGTCTCGCTTGACCTGCGCCGGGTGCATGCCCGCCGATTCCTGCACGGGGTGCACCACACGAAAGCTCAGTTCCACCACCCCGTCCAGCAAAGGCGTGATATAGCCGTCGCTGTGCAGGGAGAGCAAGCCGCCTCTCCTTCTCACCGCATCGCAGATGACCTTCTCGGCAGGATAGATCACATCCCACCACGTCTGCGGGCGGAACATCAGCGCATGGTTCATTCCCCAGTCGCAGGTAGATGGGCACGCGGTCCGGCTCCCGAAACTGCAATGCGGTCACTACACGTTCACGCGGGGTCACAGCACACCGCTTATCCCAGTGTTTCGATGAAGCCCAGATGCGCCATATACGCTTCCCGGTACTGCGGGTTGCCCGTCATCACCACATGCTTCATCTGTTGTGCCAGCCACTGCGCGCGCTTGCGTTCTCGCACGGAACGCAGGGCGATCTTCGCACCAGCACCCGCCGCATTGCCGACAGGCTCGATGCGTTGCAGAGGCAGTGGCGGAATCAACCCAATCCGCTGTGCCGAACGGATGTTCACATACATGCCGAACGCCCCCGCCACCAGCAGGCGACGCACATCCATCCACGAGATCCCCGCCTCCTGCAACAGCACCTCCATCACCGCCCGGATAGAACCCTTCGCCAGTTGCAGTTCACGGATGTCCTTCTGGGTAAGCACCACTCCGTCCGGCACACCGGCCGCCTCGGGGGCAACAAGGTGGAACGCCTTCTGCTCGCCCACAGTGGTCAGATGCGACTTCCACCACTCGCCGTCCTCCTGGTTGTTCATACGACCTGCCTCGTTCACCGCACCGATGTCCAGCAAGCACGCCGCCGCATCGATCAACCCGGAGCCACAGATACCCTTGGGCAATCCCCCACCGATGGTGGTGACATGAAGCCAGCGGTTGTCGCCGTTGCCCTCCACGCTGACCTGCGCGATGGCGCCCTGTTCGGCGCGGATGCCTTGGTAGATGCGCCCGCCCTCGAACGCCGGTCCAGCCGCCGCGGAGGTGCAGTAGTATCTGCCCTGATGGCGCAGAACCACCTCGCCGTTGGTGCCGATATCCAACGCGAGCACGGTCTCCCCCTCCGGGTCATACAGATGGGTCAATGCCACTGCCACCGTATCCGCTCCCACATAGCCCGCCACGCAGGGTAGGGTCGTGAGAACCGCCGACGGGTTGACACGCAAGCCGACTTGCCGTGCCTCCACGCTCAACAGATCGGCAAACACGGGCACGTACGGCGCCACCGCGATCGAGTTGGTATTTACCCCCAGCAGGAAATGAAGCATGGTGGTGTTACCCACCGCCACCACTTCGAAGATGTGGTGCGGGTCTACCTGCGCGTTCTGGCAGGATTCGGCGATGATCTCGTTCATGCCGCGCACCACGGCATGTTGCAACAGCTTCAAGCCAGCCGGGTCGTGATACACGAAGGTCAAGCGAGAGACCACGTCATCGCCGTATTGCACTTGCGGATTGAGCCGCGCGGCGTGCGCCAGCTCCTTGCCTGTTCGCAGGTCTATCAAGTAGCCGACCAGCGTAGTAGTGCCGATGTCAAAGGCGATGCCCAGCAGGGGTTGGGCGTCGTTGGGCTGTACCGCGAGGAGGCGGCTTTCGGTGGGATGCTCCGGGTCGTGAAAGACCACCGCAAACACGCGGAAATCCGCCTCGCGCGCCATCTGCGGCAACTGCCTCACCACTCCCAGTGGCACCTGCCCGACGTCCAGTGCGATGCCATGTTGCTCACGCAGGGCGTTCAGCAGTCGGCGCAGATCGGAACGCTCGTCGGTGGTGCTTGGAGCGGGCAGAGCCACCGGCAGTCGGCGCACAGCGGGCTCGAACAGCACCAGGCGCTCCACCGCTGTGGTCAGCACCTGCGCGATAGACGGTCGGCTTTCGGCGGGCACGATGACCTGAGCATCTTCACCTACCCGATGCCGGCAAGCCAACCGCCAGCCTTCGGATAGTTCCTGAGGGGGCAGATGGCGCAGTTCGTCGGGCGTGGGGTCGGGTACGGCTCCACTGGCAAAGCGCACCTTGCACTTTCCACAGACGCCGAACCCTCCACAGGGTGTTTCAACCGCAGACCCTGCCTGCCATAACGCACGCACAAGCGGTGTACCTTCCGGGACCTCTACCTCTAAGCTGTCCGGCAGGATCAACACACGAGCCATCAGCGACAACACCTCTCCCTGTTCGCTATGTGTAAGAGTTACCGACAGACCAAAAGGAATCCTTTTCGTGAAGCACCGGGGGATGAGCACTCAGAGGGTACAAAAAATGGTGCCGACGGGGGGACTCGAACCCCCAAGCCCGTTCGGGCACTAGACCCTGAACCTAGCGTGTTTACCAATTTCACCACGTCGGCATCCACTCTTATATATACACCTGTTGCCCCGCGTTTGTCAAGCGTTTTGGAGAACCGCGCGCAAAATTTTATCCCCCCTTCGGTGCCAGTATCCATCCGCACAGGGGAGGCAGAGTTATCGCGATGTTCCCAGCCCTGTCGGGGCGGATGCGCTCGCCTGCCACCACTCCATCACTGCGAATCAGCACCTGAAACTCTTTGCCAGCATCGGGCACACGTAGCCGGACGGTCGCCGGCTTCTCCCCGTTGTTGATTGCCACCACGATTTGGGCTTTACCCTGCTGGCGCAGGTAGGCATACACGTTCTGCTGGTCATCGGTCAACAGGGTAACCCACTCGCCGAGGCGAAGGGCAGTTTGCGCCTTGCGCAGGTGGATGAGCGCGGTAACGTAGTCCCGCAACGCCCTGCCCTCGGGTGACGGACTCCACTCCATCGGACGACGGTTGTCGGGGATGTTTCCACCCTCCATGCCGACCTCATCGCCGTAGTAAATGGCGGGCGCACCCGGCAGGGTCATCTGCAGAAGGAACGCCAGCCGCACCTTCTGCCAGTCGCCGCCGCAGAGCGTGCGAAGACGCTGGGTATCGTGACTGCCGAGCAGGTTGTACATGCCGTAGGTGACCGAGCGCGGGTAGGACATCGCCAGCAGACGCAACCGCTGGTCTATCTGCGACGGAGGAACGCGCCGAAACGCAACCCAGTCCAGTATGATTGCACGCCAGGGATAGTTCATCGCTGCATCGAACATGTCGCCCCTCAGCCAGTGCGAAGCATCGCCCCAGATCTCGCCGATAATCACCGCATCAGGGCGAACGCGCTTGACCTCCCGACGGAACTCTCGCCAGAAACGGTCAGGCACCTCATTAGCCACATCCAGCCGCCAGCCGTCAAACGGCACCCTCTGCATCCATCGCCTGACCACATCCAACAGGTAGCGGCGCACCTGCGGGTTGTCATGATTCAGCTTGGGTACGTAGGGAATGTTCCACCATGCGGAATACGGGGGTGGGTTCTCGATGCGCACCGGGAAGCGATGCACCGTAAACCAGTCGCGATATGCAGAGGCGGACTGCTTCTCCAGAAGGTCGCGAAAGGCGAAGAAGTGCACGCCCACATGGTTGAACACCCCATCCAACACTAGGCGCATTCCCCGCCGTTTCAGCTCGCGACAGAGGGTAATCAGTGCCTCATCGCCGCCAAAGTGCGGATCCACGCGCGTGTAATCGTCTGTATCGTATTTGTGGTGCGTGACCGAGGTGAAAACGGGCGTGAGGTACAGCGCGGTCACCCCCAGCGTGTGTAGATAGTCTACCTTCCGCACCACTCCCCACAGGTCGCCCCCGAAGAACTCGTCCGTGCGTCCGGTTTCATCTAGCGGCTTCTTTGGGTCGGGGTCGTTGCCGGGGTCGGCGTTCAGGAAGCGGTCGGGCACAATCTGGTAGAACACGGCATCCGCCGTCCACGCAGGCACCCGCACTCGCGGCAGGCGTTGCGGCTCCAGGCGAAACCATTGCGCCGGCTTGCCTTCGGAGACGCCGGAGGGCGACACCCATACTTTGCGCGTGCCGTCCTGCACCCAGAAGAGGTACTGCCATGCCCGTAGAGGCACACTCAGCCGATAGTAGGAGAAGAGCACGTCCCGCGCGACTCGAGGAACCGCCCTGGTGATGAAACGTTTGCCGTCACACAAGACGAGGGTCACCTGTTGTACGTCGTCACGGCGCGTACGCACCGTCAGCACGGCATGCTCGTTATCTGTCTGCAGGTAGAACAGGTCGTGCGGGTCGTGACGCAGGACGGAAAGGGTTATCACGCCATCGCCGGCACGAGCGGGCGGGTTGATGCCCTTCGCCTCGACCACCAGCAAGGAGTTGATATTGCCCATGCCGTCGTCCACGTTCTGCACGGCGTTGGGGTCGGTGCGCCATTCGGTGCCGTTGACGACGAACTTGTACTGGTACACACCGGGCATGAGGTGCAGGGTCAGCGTCCATGTTTTGCCCCCATCCTCACTGTACATGGGGTTTCGCCCGACCTGCCAGTCATTAAACGTGCCCGCGAGGTACACCACCTGCGCCGGCTGTTCCAACCGCAGGCGAAAGGTGACTGGCACTCCCTCCTGCGCCTGTACTAGGGTAGCCAGCCACCACAGCAGGATACTGGAGGCGAGCACACGGAGCGGGTTCACCATCAGGTAGAAGCCCTTTCCACCAGGTGACACGGCACGATGTGGCGACGCTGGGACACCTCACGCTCCTCAATCAGGTCAATCAGTACCTGCGTCGCGAGGTGTGCTAGGGCACGGATATCCACCGCGACCGAGCTGAGGGGAGGCTCCACGTACTGGCAGAAGGGCGAGTCGTTGAAGCCGATGACTGCCACCTGTTGAGGGATCGCCACGCCATGTTCCTTCGCCGCACGCAGGGCGCCGATCGCCACCACGTCGTCGACGGCAACCACGGCAGTGGGCGGGTCTGGTAACCCCAGCAGGCGGCTCATCGAGCGGTAGCCGTGCGCCTCGGAGAAATCGCCCCATGCGACCAGTTCGGGCGCATACGCCAAGCCCGCCTCTTCCAGCGCACGCCGGTAGCCTTGACCCCGGTCTTCACAGACGAAGATGCCCCGCAGACCGCTGATATAGGCGATGCGCCGATGCCCCTTGCCAAGGAGGTGTTGCGTCGCCATGTAGCCCGCGCCTATGTTGTCGTTGTCCACCGAGTAGACGGCATCAATCGGCTCATAGCGACCGATCAGCACGAAGGGGAAGCCCTCTTCCAGCAGGCGCGGCATCCGCTCATCCCGCGTTTGCGGCTCTACCAGGATCAGTCCGTCCACACGCCGGGTGCGCAGGAGGTCTTCATAGATAGCACGGCGGGACTGCACGGCACGCGCCGCGTCCACACACAAGTGATAGCCCCCCTCGCCCGCGAACTCGATGATGGCGGCTATTAACGCGCTGAAGAAGGGGTCACGCGCCAACTGTTTGGGCGAGCGGTGCACCACCAGCCCCAGTGTGCCGGTGCGCTGGGAACGCAAGGACTGCGCCCGCGCATCGGGCACATAGCCATGCTGTCGGATCACCTCCAGCACGCGCTGGCGTAGTTCCTCGTTCACGCGCGGGTCACCCCGCAGGACGCGCGAAACGGTCGCCTGCGACACGCGCGAGAGCTCTGCTATCTGTTCTTGAGTCAGGTCTGGCATCGTAGCAATGCTGTGAATACGTATACGTATATGAAAAAGTATAGCGAGATTACGGCAGGATGTCAAGGATTGGCACATCTGCCAGCGGTGCCATCTCCACCCCTGGGTACACAAAAGCACAGGAACCAGTATAATATTGCTGTTAACAGCAATCAGGGAGGAACCGGCATGATCGAACGCTACACTCGCCCCGAAATGGCCAAAATCTGGGATATCGAACACCGCACCCAGAAATGGCTGGAGGTGGAACTGGCGGTGTGCGATGGACTGGCAGAATACGGCTACATCCCCCGAGAGGCTGCCCAAACCATTCGCGAACGCGCCCGGTTTGACCTCCAGCGCATGGCAGAACTGGAACAGGTCACCCGCCACGATGTGATGGCGTTCGTGCGTAACGTGGAAGAGAACGTCGGACCGGAAGGGCGTTACGTGCACTATGGAATCACCTCTTACGATGTGGTTGATACTGCGCTGGCACTGCTGTTGCGCGACTCGTGCGACCAACTGCTCGCCCGCACACGGCGCCTGGCTGAGGTCATCGCCCGGCTGGCAAAGGAGCACAAGCACACCCCGATGATCGGACGCACGCATGGTATCCATGCCGAGCCGATCACCTTCGGCTTCAAGCTGGCGGGCTGGTACGATGAGATGCAACGCAATCTCCAGCGGCTGGAGTTCACCCGCGAGATGGTGTGCGTGGGCAAGGTGTCGGGCGCGGTAGGGATCCACGCGAATATCGACCCGCGCGTAGAAGAGTACGTGTGCGCGAAGCTGGGCTTGAAGCCTGCGCCAGCATCCACGCAGATTATCTCACGGGACGTGCACGCCACCTACCTGAGCACGTTGAGCATCCTCGCGGCGTCGCTGGAACGATTTGCCACCGAACTGCGCAACCTCCAGCGCACCGAGATTCTGGAGGTGCAAGAATACTTCGCGCCGGGACAAACCGGCTCTTCGGCTATGCCCCACAAGCGCAACCCATGGAACTGTGAAACCGTGTCGGGGCTGGCGCGGGTCGTACGCGGCACCCTCATCCCCGCGCTGGAGAACATCGCCACCTGGCACGAGCGCGACCTGTCTAACTCCAGCGTGGAGCGCATCATCCTGCCAGACGCCAGCATCCTGGTAGACTGGATGCTGTGGAAACTCACCGACATTCTAGAACACCTGGCGGTTTTCCCCGAAAACATGAAACGCAACATGCAGAAGTTCGGCGGGCTGGTGTTCAGCGAGCACGTGATGCTGGCGCTAGTCAGCAAAGGGCTCTCGCGCGAGCAGGCTTACCGGCTGGTTCAACGAAACGCCGCCAAAGCATGGGAGGGCGCAGATTTCCAGCAGAGCCTGAAGGAGGACCCCGAGGTGCGCCAGGTGCTTAGCGAGTCGGAGATCGACCGGTGCTTTGACCTTCAGCACCACCTGCGCCACTTGGACGTGACCTTCCAAAGGCTGGGACTGGAGTAACAGGGGGAGGGCGGGTCGTCAGCGAACGATGTCGTCCTCGCCCTGTCCCGGAGAGGTGTTACCTCCTACTGCTGGCTGATTTCTACCCCTTGACGCAACGGAACGTTTCGTATTATGATGGGGATGTCCGCATCCGACAGGACGGGGGGTGCAAGCCATGCCCGCACGCAAATTGAAAGAGTTCCTCGACAGCCACAACGTGAAGTACGTCAGCATCACCCACTCGCGCGCCTACACCGCTCAGGAGGTCGCTGCCTCCACCCACATCCGCGGCAAGGAGTTCGCCAAGACGGTGATAGTGAAACTGGACGGCAAAATGGCGATGGCGGTATTGCTCGCGACCCGTAAGGTAAACCTGGACGCGCTAAAACAGGTAGCAGGCGCGCACAAAGCCGAGCTCGCCACTGAGCAGGAGTTCCAGTACATGTTCCCCGAGTGCGAGACGGGTGCCATGCCACCTTTCGGCAACCTGTACGGGATGGAGGTGTATGCCGACACCAGCCTTCGCGAAGACGAGGAGATCGCGTTCAATGCCGGTTCCCACATCGAGGTCATCCGGATGGCATATCGCGACTTTGAACGGCTGGTGCAGCCCAAAATAGGAGATATTGCCCAGAAGTGATTGGATTGCTGGGGGCGCAGGCGCGCCCCCAAGCAGGATGGGTTCCTAATGCCTGGAGACCCGCTCCTCCAGCGCAATGGCACGGGGATGGAGGATGTTGTCCTCCTTGTGGATGTGCAGATGGAGGTCCTTCTCCAGAGTCTGTAGCGCGTCCAGCAGGGCGCGGGTGGTCGGGCAGGCGTCCTCCGCGGGCGTGTAGTCGTTGGTGAGCTGGCGCAACTGCTCCAGCGCCTGCGCGGCGTTATCGTGCTCGTACTCCATCATGCGGATGGGGTTCGCAACCGTGCCGAAGGGGAAGCGCAACGGCGCGTTCGCCTGCTCCATCTGCATGATGGCGGGGAACAGCACGTGCTCCTCCTTTTGCATGTGTAGTTGCAGTTCGGAACGCAGGCTCTCGTACACCTCGCGCACCGTGTGCCACTCCGGACGTTCGTCACCATGAGCCTCCGCTACTTTCCGCGCCAAATCGCTCAGGCGGGGTAGTTCGTTGCGTAGGTATTCGTGATGCGTCTGCACGATATGCTCGCACAGCTCGGTCAGCGTCGCCTGCGACCAATCGCGCTCTTCAGGCTCAGCCTGTTGTTCGGCTTCCAGCAGTCGACGAGTGACCTCCTCGACGCTCAGGTTCTTCTCCTCGCAAGCTTGTTGAAGCGATTTTCTGCCCCCACAGCAATAGTCGATGCCCAGTTCTTCGAACACCCGCGCACGACTGGGGCGCTCAATCACCATCTGCGCTACGGTGGTCGTGGTGTCGAGGTGGTTCATGGTATCCCTCCTGATATAGGTGTTATCCTTGTTGTCGGAGCAATATCAGCAACATCACCACCGGCGTCTTCGCCACCACACTGTGTGGTAGATTGGGTGTCATGTAGACCCATGTGCCGGCGGTGGCAGGGCGTTTTTCAGCACCCAGGGTCAGTTCCGCCTCACCCTGCACGAAATGGAGCAGAGCAGGCATGGACGCGGTATGCTCCGAAAGGTCCTGTCCCTGGTCAAACCCGAAGAGCACTACCTTCACGTGTTGGTCCTGGTACAGCGTGCGGCTCAAGATGCCGTCCCGTGGAATCTCCACCTGTTGTGCCGGGTCTGTGAGTAATAGATATGGTTCAGCCATGGTGCTTTTTCTCCTTGTTGTTAACGCGGCACCAGCTCGTGCTCCCGAGAAACGGGATATGCCCGCTCCTCCAATGGTTGCATTGACCGTCCGGTATGCAGTCCGACGACGAACCATGCCAGAGCGACCGCGCCTACAGTGAAGACAGTGTCACCGATCACCCGCATCCACCGCAAGGTCTGTATCAATGGCGTCTGTAAGAACTCTGCAGAGCGTGCATACCACAGCCCGTGCTCGACGCTCGCGGCTGTCTGCAGTAGCCCGATGGGCAAGAGGCTGAGTAGTACCATGAGCGACAGCCCGATATTCATCGCCCAGAAGGCAAACCGCAGAAGCCGGACATCCCACTCGCGATGGAGGGTAAAGGCTCGCAGGCAGAAGAGCATCAAGCCCAATCCGAGCAGTCCATACACCCCGAACAGGGCTGTATGCCCATGTACCGGCGTAGTGTTCAAGCCCTGCATGTAGTAAAGGGCTATCGGCGGGTTAATTAGGAAACCGAACAGCCCTGCTCCGACCATGTTCCAGAACGCTACGCCAACGAAAAACAGGATGGGCATCTGGAACGCCCGCACCCACGGTCGAACGGTACTTAGCTTCAGGTTCTCGTAAGCCTCGAACCCTACTAGCACTAGCGGTACAACCTCCAGCGCACTGAAAGTGGCTCCCCATGCAAGCACCGCAGTTGGTGTGCCGGTGAAGTACAGATGGTGCATGGTGCCGATAATACCGCCGGTCAAATAGGTAATAGCGGTAAAAAGCGCCGCGCTGGTGGCAGTCGCTACCTTCACCAGTCCCATTCGGCTGAACAGGAAGGCAATGACGGCAGTAGCAAACACCTCAAAGAAGCCTTCCACCCATAGGTGTACTACCCACCAGCGCCAGTACTCCGCCAGAGCCAGATGCGTATGGCGTCCCCACATGAGCCCTGCACTATAGAATGCGCTAATAGCCAATGCTGACATCAGGAACAACGCTAGCAGACTGCGGCTATCGGAGCGGGTGCGTAGCGCAGGTAGTAGGGCACGCCCAACCAACCCCAGCCACAACAGCAGTCCAACCAACAGAAGAATCTGCCAGAAGCGGCCGAGGTCTACATACTCATAGCCTTGATGTCCGAACCAGAAGCTGAGATTCAGCCCCAGTCGTTGTTGAATGGAAAGCCATTGCCCAGCCATGGAACCCACAACCAACACGAGTAGCGCTGTGAACAGCAGATGAACGCCCAGTTTCTGAAACTTCGGCTCGTAGCCAGATACCGCTGGTGCCACGAAGAGCCCCGTCGCTAGCCATGCAGTGGCTATCCAGAAGATACCCAACTGCACATGCCACGTGCGCACAACCGCGTAGGGCAGGTAGCGCGCTAACGGAATACCGAAAAAGCCGAGCCCCTCCACGCTGTAGTGCGCGGTCAGGATTCCAAAGACCACTTGTATCAAGAACAGCGCTATGACCACCCAGAAATATTTGATGGTCGCGTGCATCGAAGGGGTCATCTGTATCCCGTGCAGAGGGTTCTCCTTGGGTATAAGCACCTCTTCGTCTTCCTGGCGACGGGATGCGAAGTACCAAACCATCCCGCCGACACCTGCCAACAGCGCAAACACGCTGATGATAGACCACAGCAGGATGGATCCGGTAGGATGGTTGTCGATAAGCGGCTCATGAGGCCAGTTGTTGGTGTAGGTGACATTGCTATGGGGGCGGTTGGTGCCACATGCCCACGCCGTCCAGAAGAAAAAGGCACTCATCGTAGAACGACGCTGGGGGTCGGGCACGCTGTTAGGAGGAATGGCGTAGTCTTCGCGCAGGGTCTGTAGGCTCGGGTCGTCACCGAACAGCGCAGCATAATGCGCACTAACGCGACGTATCGCTTGAGCACGTAACGGCGAAACCACGATGTCGCCCGTCCGCGGGTTATACGTATTCGTGCGGATCTCACGCTTGACCTGCTCCTTCAAAGACGCCTGCTGGTCCGCCGAAAGGTTCTCAAAGGAAACTCCATACCGCTGTTGCGCCAGAATGTTTAGCATCGCCACCGCTTCACGATGGAGCCAATCCGCCGACCAGTCGGGCGCAACATATGCCCCGTGTCCCCAAATGGAACCAACCTCCTGCCCGCCCATCGATTGCCATACACTCTGTCCCTGCTGAATCTGTTCGCGGGTGAAAAGCACCTCGCCTTGGGTGGTAACCACACGTTGGGGAATGGGTGGAGCCTGCTGATATATCTCGAAGCCGTAGTATCCCAGCACCGCAAAGGAGAGGAGAACTACGACCGCCAGTCCATACCACAGCTTTGCGTACCGCATCTTCGCATCCTCCTTCTGTGCACAATTACTGGATAATTATATATCTTTATCCAGTTTGCTTTGATTATACCACTGTGATAAAATAGATGTCAAGGCCTTCTAGCGTGGAGGAGAAGTAATGATTTCGCAGACGGCAGAGTATGCCCTGCGAGCGATGGTGTATCTGGCTCAGGAGCCCGATCGCTCGCACACC
Organism: Armatimonadota bacterium; assembly: GCA_040289885.1. Lineage (GTDB taxonomy): Bacteria > Armatimonadota > HRBIN16 > HRBIN16 > HRBIN16 > HRBIN16. The sequence goes on along the minus strand of PSLZ01000008.1, from coordinate 17,353 downwards.
AATCAGCAGATCGCCCGGATCACCCGGGTGCCGATAGGTTATCTGGCGAAGGTTTTGCAGAACCTGAGCAAAGCGGGGTTGATTACCTCGCGCCGAGGGTTAGGTGGGGGGTTTACACTGGCGAGACCTGCGGAAGAGATCACCATCTACGAGGTGGTGCAAGCGGTAGACCCTATCCCGCGCATTACCTCCTGCCCGTTGAAGCTGAAGGCACATCGGGATAAACTGTGTCCCCTGCACCAGCGGTTGGATAACGCCTGGGAGCTGGTCGAGCAGTCGTTCCGCAGTACCACCCTCGCCGATATTATCGACGAAGCGGGGGAAGTGGGAGTGCTGTGTGAGGAATGAATCTGGGCGCGGAAGCCGGCTTCCGCGCCCTGTAGCGCGCACCTCAGTTGATACTGCTGACCAGGGTGAAGATAGGCGTCATCACCGAGATGGCGATAAACCCCACTACAACCCCCAGGAAGATAATCAACAGGGGCTCGATCATGGATGTCAACCCCTTGACAGTGGCATCCACCTCTTTCTCGTAGAAATCGGAAACCTTCACCAGCATATCGCTGAGGCGACCGGTCTCCTCGCCCACGTCAATCATATGGGTGACCATGGTGGGGAACAGCCCGCTAGCCCCCAGAGGTGCACTCAACTTTTGTCCTTCACGCACGCCGTTGCGCGCCTGTTCAATGGCACTCGCCAGCACGCTGTTACCAGCGGTCTCCGCCACGATCTCTAGGGAGCGCATCATCGACACACCACTGGCAATCAGCACGCCGAACGTGCGAGCGAAGCGCGAGATGCTCATCTTCAGCACCAGGTCGCCGATGATGGGCAATCGCAGTTTCATTAGGTCGATTTGATAGCGCCCCTTTGGGTTTTTGCCGTACTGCTTGAGGAACAGCAACGAGCCCACCAGCAGCGCTGGCGGCACGTACCAGTATGCCACCGCGTAATCGCTGAGGTGGAACAGGAACTGCGTGGTGGCGGGCATCTTCACGTTCATGCTCTCGAAAATCTCCTTGAAGCGTGGAAGCACGAACGTGAACAGCGCGAACACCATCAGCATCGAGAAGACCAGCACCAGCACCGGGTACATCATCGCCGATTTGATCTTCTGCCGGATTTCCAACTCCTTTTCCAGGAACTGCGCTAGGCGGTCGAGTATCTGGTCTAGGATACCCCCTACCTCCGCTGCGCGCACCATGTTGACGTACAGCTTGGAGAACACGTGCGGATGTTTGCTGAGCGCGTCCGCGAGGGACATGCCTCCCTTGACGTCCTGTCGCACCGCTCCGATGACCTCGCGCAGGGTAGGGTTTTTGGTCTGCGTCTCCAGCGCATCGAGGCTCTTCAGGATAGGGATACCCGCGTCAATCATGGTGGCAAACTGGCGGCTGAACATCACCAACTCCAGCAGTTTCACCTTCTTGGAGCGGTTCAGTTCCTTGAGCATAGCCAGGCTGAATCCCCCGCGCTTCGGCTGGACACTGAGCACGTGATAGTGCTGTTCGTGAAGCCAAGCCAGCACCAGCCGCTCGTCGTCAGCCTCCATCACTCCGCGCAGGGTGCGCCCAGACGGGTCTACCGCATTGTATATGAACTGGGGCATTGCACTCACTCTCCTCGCTTATCGAGTCTGGATGAACCGCATGAAGTTCTCGCGGTCGATACAGCGCAGTACGGCTTCCTCAAACGAAACCAGCCCGTTGAGGTGCAGGTCCGCCAGCACACGGTCCATCGTTTGCATCCCCTGCTGGGCGCTGGTTTCCATAACCGAATAGAGCTGGTGCACCTTGCCTTCCCGAATCAGGTTGCGGATGGCTGGGGTGGCGATCATGATCTCCACCGCGGCCACACGTCCGCCCCCAAGCATCGGCAATAACTGCTGGGCGATGACCGCTTCCAGCGTGTTCGCCAACTGCACGCGAATCTGCTCCTGCTGTTCCGGAGGGAACACATCCACCACGCGGTCTATCGTCTGGGGCGCGTTGCGGGTATGTAGCGTAGCGAACACTAGGTGTCCCGTCTCCGCCAGAGTGAGCGCGGCGCGGATGGTCTCCAGGTCGCGCATCTCGCCCACGAGGATCACGTCCGGGTCCTCGCGAAGCACCGCACGCAGGGCGTTGTGGAACGAATCGGTGTCCGAGCCCAGCTCGCGCTGATTGACCATGCTGTTTTTATGAGAATGGAGGTATTCAATCGGGTCTTCAATGGTCATGATATGGCAATTGCGCTCGGTATTGATGACGTCGATCATGGAGGCGATGGTTGTGGACTTGCCGGAGCCGGTGGGTCCGGTCACCAGAATCAGCCCACTGTGACGTCGGGTCAACTCGCGCAGAATGGGTGGCAGGCGCAGCTGTTCGAGGGTGGGAATGGCGGATGGAATGGCACGCATCGCGCATCCCACCGATCCACGCTGGCGGTAGACGTTGAAGCGAAACCTGCCCACGTCCTTGACGCCATAAGAGAAGTCCAGCTCCTTCGTCTTTTCAAACTTCTGTATCTGCTCCCCGGTCAGCACATCATACACCAGGCGCTGGATGTCACGCGGGTTCAACGGCTCGAAGGGGAGCGGATACAGGCGTCCATCCACCCTGACCATCGGCGGCAGCCCAGTGGACAGGTGCAAATCGGAACCGCCCTTCTCCACCGTCATGCGCAGAAGGTCATCGATATGCACGTCCTCGACGGAGAGCATTTCCCCATCGGGTGCACGGCTCGTCTCCTGCGCGATGGCTACCGTCCCTCTTCCTGCTGCGCGCTCCGCAGGGATATCTTCCTCCAAAGGTTCCAGAGCCTCGAGGTCTATCATCTGGCGCGTGTTACCGTACTCCATACAAACTCACCTCCCGTTACGCAGCCATGTTGTGCAGTCCCGCACTGCGCTCCACTTCGACCCCGCACCCGGCGAGCAGAGCCTCTATCTGCTCCGGCGTGATGCCTAAGGTCTGTATCGCCTCCCGATCGATAGCGACCTCCCACAGCTCCTCGCTAACGCCATCTTCCAACATGTTGGAGATGTCGCTGGCGATTGCCACTACTGCTGCCAGCTTGGGCGCGGTCATCGCGGCGGAGACGTAGTGATGGTAGCCGATAGCCTCCGCCAGAACGGTTGGCAGGTTCCAGTGGATAGCCAGCGCCAGCCCCACATCGGCGTGGTTGAAGCCGAGAATCTGCTCTTCCGCTTCGTGGTGGCGGATTCCCAACCTTTCCGCCGTCTGCACCACTTGAAGCATTGCCTGAGGATAGTACTGTTCCAGCACCGCTTTACCGATGTCGTGTAGCAAGCCAGCGGCGAAGGCTTCATCGGCAACCACATCCGACGCGTAGGAGCATACCAGGCGCGTCAGTAGCGAGGTGTCTACCGAGTGCTTCCAGATACGACGCTTCAACAGGCTCTGACTGTCGGACTTGCCGATAAACATGTTATAGCAGGATGCTGTCATGGCGATGTTGCGCACCGCGCGAAAGCCCAGAAACATCACCGCCTCGCGCAGGGAGCTGACGCGGCGAGGTAGCCCATAATAGGACGAGTTCGCCAGCGTCAGCACCTTGCTGGTCAAGCCTTGATCCTGCCCGATGACATCTTCCAGCTCCTGCGTGGTGGCGCGGGTACTGCTAGTCATGTCCAGCACCTTCATCACCACCTGCGGTATCATCGCGATCTCGCCGACGTTTTGCACCACGTCCTGGGGTGATTTAGGAAATACCCCTGTCATAGAACCCATCTGTCTACCTCCGATTCGTCATGGTTTTCAGCCTGAGTAGATGACGCGCAGTGATTCTTCCAGCGTGGTGATGCCCAGCAGGATTTTCTGCATGGCGTCTTCACGCAGGGTGCGCATTCCCGCTTCGATAGCCGCCTCGCGAATGGCATAGGAAGAGGCTCGCGCCAGAATGAGCTCGCGCACCTTGTCGGTCACTGGCATCAGCTCGTAGATGCCCGTACGTCCTTTGTAGCCACTGCCTTTGCAGGCATCACAGCCACGCCCACGATAAAAGGTCACGTTAGAATGCCCTTCGAGGTTCATCCCCAGCCTCTGCATGGCATCGCGCGGGGGCACATAGGGCTCCTTGCACTTCGAGCAGATCGTGCGCAACAGACGCTGTGCCAGCACGCCCACCAGCGAAGAGGCGATCAGGAACGGCTCCACCCCCATGTCCAGTAGACGCGCTACCGCCCCCGGCGCATCGTTGGTGTGCAGGGTGGATAGCACCAGGTGCCCCGTCAACGCGGCTTCAATCGCGATGATGGCGGTCTCGGCATCGCGAATCTCGCCGACCATGATGATGTCCGGGTCCTGGCGTAGCATGGCACGTAACCCCGCTGCAAAGGTCATGCCCGCCTTGGGGTTGACGTTGACCTGAGTCAGCCCCTGCAGTTCGTACTCCACCGGGTCCTCAATCGTCAAAATGTTCTTTTCGCCCGAATTGAGCTTGGACAGCACCGAGTAGAGCGTGGTGGACTTGCCCGAACCGGTCGGTCCTGTCACAAGGATTATTCCATACGTGCGAGCAATCATCGCCTCAAACATTTCCAGCGTATACGGCAACATACCCAGCTTGTGAAAGTCGACGGTGATACTACTGCGGTCCAGCACACGCATGACCACCTTCTCGCCGTGCACGGAAGGCAGGGTAGATACGCGGAAGTCGTAGGTTTTGCCGTCGATCACCGCCGAGATTCGGTTGTCCTGCGGCACGCGCTTTTCGGCGATGTCCATGTCCGCCATGATCTTGAACCGGCTGATAAGCGAAGCCTGTACGCGCTTGGGCAGTACCATGGCATCCTGCATGATGCCGTCGATACGATAGCGCACCTTCACATACTCTTTGGCGGGCTCGATGTGGATGTCACTGGCTTTGTCCTGAATGGCTTTGGTAATGATGAGGTTTGCCAGGCGCACCACCGGCGCATCTTCGCTGAGCTCGCGCAGCTGTTCGACGCTGAGGTTTTCCTCTTCCTCGGCGCGGGACGAGCTCCGCACGTCGATTTGCGCGTCGTCTATCTCGCGCACCACCTGGCTCAGCACATCGGTCACCGCCGTTTCCTGACGGTATGCCGAGTTGAGCGCGTTGAGCACGTCCTCCTCGGTGGCGATCACCGGTTCCACATCCTTGCCCGTGATGAGGCGAATCTCATCGATGGCAAAGATGTCTAGGGGGTTCACCATCGCCACCGTCAGTCGCCCATTGTTCAGGCTGACGGGCACCGCTTTGAACCGACGGGCGATATCCTGTGCCAGCAGTTTCACCGCTTCGGGTTCAGGAGGCTGTTGCGTCAGGTCTACGTAGGCGACGCCCCAATGCTCACCCATGCACCGCACGCGGTCGCGCTCGGTAATAAGTCCCATATCCACCAGCAACTCGCCGATGTTTTCGTGCGACTGGAGCTGTTTCTGCTTCTCAATCGCCATCGCGAGTTGCTCGCGGGTGATGAGCCCTGCCTGTACAAATATCTCACCTGTCGTGGATGCCATCGCTACTGCCTTGCTCCCCGGCGAGCAGAAATACCCGCCCCTTTCTGATGAGAATAGCGGAGGGTGAGTGCGATGTGGCGCATCGCGGCTCACCCTCCATCACACCTGGCGTTCCCAATCTATTCTTTCCACAGACTGGCGGTCAGGAAGACCATGATCTCCGAGTTACTGCGCTTGGTGTTGGTCTGCTTGAACAGATAGCCCAGCACCGGCAGGTCTCCCAGCAGAGGCACTTTCTGCACCAGCTTCAGATCGCGCTGGGAGATGAGACCGCCGATAACGAGCGTCTCACCACTGCGCAGGCGCACCGCGCTGTCGGCGAATCGACGGGACACCTGCGGGATCTCGCCGCCGACCGGTGTCTTGAGGAAGCCGGTAATGAGGCTGACCTCGGGGTGAATCTGCAGGCTGATCTCCCCATCGGGGTTCGCCTTCGCCACCACGTTGAGCTGGATGCCTACGTTCACCTTGCCGGTGGTGACGCTGACACCGTTTTGTGTGGACTGCACGCTTTCGATGTAGCGCACCTCATCGCCGATGAAGATTTGCGCCTGCTTTGCGTTCAGCACCAGCAGTTTCGGGTTCGCCAGCAGACGTGCTTTGTTGTCTTTGAACAGGGCATCCAGCTTGGCGCCGATGCCGATGGCGTCGCGCGTGAGCCGTCCGAACACGATGGTGCCGAAGTTGCCCCTGTCGGGTGGGTTCGGGGTATCCAACGTGAAGGTGGCTTTGGTGTTGGTAAAGTCCCACAGCACGCCCAGCGTGTTGTCCACGTCCGTGCTGATCTCCACCACCCTTGCCTCGATCAGCACCTGCGGCGGCGCCACGTCGATGCGAGCCAGCGCCTCTTTGGCACGCTCCACCGCAGAGCGCGGACCGGTTAGGATGAGCGTGTTCACCCGCTCGTCAACCGATGCGTCCTCCTTACCACCGTCGGACTGGTTGCCACCAGCCTGCTCTCCGCCGCCCGCACCGCCAGCACCCTGCAACGCCTTGTCTACTCCCTCTTTGCCAACGGTTCGTCCCGCTGAGTCGCCCAACGGGGCGGGTGCAAGCAGGTTGAAGCCCGGACGGGGTCCCAGGATGATATTCACCGCCGGCATCAGCTCCGAGACGATGCGACGCAGGTCGGTAGGCGAAGCGTGCTTCACAGTGTAGGTGTCTACCACGATGTCCTGTTCGGACTTGCTGAGCGTGCTATCCACCATTTCGATCAGTTCGGTAGCAGTGCGCACTTCCGCCTCCGTCCCCGACACCAGTGCGACCTTCGTACCAGATGCCTTGCCGGCGGGCTGTACGCTGGTCAGGTTCCACGATACCTGCACGCCGGGTGCCTGCTCTTGGAGCACTTTGCCCAGGCTGTTCGGGTCGGCATAGCGATAGGCGACTATCTGCGTGACCCGCGGCGGCGATGGGGCGGGCGTTTGCGTGCCGTTTAACAGGTTCTGCAGTCCCTGCGGGGTAGCTACCACGTAGGTGTTGCCTAGCTTGGCGTAGCGATAGCCGCTGAGGCGAGTCACCAGGTCCAGCGCTTCCTCCACGCCCACGCCCGCGAGGCTGACGGTCACCGTGCCCTTCACCTCCGGGCTGGTGACAATGTTCGTCTGCGTTTGCAGGGAGAGCGCCTTGAGCACATCGGCGATCTCCGCCCCTACGAAGTCCACCGTTACCTGCGGTGCGGGGCGCGGAGGCGCAGCGGCGATGCGCGTCTCGCCTGCTGAGGGCTTGCGCGGCAGGGTGGGCTTGGACTCCGGCAACTGCGCCACCTGAACGCCATCTGCTGGCTTGGATGCGGGCTTCATTTCGGGTTTTGGGGGCTGAGTTGGACTGATAGGCTCCTCGGCTGTCGGAGCTTGTGTAGCGGGTTTTGCCTCAGCCTCCTCCTGGTCTGCAGGGGTCTGCGCCGGCGTCACCGTCGGCTTGGGCGCCTTGGGCTGGATGGACGCGCTTTGCGAGGCGGTAGCAGATGGAGCGGGAGGAGTGTCCGCCTGCACGGGGGCGGTGTCAGGAGAGTATCCCCGCTTCCACACCGTCAGCACCAGCGTCTTGCCATCGCCCTGCTGGGTGATCTGCGCGGGGCGCTTCTCGCTGGTTGCCACCCAGATGCGGGTGATCGGCGGGCGTGCGCGGTACCATCCGTAGCGTGCCCACAGGATGCCACCGCTTCGCACACGCTCCATCTTCGCCTTGCCTATCAGACCGGCGGGCACGTCCACGTACACCCAGCCGCGCTTGCCGTAGAAGCCCACACCGGGCATGCCCACAGGTGCGTTCGTCTGGATGATCACCTGCAAAAAGGCGTCACTCTGCACGAACTTCACCTGCGCGTGAGGCGTGCTGGGCGCGGAGTGAACGGCAAGAGATGCACCCAGCACCAGCAGTAGCGCAACGAACGAAAGGGAATATCTACTTCGCATTCGGATTACCTCCCGGACGCAAGGTCACTGTTTTGCCGTCTTTTTCGATAACGATTCCGTCTCGCGACACCTCGCGCAGGACATAGCCGCCTTCCAGCTGGTGCCCTGACTGAACCACGCGCTGGTCGCCGCCCTCCGTGCGCAGGATGGCCACCGGACGCTGACCAACCACCACGCCTGTGACCGTGATGTTGGGCTGTGCCTCGGTTTCAGGCGCGGCGCTGGTCTGGCTGTTCTCTTTAGAATTGCCCGAAACAGGCACTACCGGCATCGGTGGTAGCGCGCTGGGGCTCGGCGAGGATGCCACCCGCGTGGAGGCAGGGCGCACGGTCTGTGCACGCGCTTGCTGTTTCAGGTTGTCGAACTGCGGCGGTATCACGAAGGGGTCGCGCGCCGGTGCCGACGCGGTAAGCCATTCCGGTTCGGTGGTCGTCTGCTGGTTCTGTTCGGAGAGCTGTGCCTGCGTCGTCGCCGATGCGCTCTTCGTGCTGGCACCGGCGCTACCTGCGAAGAACAGCTGGTAGCCGGCATAGCCTATCGCCACCAGGAACAGCACACCCAGCACGATAACCTGTTGTATCTGCTTGCGGTCGAGTTTTTTCATGGCTGGGCACCTCCTTCCGCGCTACGAAAGATGATGGCGGTCAGGGTGAACTGCGCCTCGACCTCAAAGGGGTCGCTTGGGTCTCTGCGCTGGCGCGGCCGCAGTTGCACACGCTCCACCGCCAGAATCTTGGGGAACTGCGTCAGGTGCTCGGTGAAACGCATGACATCCCAGAACTGCCCCCGCACCGAGACGTCTATCACCTGCTTCTCGTAAGGCTCGGCGGGTTTCTTCTTCTCCGCTTTCTTCTGCTCGTCATTGTCGCCGGTTTGAGCCTTCTGCGGAGGTTGCGCGTTGGTGGGACGCACCGATAGCACCGTTAGGCGACGTTCCCTTGCGCTGGTCTCCAATTGCTTGAGCAGAGTGGGAATGTACGCGCGTTCGCTGACCGACAGCTCCAGGTGCTGGAGCTTTTGCGAGACGTTGGTATATTGCTCCTGCGCTTTGCCCAGGCGCTCGGCGATCGTTCGGCTTTCGGCGAATTGCTTCTCCGCCGCCTGCACGCGCGCCTGCAGGTGCGAGTAGCCGGTGTACTGCCAGTAAACGACCGCCGCGCCTGCCAGCAAGATGACGACGCAGATGGTCAGCAAGCCGCGTACCACGCCCATACCGCCGCCGCTAGGAACTGCCAGTTTCATCTTTGCCATCCTCCCCTCCGGGCGTGTGCAGGTACGCTGCCACTTCGAAGTCCACCGTCTCGAAGTCGTTGTAGCTTCGCTGTTGGGTGAAGTGCAGTTCCACTTTCTCAAAGGTGGGGATGGTATTCAGGCGAAGCATCATCTCCCCGACCTGTTGCTGGGTAAGGGTGGAACCGGTGAGGGTAATCACCGTGGTCTGTCCCTTCTTCTTGCTGTCCTGCACTTGCGTACTGCTGATGCCCGTCAGCCAGACGTCGGCTGGCAAGCACCGGGCGATGCCGTTGATGGTAACGTACCAACTTCGGGTCTGTTCCTGCGCTTCGGTGAGGGTGCGCAGTTTGGGCATTAACGCCTGGGTCTCTCGCTCGATTTTGGCGATCGTGTCTAGGGTGGGCTGGAGTCGCTGGATTTCGCGCTGAGCGCGTTCCAACCTTGTCTGCAAGGTCATCGTGCCCACGCCCAGGAACGAAAATAGGCTCGCCAGCACGCCGATCTCTATCAGCAGGATGGTAAGCACCTGCTTGCGCCGGCGGATTATCTGCGCCTGCTGTTGCCTGCGCTCCGATATCATGTTAATCAGTGGCATAGCGGTACCTCCTCTGCCTGTGCCAGTTAGGCGGCGTGACGCTGTCGCTCCGCAAATGCCTCCCGTACTGCCAGCCCCACCGCAATACCCAGCACAGGAGTGAACATCTGCAGCGCTTCGGCGGAGATATGCGCCGTGTCGAAGTCGGGGTTGTTAAAGGGATCCCCTGGCTCGACCTCCAGACCCAGCCTCGCCCCTGCATACTCCGCGAAACCGCTTAGCTGGGAACTGCCTCCCGTAAGGATAATCTTGCTGACCTGCCCCTGTGGACTGCCCTCCGGAAACTGCGACTGATAGTAATGGAGCGAGCGGCGAACTTCGCGCAAGAGCTCGTCCACCTGCCCCTGCAAGGCTTTCAGCACCGCTTCCTCCTGGGCACTGCTGGCGCCTTCTGCTGGCTCCTCTTCATCGCTGGCGGAAGCGCGGGAGCGGGCACTGCGTCGCTTCAACAGTTGCCGTAAGTCCACCGTCCGCTTGAACCGTTCCGCCTCGGACCAACTGCAGTGCAGAAGCGACTGAACCGTCTGCGTGAAAGCATCGCCCGCGATGGGGATAGTGCGGGTCAGGAAGAAGCTATTGTTGGCAACGATATACAGGTTCGTGGACGCCGCCCCGATGTCGGCGATCACCACGGATTGCTCCTTCATCTGCGCCATCGCCACACGGTTGATCTCGAACAGGGCACGGTAGAACGCAAACGCCTCTACCTCAATCGCTAGCGTCTCCAGCCCCGCCAGCTCCAGCGTGCGAATCTGCGCATCCACCATCTCGCGCGGAGCCACGACCAGCAGAACGTGCATCTGCTTTTCGACCTGCTCGCCCTCCGCCGAAGGGGTATCCGCATCCCCGAGTATTTCAAAGCCCACATAGCTGTCCTCGATGGAGGTGGAAACGTACTTGCTGGCTTCATAGCGAATGGTCTTGCGTAGCATCGTCTCGCTCATCTTGGGCAGGGTCACCTGTCGCACAATGACCGACGCTCCGGCGATAGCCGTCACGGCGCAAGAGGCCCGGAAGGCGTTCTCGCGCAGAAGCCTCTTGATGGCGGATGCCACTTCTTCAGGCTGAACGATGACTCCATCGCGAATCGAATCGGGAGGGGTGGGGCACTGGGCGATCTGCATCAGCCTCCATCCGGTGCGGGTCGGTTCGACCTGCACGGCTTTGATGGTGTAACTGCCCATATCCAGCCCAACGATACCCTGTTTGTTGAAAATACCCTTCCAACGAGCCATAGGTTGCCACCTCGTCTGCCCCAACGCGAAGGCTGGGCGGTGTGTGAGGAATCCTTCCATATCTGCGCCGGTTAGCCGGATGTCCCTCATGCTGAATTATCGTGAAACCGGTGAAAAAACTGGAGAGCCCAGCGAACATGTAGACACCCCAAAAGATACCAGCGCAGACCCGTTTGCCTGCACGCTTTTTTTGTGGTATCCTGTTTAGCGGTGTCCACTATGGAGAAGACCTCTGTGCAGACCATCGGCGAATCCCGGCAAATGCGCTTGCCCACCGTGGCGATCGTCGGTCGCCCGAACGTCGGCAAATCCACCCTGTTCAACCGGCTGGTGGGACAGCGTGTGGCGATCGTGGAAGATACACCCGGCATTACCCGCGACCGCCTGTACGGTGAAGCCGAGTGGCGCGGGCGCGCCTTTCAGGTTGTCGACACGGGGGGTGTTCTGCTGGAAGACAGCGACCCGCTGATCACTCAGGTGCGCATTCAGGCGCTGACAGCCATCGAGGAAGCGGACGTGATCCTGTTTCTGGTGGACGCCTTCGAAGGAATAACCCCCGCCGATGAGGAGCTGGCAGAGGTTCTGCGCACCACCACCAAACCCGTCCTGCTGGTCGCCAACAAGGTGGACAACAGCCGGCGCGAAGCCGATGCCGCCGAGTTCTACGCGCTGGGCTGGCAAGAGGTCTTTACCATCTCCGCGATACACGGGCATGGCGTGGCAGAGGTGCTGGACCGGGTGATCGAACTGCTCCCACCCGCTACCCCTGCAGAGGAAGAGGATACCGCCATCAAACTCGCTATCGTGGGCAGACCCAACGTGGGCAAGTCGTCGCTGGTGAACGCTATTCTGGGCGCGCCCCGCGTGATCGTGAGCGACATTCCGGGCACCACCCGCGACGCCATCGACACCCCCTTCGAACGCGACGGACAGAAGATGGTGCTCATCGACACCGCCGGCATCCGCCGACCGAGCAAGGTTCAGGGCTCGGTGGAATACTACAGCGTGCTTCGAGCGCAAAGGGCCATTCGGCGGTGTGATGTCGCGCTTCTGGTGCTGGACGGTGCGGAGGGCGTCACCGACGGCGACAAGCGGGTGGGCGGCTACGCGGTGGAGGAGGGTCGCGCCGGCGTGGTGGTGGTCAACAAGTGGGACCTGATGAAGAACCCCACCAGCAAGACGCTGATGATGGACTTCACGCGCATCTTTCGCAAAGAGTGTCCGTTCCTGCACTTCGCGCCGCTGGTGTTTACCAGCGCTTTGACGGGGATGGGCGTTGCAGCAGTGGTGGACACCGCACTGGAAGCGGCGCAGGCACATGCCCATCGCATCCCCACCGGCGTGCTCAACCGCCTCATTCATGATGCCGTGGACGCACGCCCTTACAGCCGCAAGGGCAAAATGCTGAAGGTCTACTACGCCACCATGCCCTCGGTCAAACCGCCAACTGTGGTGCTGTTCGTTAACGACCCGGACATCGTGCACTTCTCGTACCTGCGCTACATCGAGAACCAGATACGCCAGCAGTTTCCGCTGGAGGGCACGCCTATTCGCATAGAGGTGCGCGAGGCGACAGGCAGAAGCCGCAACGATTGAGGGAGCCGATGGAACCGTCCAACAACCCTCTCGAAACCCTGAGCGACGCCTATCTGCAGGAGCTGGGCATCCGCGAACTGCAGAGAGCACGCCTCATCTTCGAAATCCTGCGCGGGTGGGGACCACACGCCGAGGCGTTCGACCAGATGCTTCCTCACCTCCTGCAGGCGATGAAACTCTCGCCCGACCCCGACATGGCGCTGAACAACTTCGAACGCTGGCAGGCAAACCTGGCAAACCGACTGCCCTACTATCGCTTCCTCGCCGAGAACCCGACGGTGCTCGAAATCTTCTTCACCGTGTGCGCGACCAGTCAGTTCTTCTCCGAAATCCTCATCCAGAACCCCGAGTATTTCGAGTTCTTTTCCGACCCCAACCTACGCCGACGCCCCAAAACCGCCCCCCAGCACTACCGCGACCTGCGTAACCTCCTGCGCCCCTGCACCAGCTACGGCATGAAGATCGATGTTCTGCGCCGCTACAAACAGCGCGAAGTTTTGCGCATCGGCGTGATGGATATCCTGGGAGTGCTGGACCTGCCGGAGGTGGCGCTGGCTTTCAGCGATTTCGCCGATGCCTGCGTGCAGGTCGCGTACGAAATCGCGCACGAGGAACTCTCGCGCCGCTACGAGATGGTGGGCACGCCCGCTTTCGCCGTGATCGGGATGGGCAAACTGGGCGGAAGAGAGCTGAACTATTCGTCCGATATCGACCTGCTTTTCGTGCACGATGATGAGGTGGGCGTTACCGGCAAGCTGACGGGCGCACAGTACGCCGAACGTCTGGCGCAGGAGATCGTAAACGTGCTGACACGCAACACGGAACGCGGCTTCGTGTTCCGCGTGGACCTGCGCCTGCGTCCGGAGGGCAGATACGGTCCCCCAAGCCGTTCACTCAGCAGTTATCGCCACTACTACGAGAGCTGGGCGGAAACGTGGGAACGACAAGCACTGATCAAAGCCCGGTTCGTGGCAGGTGACCCCCGCGTGGGCGAGGCATTCACCCGCATGGCGCAAGAGTACATCTACCAGAGCTACGTGCCTGCCGAGTGGGCAGAGGACATTCGCCACAACAAGCGACGATTGGAACAGAAGGCGGCGCTCGCCGGCGAAACCCATACCAACGTCAAAATCGGCGAGGGAGGCATCCGCGATATCGAGTTCACTGTGCAACTGCTTCAACTGTTGGTGGGCGGTCAGCACCCCTCCGTACGCACCGGCAACACGCTAGAAGCCCTGCAGAGACTGCGTCGCGAAGGGTTCCTGACGCCGGAAGAAGCCATCATCCTGCGCGAGAGCTACTGCTTCCTGCGCACCGTGGAGCACCGCCTGCAGATTCTGTATGAGCAACAGACCCAGAAACTGCCCACCGCCCCACGTCAGCTGGAACTGCTGGCGCGACGGATGGGCTTCGAAAGCGCGGAGTACTTCCTGGATACCTACAACCGGGTGCGTGCGCAGGTGCGCGAGATCTTCCTAAGCGTTTTCTACGGTGAGGCGGGCGACCGCGTGATGGAACAGCAGGAAAGCACCCTGCGCGACCTGTTAAGCACCCTCGACGACCCGCATGCCCAGCAGAAGGTGACCCTGCATCTACAGGAAGTGGGGTTCCGCGACCCGCCATCTGCCCTGCGTCTGCTGCAGATTCCGCTGATGGGCACGGACGCCGGCATCGAGGAGGAACGCGAAGCCCAGCCCATCGCGCGCGGCGCGGCGAGCCCTGCCATGCGCCAGAGTTTCCTGCGCATCGCGCCCACGCTGATCACCTACGCCTCCCGAAGCCCTTCACCCGACGACGCCCTGCTGGGCATCGAAACGCTCGCGCTGGCAGTGCCCAATCGTGCGCAACTCTACACCGCTTTCGCCGACAGCCCCGAGGTCCTGCGCCGGCTGGTGGAGCTGGCAGGGGTCAGCCCGCCCACTATGCGCCTGCTGAGCGCACACCAGGAACTGCTGGACACCCTCTTCAGCGAGGAGATCATCGAAAACGAGCCCAAGACGCGCGAACAGATGCTCGCCGAACTGCGTGAGCGGCTTGGACTCCCCGAAACGTGGGAGCCGCAAACACCCAGAGGCTATCCCGACCGCTCGGTTCAGGCGATCGCTTCCTACATCCGCCGGGAACGACTGCGCATCATTGCGCGCGATGTCTGGGGTGAGGCACACGGCGCCGACACCGCCCGCGACCTAACCTACCTGACAGAAGCGGTGCTGGAATGCATCCTGCAGATGAGCCAGGCGCACGCGCTACAGCAACAGCCCCAGTGGGAACAGGAGCTTCGCTCGGTGGCGATAATCGGCATGGGCAAGCTGGGCGGCTGGGAGATCGGATACGCCTCCGACGCGGATATCCTGTTCGTGTTCGACCATCCCGCGCACGTTTCCCACGCGGAGGCATACGCCGTGACCGCCAAAATGTGTGAGCAGTTCTTGCAGATATGCCGGGCGGTACAGGCACAGGATGTGCCCTTCGAGGTAGACGCCCGCCTGCGCCCGGAGGGGCGATTCGGAGCCATCGTGCGCACCGTGCCCGATTATCGCCAGTACTACCTCACGCGCGGCGAGATGTGGGAGCGACAGGCGTTGATCAAAGCGCGTCCCGTCGCCGGCAACATGGCGGTCGGCTCCGCGTGGAGCGAAATGGTGCACAACGAGGTGGTCTACGCACACGAACTGAGCGATGAGGAGCTGGAAGCCATCCGCCACATCAAGCGGCGGGTGGAAACAGAGCGTCTGAAACCCGAACACCGCTGGCGCGACGTGAAGCTGGGATACGGCGGGATAGTGGACATCGAGTTTGTGGTGCAGACATGGCAATTGCGCGTGGGCAAACAGCATCGGAGCGTTCGCCACACCAGCACCCTTTCCGCTCTGCACGCCCTGCGTATGGCGGGGCTGGTATCCCCCGCCGACAGCCGCAACGCGACGGAGGCGTACCAGCTGTGGAGCAATATCCGCAATGTGCTCACTTTGCGTCATGGGATGCCGCGTGACGTGATCCCCAATGAGGAGTGGGAACTGCGCGTGCTGGCACGGGCACTGGGTAGGGATGACCCTCAGCAGATGCTGAAGGAGTTCGAGCACCTGATGCGCGAAATACGCGATTGGGTAGAGCGCGACCTGTTCGGAACCCGCTAATCCCATAGACAGAGGGGAAGAAAGGCATGCGGACCGGCATCCTGCTGGCATTGCTGAGCGGCTACCTCATCGGAGGAATCCCCTTCGGGTGGCTGATCGCCAAACTGTGGAAAGGGGTGGACCTGCGCGAGGTGGGCAGTGGCAATATCGGGGCAACCAACGCCTACCGCGTGCTGGGACCGGTAGCGGGCATCATCGTCTTCCTGCTGGACACCAGCAAAGGATTACTACCCGTGGTGCTGAGCCAGATTCTCGGCTGGAACGGCATCGCAGGCGGTATCGGCGCCATCCTGGGGCACAGCTTCTCGCCCTATCTGCGCGGGCGCGGCGGCAGAGCGGTAGCAACCAGTCTGGGCGTGTTTCTGGGGCTGTCGCCGTGGGCGTCGTTGTGTGCGTTCGCCACGTGGGGGGTGCTGGTGCTAATCACACGCTACGTGTCGGTCGCATCGGTCATCGGCTCACTGTCCCTACCGCTGGTGTGGATGTGGGTGTTCCGAACGGATCGAATCGTGCACGCCATCGCGCTCGTCGCTGCGTTGTGGATCGCCTGGAAACACCGCCCGAACCTTCAACGACTGCGAGCGGGCACTGAACCACGAGTGCATCTCCGGAGGGAAAAGAGATGACAGAGGAAGGAAAGCATCCCTACGTGCAACTCGCACGCGACGCCGTGGAGAACTTCTTGCGCAATCATGAGATTATTGAACCGCCGCCGGACCTGCCTGCCCCACCCACGGAAAAATGGCAGGGCGTTTTCGTGTCCATCCATACCTCCGACGAGCAACTGCGAGGGTGCATCGGCACGCTTCGCCCCCTGCATGTGGACATCGGCAGAGAGATTATTCTGGTCGCCCTAGACGCCGCCCTGAAGGACCCGCGGTTCCCGCCGATGGACGTGTCGGAACTGCATGACCTGCGCTACACGGTGTACGTCCTGCACCCGCCCGAGCCGGTGCAATCGCCAGAGGAGCTGGACCCCCGCGTGTACGGCGTGATCGTCTCCACCGAAGACGGCAGGCGCGGGCTACTGCTACCAGACCTGCCAGATGTTACCACCCCAGAACAACAGTTGCGTATCGCCTGCATGAAGGCGGGCATCGCGCCCGACGAGCCGTTTACCATCGAACGGTTCAAGGCGGATAAGTTCGAATAGGACGACACCACATATGGCGACTGACGTGCTTTGGCTCATTGGACTCACGCTGGTACTGGCGAGCATGGCGGTAGCGCAGAACCAGCGACTGTATGCCCATCCGGTAGCGACCGACCGGCACGGCGTCATCGCACCGTGGTACCGTGCTCAGGATGGACAGCTCAACCTGCGGGCACGGGTAGCGCTGGAGACGCTGAAACGCTAGCCCTGGGCGCTGCCAACTCAGTGTCCCTCTCCTGATGGCCGCCGGGGATATACGCGGCGCTGCAGGGATATACGGGGCGCCGCTCGCGCCCGGTGGCGTTCAAGCGACCGCTTAGCGCTTCCTGCGTCCGCGCAGAGCCAGCAGGCTAAGCACGCCGGCGCCCAGCGCTGTCGCACTGGCAGGCTCGGGCACTGTGTCCAGCAAGAAGCCTTCACTGCGCCCTGACAGCCCGTTACGGCCCCAGCCCACGATGTAGCGCCCGTCAGGAGAGATGGCATTCGCCCACTGAAGAGAAGAGC
>PSLZ01000052.1:0-16059 GCA_040289885.1 Armatimonadota bacterium | reverse complement strand
GTTCGTTTGATGGCAAGAGTATACCCCAAAACCCGTTCTTTACCGAACACCCTCAATGAGGTTGTTGACAGCATCCTGTTTAATCGGAGGTGGAGCACCATGAGTTCCCGGCCGCCTGTTAGAATGTCAAGGGATGGAGGTGACATGGATACCTGTGGATAAGTTCGGTCAGATACGGACTGAAGAGGTTTCGCCTTTCATACGAGGGGGACACTGCACTGGTGACGATTATGCTCGCTCAGAACGAGACTGGTGTGGTGATGCCGATAGCAGGTATTGCCGATGTCGCACATGAGCGGGGTGCCCTGGTGCATACTGACGCAGCGCAGGCGGTCGGCAAGATCCCTACGCGGGTAGATGACTTGGGAGTGGATATGCTTTCTATCGCCGGGCACAAGCTGTACGCCCCGAAGGAGATAGGAGCGCTTTATGTGCGTCGAGGTACACCTATCGCCCCTGTTATTGTGGGTGCTGGGCAGGAGTATGGAATGCGCCCCGGCACCGAAAACGTGGCATCTATTGTTGCCTTGGGAGCCGCCTGTGAGATTGCGCTGGCTGACCTGAATAGAGAAGCGGAACGACAACGGCTGTTGCGTGACAAACTGTGGGAGATTCTATGTACGTCTATTTCCCACATCACACTGAATGGGCATGAGAGAGAGCGCCTTCCCAACACGCTCAATGTGTCGTTTCCAGGAGTGCGTGGTAGAGGAGTGCTGGCTGCCACTCCAGAGGTTGCCGCCTCCACCGGTTCTGCCTGCCACGAGGGGGGTGAATCTCCGTCAGCAGTGTTGCTGGCAATGGGGCGGGATGAGCAAACGGCGCTTGGTGCAGTTCGGCTTTCCATCGGGCGTTTTACCACCGAGGAGCAGATTGAGAAAGCGGCTCATGCACTCGTGCAGGGGTATCGCCGAGCGCGGTCCACTACTAGCTAGTGCTCGATTGAGAAGGGGGTAACGGGCAGATTCCATGCCAATGAAACAACATAGAGGAGGCTCTCAAAAATGGGAAACAGGACGGTCGTGATCCTCGGTGGTGGAGTAGGAGGGCTGGTTGCCGCGAATGAACTGAGAAGACTCCTGCCGGACAAGCACCGCGTGGTGCTGGTGGAGAAGAATGCTCAGCACGCTTTCGCGCCCTCCTTCTTGTGGTTGATGGTGGGCGATCGCACCGCAGAGCAGGTTACCCGTCCGGTGTCTCACCTGTTACGATGCGGTGTGGAGTTCGTACACGCAGAGGTGAAGCATATCGATCTGCACAAGCGTCGAGTAGAGGTGGATTCTCAATCGCTGGTTTACGACTACCTCATTGTCGCGCTTGGTGCACAGATGGATTTCCAGGCCGTTCCAGGCTTGATGGATGAAGCACATACTTTCTATACTCTGACGGCGGCGGCTAGACTGCACTCCGCCCTGCAAACATTCACTGGAGGCACTATCGCGATTGTGATAGCTGGAACCCCGTACAAGTGCCCGGGCGCTCCGCACAAAGGCGCCATGTTGATAGAACATCTCTTGCGCAAAAAAGGGGTTCGTGGGCAAGCCAGTGTTCACCTATTCACTCCAGAGCCACAGCCGATGCCTGTAGCCGGTCCGGCGCTCGGCGATGCCGTAAAACAAATGTTGAACAGCAGGGGGATTGGGTTCCATACACAGCATAAGCTGACCTCTGTCGACATCACGAACAGGAGGCTGCTTTTCGAGGACAGGGGCGCTATAAACTATGACCTGCTCATCACCATCCCACTGCATAAGGGACCCGCACTGGTGCGAGAAGCGGGGATAGCAAATGAATCGGGATGGATTCCTGTAGACCGGTACTCTTTAACGACGACGTATGAGAACGTGTATGCCATTGGAGACGTGACAACAGTACCTATCCCAGGGCGTTGGAAGCCCGGTGTACCGCTGATGCTTCCCAAGGCTGGGGTTTTTGCTCATGCTCAGGCACTGACTGTCGCAAGGCGTATCGTGGCAGAGATTTCCGGCACGCGCTCTGCTCTTTCGTTTTGTGGCGACGGTTACTGCATGCTGGAAGCTGGGAAGGACATGGCCGGCTTCGCCTATGGTGATTTCTATGCTGAGCCTTCTCCCCAGATACGTCTGCGACAAGTCGGCCGGATCTGGCACCTGGGCAAAGTGTTGTTCGAGCAGTGGTGGCTAGCTCCTTTTGGACCGCGACGCAAGCTACTGGAGACGGCGATTAGGGCGGGTGCGGCCATCATGCGCATCCCCGTCTCGCTATAAGCTTTTAGGTCGCTCGACGCAGAACCTCTCCAGCCAGCACGCCGGTGGGCACGCCGTGCTCTAGCGCGAGCTTGCCGCGAACCAGCACGTACTCGATGCCCAAAGGTAGGCGGTGCGGCTCGGCGAACGTGGCGAGGTCCTGAACCGTCAGCGGGTTGAATACAGTGATGTCGGCAATGGCTCCTTCGCGCAAGACGCCGCGGTCGCGCAGTCCCAACCTCTGCGCTGGTAGCCCCGTCATTTTGTGCACCGCTTGGCACAGAGAGAGGACATGCAGGTCGCGCACGTATCTGCCCAGCACGCGCGGGAAGGTGCCGTAGTTGCGAGGGTGCACGCGGTCCACCGACATCTTTCCTATGGGTGCGGTGGCAATGGCGTCAGAACCGATCATGGTCAGGGGATGGCGTAGCACAGTGCGCACATCCTCTTCGCTGAGTGTAAAACGTGCCGCGCTGACAAAGGTATGCTCTTCGATGAGAATATCCAGCACACAGTCGACCGGATGACAGTGCCGTTCCCGCGCGATTTGGAGGATACTTTTGCCCTGCAGGTCGCGGTTATTGCGTGCCACGGCGATGACCACCCTCTGCCAGTGCGAGCCTTCGGCAGTGCTATCCCAGTCGGGATGCAGGGTGAGGATCTCGGTGATAATCCGCCGGCGCGTCGCCGGATGGCGCAACCGCTCCACCACCGCGTCGGGACCGCCTTCGGTTGCCCAGTCGGGCAGGATGCCGGTCAGCAGGGAGGTGAGGTAGGCGTCGTAAGGATACTGATCCAGCATCACGTCCAGCCCTTTTGCCCGCGCTTCCTCCACCATCTGCAGGGTGCGGTGTACCAGTCCCCAGTTGCGTTCGCCATCTGCTTTGTGATGTGAGAGCTGGACTCGTATTCCAGCCTCCTCTCCGATGCGCAGGGCTTCCTGTACCGCCTCCGCCAGCCCATCCGCTTCGTCGCGCAGGTGAGTGGAATAGAACAGCCCGTATCGCGCCGCCACTTTCGCCAGATCGATGATCTCTTCCGTTTTCGCGTAGGAGCCCGGGGCGTACTCCAGACCGGTGGAAAAGCCCCAGACGCCATCTTCGACCGCCTGCTCGATGAGGGCACGCATCTGGTCCATTTCTGCCGAGGTAGGGGGGCGTCGCTCCATTCCCATCACCCGCTTGCGCAGAGTGCCGTGTGCCACTTGTGGGATGATGTGGGTGGCGGTGCCTCGTTCGGCAACGGCTTCGTGGAATCGCGCGAATCTGCCTTCCCACGTGACGCGGATGCCATAGGGCGCCAGCCAGCGTCGCTCGTAAGCAAAGATAGGTTCGTCGGTAACCAGCCCCATCGCGATACCGCAGTTGCCCACTACCTGCGTGGTGATACCTTGTGCTATCGCAGAGGTCTGTTGGGGATTGTAGAGCAGGCTGATGTCGGAGTGCGTGTGGATGTCGATAAAGCCGGGTGCAACACACAGCCCCGCCGCCTCGATGGTGCAGGGTGCAGAGGCGTTTTGCAGATCGCCGATCGCAGTGATGCGCCCATTGTGGATGCCCACATCCGCGGCGTAAGGCTCACTGCCTGTGCCGTCCACGATTGTGCCGCCGCGGATTATCAGGTCAAAACAACGCGTCTGGTTCGGATTGCTGTCCACCGGTTACCACCCGAGAGATTCTAGAGATTTGTTTGTTTCCTTAATTGTACCCTGATTTTGCCGCATGTGTGTTTGGGCGCGCTGGGCAGGAGTGCGTATCGCTGGCATCGTATGACAAAATGTTATTCGTGTGACATGGAGGAGATACTGCCGAATGGACGTGCGTTTATCGTTCGTTTTCGCTCGCAGAAGCGTTCGCCATTACACTCCGGAGCCGGTGAGCGATGCTGACGTGCAGGCTTTATTAGAGGGGGCGATGGCGGCGCCATCTGCCCGCAACACCAAGCCGTGGCATTTTGTGGTGGTGCGCGACCGTGGAAGGTTGCTTCGTCTGGCGAACATCCACCCCAACGCGAGTGTGCTGGAGGGGGCGGCGCTGGGTATCGCCGTGTGCGGGGAGCCGCATGAATCGGAGTACTGGGTTCAGGATACCAGCGCGGCTACCGAGAACATCCTGCTGTCCGCGACGGTGCTGGGGCTGGGCGCGGTGTGGATTGGCGTGCATCCCAAGTCCGATCGCGAGCAGAAAGTGCGCGAGATTCTGAACTTAACGCCAACGGTTACGCCTTTGTGTCTGGTGGCTATTGGGCATCCGGCGGAAGAGAAGCCCTCGCGCACGCAGTACGACCCTTCGCGGGTGCACTACGAACAGTGGTAGCGTCAAGCGGTGCTTGACGCTCACCCCGCGATTTTGTATAATTCCGATAGGCTCGTTTGTATTCTGACAAGGCTGGAGGTTTGTCGATTTGGACACAAATACCCGTTGGTGGATCGTTATAATCGTGGTCACGCTGATATCAGCCTGGGTGGTCATCGTTCAGCCGCTAATGGCGCCCAAAGGCAGAGAACCGTTCAAACTAGGACTGGACCTCAAAGGCGGCGTGCGCGTGGTGCTTCGCGCCCAGATCGAGAAGCTCCCCCCGGACAAACAGCGCGAGTGGAAGCCGGAGAACATGGCTTCCGTGGTGGACATCGTCGAGCGACGCGTTAACCGGCTTGGCGTGACCGAGCCGGTGGTTGCCCGACAGGGACAGGACCGTATCGTGGTGGAGCTGCCCGGTGTGGTGGACGAGCAGGAGGCGTTGCGCCTCATCCAGACAACGGCACAGCTGGAGTTCTGGTATCTGCCGTCGGTGCAGAACGAGCGCAACCCGATGGCGCGCTATCGGTTGGAGTCGCGCAAAGAGGGGCTTCAAGAGATCACTATCATCTATGACACCGTAGAGCAGAAAGAGGTTGATGTGGTTGCTTTTCTAGAGGACCAGCGGCGGCGCGCCCAGGAGATGGGCGAGCAGAACCCAGTGGTGACGGGCGCCGACCTGAAGCCGACCTGTAAACTGGTGTACGACCAGGTGGGCAGGCCGCAGGTTTCGTTTGAGTTCAACGCCGAGGGCGCACATCGCTTTGGCGACTTCACGCGCAAACACGTCGGTGAGATACTGGCGATCGTTCTGGACAACCGCATCATCTCCGCTCCCCGTATTAACGAGGCGATTCTTGGCGGCAAAGGCGTCATCGAGGGCAGCTTCTCCGCCAAAGAGGCGGCGGAATTGGCGACCCTGCTCAACTCTGGTGCGTTGCCCGTGCCTTTGGAAATCATTCAGACCACGAAGGTGTGGGCTACGCTCGGCAAGGAGTCGGTGCGTCAGAGCCTGTGGGCAGGAGTCGCCGGGCTTGGGCTGGTGCTGGTGTTCATGGTGGGTTACTATCTTCTGCCCGGTGTGCTGGCGTCGGTGGCGTTGGGATTATACACGCTCTACTCGTTGGCGGCGTACAAGGCGCTGGGTGTGGTGTTCACCGTTCCCGGTATTGCCGGCTTCATCTTGTCTATCGGTATGGCGGTAGACGCCAACATCCTCATTTTCGAGCGTATGAAGGAGGAACTGCGCACCGGCAAAACGCTTAAAGCTGCCATTGACGACGGTTTCAAGCGCGCGTTTACCGCCATCTTTGACTCCAATGTGTGTACCATCATCACCAGCCTGATCCTGTTTGCACTGGGCACGGGCGCGGTGAAGGGCTTCGCTCTGATGCTGATGATCGGTGTTGCCGTCAGCATGTTTACCGCCATCACTGTCACCCGCACGATGCTGTGGACGCTGGTCAGCTTCGGAATCGGCAACGACCCGCGCCTGTTCGGTTTGGGCAGGCAATGGCAAACCCATGTGGACATCATCGGCAAGCGAAATCTGTGGTTTGCCATCAGCGGCACCTTCACCGCCATCGGGGTGCTCGCCTGGGCGGTCGGCGGGCTGCGGCTTGGTGTGGATTTCGCCGGCGGTTCGGAACTGCAGGTCCGCTTCGATCAGCCAGTCACCGCTCAGCAGGTACAGTCCGCCTTGGCGCGGGGTGGCTTTCGTGATGCGCGTGCCGTGGTGGGTGAGGGCAATCTGGTGTTCATCCGCACACCCGAGATCACCCCGGAGGAAAAAGAGCGTCTGAAGACGACCTTGAGCGCGCTTGGCAGGTTGGAGGAGCAGAGCTTCACACAGGTAGGAGGAATCGTCGGCCGGGAGCAGACGCGTAACGCGCTCATCGCGGTCATCCTCTCCGAGTTGTTGATCCTGCTCTACCTGGCAGTGCGCTTTGCCATTGGGGGTATCCGCGAAGGCTTCAAGTTCGGAGTGGCGGCGGTCATCGCGCTAATACATGACGTGCTGGTGCTGATAGGCACTTTCGCCATCATGGGCAAACTGCGCGGATGGGAAGTGGATGCGCTGTTCGTGACGGCGATGCTGACGCTGATCGGTTTCTCGGTGCACGACACCATCGTGGTCTTCGACCGCATCCGCGAGAACCTGCGCAACCGCACCCGTGGCGAGACCTTCGCCAGCATCGTCAACAAGAGCATCCTGCAGACCTTTGCGCGCTCTGTCAACACCTCGTTGACGGTGTTGCTTACCCTGCTAGCCCTGCTGATCCTGGGCAGTCCGGTGGTCAGGCTGTTTACGGTTGCCATGCTGGTGGGCGTGATAACTGGAACCTATTCCTCCATCCTCAACGCCGCGCCAATAGTGGTCTGGTGGGAAGAGGTCGCTCAGCGGCGGGGCTTTCGTCCGGCGGAGCCTCGGGCGGCTGTTCCTCAGCCGGCGGAGGCAACCGTGAAGCGCGATGGTGCGCCGACCGAAGCGGGCGTTGCCAGTACGACCAGCAAACCTCGTCCCAAACGGCGTCGTCGTGCGTGATGCGCCAGGAGCGGGCGAGGGTCTGCCCGCTCTTTTGCGTTATGCTCACTTGACAGGGGGGATATGCGGACGGTGAAAAGCCTTTCCACTCGTGTGCGCTGGGTCGTCTATCCGACACAGCCGGAAGCGGTCGCCCGGCTCCAGCACGAGACGGGCATCAGCGAGATACTGGCTCGCCTGTTGGTGAACCGCGGCATCACCGAGCCCGAGCAAGCCGAGCGGTTCCTGAAGCCCGAGTGGACACACTTGCCAAATGCCTTTCTACTGCCCAACGCCGAGACCGCTGTTAACCGCCTCCTGCTGGCTATCGAGCGCAAGGAGAAGATTCTCGTTTACGGCGACTACGACGTGGACGGCGTCACAAGCGCGGCGCTGTGGTTTCACACCCTTGGGAAACTGAAGGCGAACGTGCAGGCGAAGGTGCCGCACCGCAAGCGCGATGGCTACGACATCCGCATGCCAGTAGTGGATGAGGCGCATCGGCAGGGCATCTCGCTGATCCTTACCTGCGACTGCGGCATCCAGGCGTATGATGTGGTGGAGCGTGCCCGTGAGCTGGGCATAGATGTGATCATCACCGACCACCACGAGCCCAGCGAGGCGGTCCCACGCGCCTTAGCAGTGGTGAACCCGCACCTGCCCCACTCGCGCTATCCCTTCCCCAACCTAAGCGGGGTAGGAGTAAGCTATCGGCTGGGGGAGGCGTTGATTCGGGCAAAAGGGTTTTCGCCCCAGAACTACCGTAAGTACTTTCTCGACCTAGCTACCCTAGGCACCATTGCCGACGTGATGCCCCTGGTGGAGGATAACCGAGTCTTCGCTTATTATGGACTGCCTGCGCTTCCCCAGTCGCGGCGGGCGGGCGTGCAGGCTTTGCTGGAGGTCGCCCGTGTGCCGCGGGACAGGTCGTTGGCCATGCAGCAGGTGCAGTTTGCGCTGGCGCCGCGTATCAACGCAGTAGGGCGACTGGATGATGCGGCGGTCGCGCTGGAACTGTTG
This sequence comes from Armatimonadota bacterium, assembly GCA_040289885.1. GTDB lineage: Bacteria > Armatimonadota > HRBIN16 > HRBIN16 > HRBIN16 > HRBIN16. The sequence goes on along the minus strand of PSLZ01000052.1, from coordinate 7,993 downwards.
ACTACCGACGACCCCCAGCGTGCATTGGAGCTGGCACAGGAGCTGGAGGAACACAACCGTCGGCGTCGCAGTGAGCAACAGCGCATCCTCGATCAGGCGCTCGAGCAGGTAGCCCAGCGCGACATCGCGCAGGAGTGGGTGCTGGTGCTCGCCGGCGAAGAATGGGACAAGGGTGTGATCGGTATCGTGGCAAGCAAGGTGCTGGAACAGTATCACCGCCCCACCGTGATGATCTCGGTAGACCCCGAATGCAGGGTCGGGCGAGGCTCCGCCCGCAGTATCCGCCCCTACGACATCTTCCGGGCGATTGAACTGCGACGCGACCTGTTTATCGAATGCGGGGGGCATACGCTGGCGGCGGGTTTCTCCATTCACACGGAGCGAATCGAGGAACTGCGGGAGCATCTCAACCAACTGGCGCACCAATGGATGTCCCCCGAGGATCTCCTGCCGCGTCTCGACATCGACGCCGATATCGAACCGGCGGAAATCACCCCCGGTCTGGTGGACGAAATCGCGCAGATGGAACCGTTTGGACATGGCAACCCTGAACCGTTGTTCCTAAGCCGCGGTCTAACGATTCTGGAGAAGCGACGGGTGGGTAACGATGGCTCGCACTGGAAGCTGACCGTGCGCGGCGAGGCTCTGCCTCCCACCGGTTGTATCGCGTTCGGCATGGGCGACTATGACGACCGGTTCGAGGTGGGCGATGAGGTGGACATGGTGTACACGCCGCAGTGGAACGAGTTCAACGGGCGGCGCGACATTCAACTGAACGTGCACGACATCCGGCACAGTTCGGGTATAATAGGGTAATAATAGGTTAACCCCGCAACCAACAGCAATGGTTTTGGACAGTCTGGAACATATCCTATCCCTTCACGGCAGTGACGAGCTGCCAGAGGACCTTCTTGCGTTGCTCGACAGGGTGCGGGAGTATCTGCCCCAGGCGGATACGCGTACGATTGTCCAAGCCTACCGCATTGCCGAACACATCCACGAGGGCGAACTGCGGGCGTCGGGGGAACCCTACATCACGCACCCGTTGGCGGTGGCAGGCATTCTCGCCGAGCTGGAGATGGATGTGCCGACCATCGCCGCTGGGCTGATGCACGATGTGATTGAAGACGGCAAAGACGAGCATGGGAACCCCCGCATCACCCTGGGCGATATCCGGCAACTGTTCGGCGATGAGGTCGCTATGCTGGTCGATGGGGTGACCAAACTTGCCAGCTACCTGGATATCGAGCGGGAACTGGAAGACACCACCGACCACGAGAAACGCAAGCGCAAGCGCGACATTGTGCAGGCAGCGGCGAACCTGCGCAAGATTTTCATTGCCATGTCGCGTGACCTGCGTGTAATGATCATCAAACTGGCCGACCGCCTGCACAATATGCGCACCCTCGACGCCCTCTCCCGCGAACGCCAGATCAAAATCGCCACTGAAACCCTGCAGATCCTCGCCCCGATGGCTCACCGCCTGGGAATCTGGCAGATTAAGTGGCAGTTGGAAGACCTCGCTTTCAAGTACCTGGAGCCCGAAAAGTACGCTGAAATCGCCGCCCGCGTGCAGAGCACCCGCAAACAGCGCGAAGCTGACATCCATGAAGCCATCCGTATCCTGAAAGAGCGGCTGGAGAAAGAGAAGATCCGTGCGGAGGTGCACGGACGCCCCAAACATCTCTACAGCATCTACCAGAAGATGTTGAAAGAGGAGATAGACCTCGACCAGATTTACGACCTGCTGGCGATACGGGTGATTGTGGACACCGTTGCCGATTGTTACCACGCGCTGGGTGTGGTGCATGACCTCTGGTTGCCAATACCCGGCCGCTTCGACGACTACATCGCCAAGCCCAAGCCCAACATGTACCAGTCGCTTCACACCAAGGTCATCGGTCCACGCCAACAGCCGTTGGAAGTTCAGATACGCACTTGGGAGATGCACCGCACCGCCGATTTCGGTATCGCCGCGCACTGGCAGTACAAAGAGGGAACCACACCCGAAGACCGGTTCGAACAGCGGATGCGCCTCCTGCGCCAGCAGTTGTTCGAGTGGCAGGCGGACGGCAAGGATTCGTCCGAGTTTCTGCGTTCGGTGGTGAATGACCTCTTCAACGACCAGGTATTCGTGTTCACTCCCAAGGGCGACGTGATCGACCTTGTAGCCGGTTCCACGCCGATTGACTTCGCCTATCGCGTGCATACAGACCTGGGGAACACGTGTGTGGGCGCCAAAGTGAACGGGCGTATCGTTCCACTGAACTATCAGTTCCGCAACGGCGACATCGTGGAGATCATTACCCGTCCCAACGCCCATCCCAGCCGCGACTGGCTGAACTTTGTGAAGACCTCGCACGCGCGTAGCAAAATCAAGCAGTATTTCCGCAAGCAGGCTCATGCCGAGAACGTGGCGCGCGGCAAGGAGATGTTGGAGCGCGAGGTGGAGCGTTTGGGGATGGACGCACGGGAACTGCTCCACACGGAGTCATTGGATGAGGTAGCCCGACAGCTGAACCTGCCGAACGCGGAAGAGGTACACGCCGCGGTGGGCGATGGGCGTTACTCGGCGCAGGCGGTGCTCAATCGCCTCCTGCCGGAGATGCCCGCTCAGCCAACCCTTCTGCCCACGGGCAAGGTGATGGAGGGCGAGACCCGCCTGACCGTAGACGGCATCGACAATGTGATGATACGGCGGGCGCGCTGTTGTACCCCCTTGCCGGGCGATGAGGTGGTGGGCTATACCACGCGTGGGCGCGGGATGACCCTGCACCGTCGTTCCTGCAAGAACGTGCAGAGCTATCTGCTGAACGAGCCGGAGCGGTTGGTCGCCGTGCACTGGGATGCGAAACCGGGCGCGTACTACGCCACCGCTTTGCATATCGAAGCGGCGGACCGTACCGGTCTGCTATCGGACATCGCGAATGTGTTCGGCGAGGCCAAGACGAATATCACCGCTGTGCATACCATCTCCTTGCCTAACGGCGTTGCGCGGATTGACCTCACGGTAGAGGTACAGAACACCTCCCAGTTGCGCAACCTGATAGACCGGGTGCGCCGCATCAGTGATGTGTTGGATATTCGTCGGGCGGGCACGGTAGGAGAGGCGGCGTAATGCGAGCAGTGATTCAACGGGTGGCGCGCGCCGAGTTGACCGTCAACGACGAGCAGGTAGCCTCCATTGGCAGGGGATATGTGGTGCTTCTCGGCGTGACCCGCGATGATAGCGAGGCGGATGCCCGGTACATCGCCGACAAAATCGCCTCTCTGCGCTTGTTCGAAGACGAAGCGGGTAAGATCAATCTAGGCATCACCGAGGTGGGCGGGGAGGTGCTGGTGGTATCGCAGTTTACCCTTTACGCGGACTGCCGCAAAGGGCGACGCCCCAGTTTTACCGATGCTGCACCGCCTGCGGTGGCAGAGCGGTGGTATCAGCGGGTCGTGGAACTCCTGCAAGAGACGGGCTTGCCTGTGCAGACAGGCGTCTTCGGGGCGTACATGCGCGTCTCGCTGGTCAATGATGGTCCCGTCACCATCCTGCTAGACAGCCGCAGGGTGTTCTAAGCAGTTCGCTCTGGCAAGCTACGTCGCTTCGGATATAGATTCGAAGACAGGTTCCGCCACGTAGATAGGTGCGTGCACCCGCAACGCCAGCGCGATCGCGTCGCTGGGGCGCGAGTCGATCTCCAGAGACTCGCCGTTGCGCACGATGGTGATTTTGGCGTAGAAGGTGCTTTGCCACAGGTCGTCCACGATGATTCGCTCCACGCTACCGCCCATGCGCTCGATGACGTTCTTCAGCAGGTCATGGGTCATGGGACGGTCGGGCACATCCCCTTCCAGCGCCATGGAGATGGAAAGCGCCTCGTACTTACCGATCCAGATGGGCACGCGGCGCCCACGGTTATCCTGCAGTAACACAAAATATTGAGGGGGCATGCCTGTTTCTTGGTGTTCGTACACACCGACCACGCGCACCTCCTTTTCGTCCAGGCGATGCGGTTCGATGTGTCCGAGCTCCTCGAACTCATCGGGCGGACCCTCGTCGTCTTGCCAGTCGCTGAACATGTCGCGGAAACGGTCGCTCATGGTTATCCCCCTCCGCAATCTGCGTGCTGGTCCTCAGTCGCTCTCCTTAATATTCTCTACCACCCGTAGGAACTCCTCGTTCGAGTTGGTGTGCGACAGCAGTCCGATGAGCTGTTCAAGTGCCTGCATCGGTTCCATCGATGCGAGCATTCGCCGTAGCTTCCAGACGCGGCGCAGTTCCTCTTCGCTGAAGAGCAGTTCCTCATGGCGGGTGCCAGAGCGGTTGATGTCGATAGCCGGGAAGATGCGCCGCTCTGCCAGCCCGCGGTCCAGCACCAGCTCCATGTTACCGGTGCCCTTGAACTCTTCAAAGATCACGTCGTCCATTCGGCTGCCCGTGTCGACCAACGCGGTCGCCAGCACCGTGAGGCTTCCCCCCTCCTCGATATTGCGCGCTGCACCGAAGAACCGCTTGGGACGGTAAAGCGCGGAGGGGTCCAACCCACCTGACAGGGTGCGCCCGCTGGGGTTCACCGTGAGGTTGGATGCGCGCGACATACGGGTCAGGCTGTCTAGCAAGATGACCACATCACGCCGCGCCTCTACCAACCGCTTCGCCATCTCCAGCGTTATGTCGGAAACGCGCATATGGTTCTCCGGCATCTCATCGAAGGTGGAGCTGACCACTCGCCCCTTTACCGAGCGGCGAATGTCGGTAACCTCCTCGGGTCGCTCGTCGACCAGCAGAACCAGCAGAACGATTTCCGGGTGGTTGACGGCGATGCTGTTGGCGATGGTCTTAAGCAGAGTGGTCTTGCCCGCTTTGGGGGGCGAGACGATCAGTCCACGCTGACCCTTGCCGATGGGCGCGATGAGGTCGATCAAACGGGCGGAGATGTTCTTGGAATCGGTCTCCATCCGAATGCGCTCGACGGGATAGATGGGGGTCAGGTCATCAAAGTGGGTGCGGTGTCGGGCGAACTCGGGGTCGAGACCGTTGACCAGTTCGACGCGCAGTAAGCCGTAGTACTTTTCGTTCTCTTTGGGTGGGCGCACCACGCCGGATACGATGTCGCCGGTCTTCAGCCCAAACCGTTTGATCTGGGTTTGCGAGACGTAGATGTCGCCTGTGCCATCAGCGGCGAAGTTGACGTCTCGCCGCAAGAAGCCCCATCCGTCCGGCAGGATCTCCAGCACACCCTCGGCGATAATCTGCCCGTTCGAGTCGGTATGCGCTTGCAGGACGCGCTGGATGAGCTCCTGCTTGCGAATGTTGTCCTCCACTTCTAGCCCTTTTGCGCGGGCGATGGCATGCAGTTCCTCGAGTGACTTGCGGTCGAACTCCGCGAGGTCAATTGTTTCCATCCCGATTATCACCTTTCAACGAGTGGATATGTTCGGTTCGCGCCGTCTCGCACGGCGTGTTGCTACGAGGTCGGAATGCTCCGTGAGGCAAAATGTCTATCACCTGCAATTCAGCAAAAGCTCCTGCGCTTTCCTGCTTCTGGGAATCTGGAAAAGTCTTCCGGTTGCTTTGCACTTATCGACGATTGTGAGGGAGCACACAGGAGCTATCCCACTAAGTATTATAGACTATTTTTCGTGCGGAGTCTACCCCTTGGGCGATTTTTCTGTACGACTTTTTTCGCATGGCTACCGTTGAGGTCCCTCCTCCAGCACGCCGATGTAGGGCAGGTTTCGGTACAATCCCGCGTAATCCATCCCATAGCCCACCACGAACACGTCGGGCACCTCGAACCCCTTGTAGTCGATGGGCACATCCACCACGCGCCGCGCGGTCTTGTCCAGCAGAGCACAGACCTTCAAGCTGGCAGTGCGGTGCGTTTTCATGTTCTCCAGTAGGAACTGCAAGGTCAACCCGCTGTCCACGATGTCTTCCACGATGAGCACGTGCCGACCGACGGGGCTTTCGTCCAGGTCCTTCAGGATGCGCACCACACCCGACGATTTGGTGCCGTTGCCGTAGCTGGAGATCGCCACGAAATCGTAGTCCACCGCTCCATCGATAGCCCGCAGGAGGTCAGACAAAAACACCGCCGCCCCCTTCAGCACGCCCACCAGCAAGATGTTTTTATCGCCATAGTCCCGCCGGATCTGCCTGCCCAGCTCGGCGATGCGCGCCGCGATCTGTTCTTCGCTAATAAACGGCTTGACGTTGGACTGTACGGTTACCATCGCGCTTTCCTCTCCAGGGGTATATTTTTATTGTGACACATTTTGCATGTGTTTTCCCAGTTATTCCCATTCGATCGTCGCGGGCGGCTTGCTGGTAATATCGTACAGCACGCGGTTCACACCAGGCACCTCGCCCACGATGCGGCTACTGATGCGCTCCAGCACTTCGTAGGGGAGACGCGCCCAGTCGGCAGTCATGGCGTCCTCGCTGACCACCGCACGCACCACGATGGGATGGGCGTAGGTGCGCTGGTCGCCCATCACCCCCACACTGCGCACCGCTGGCAATACCGCAAACGATTGCCAGATCTCGCGCATCAGTCCCGCACGCCAGATCTCCTCTAGCACGATGCGGTCGGCAGCACGCACCATCTCCAGCCGTTCCGGCGTAACCTCGCCCGCGATGCGCACTGCCAGCCCCGGACCGGGGAACGGCTGACGCCACACCACCTCCTCCGGCAAGCCGAGCTCTGCCGCCACCGCACGCACCTCGTCCTTGAACAGGTAGCGCAGAGGCTCTATCACCTTCAGGCGCATGTCCGGAGGCAGTCCTCCCACGTTGTGGTGCGTCTTGATCGTTGCCGAATGCCTGGTCGCGCCGCTTTCGATGACGTCGGGATACAGCGTGCCCTGGGCGAGGTAATCGCACCCGCGCAGTTCGTGCGCATGTTCCTCGAAAACCCGAATGAAGGTCTCGCCGATAATCTTGCGTTTCTGCTCGGGGTCCTCCACACCCCTCAGCCGCTCCAGAAACCGCTCGCGGGCGTCCACATACACCAGACGTACCGGGAACAGGCGGGAGAACGTTTCGCGCACCTGCTCGGCTTCGCCTGCCCGCAGGAGACCGTGGTCCACGAACACGCAGGTTAACCGTCCACCGCCGATGGCTTTGTATACCAGTGCAGCGACGGTCATCGAATCCACGCCACCGCTTACCGCCACCAGCACATGCCCGTCGCCGACCTGCTCGCGAATCTCCCGACATGCCTGCTCGACGAAATTGCCGGGTGTCCAGTCGCCGCGACATCCGCACACCCGCTTTAGGAAGTTGTCCAACAGTTGCTTGCCGAAGGGGGTATGGTGCACCTCCGGGTGGAACTGCACGCCGTAGAAACGCCGCACGGGGTCTGCCATCGCAGCAACGGGAGTGGATTCGGTGATGGCGGTGACGCGGAAACCGGGCGGCGGCTCCAGCACCTTGTCCCCATGGCTCATCCAGCAGGTCAGGCGGGTGTCCAAGCCGGCGAACAGCGGGTCATCGGGAGCGAGCACTTCCAGCACGGTACGCCCGTACTCCCGGCGTTCCGAGGGTTGCACCACGCCCCCGAGCTGGTAGCTCATCAGCTGATGCCCGTAGCAGATGCCCAGTATCGGGATGCCGAGGTGGTAGATAGCCTCGTCCGCCCACGGAGCGTCTGGTTCGTACACGCTGGCGGGTCCCCCCGACAACACCAGTCCCTTCGGCGCACGGCGCGCGATCTCGGTGGCTGGGGTATCCGCCGGCACGATCTCACAGAACACCTGGCATTCGCGGATGCGCCGGGCGATGAGCTGGGTATATTGTGCCCCGAAGTCGACAACGAGTACCGTTTCGGTGTCTGGCGGTTCTTGCATGTGAACTTCCGAGAACTGGTATTTGCCTACAATATATCGCACATCGGCTCAAAAGTCAAAGGCGGCTGAGGGTGTTCGAGAAAAAAATTCTTGAATTGCCCACCAGTGACCCATACCCACCCCTAGCACACACCATACACACAAAAAACAC
>PSLZ01000007.1:0-100119 GCA_040289885.1 Armatimonadota bacterium | reverse complement strand
CGAGCCGAAGGTTCCGATGAGCCCTGCATGGGTAAGCGTGCTGAGGTATAGTTGTCGATGGGGAAGGGGCACGAACAACTTGGATGACGCCGCCCAGGCTATCACCTTTGGAGTGTTCTTTCAAAGACTAGGTGAACCCGGTCCCCCTGGATTTGGATATACAGTGAAAACTAGTTGGACGGATTTGGCAACAAGCCCTCCTACCCTTAAGTTGAAAGCCATCCTTGATGAGTGGAATGCAGGCAGAACGGTTTATGGAAATTGTTTAGATATATCCTGCTTCACCATGGTCGCCCTATGTAGTGTGGGGATGGACTTTTCAGTGAGGCAACTAACGGGGACAATAGAACCTTCCACGGTCCATTTTCTCACTAACCTTATTTGCCCGATTGGAAGCGACCCAGCAGAAGATGATAACTATAGGTCTTGGGCATGGTTATGGCATCAGATTTGTGTTCGGACTGGTGCTCCTATGCCCCCAAGCAATGATGCAGGGGTTTGGGATCCGACAGGAGCACAAAAAGAAGACCTAAATGGGAACGGCTACCGCAACCCGCCTGCGCATCATCCCAGTCACTCATGGCCTCAAAAGGACTATTGGCAGAAGCCGCACACGCAGGTTCCAGGGGCATGGTTAGGGTTGGTTAATGAACCTCCGCAAGAGGCAAGCGATCCTCAACTTTTTGGACTGGGCACGTGGAAGTCTCTAGTGGATATGGGACCTTGGCCGCCCAGGGGGTAAAAGCGATGAAAGTATACCTGAGCGTATCATTAATCGGATCGGTGGTATTGGGTTTGCTCTGGATCACATCGCTAGGAGGGCAACCAATGGGCGAAGAACAGATGATGAAACTGATGAAAGAGTTCGTAGCTTTGGTTCCCGGGGAGGTGCCCGGTTTTGATACACAAGGCGGGGTGGTGGAACGCGCGAATACAAGATGGGGGGCGTCAATACGTCTCCTGCAGGGGCTATCTCGTAAGGGACAAGAGAGAGAAAAAGATGGTCACGAGGCTCACATCAGAATATGGACCAGTCTGCTTCCTGACCGCAATGCTGCCTACCAGATAGCGGTTTTATACACAACAACGCAACGTGCTCCCATTGGAGAACCAGGAATGCCGGAAGGTTCATGGTCCGGACTTCCGATTGGGGAAAAGGTATGGTCTAGGGTTCCACAGAGCGGAGAGGCTCCTGTGGCTGATTTGACCGTTTGGGACGAACGACTGGCAATCCATGTGTCAGTGGAATACCATTTTGTGTCAAGATGGGTGAAATCCGTCCCAATTAGCCAATCAGATCTGGAGTTAGGGGAGATGGTCGCTCGGCTCATTTTGGCGAAAGCGAATTTGGCCCTGCTAGGTTGGCGAGATTCACCTAAGCGGCGCTTGGTTGTTAACGGAGCACCCCTTGAAGCCAGAAGGGTTCAAGAGAAGTCTATCTTGGTTCCGTTGAAAGCTGTTGTTGAGCGTCTAGGGGGGAAGATAGACAGGAAAGCAGGGGTTGTCTATTGCTCCTGGCGAGGGCAGAAGGTCGCTTTTCCGCTTGGAGCAAGGGTGGTTCTGGTCGGTGGGAGGAAGGTTCCCCTTTCCTTACCAATTTTGTACGACGGGCACGAGGCATGGGTAGATGGAGAGGAATTGGCAAGAGCATTGCAATTGGAGGTGCAAAAGAAGGGGCAAACGATAGCTTTAATAGGGAGGTAGTAGTGCAGTAAGTGCTAATCAGTACACACCACGGAGGTGAAAAGAGATGCGAGTATTTGTTTCTTTGTTTGCAATCATCCTTATTGCAACGGGGATTGTTGGGCTTAACTTGATAGAAGACCAACAAATGAGCGAGAACAGACTAATGCAATGGTTGAGAGATTTTGTTGCTCTAACATCTGAAGAAATTCCACCATTCGCTACAAGAGGCGGTTATGCCATACAACACAAAGGACGTCTATTTCATGTAGGCGAACCAATTACCACAATACAACTTCGGCAAGAACTACGGCGTAAAGGAGTTAAACCTGGCGATCCGACTGAAATTAGGGTAATGGCTGATATTTGTTCTAATCCTAACCTCGCTTATAAAGTAGCTATTGCGCGCACAGAATCTCAATTTGCCCTGCCAGGTCAACCGGGGATGCCGGAGGGTTCATGGACGGGTTTGCCAATAGGGGAGAAGTCATGGGCGACTGCATCAAAGGCAAGTGAGCCAGGTCCTGGGCTGGGTTCTAGCGTTTTGGTTGTCTGGGACAATCAATTGGTGGCCAAACTGGTCATACAATACCAGCCGATAGACCCTAAAGGAAGGACGGCTCTGTTCCCGCCAGCTGCAGATGAAGATTTGGAGTCAGGGGAGTTAGCGGCTCGTCTTATTCTTGCCAGAGCAAGTTTGGTTCTTTTGGGATGGCATGAATTGCCCAAACTTCAGTTAGTCGTCAATGGCTCGTCTTTGGAGGCAAGAAAGCATCAGCGAGACTTCCTCATCCCTGTTGCTACCGTCTTTGAGAGGTTGGGAGGGAAGGTGGAAAGGAGATCAGGCATCCTTGTTTGCTCATGGAGAGTAAAGAGAGTGACCTTGCCGATAGGTTCAAGGGTAGCATTGGTAGGGAGATGGAGGGTAGAGGAGACCTCAAAAAACTCAGGTGTCAAGAGGTTAGTGGCGGCGGAAGGGAAGGTACCCCTTTCCCATCCCGTTTTGTTTGATGGGAAGGAGTTTTGGGTAGATGGTGAGGGGATTGCGAAGGCGTTGGGGTTGAGGGTGCAAAGGAAGGGCACAACGGTCATCCTGGTGCCTTGAGCAACACGGGGGCAAAAGGAGGGGACCACCCTAATCGTCCCTGTTTTGGTCAAGGGATGAAGCACCGATGCCAGCATCGGGGAGAGGGGCTCGCAGCGCCATCGCCGGCTGGCGGTAACCCTGCTCCTGCTGTGGGCGTCTAATCTGTGCCTGGCACAATCGTTCGAACTGGTGGTACAAGGAAGCGACCTCTACCGTCTGCGCTGGGGACAGCAAGAAGGACCGGCAGACGATGTGCCCTTCCCACCGATACTAGGCAAACCGATAGGCGTGAAGAAGGGTACGAGCAGTTGGGGCTTGGGCATTTGGTGGAACGGCACACCGGGTGCGCTGTTGGGATGGAAACCGCTGAAGGTTGTTCTGCGCACTCGCACGACGGGTGAGGTGCTATGGGAGCAGTTGTGGCCTTCCAACGCCAACCGGTTGTCGCCGTCGGTGTTTTATCCGTTGAACGGGGTACCGGACTGGGTGGAGTATGCGGAGCTGTGGAGTGAAGGTCTGTTGTTGGTGCGTTCAGGACCTTTTGGGATGGTGAACGTTCAGCTGTATAGCACGCAGTCTACGCCTTCGGAGGAGTTCATCGTGTTAGACGAGCCGAAGGTTCCGATGAGCCCTGCATGGGTAAGCGTGCTGAGGTATAGTTGTGTGTGGGCAAGGCAGGCAAATACCGCAGAACGGGCGGCGGAGCTGTCGACACAACAGCTCTGGATATCTGGAGTATGGCTTGCCTTTGATACTCTGAACGGCTTACAGGGTTGCACCCGCAACCACACTGATTCAGGAGAAACTTTTCATCTGAGAGTATACCTTGGCGAGGATAATTGGCGCCTATTGCATGGACAGTGTAACGATCTGGCTGACTTCCTCGTGTGTTTGTTCAGCGGTATAGGATCTTATCCTCTGCGCTCGCAGCGAACGTATTCGCTATCCCAAGCTTACTTCAGAGATGACCCAGATGGCGCGGGATGGCAGTTCGTGACCAATACAGTAGATCCTGCAGGTTCTGCTCCCCAACAGTATGGCTACACAATAGCCTTTCATCAGTTTACCGTCCATGATAATCGTGTATGGGACGCATCTTTTGCTTTTTTGGAAGGCAACTACACTCGACTTAGTATTGGTTGGGCGCGCGATACAGAGTACAGGCGTAAGCTGATTCGTCAATATCAGGAGTGGCGTGATGGTCAACCGTTTGGCTCGCCTGTGCCTCCTGACCACCCGAATGCTCCTTGGCAACCTACGCCTGCTGGAGGTTTCATCCCTTCGGTGAGCACAGCTCCGCTACCTATCCGATAAAGGGGGAACACGCAATGCAGATGGACAGAATGCTCTTAGCAACGATTTCAGCATTGGCGATGTGCGGTTGCGTCGTCGCCTGGCAGGATTTACCACCGCCTGACGTGTGGAAAGTGCGTCAAGGCACCGACCGAGCCTATCGTACCGCCCGCTGGAACCAGACCAACTGGCTTGAGATGGATGCTCCAGCCGACCGCGACCGCGTGGCTCGTGCGGGCTTAGACCTACTGTATGGCGTCAGCGAAATCCCGCAGATGCCTGCCGTTCCCAACGAGTGGACAGGTGCCTCGGGTGGGGTTCGCCTCGACACGGTCAGCGAGTTCCGGCGTGGTTACCGATCGCTGAGAACATACCTTGCGTCTGCAGGAGAGGTCACCCGGTCTGCGCCATTGCAGGAGATAGAGATTCAGGTCAAGCTGTTTCCTTCCCCACAACAGGCGATGGACTATTTGCGCAACCCACCGCGGGGGTATTCCGCAGGAGCAGTTCCTGTTGGAGCACCTGCCCCCACGTACAATAGCGGACTGCCCTCTGGCGCTCGGATGGGGGAGGTCTTTGTTGTATCACAGCCGGTGCCGCAGAGCAAGAGCATCACCTTTGTACTCGGCAGGGCAATGGTTTACGTGCAGGTGCAAGGCTACGAGGCTGTGTCACTAGATTACCTTGAGGCACTGGCGTGGGGGGTTGCCTATCGGGTTCTGCATCACTCCGAGTTACTGCCTTCGCATGTTAAGCCCGCCGGCGCGGAGGGGAACGCTCTGCTAGATGGAGTGGAGGTTGCACCGCTGTCGCTGTTGCGCCGGGCTGGGTGTTCGCTGGAGACGAAGCGTCCTGTGCAACGGTGGTCGATTCGGGTGATTGTGCCTCTTGAGGAGGCGGTGAACAGGCAGATTTCGGGCGAGGCGCTGGCGGACTGGCGCGTGCGCGTGCAGTGGGGTCAGCGTTGGGTAGAGTTAGAGGCGTTCAGCTGGCAGATGAAGACGTGGGACGGCAGGCAGGTGCAGTTATCTCGTCCGGCGTTTCCGTATCGGGGGGATTTGGTGGCTCCCTTGCAGGAGGTCAAACAGGCATTGGGGATACAGTAAGCCTCCGGCGCACTGGTGCAGAGGTATTGGTGAAGGCAGTGCAGGGCGTCCAGTCCGGGTCTTGACGCACGCATCGGGTCATGAGAGCGAAAGCCGTTGTATGGCGCCTCACCCGTCCCGAAGGGCTGATGAGGATTGAAACCTATTTCCCCCGCACCAGCGCCTCCCCGGCTTTGAGGAGTCGCTCCACCATCTCCGGCGTGGAGGCTTCAGCGTATACACGCACCACCGGCTCGGTGCCCGAGGCACGCAGTAACAACCATGCACCGTTCTCGAAGAGGAACTTGGTGCCGTCCATGCGGTCAATACGCGCTACGGGCAGTCCGGCAACCTCCTGTGCTTCCGTTTGCGCCACGCGCGCCCGGGCAGAAGGCATCTCCTCGCGCTCCAGGTGCAGGTCGATGCGGTTGTAATGGTGCTTGCCCACCAGATCGAACACCTCCTGCACCAGTTCGCTGAGCGTCTTGCCACTCAGTGCCATCGCCTCCAACAGCACCAAGCCCATCAGCACGCCGTCACGCTCGGGGATATGGTGCTGGATGCCGATACCGCCGCTCTCTTCACCACCAATAAGCACATCCCCCTTCAGCATGTTCTCGCAGATGTACTTGAAGCCGATGGGTGTGATGGTCAGCGGCAGGTCAAAGTGTCGACATAGCGCATCGATCATGTTGGTGGTAGAGATGGTCTTCACCACCCGTCCACGCCAGCCACGTCGCTGAACCAGATGGTAGAGGCTGATGGCAAAGATACGGTGGCTATCCACAAATCTACCATGCTCGTCCACCGCCCCCACCCGGTCGGCGTCGCCGTCCAACGCAATGCCGATGTTCGCACGCTCACGGCGCACCGCCTCCATCAGCGCGCCCAGATTGGGGGCGATGGGTTCGGGGTTCACCCCGCCGAACTGTGTGTCGCGGTTCTCGCGAATGGCGATGACCTGCGTGCGCCCGCCCGTCAACAGCGTGCGCAAATAGCCTGCGCCCGAGCCGTGCATGGCATCGGTGACCACCTTGAAACCCGCGTCCAGAATGCTCTGCAGGTCCACCAACGTTTTCAGGTGCTGGAGGTATGCCTCTGTCAGGTTCTCTGTGCGCAGTTCAGCGGGGGCTTGGGCTTCGGAGACCTCCCCAGCCAGCACGCGCTGGAGGTGCGCTTCGATCTGTTCGGTGATCTCAGGCGGGGCGGAGCCGCCGTAATTCGCCTTGAACTTGAAGCCGTTGAATTGTGGCGGGTTATGGCTGGCGGTGATCATCACCCCACCCTGCGCCTTGCGATGATATACCGCGAACGAGAGCGCAGGCGAGGATAACGAACGCTCTGAAAGCACTGTGAGCACTCCGCAACGCGCCAGCTCCTCGCCGGCAACGCGAGCGAACACCTCCGATTTGTAACGATTATCGTAGCCAACGAGCACGCCATACCCCTCAGGACGTGCGTGGTGCAGATACTGCGCAACCGCCCGCGCCACCAGTCGCACGTTCGCCTCATTGAAGTCCTCGTCAATCACACCACGCCAGCCGTCCGTGCCAAAGCGAATCTCAGTGGAACTCATCCCACGACCACCTCCTCGAACCGATAAACGGCTTTTTTGAACCCCCACCAGATATTATACATGCTTGAGACCCTTCGCGTGCGCTCAGGGTGAGGCAAAGGGGCAAGCGCAAAGTGCCCGATATGGGGTTTCAGGCGATCTCAAACGAAAGGGATAGCGCAGGCACGCCGTCGAACAACATGTGAGGGGATTTGAAACGCACTAACGCGAGCGAGGAGGATGACCATGTCAGGCGCACAAGGCGTGATTGTTCCCGACTCGTCGGTGATGAATCTGGACGAAATCGGACTGTATACCGTGGGCTACGCCTATCGGGGGCAGGCGGAGAAGCGGTTTCCCCTCGGTTGGTCCGGTTATTTCGAGGAGCGTACCGGCATCGCCTGTCAACCTGTGGGACTGGTAGAGGGCAAGCAGGCTTTCCTCCTACATTGTCCCTGGCGTGGCGGCACCGGTGTAGCATTCCAGACCTTCACCATTCGGCTTCCCAAGGCGAAACGCGCCCTGCTGAGAGGCTTCACCGCCATGCGTCCCGACATCATCAACCGCTCGGACGGCGCCACGTTCCGTATCTTTGTCAACGGCAAGAAGGTACTAGACGAGCATCGCACGGACGCACAGTGGAAGCCCTTCCAGATTGACCTCTCGTCCCTGATGGGGCAGACCGTTACGATTCGCTTCGAGACCGACCCCGGGCCCAAAGACGACCCCTCTTTTGACTTCTCGCTGTGGGCGGAGCGCGAGCTGGTGTTGGAAGGCTATCGTCCCAAACCCGTTTCCCGCCCTGCGCCGCCGCCGTTGAAACTGCAAGCGTTAACCTCCGCGCCAACTGGAAGCGTCGCCCCGCGCAGTGCGTTCGCACACACCACCAGCGTGCAAGTGCGTGGCGACATCGCGACGTTTCGTTACGCAGGCGCAGACGGCGTGCTGGAGTACCGCTGGCGCAAACCGCGTCCCGATGACCCCAATCCCTTCGGGCAGTGGACGCTGTGGGCGCAGATGAAGGGCGACACGCCGGTAGAGGTTCTGCTTGCCACCACCGGCGGGATAGAATGGACAGCCGACGCGGTGCCGTTGGACGTCCAGTGGACACGAACGAGCAAAGGGGTTCTCTGTACGCGCCGATACCGCGTCGGCGGAGAGACCGTCACCCTGCGCATCGAGGCGACCGGATACCACAAAAGCCTCGTGTTGAGCCTGCAGTGCGACCGCGGGGTCATTCGTGTGCTGGATGCAGGCGGATGGGGACCCGTTTTACGCAGGCGTCAGGTGGTCACGCCTTACTACGGCGGGCAGGTGTTCTACCTCCCTGCCGAAAACCTTTTCGTGAACGCCGTTCTGGACTGGACGGACGGCCACGCGACCTTGCACGAGGGCTTGCGGGCGCACTACGGCGCGCTCACCGATGGCACGCGCACCCCCCTTCGCGAGCGGGTCGTATTCACCTCTGCCTGGCACATGGCGGAGACTTTGCCCAACATCCCCAACCCGCCCTCGCCCTTCCTGAAGCAGATTGGTGACAAAGTGGTGTTGGACATCTGGGGTGGGCGGTTCGTGGATATTGCCCGGGATTTTGAAAGGCTGGCGGAACACGGCATCACCCACTGCATCGCGCTCATCCACGTCTGGCAGCGCAGTGGCTACGACAACGCCCTGCCCATGCATATCCCCGCCATGGCGGAGCTGGACGGCGACGAAGGCATGAAAGTGCTGGTGCAAACAGGGGTTCGGCTGGGCTACTACGTCGCCCTGCACGAAAACTACGTGGACTACTACCCCAACTACGACTATTACGATGAGAACGACATTGCGCTGGACTCGGAAGGCAAGAAACAGCTGGCGTGGTACAACCCGGGCACCAAAATCCAGTCCTTCGCGGTCAAGCCCAACGCCATCCTGCGCCTTGCGTCCACACAATCGCCCGAAATCCATCGTCGCTACGGCACGAACGCCAACTATCTGGACGTGCACTCGGCGGTTCCGCCCTGGTTCCATGTGGATATGCGGGCGGGCGAGGAGGGCGCAGGCATGTTTAAGCGTGTATGGGACGTGCATCGGCAGTTATGGGCGTACGAGCGCAAAACGCACGGCGGTCCCGTCTTCGGCGAGGGTAACAACCACTGGTACTGGAGCGGGTGCCTGGATGGGGTGGAAGCACAGTTCGGCACAGGCTGGGGACAGGGGATGAGCGCGCCGTTAGCGGTAGAGTTCGACCTGCTGAAGATCCATCCCTTGCAGTTCAATCACGGCATGGGCTATTACGAGCGATGGTGGAGCAGAGCCCAATGGGGTGCTGTGCCTCCGATGGCGGTATTAGACCGGTACCGAATGCAGGAGGTCGCCTACGGGCACGCAGGCTTCCTGGGCGGAGCGGTGTGGAACCTGATACCCCTTGCCTGGCTGGAGCACCATCTGCTCTCGCCGGTGACGGCACGCTACGCCACCGCCAAACCCGTGGAGATACGTTACCATATCGGCGGTCAATGGGTGGACAGCACCACTGCGGCGAAGGCGGGCAGATGGCAATGCGTGCGCGTGCGCTACGATAACGGACTAACCGTTGTGGCCAACAGCGCGCGAGAGCCTTTGCGGGTGGGCGCGCTCACGTTACCGCAGTTCGGCTGGCTGGCGACCGGCGCGGGGGTTACTGCATACACCGCCCTGCGGCAGGGTGTGGTGGTAGATTACGCCGAGACCGCCGATAGTCTCTTTGCCAACGCACGCAACGCGGCCTACTGGAACCTGACTGGGCTGAAGCGCATCCGCCCGGAGGTGGCGCGGTTCGAGCAGGTCTCTGCACGCACTTTCCGCGTGACCTATCGCTGGCGGGTGAACGATAACCTGGACAGAGATTACTACTGCTTCGTGCATTTCAGCCAGTTGCCCCCGGAGCCGTGGGACGAGGGTATCAAGTTCCAGCAAGACCACCCCTTGCCTAAACCCACGTCGCAGTGGCGGCGCGGCGAGGAGGTGATAGACGGCGAGTACACCGTTTCCGTGCCTGAAGGTATCCCCGATGGCGATTACGAATGGACGATCGGGCTGTTTGCGCCGGGCGGAGGCGGACGCGTGAATCTGGAAGGCGCGGTAGACCGGCATGGGCGCAACCTGCTGGGCGTTCTGCAAGTACGGGACGGCGGACGTCTCATCCGCTTCCTGCCCGAACGCCGCACGGGCGAGGAGCGCCTCGCGCTGTACCTGCAGAACCTGAACGCGGAGGGCAAAGTGATAGATTTCGGCACAGTGCGCACCAACGGGAGCGTGCTCATCCGCCGCAGGGGACAGGGATGGGAACTGCTCGCCCTTCCGCGCGACGCTGACTTCGTGATAGACCTGAACAGCGCGCGGTTCCTCGTGCCCGAGCGGGTGCAGTGCATGGATGGTGATGTGCCCACCAGCCAGCCGGTGTCGCATGGCAAATGGTGGCGTCTGCGCCTCTGTGGGGCGCGGGCATATCGGTGGTAAAATGACTGTCGGGGTACTCATCACGGTGATGGTGGTGATGTTTGCCCTCCACACGCCTCTACTATCTGCAAACGAGGAGGTCAGCGTGAGACGACTGGATATCGCGCCTTTTGCCCTGCCGCATTGTGCCCCCGGAGAATATCGGTTCGAGGAGCCTCGCGACATCAAGGAGCTGCTCTTGCGGTTCCGCAGGCAGGTTCCCTCTTCTCTGAACCTCTACTACTTGCGCAAGACCTGGCCCGATGTGCGCCTGGAATACGCCCGCGAGAGGGATGACCCCTGCGGATTCGGCTGGATGCCCGTGGACGACCAGTTTGTACGGGCGTCTGAGCATATGCCCGTACAGTGGCAGAAGGCAGAGATAGAGGTGCATCCGCAGGATACACGCACTCTGCGCGTCACCTTCAAGGGGCTCAGCGCGGAGTTCCCCGGCATGACCGATTACGATGTGACCTTTCGCCGCACGTTGGGCATCAAGGTAGAGGTGCCCGACCCCACGCAGATGCTCACCGCGAACATCTTTACCACCTCCACTCCAACCGTCACCCGGTTGCGGGTTCAGCTCGATGCGGGAGGGCGCACGCCGGGCAAGCGCATTCGCCTCAGCACCTACAACGCCTCGCTAAGCCGGACGGTGCTGGAGCCCAGAGGGGTACGAGCCTCCGGCCGGGCGGTGGAACTTCTGCCTGAAGCACAGCGTACGTTCGTGCTGAGAGTCACGCACCTGATTCCCGCCCATCGCTTCTGCGGCGACGAGGGACACGTGACCTTCTCGCTGGACGACGACGTGTTCACCATCTCCCTACAAAGCCTTATGGAGCAGGGTCCCATCTGGTATGCCGAAAAGGGCATCTTTATCACCCTTGCCGACGACCCTACCACCTTCGAGGGGTATCAGAAGCGAATCGCGGGCGAGAAGACGCTGAACCCGCGCGTGAAGGAACGCCGCGAGCAAACCTATGCCGGGGCTTCCAACGGACAGCCTCGCCCCCACCCGGTCAGCTACAATCTGGGCTGTAAGCACAACCGCCATCGGTTCCGACTGGAGCCAAACGGCGACCTCGTTGTGCACCGGTGGAACGTGACCAGCATCCCGGGCAAGGATACCGCCCGCTTCCTGTGCGATGGGGATGCGCGTTTCTTCTTCGGGCTGGAGCGAAAGACCATTCTTGCCCGCTATACCGACCCCTCCCCTGTGCTGGCATACAACATCCTCGCACGCGACGGAAGCATCACCATCGAGCAGAAGAGCTTCGCGGTGCCGCTGGAGCGCCCCATCTCCGATGAGAACCTTGCCAGCGACGACACCGTGGTGGCGATGGTTCGTTTCCGTTTCCAAAACCTCGGCGATACGCCTGCGATCGCGCAACTGCCCATCTCCTACTCGCACCGATCGAGCAGGTCGCACAACGCTTATGCGCGAGACGGGCAGGATGACTATCTCGTCCCACGCGGGGCGCGTGATGCGCTGATAGTAGACGGCAATATCCTGCGCTCGGAGTGGAAAGGGCAGAAGCCGATTCGCGCCTGGTGGGGAGGCACTCTGCAACCCTCCGCGCAGGGAGAGCACGTGGTCTTCCGGCAGACCTTACAGCCCGGCGAGACGGGCGAACTCCTGCTGAAGATACCCTACATCGCCATAGACCAGCCGCACGAACTGCAAGCTCTGCAGGCACTGTCGTTTGAGGCGTGCTACTCGGCGGTGACCACCTTCTGGCGCGAACAGGGACGGCAGGGCGCACAACTGCTTTGCCCGGAACCGCATCTGACCGCCTTACATTCCGCCCACCTCAGTCACGTGCTCATCACCGACTGTGCTATGCCCGATGGCAGTGGGCTGATCAACACCTCGGTGGGCACCTCTACCTACGGCAACTTCACCAACGAGTCGTGCCTGGTCACACACGAGCTGGACCAGCGCGGACTACATGAAGAGGCACGCAGGCGCATCGAGCTGTGGATCAAGTACCAGGGAACCGCTCCTCAGCCGGGCAACTTCACCGATTACGAGGGGATGTACTTCGGGGCAGGCGGTTTCGAGAGCGGCGCGTATAACCAGCATCACGGCTGGGTGCTGTGGGTCATCGGCATGCACTATTTCCTGACGGGCGATGCGGACTGGCTGAGCAAGGTTGCGCCCTCGCTGATTGCGGGGTGTGACTGGGTTTTCCGTCAGCGGCGCAACACCATGCGCCCCCTGCCCCACTCGCGCGGGTGGGAATACGGATTCCTGCCCGCTGGGAGCCTGGAAGATGTCACCGACTTCCACTACTGGCTCTCCACCAACGCTTTGACCTGGCGGGGCGTGCAGACCGCGGCGCAAGCACTGTCTGCCATCGGACACCTCTCTGCCCCACGGATCCAACGGGAAGCGGATGCCTACCGCGCCGACCTGATGCGCGGCTTCGAGACCATGCGCCAGCACACACCGCTGGTTCGCCTGCGCGATGGCAGATGGGTCCCGCACTATCCCAGTCGCCTCTACCAGCGCAGGCGCGATGTAGGCTGGATTCGAGAGGTGCTGGAAGGCTCGGTATATCTGCTGATCAGCGGCTTGTACCCGCCCGACAGCCCGCAGGCGCAGTGGATTCTGGACGACTATCAGGATAACCGCTATCCCGAACCGCCTTACGGCTATCTCATCCCCGATTTCGAGGCGAACTGGTTTGACCGGGCGGGTTTCTCCATCCAGCCCAACCTGCTGGCAGGGCTGATACCGCATCTGGACCGCGACGAGCCTGAGATCTTCCTCTGGATGTTCTTGAACGCCTGGTGCGCCTGTTATCGCGAAGAGATCAACGCCATGGTCGAGCACCCGATGCCGGTGTTGGGATACTCCAACTCAGCGCACTTCAAGACCAGCGACGAGGCGAACGCCGTCTCGTGGCTGAGGGCGATGTTTGTGTATGCGAACGAACGGCTCCTGCATCTGGGGCGGGCAATCCCGCGCGAATGGTTCCAGCCCGACAAGCCCCTCGCGGTGCACGGCATGCGCACACGTTACGGAGGCGTGAGCGTGGAGTACCAGACTTCCGCCGACCGCCGGCGCGTGATCGCCAGGGTGGACCTACATCTGCGGGGGCAACCGCCTCGGGTGCTGGTGCGGTTCCGTCACCCGGAGGGGTTGCCCTTGCGAGCTGTTCGGGTGAACGGGGTGGAATATCCCCGCTTCGACCCCCAGCGCAACGACGTGCACCTCACCGGCTACACCGGCGAGGTTACCGTGGAAGGAGAGTTCTAGCGTAGGCGCGATAACGCTGTGGGATGCTCCAAAAGGTAGGAAGTTACTCCCACAATCGCTGTACATTGTAGGCGTCGAATACGGACGTTCCTGATGGTTCAATTAGTTCGCGAACCCTCGGGGGAAGCCGTGCATCACCGGCGATAAACCACAAAAAGGTATGGGTATCGAGGAGCAATTTCATGGGTCATAATCCGCGAAGTCGTCTATCAGAGCGTCGAAGTCTTCATGCATCCAGACCTTCCCCCGTGCACTGCCGAACACGCGGCGAGCGGGTCGCTCCGCCGGCGTTATCTGCACAGTGCCGTCATCGCTCCGGATGCGCACCTGCTCGCCTCTCAGCGCAGCACGTATAAGCTCCTTCAGGCGGCTTTGCGCCTCATCAGCGGTGAGTTCCAGCATTGATGAATCACTCCATGTGCAGTATACCACACCTGCCCACAGCACGGACCCACTCACCGATTCATCCTCGCGGACCTTAGAAATCGCTAATCAGGCAGGCGTAGTGCTCTCAACCAGCTCCTCCGGAGAGAACCACAGAGCGATCTCGCTCTCGGCGGTCTCCGGCGAATCCGAACCGTGTATGATATTCATCTGCTTGTCGCAGGTGAAGTCGCCGCGAATCGTGCCCGGCTGTGCCTGCAGAGGGTCCAGCGCGCCCATCATCGTGCGCACTAGCGGGATGGCGTTGGGTCCCTCAATCACCATCGCCACCACCGGACCGGAGGTGATAAACTCCACTAGATCCTGATAGAAGGGTTTGTCTCGATGCACGGCATAGTGCTTTTCCGCCAGATCCCGCGAGGGCACCAGCAGTTTCAACCCTACCAGCCGCAAGCCACGCTGTTCAAACCGGCGAATGCATTCCCCAACCAGCCCGCGCTGAACGCCATCGGGCTTAATCATCACAAATGTTCTCTGCATAGTCCCTCCTTGACAGTCTGATTCGTTTTTATCACAATGCTTCGCTGTGTTGGTATGAAGTAGACGCCCAACCTGATCCCTAAAAAAGGGCAGACACCACCAGTGGGGCTGAGAAGGTCTATGCTTACGCTACGGCAAACCCATATGCTTCTGCAGACACAGCCCCACCCTGCCCACAAGGGCTAAATAGACTGACTTGTAGCAAACCTCATAGAGACAGCCAAAAGGGTAGGAAGGTGGTGTTGCCCCACACCTTGAGTATAACACAATACGCTGGGAGGGAACAAGCATGAAAGCGGTTGGGCGAGGTCTTGCTGTGGGAGTTGGCGGTAGCGACGGAACAGCCCCTGACAAACAACATAGACTGCCACTCTGAGTCCCAAGGCGAAGAACCACAAAAGACGCACCCTGTGGTGTTTTACAAGAGCTCGTCGGTTTTCGCTCAAACCGATATAGAGCGAAGCAGATTACTATCCTATAATTCATTTCCCAATTAATACATTATTTTTCCCAAAAATCTTCAAAAATCTATTGACTTTTTGTGCAGAAGCATCTATACTTATGATCAAAGAGTTCTATAACGCCTGATGTGATTCTTATCCCGTTCGCACAAGAAAGAGGCGGTATTGTGAAAGTCAAACATTTGTGGGTGCGACAACAGGTTCTGGAAGAGATTCGGCAAGGCACATACGGCGGACGCCTGCCTACCAAACAGCAGCTTGCCGAGCGGTTTGGGGTCAGCATCGGCACCGTCTCTCGCGCGCTGGACGCCCTGCGCCGCGAAGGATGGCTGGAGTGCAAGCGAGGTGTCGGCACCTATGCCTGCGCGCCTGTCCATCCACCCCTCAAACAGGTCGCCTTTGTGGTGCGTTTACCCGCCGACGTGGTGGAACACACGTACCACGGTCCCCTGTTCCGCGCTCTGTGCGATGTCTGCGCCGAGACGGGCATCAACCTAATGGTCGTCTCCACACCGGTTGCGGAATGGTGGAGCCTGCCGGAACGCTTCCCGCATACCGCCTTCTATGTGGTAGCTCCACCTATAGATAGCGCAGAGGTGTTGAGCGATCTGCGGCAAGATGGCGTCCCGCTAGTGGTCGTGGGAGCGTCCTGGCAAGAGCCGGTGGCGTTTCCGATGATAGACAGCGACAATCAGGGCGGCGCCCGACGAGGGGTCGAGTACCTCCTGCATCTTGGGCATCGGCGGATCGCCTATGTCAACGGCGCAGAGAACAGCACCAACTGCCGCGACAGGCTGGCGGGATACCTGGATGCCCTGTGGGCATGGGGCATTGAGGTGGACCCGCGCTGGATCATCCACGCCGATGATGACACCCATCTCTCGCCATCCGCCCGCAACGCGCTGATGGACCTGCTGTTGGCACCCGAGCGTCCGACGGCAGTGTTCTGCGCAGGCTACTTCCTTGCGCTGGACGTGATGACGCTTGCCGAGCAGTTGGGAATCAGCATCCCACGCCAGCTGAGCGTACTGGGCACCGATGACCCGGTATCGGCGCGGTATCTCAACCCGCCCTTAACCACCCTGCGCCAGCCGCTGTACCAGATGGGCAGGCGAGCGGCACAGGTGCTTCTGGACAGCCTTTCGCACCAGAAGATGCCCAAGACGGTGCATGAAAAACTGCCGGTGGAACTGGTCACACGTGCCTCGTGTGCCCCGCCGGAAGAGCAAAACCGGTAGCCAACGTCTGCCATGGCAGACGTTAGCGATAAACAAACAATCCGTTTGAGGAGGTCGTGTCAACCATGCGACGCAGTGGCTTTACGCTCATCGAGCTGCTGGTAGTTATCGCGATTATCGCGATCCTGGCAGCGATCCTGTTCCCGGTCTTTTCGCAAGCTCGCGAGTCCGCACGGAAAACTGCTTGCCTGTCCAACACCAAGCAGATTGGATTGGCAGTCAGCATGTACGTGCAAGACTACGACGAGACCTTCTTCATGACGCCCTGGCCCGGCGGATGCCCTGACACAGGCTACTTTACCGTGAATCCGGACCATCCCAAACAGCACTGGGCGACGCTCATCTACCCGTACGTCAAAAACGGCGGGCTGTTCGACTGCCCCAGTTACGCCGGCACCACCTATGTGGCAGCCTACGCACTGTGGGTCTGCGGCGACCCCGACCGCAAGCGCATCGTACCCTTCGTGGAGTACGGCATCAACGAGCTCATTCTCGGCGGCGGGTTGACGGGTGGACCGGTCTCGCTGGCGTTCATCCAGAGCCCAGCTAGTATCGGCATCATCGCCGATAACAACTACATTTTCAGCTGGCGTAACTGTCTGCTCGGTCCGCTGGACAGCCAGCCTCGCTTCTACTGGACGGAGGGACGCGGCGGATGGGAGTTCTATCAGGGCAATCCGCGCCATCAGGGCGGCATGAACTTCGTCTACGCCGACGGGCACGCCAAGTGGGCGCGATCGACCAACAACCCCAACCCCAAGCCCGACCGCCCATACGAGTGGGGCTACTATCCTGTGCTGATGGCAGATCAGACCTGTACGCCTCCATAAAGTGAGGTGAACGCGGATGAACAAGAACATTTCCACGCCCGTGGCGATCGCCATCATCGTGGTGGTACTGCTCGTGGTCGGCTTCTTCCTCTACCGGGGGATGACCGGCGGAGTGCAGGGTAACGGGCGTGCAGGCGAAGTGCGGGCTGCCCCGCCGGTGCCCGGTGGAGGCGCCCCACCTAACACGGCGATGCCGGGTACCCGGTAAGCCCCACCGGCAGGGAGGCGGAAATGCCTCCCTGCCCCTTTCGCTGGCACCATTCCCTAGAAGGCGAGCCGAATACCTTCTCCCCGCGGGCGGGGAGAAGGGAGTAATAGCTCACGGGGAGTATCCGCGCGTCACAAGGTAAAAGAAACCCAGAATCCACACCACAATGATGAGCACGCCTATCACCAGCATAATGGCGCCGATGAGCCCCAGCATGTAACCTGCCTCTGCCATGCCTCGCCCCGCTTCCGGCGATTCGCCCCGCTGAATAGCCTCACGCTCCGCCTTGCCCAATATATACGCCGGAATGGCAAACAGCCCCATGGACACCAGTCCCAAGTATCCCGAAGATGAGAGCCAGTATCGCCCGCGAACTGGGATACTCCCCGGTGCGCATCGGTTTAGGCGGTTGGACAGACATCGTGCATCACCCCTCCACTGTTTATGGACACTAGGTCGACAATCTGGGTTGGGGCCGTCTTTCAGTATCGATGCATCGTCCCGTCCTCACGGCGCACGATGGGCATCCATGCCCTTTGGTAGGGATATTTGGCGGCTAACGCCTCGTCAATGTCCAAACCGATGCCCGGGCGTTCAGGTGGGTAGGCATAGCCGTTCCGAAACTCGCAGGCACCGGGCATCACCGCGTACGCCTCTTCGGAGAACGTGACCCATTCCTGCACGCCGAAGTTCGGAATCACCATGTCCAAATGCACCGCTGCCGCCTGCGCGATGGGTCCCAGGTCCGCCGCGCCGTGAAACGCCATCTGCACCCCGTAGGTCTCGGCGACCGCGGCGATTTTGCGCATCTCGGTAATGCCGCCTACGTGCATCGGCGCACAGCGCAGGTAGTCAATCCAACGGTTCTGCAGAAGGGGCAGGGCATCATACCGATTGTGCACGATCTCGCCCATCGCCAGCGGAGTGGTCGAAGCCTGCCGCACCAGCGCAAAACTCGCGATCTGTTCTGGCGGCAGGGGGTCCTCTAGAAAGAATAGGCGGTAAGGTTCCAGCTGTTTCGCCAGCCACGCCGCCTGAATGGGGGTCAACTGCTCATGCACGTCATGGCACAGCTCCACTGCGTCGCCCAGCTGTTTGCGCAGATACTCGAACAGCTTGACATGCTCCAGCAGATAGGGGGTGGGCTCGAAGTACTGGGTCGGTGGAACACCCGGGCGGGGAGCCGGCTTCGTGCGCACCATTCCGGAGCCCCCATATCCGCCAATCTGTGCGCGAATGACCCGGTATCCCTTCGCCTGCAGTCGGCGCACGTTCTCTTCCACCTCCTGAGGCGTTCTTCCGCCCGCATGCCCATAGCACAATATCTTATCGCGTGCGGCGCCGCCCAACAGTTGATAGACGGGCATGTTCGCCAGCTTGCCCTTGATGTCCCACAGCGCAATATCTATCGCCCCGATCGCCGCCGCATACACGGGACCCCCGCGCCAGTAGGTATGGTGGTACAAAAAATACCAGATGTCCTCGATCCGCCGGGGGTCCATGCCGATGAGCAGGTGCGAACAGTGCTCGATCGCTGAGGCGACGGCGAGCTCACTGCCGTTGAGGGTGCCATCCCCCACGCCATACACACCCTCATCGGTCATAACCTTGACCAGCACGTAGTTGCGCCCGGGGCAGGTGAGGATAACGCGCGCTTCGGTGATTTGCATCATATGCCTCCTACCGTTGCCAGTTGACATTCTTTTCGGATGTGCGCTTGTGCTCTCCTGCCGCAGGAGAAACTCTGCCTCACGTGGAATCACCACAGCGCAATGGCTTCGGCAAAACGCGATTGGCTCCCTGCTCGCTTTGCGCTGTTGTTGACCTGCGTGCCACAGCTGGGCGAACGTCAGATGGCGCAGGTGCTGCAACAGTGGGCTCGCACGCGGCTCCCGGTAGATGAGTTTCTGCGCCTGCCTGCAGAGGTGCTTCAGCGGGAATGGGGCATCAACGCACCGTCCGCAGAGGCTTTGAACCGCCCCGGCGCCGAGTGGCGCAAGCGATTCGCGCAGATGGACGCGCTCGTTCGACGATACGGCATCGAGGTGCTCACCGTCCAGCACCGATTGTATCCCCTGGCTCTCGAGGCGTTTTGTGAACAGCCGCCGCCGGTGCTGTTTGCGTATGGCCGCTTGACCCTGCTACATGAGGGTTGGCGGTTCGCGGTGGCGTGTTCCCGCGGCGCGCCGCAGATCGCGTTGGAGGCGGTGGACGAAATCGCCCAACAGGCGATACGGGAAGGGGGCGTGCCCGTTACCGGACATAACACCCCGCCCTATCAACGCACGGCACTGTCGGCGATTCGGCAGGAACGTCCGTCCGTGACCGTGCTGGACCGTGGGCTGGTGCCGGCTCTGGGAGAGGGGATGAACCGCCCGCTGTTCTCTACCGCGCGTCTGTATGAGCTGGAGTTTCGGGCGGAGCGCGACCTAGTGCTATCGCCGTTCCCTCTGCACGCGGGCGGTTTCGGGTTGCACAATCAACGGCGGGATGAGCTAATCTTCGCGCTGGCGGATGTGGTGTTTGCCGTGTGGGTGCGAGCGGGAGGCGTGATGGAGCGGTTATGTCAGCGGGCGAAGGAGCTGGGCAAGCGCATCGAGGCCTGGAAAGCTCCCGACGGAACCGTCTCCGACGGGGTCCGACGACTGGTGGAAGGGTAGAGTATAATAAAGTGAGGAGCGACAACACGGTCGCGGGTGGCGTTCATCGCCGCCGGTACCGCTTGGGCGCGTGTCAATGAAGGAACGAGGGGACTACGTATATGGGTGAACGGCATGGACCTGTAGATGAGCGGTCTTATATCAGCTCGCAAGAGCTGGAGCAGATGGTTAAAGACGGTCTACAGCGGTTCTATGAGCGACGAATCGCGAACCTTGCATCTTTGCGACCCGCTGATCTGCTCAAGCGAAAAAAACCCTATCTTCTCAAGGCACTTGGACTACAAAACGCTTCTGACCTCGTCGAAGAACTGCTTCGTCAATACATCACCGCATCGGATGAAGCCATTTTCGGGGACGCCTTTGTGGAACCGATAGCCCTCGCTGTCAGTAGCGATGCCGATTTCTATATCAAGCTCGTCCGGCTGATGCAGGAATATCCTAGAGAGCATCGACGTGCGTTCGAGAAAGAGTGGAACCGCGCCATCAATCGCCTTGGTAGGTACTTGCTCACAGAGTTCGCCGACGCGGAGGGCAACATCAACTGGGAGAAACTGGTCGCATTCAACAGCGGATTATCCGCTCCTGAGGAGACAAAGCAATGACGCCGATCTTACAGCAACTGATAGAACTCTCGCACTGGCTAGGCGCGGAATACCGCGAGCTGGCGATACTGGGAGAAGGCAACACCTCCGCGCTGGCGGAAGACGGCAAAACCTTCTACGTGAAAGCCAGCGGCACGTGCCTCATGGATATCGAAGAGAACGGCTTTGTGCGCGTCGACCTCGCCAGAACCCTGCACGCGCTCGAACACGCCGAGCAAACCGACGACGCTACCCGCCGCGCACTGGAAGAGAGTCGGGTAGACCCGAACGAGACCAAAATGCCCTCGGTGGAAACCTTCCTGCACGCCTACCTGCTGTCGCTACCCGGCATCCGTTTCGTGGGACATACGCACCCAGTGGCGGTCAACGCTCTGCTCTGCTCGAAACGGGCGGAGGAGCTGATTGCGGGGCGTCTGTTCCCAGACGAAATCGTGGTGTGCGGGATCGCCCCCCTGTGGGTCCCCTACACCGATCCCGGCCTACCTCTGGCACGTGAACTGCGCCGACGCGTAGAGGCGTATATGCAGGAGTACGGCGTTCTGCCCAAAGTCATTCTGATGCAAAACCACGGCTTGATTACCCCTGCCGAAACGCCCCAGAAGGTCATCGCCGCCACCGCCATGTACGTGAAAACCGCCAAGATCCTTTTGGGTACAATCTCGGCAGGAGGACCCAACTTCCTCGCGCCACACCATGTGGAGCGAATCTACACCCGCCCCGACGAGGCGTATCGTCAGCACATCATCGCCCAACTGCAGGCGGGACGCGAGGAGAACCAGTAAACCTAGACAAAACGAGGTGACGCCATGCTTTCCGACAAGTGGACCAGATACCGCCAAGCCCAGCATCCTATCCCCCAAACGATGCTCCGCTGGCACCTGTACGGAGCCGGGCTGGAGAACCTGGGCAAAGATGGGCAACCCGAAGAGGTGCCCGTACCCGAACCCGGCGACGATGAACTGCTGGTGCGCATTGACGCGCTGGGACTGTGTTTCTCGGATACCAAAGTGGTCTCGTTGGGCGAGAAGCACCCGCGCCTTGTGGGGCGTGACCTGCGCAAGGAGCCGGTCGTGCTGGGGCATGAGGTCTCCTGTACTGTGGTCAGGGTGGGCAAGAACCTGCAGGGTCGCTTCCGAGTGGGACAGCGTTTCATCGTGCAGGCAGACGTGTTCTATCAGGGCAAAAGTATTGCCTACGGCTACGTGCTACCGGGCGCGATGACGCAATACGGCATCATCGGCAAGGAGATTCTCGAAGGGGACGAGGGATGCTATCTTCTGCCTCTCCAAGACGAGGACGGATACGTGGAAGCGGCGCTGGTGGAGCCGTGGGCGTGTGTGGTGGCTTCCTACGCCCAGAAACGGCGCCAGCATCTCCAGCACGACGGGGTGGCACTGCTCATCATGGGGGAGCGTATCCCGCATACCGAGTTCACGCTGGGCGAGGCAATCACCCCTTCCCGACGACCCCGCAAGGTGGTGATGCTGGCTTCCAGCGGGCAGATACGAGCGGAACTGGTCCATCTGGCTTCTCAGTCGGATATGGAACTAGTGGAGGACGTGGGCACCATCGATTCGGCACGCCAGCATGCACCAGAGGGCGGCTATGACGATATCCTGTGTATCGGTGAACTGCCGGCGGAAACGGTGGAAGGCGCCGCGCAACTGCTAGCGAAGGGCGGTGTGCTGTGGATATTGCGCCGAACCCCCTTTGACCGTTGCCTGAACCTCGACATCGGGCGAATCCATTACGATGGGCTATGGGTCGTGGGGGCGTTCGGTAGTGACCTCTCACAGGTGAAGGCTTCCCTGCGCAGTGAACTGCTGGCGGGTGGCACCTGCTGGATCGTGGGCGGTGGCGGACCGATGGGACAGATGCACATCCAGCGGGCAGTGCAGCTTGGCGAACCACCCTCCTTGATTGTGGCGACCGATGTGGACGCCGTGCGCCTGGAAGCCGTGCGCGAGCGCTATGCCCCTACCGCCCAACGCCGGGGCATCCGTTTCGTGACGCTGAACCCGAAGCACATGACCCCCGACCAGTTCCGCACCGCTCTGCTGGAGCTGACCGAAGGCAAGGGCTTTACTGACATCGTGAACATGGTACCGGTGGCGGACGTGGTAGCCGAATCGGCGCAATTGCTGGCGGATGGCGGCGTGTACAACATCTTCGCAGGGGTGGCACGCGGCGTCAATGCCTGTCTGGACGCTAACGCCATCTGCGGGCGCGGTGTGCACTTCTTCGGCAGTAGCGGCTCATCGCTGGCGGATATTCAGTTGACCCTTCAGCAGATGGAGAGCGGTCAACTGCAGACGCGCGCCTCGCTGGCGGCGATCGGCGGGATGAAGGCGGCGCACGAAGGCATCAAGGCGCTGATGGAGGCACGCTTCCCCGGCAAAACGGTCATCTTCCCGCAGATACCCGACCTGCCGCTGATGTCGCTGGCGGAGCTGAAGCAAAAGTTCCCTACCGTCTACGCCAAACTGGAGAACGGCAGGTTCTGGACACGCGAGGCGGAGGAAGAACTGCTGAGCCTCCTGCTACCGGATTCGTGAAGAGCGTCAGGAACGTACAACCGTAAAAGGTGATTCTTGCCGTCATGTGCCTTTGCCATTCTGGGCGGATTTTTGTCATTCTGAGCGGAGCGAAGAATCTCATCCATCTCAGAAAAACCAAAAAAGACCAGCCAGGGCGACAAAGCGCCTGACTGGTTCGGGAGGCTGCGCGGATAACGCCCGTCAATAGTCTTCAGGCTTCACGTAAGGCGCGCTCCAGAGGGCCACCTGCATCACCACCGACTTGAACCATGCCTGGTGCATCTTCTCCACATCCTCCGCGCTGTGCCCCTTCTTGGCGAGGAAGGGCTTGATGGTGGCAGTGATGGGGTAGATGAACGCCACCATGTAGCGGAGGCTCACGATGGGCACCGCACGCACGCCGTCGGTCTTGTTCTTCTTCGTGCGGTGGTGGCGCAAGCCGACCTCGTGCGCGTAGTTCAGCCATGCCTGGTCATAGGGGCGGTTGCAGGTGTCCAGGATCCATTGCCCGAAGCGTTTGCGCACGGCGTTGAGATACTCCACGTTGGCATTGCCTTTGCCGTCGGTGAAGTAGTAGACCAGATGCGGATGGGACGCCACAAAACCATACCACACGTCCAGCACATCCTCGATCTGGTCTGCCAGCACCTGCCCTGCCAGGCGCAGGTACTTCTCGTCCTCTTCCGTGAAGAGCACCGCCTTCTTCAGATTCTCCAGATCCTTCAGGTTGAGCGGTGAGCGCGCCGTCGCACTGCTACCGTAAGTGTAGCCCGGAATGTTGGTGTTTGCCATACCGTATCCCTCCTTGTTGTGATGTTTGTTGCGTATGAGACTGTGCTCGACCAAACGTGTCAAACGATGTCTCTATCCCCTTTCCGCCTGCGCGGGCACGAAATCGGGGCACTCGCGATAGGTGTCCGCTTCGGGTAGCGGCGCGTCCATGAACGCGCAGTGGTGCGGCCCGCGTGGGTCGTCGCGATGGGCGTTCCGACGGAAGAACTGACAGCCCCAGCACATCTCGTACACCCGTACGTAGCCCGCACTCTGCAGACGCCGCACAATCGCCTGCGTGGCGTGCAACAGAGCGGTCTTTTCGGCGTCGGGTAGGGTGTCTATCACCCTCTCAATCTCGTCCAGCACGCCCTCTAGCTCTTCCGCCCGGTGTTCCCCCTCGGGGGTCAATCTCAGCATCACGACCCGTTGGTCCTCTGGCAGAGGCGCGCGTTTCACCAACCGCTTGTGCTCCAGCGCATCGGCGACCCCGCTGGACGTGGCATCGGTTACCCCCAGACGCCGTGCAAGCCCGCCAATGGTGTGTGCCTCGGCACGCGCGTTCTTCAGGAACAACAGCGCCTGCATCTGCGCCGGCGAGAGGTGCACCTGCTTGCCACGCATCCGAAACGCATACTCTATCGCCTGCGCGATCCGGTAGAACGCGATGGTAATCTGCCCGCTAGGCGTGTGACGTTGTTTCGGGTCAAAGGCTTTCATTATTTAGGACTCCTAACTATCTATAGTATACTCCCAGTGCGCACAGATGTCAAGGGTTTCGAGGAGGATTTTGGAAAAAATCGCCCGGCTCGGCTATCAATCAGCCGCTACGATGTCTCCAGCACCCTCCCGGATAGGGGATGAACATGCAGTTCAGCACAACCACCACGCCAAGCACGACCAGCCGCCTGACGCCGCTCATACTCCACCACCCCCTTGTCCACAACGTCGCACGGTCCCCTTCTTTAGCGCAGACCGCGTCGGGGAGCGGTCTCTGAGCTGAGGATGCGCTGAACCCTGTCGATCAGAGGCATCAAGTGCCATAGTATCCACATGCACAGAAACAGCAATCCATACAACTTCACTGTCAGTATCAGAATCCCCAGCGGAGGGTATCTGCGCTGAAAGTAGCCAACGATAGCATAGAAGAAGTAGAACAACACAACCCCGAAGAGCAAATACCATCGCCACACCCTCTTCTTCTCAGGAGGAGCCTCTGAGGTGTGTATCCAGTAGGTGAGTACGCCAACCACCCCTCCCACCATCAGGTTGTGCCGCCATATGTAGGCGGGGGGAAGTCTCAACACAAATGTGTGCAGGGCGGTCATCAGATCCGTTTGCCCCAAACGAGACGCCTCGGGACCATACACGAGCATAAGCACGTTGAGCAGCTGATATAGCACGAAATCCAGCCACCACACCAGCGTGCCGGCAATGATGGCTAAAAGTCCACCTTCCCACGTTCGCGGCGAGTACTCTCTTTGTTTCACCGCGGCTACCTCCTTACTCTCTGCTTACGGCTCCTTCGGACAGGGGCGCTCCTGCTTATTTTTGTAAGAGAGGCACCAAAATTCCGGGCAAGGTGTATCCGTCATTAACTGCCAGGGGAACCGTGCCCTCTCGGTAATGGAGTTTGATCTATCAGGGGGACCGAAACAGCGTATTGGCACGTTGACGATCTGCACCGAACCGTCCTTCCTCAGGCGGAGAACCCTTCCATCGAAGGAATAGAAAGCATCGAAACCCAACGGGTTGGCACGAGGCTCGCCGTGCAGGAGACAGCAGGTCAGCCCGTGGTTGGGGTCCGCTTGCTCCAGGGCGCGCACAAATGCGAGGTTGGTATAGGTCTCACCGAAGATGGGGTAGCTGGTCTTGAACTTATAGAACTTCGTTTCAGGGGCTACGCCTCCCCTGCCGTCCAGAGGGCACAGGAAAATGTCTTTGTGGCGCGCATAGGGCAGAAGAAACTGCATGCGCGGGGGATACTCGTTGTGGTCGTCCAGGTAAAGCATCATCGCCGCGTGTATCTGCTTCAGGTTGTTCATACAGGGAGCCTTCTTTGCTTCCTGCCTCGCCCGCAAGATAACAGGCAGAAGTAGCCCCACCAGCACAGCGATGATGGCTATCACCACCAGTAACTCGACCAGTGTAAAAGCCGTTCGTTTCATCATTCTCCTCCGGAAATCTGCTGGGGAGCAGAAGCGCGCTTCCCAGCGATGTCATTCACTGGGTTTGACAGTAACCCCTTGTGTCAGCGCATAGGTCCTCGCCAGCATCATTGCACAGCGGATTTTGCGGTGACAGACTTGTACATCCTTGTGGATACCACTCGCTACAAGCTACATAGGTCCACCCGGAATAGTACCAAATACACTTATGCCGCGTGTAATAGAAATTGTTTTCTTGTCCTTGCGGACCGTCGCAGTCCTGCTGGTATCGCCACTCGGATTTTTCCTGGGGGACGCGTCTGTTATAGGGTCCAGGACACTCAAACATTGGCTTAAGGGGCACAACCACAGGAACCCCTGGCACCCTCACCCCTAGTGTCCTCCCATCATCCAGGCGGAGCACTATCGGAAGAGCGGTCAGCACATCACTCAGATCACTGCATCCACATCCCATGCGAGGTATTGCTCCTCCGATACTAGCCCCCCCCGCGACTTGCGATGGCGCCGACGACGTAGGGCAGAAACGCCAGTACCACCACGCTCGCTCCGAGGAGCGTTCTCACCAGAAGACGCTTGTGGCTCATCTCCAGCACTCCTTTCAGGTGTGTGAGGGATATCAATGATTAAATCGCCAGACCCCGCCGTTTGGTTGCATCCGTCGCAAACTTTTTGGCGCAGGTCTTTCGCCCCACGATAGAAACGGGCTTTGACCGTCCCCTGCGGTATGCCCAGCTGTTCGGCGATCTCGCCGAAGGTATATCCCTCAAGCACCAGAACCGCTATCTCACGCATAGAAGGGGACATCTGGCTCAGCAGTTCGCCAAAGGTCAGATGCTCTATCGCAACCTGTTCGATATCTTGCTGGGGAGTGCTACTGAGATGCGCACAAAGTCGCTGGAGTCCCTCGCGTTCTCTTACCCGCCGCCGGTGGTAGCTGGCGACAGCATGATGGAGCAGGCAGTACAACAGTGCCGTTTGCGGCAGAGCATCGTTCCACGGCTCAACACCGAGCCGTGCGATATAGTCGATAGCCACCTCTTGAGCGAGGTCTCGCGCATCCTCGGGAAGCACGCCCTCGCGGGCAATCATCCATTCGATGTTCCTGCGCCACCGGGATTCGGCATCGGACATGAGGCTCACCCCCACACATAACGGGCTATCCACAGGCACGCTTCTACTGTGAACATCCGTTCACAGTATAGCACTCTGCTCTGAATCACACAATAGCGTGTTGCAGGGTGATGGTTTGAGGTTCAGTAACAGGGATTCGTGCTTCTTCGCTCACCGTCTCCACCACCATACCGCCAGCACCAGTAACCCCAGTGCCAAGCGATACCACAGGAACAGGTTCACCGAATGGGTGCGCAGGTAGCGAAGCAGGAAGGTGATAGACAGGTAGCCAACCACCCCGGAGGTCAGCACCCCCACCACCAGCACCAACAGGCTGTCACCGCTGGGCGGCGATTTGACCAGATGTCGGAAGGTCCACACCGTCGCCCCAAGCGTGATCGGGGCAGACAGCAGGAACGAGAACCGCGCCGCCGCCTCGCGGGTCAGTCCCAGCATCAGCCCGGCGGTGATGGTTGCGCCCGAGCGCGACACCCCCGGTATCAGCGCCAGCGCCTGCGCACAGCCGATCAGGAACCCCTCCAAAGTGCGCAGGGAGTCGATAGGGCGCTCGCGCCTGCCGA
Organism: Armatimonadota bacterium; assembly: GCA_040289885.1. Classification (GTDB taxonomy): domain Bacteria; phylum Armatimonadota; class HRBIN16; order HRBIN16; family HRBIN16; genus HRBIN16. The sequence continues at coordinate 72,602 of PSLZ01000007.1, read as the reverse complement.
ATCGGTCGGCAAGGAAGAGGATAACTCCCATCGCCATCAACAGCACCGCAACCAGCGCGATACGGGTGCGGATGCTCTCCTCGATCACCTTCTCGAACAACACGCCGGCCGCGGCGCCCGGAATGCACGCCAGCAGAATCATCCACGCCATGCGACGGTCATCGGCATGGGGATTGGCGGGACGAAACAGCGCGCGAAACAGCCGCCACAGGTCGTGCCGAAAGTAGCCGATGACCGCCACGGTGGTGCCCAGATGAAGCGCGACATCGAAAACCAGCTTCTCCTGCGGGCTTCCCTCGTACCAGCCAAATAGCCACGGGGCGATCAACAGATGCGCCGAGCTGGAGATGGGCAAAAACTCACCCAGCCCCTGCAGAATGCCCAACACGACCGCTTCCAGCAAATGGTTCATGTTCGTACAACTTCCTCCGTTCGGGGGGTAACGCGCTTTGCCCGCTGGGGGGCAATCCAGTAACGATGCAGGATCACACGGATGACCGCCGCCACCGGCGGAGCGAGGAACATGCCTATCAGCCCAAAGAACTGTGCCCCGATGAGCAGAACCAGGATCACCGTGACGGGATGCAGTTTGACCCGCTCCCCAATCAGAATGGGCAGGATGAGTTTGCTCTCGACGAAGTGAAGTACGGAGAAGAAGATCAGCACATGCACGGCCACCATCAGGTTCTGGGGATACTGCAGAACCACCAGCAGAACGATGGGAATGCTCCCCAAGATCGGACCGATGATGGGAATGGCGCGGGTAATACCTGCCAGCACCGCCAGCACCAGCGTGTACTTCACCCCCAGCAGACCCAGCCCAATACCCACCACCACGCCGGCGATAATGCACAGCAGGAGTTGCCCGATGACATAGTTTTCCAGAATCAGATTCGCCTGGCGCATTAACCACAGCGTCTCACGCCACCACCGGCGTGGCACCAATGCCACAAACTCGTGCTTGATGTTGCGCGAATCGGTCAGGAAGTAAAAAGCCAGCACCGGTATCAACACAATCTCCACGATATGCCCCACCGCGGTGACGGTGCTAGTGACCAGATTGCTCGCCCACTGGCGGGTCATCTCTACCACGCCGCTGATGTTCTGGCTTTCCACCAAACGGCGCACGTCGGGGGGCAGAGTCTGATACCACTCCTGCACCTCCCGGGAAAACTGCTGTATCTCCTGTTGATACTGTGGCCAGTTTATCGCCAGTGCGCGCAGTTCCGCCTGAAACGGCGTGATCAGCCCCCGAATGCTGAGGTAGGTGAGGTAGCCGTAGAGCACAAACACCGCCAGCGTGATGAACGGACGCGCCACCTTGCGAGGCACCCGCGACGGCATCAGACGACATAGCCAGTGCACTAGCCAGCCCGCGGGATAGGCGAACAGCCCGGAGATAATCAGCGTCGCCAGAATGGAACGGATGCGTACCAGCACGTACACCGCTAGGGCAATCACCAGCAACCGCAAGACAAACAGCCCCACCGTGCGCGCGATGAAACGAACCTGGTTCTGCCACGAGTACAGGTCGTTCATCTTCCCACCCCAAAATGCTGGGATAGCACCTGCCGGATTCGCTGAGCCGCTTTGCCGTCACCGTAGGGGTTCACCGCCCGCGCCATCTGCTGATACGCCGTTTCATCACTCAGCAACCGGCTCGCCTCCTCCACGATACGCTCTACCTCGGTGCCCACCAGGCGCGCTGTGCCCGCCTCCACACCTTCGGGACGCTCCGTGGTCTCGCGCAGTACCAGCACCGGCTTGCCCAGGCTCGGCGCCTCTTCCTGAATCCCGCCCGAATCGGTGAGGATGAGATACGCCCTCTGCATCAGCTTCACGAACGGCGCGTAGTCTGGCGGCTCTGTCAGAAACACCCGAGGTACGCTCCCCAGCACCTGCGTGGCGGTCTGGCGCACTAGCGGGTTGCGGTGCATAGGAAACACAACCTGAATATCCGCAAACCGCTCCACCAGCGTTTTCACCGCTGTACAGATACGCTTCAGCGGCTCGCCCCAGTTCTCCCGGCGATGGGCGGTCAGCAGTACCATGCGCCGAGGCGACGCCATCGCCTGCTGTAACAGCGGGTCGGTCACCGGGTACGGCATCTCGGCGACCATCAGCAGGGCGTCGATGCCGGTGTTGCCCGTTACCCAGATGGCGTCGGGACGAACCCCTTCGCGCAGTAGGTTATCGCGCGCCTGCGGGGTGGGCGCAAAATGGAAGTCCGCAATCGCACCTGCCAGCCTACGGTTCATCTCTTCGGGGAAGGGGTTATACTTGTGGTGGGTGCGCAAGCCCGCCTCCACGTGCCCGAACGCCACCTGATGGTAAAACGCCGACAGGGCACACACAAAGGTCGTGGTGGTATCGCCCTGCGCCAACACCACATGTGGCTTCTGCGCACGAAGCAAAGCGTCCAGCCCCTCTAGCACCCGCACCGTGATCTGTGTCAGCGTCTGCCCATGTTGCATGATGTTCAGGTCGTGATGGGGGGTAATCCGGAAGACCTGCAAAACCTGGTCCAGCATCTCACGGTGCTGACCAGTGACCACCACCTTCACCTGCACCTGCGGCTCGTACTGCTGGAGCTCCTTCACTACCGGAGCCATCTTGACCGCATCGGGGCGTGTGCCGAACACCGTCATCACTTGCAGAGGCTCAGGCATGGGCTAGTTACCTCGTCAGCCGGTAGATGGTGAGGGCGGCTGCGCTAAACACCAGCCCGATCGCCCAGATGACCATCACGGCGCGTCGATGCCCTACTCGCCCCACCAGCCAGTGGTGGAAGTGGCGCATGTCCGCTTTGTGCAGGGGCTGGCGGGCGAGCACCCGGCGCGAAACCACAAAGAAGGCATCGAAGAAGGGCACTCCCAGCACCAGCAGAGGCACCAACACCGAGATAGCCGCGGCGACCTTGAACGTACCAACCACCGCCAGCGTCGCCAGCACGAAGCCGATAAACTGCGCCCCTACCGTGCCCATAAAGATCGATGCGGGGTTGATGTTGTGGCGCAGGAAGCCCACACACGCCCCGGCTAGCGCCGCAGAGGGCACAGCGATTGCCATCTGCTTCTCGGAGACCGCCATGAGGGTCAGTGTGCTGGCGGAAATCGTGGTAACCCCCGCTGCCAGACCATCCAGCCCGTCGATGGAGTCCACCGTTTTGGTGACCACGAACACCCACAGCGCGGTCACCGGCACACTCCACAGTCCCAGCGGGAGCCAGTATTCAGGGCGGTACTCGCTAGGCATCAGCGGGGCAAGCGGATGCGTAATGCCTTCGATGCGGATGCCAAACAGCGTCAACCCCACCCCCGCTGATAGTAACACCGCCATCTGCCAGAACGGAGAGACCGGATACTTATCGTCATACATCCCCACCAGCGCGATGACGGTTCCCAGCACTAGAATAGCGGTGAGCGCGTTGCTCCAGATTCTCAACCAGAAGACAAAGGGTATCACCGCCAACCAGAAGCCGATGTAGAGGGCGATACCCCCCCAGCGTGGCGTTGGCTCGCGGTGCACGCGACGCTCGTCCGGCTGGTCCATCACGCCCATTCGTATGGCAAACGCTCGCACCGCTGGCGTGATGAGCGCAGTGGCGATCATCGCGATCAAGAAGGTGAAAAAGGCTATTCGCATCCGTCTTCCCCTTTGCCCCGTGCCCTTTTGCCGGGGAAGATGACTTCTGCCACGCCATCGCGCAGGCGCACCAGCTCTATTCCCGCCTCTTCGAACAGCTCCATCGCGAAGGGGTCAGGGTAATCGCCCTCGAACACCACACGCACGATGCCCGCGTTGATAAGCATCTTGGCGCAGGCGTTACAGGGCTGACAGGTAACATACACCGTGGCGCCGCGCGTGGACACCCCGTTCAAAGCCGCTTGCAAGATGGCGTTTTGCTCCGCGTGCAGGGCGCGCTGACAGTGCCCGTCTACGATCTTGCATCCCACCTCCGTGCAGTGCGCCAGCCCGTGCGGCGCGCCGTTGTAACCGGTGGTTAAAATCCGTCGGTCCAGCACGATCACTGCCCCCACCGACCGCCGCGGGCAGGTCGCGCGCGTAGCCACCTCCTTGGCGATGCGCATAAAGTACTCATCCCACGAAGGTCTGCTGTCGCCCATCGCTTTCCCCATTCCTCAATTATGCCAAAACCGGGAACTCGTTGCAGAGAGCCAGCACCTCGGCACGTACCGCCTTCAGGCGCGCCTCATCTTCCGATGCCTGCAGGGTGCGGGCGATTAGGTCGGCGATGCGTTCCATCTCGGCTTCCGCCATCCCACGCGTGGTGACCGCCGGCGTGCCGAGCCGGATACCGCTAGTCACAAACGGCTTCTCAGGGTCAAACGGTATCATGTTGCGGTTGACGGTGATATGCGCGCTGTCCAGCACCACCTGCGCTTTGCGTCCGGTCAGTTTGTGCGGGCGCAGGTCGACCAGCATCAGGTGGTTGTCGGTGCCACCCGATACCAACCGGAAACCGCGTCGTGCCAGCGCTTCTGCCAGTGCTCGCGCGTTTCGGCGCACTTGGCTCTGGTAGAGTTTGAACTGGGGCTGGAGTGCCTCTTTGAAGCATACCGCCTTCGCCGCGATCATGTGCATCAGCGGACCACCCTGCATGCCGGGAAACACCGCCTTGTCGATAGCCTGGGCATACTCTGCCCGGCACAAGATCATGCCGCCGCGCGGTCCGCGCAGGGTTTTGTGGGTGGTGGTGGTCACGAAATCGGCGTAGGGGATGGGGGACGGATGCTCGCCTGCAGCCACCAGCCCTGCGATGTGCGCCATATCCACCATGAACTTTGCCCCCACCTCGTCGGCAATCTCGCGAAAGAGGGCGAAGTCGATGATACGGGGATAGCAGCTGGCTCCTGCCACAATCAGCTTGGGGCGGTGTTGGCGTGCCAAGTCGCGCACTTGGTCGTAGTCGATCTCTTCGGTGTCTGGGCGCACCCCGTAATGCACCGCGCGGTAAAGAGTGCCGGAGAAGTTCACCGGGCTCCCGTGCGTCAGATGCCCGCCCATCGACAGGTCCATCGCCAGGAAGGTATCGCCGGGCTGAAGCACCACGCTGTACACCGCCTGGTTCGCCTGTGCGCCCGAGTGGGGCTGGACGTTGGCGTGGTCGGCTCCGAACAACTGCTTCGCCCGCTCGATGGCGAGGCTCTCCACAACGTCCATGTTCTCACAGCCGCCGTAGTAGCGTTTAGCGGGATAGCCCTCGGCGTACTTGTCGGTCATCACCGAGCCCATCGCTTCCAACACCGCCTTGCTGGCGATGTTTTCGGAGGCGATGAGCTCGAGGTGGTTGTGCTGGCGTCTCTTCTCGTTTTCGATGGCGGCAAATACTTCGGGGTCCACCTCCGACAGCGGAGCGGTGCGGTGATACTGCATGTACAGGCGATTATCCAGCAGGCTCAATGTCCGTTTCTCCCTCGGTATAGCGTTTTTCCAGCATCTTCACTTTGTGCACCCGGCGCACATGACGCTCTTCGTTGGTGAAGGAGGCGTTCAGAAACGCGCTCACGATATCCATCGCCAGTTCCGCGCCGATGATGCGCCCGCCTATACATAAAACGTTCGCGTCGTTATGCTGGCGGGCAAGCCGGGCGGTCACAGGGTCCTGCGCATGCGCAGCACGAATACCCTTCACCTTGTTCGCGCTAATGCTCATGCCAACGCCTGTGCCGCAAATGAGTATACCCAAATCACACTCCCCCTGCGCAACCGAGTTTGCCACCATCAAGGCGAAGTCGGGGTAATCACAGGGAGAGTCGGTGTGCGTGCCAAAGTCGCGTACAGTGATGCCCTGCTGTTGAAGATAGGAACGTACGATGTTTTTCAGGTGATAACCAGCATGGTCCGCGCCCAAAGCGATAGTCATGAAAAGCCCTCCCCGGCAGGTTAGCAGGTTTATTGTAACATGAGAGCGCATCGTGTTGCAACAGGGCTTTTTCCGAATCCGCCCGCTGTGTTACAATAGCCTTAACACCAGGATTGCGTTGCCTGAGAGGAGGAAAGCGATCATGCCACCATCTCGACAACCTGTCACCTCACGGGTTCTTCGTCCAGCCGCGGCGGAGGGCGCATTGGACAATCCACTCAAGGGCTGGGCGGCGTATAGTGAAGACTGGAACCAGCATGCCCTGCCCGCCCGAATGGCGTACTTCAGCGTCTCATGGCGCGAGCTGGAACCGGAGCGGGGCAGGTACCGCTTCGCCAAATGGGAGCAATCGCGCTGGGAGAGCCGAAACGCCCGAGGCAAGCATATCGTCATGCGCCTGTATCTGGACTATCCCAACCTGCCTACCGGGGTGCCCCAGTGGGTGATCGACTCGGGCGTGGCGATGCGCGCGTATGACATCCCGGAGATCGGACGCGGACTTGCCCCCGACTACGATGACCCACGCTTGCTGAACCCTCTGCTGGAGTTCATCACTGCTTTCGGCGAGCGATATGGACGGCACCCGCGCGTGGTGTTCGTGGCGCTGGGCACGCTGGGCTTCTGGGGAGAGTGGCACACCTGGCCCCGCACAGAGCTGTTCGCCAGCGAGACAACCCAGCGAGCGGTCGTGCAGGCGTACCGACGCGCGTTCGCGGGCAAAATACTGCTCGCCCGATACCCCTATCGCGCCACCAACGAACCCTGGCTTGGCTACCACGACGATATGTTCCCCGATGACACGGACTACTACGAAGGACAGGGCTACGAGTGGTACTTCCTTCCCCAACTGCGTAGGGCAGGAAGGGAGAACAACTGGAAAGTCTCAGCGATGGGCGCGGAGATGGTGCCCAATCAAGGCAAAAAGTTCCTCAGCACCCAATGGGCGAAAACGCGCACCATGCTGGAGCGCATGCATCTGACATGGGTGGGACCCTACTGCCCCATTCTAGAGACTAACCTCAGCGACGCCGAACTGCAAAACGCCCGATGGATGGTTCAACGCATGGGCTATCAGTACCGCCTCACCGAGGTCACGTGGCATCTGCAGGGACGAACGCTGAGTATGCAGGTGCGCGGTGTGAACGAAGGGGTCGCGCCCTTCTATTACCCCTGGCAGGTGCAGGTAGCCCTGCTGAAGGGCGACGGAAGCGTGGCTCAGTCCGAAGCCGTAGCGGTGGACATCCGGGAGTGGCTACCCGGCAGCTTTCGGTTCTCCACAACCATGCCGGTGCGCGCCCCGGCGGGCACTTATCGGCTGGCGATAGGCGTCATCGAGCCGTGGCGCAATCAGCCCGATATCCGCTTCGCCAACAAACTGCCTGTGGTCAACGGCTGGAACGTAATCGATAATATCGCGCTTCCTGCCTGAGGGCAGGGGAACGGGCGATTGGGGCGCGAATCCAGAGTGGTAGGAGATTACCCGGGAGGTGTAGAGGTTGAAAACGTGGAGGCTGTTCGGTCTGTATCTGGTGCTTTTGGGGATTGCGGGCAGTGTGCTAGCGATGCCGCGCTGGCAGAAGCTGTTCGACGGCAAAACCCTCAACGGATGGCGACCGATGGCGGTGCACGGAGGACGCGGCGGCGTGTGGCGCGTAGAAAAGGGGGCGCTGGTTGGCAACCAGGATACGGACCACACGGGCGGATTGCTGGGCACGGAGCGCAAGTTCAGCGACTTTGAAATCGAGCTGGAGTTTCAGGCGGACTATCCGGTGGACAGCGGGCTGTTCCTGCGCACCCGCGATGACGGCATGGGCTACCAGATCACCATAGATTACCGTGACGGGGGATATGTGGGCAGTCTGTACGCACCCACAGCAGGACGCTTTCTGGTGCAATACGAGGAGTGGCAAAAAGCCTACAAGAAGTCAGGTTGGAACAAACTCCGGGTGCGCATCGAGGGACAGCCGGCCCATATCACCGCATGGCTCAACGGTGTCAAAACCGTCGATTATCGAGACACCGAGGAGCGGTATCCACGTGAGGGCTACATCGGCTTGCAGGTGCATGGCGGCGAGGGCGTATGGGGCGAGAACAGCCGGGTGCGTTTTCGCAATATCCGCATTAGAGAACTCGGGCAGTAGCGAGGGAGCGGGATGTACCACAGCGGGATGCGTAGTTCAGGACGTTCGTTCCGCCTGTTGATGCGCCAGCCGGGTGCTATGCGCGAAATGGGCGGACAGGAACTGTCGCTGGCGGTACAGGCGGTCGACCTGATGTTCATGCGGGCACTGGATGCGGGGGCATCGGACATTCACTTGCACCCCGAGCGCGACATGTTACGCATCCGATTCCGCATCGACGGATTGCTCCATGAGTTCCAGACCATCACCGACCCCGAGCTGATCCAGGCTGTGCTCACCCGGGTGAAACTTGCAGCGGACATGCATATCGACGAAAAGCGCGAGACGCAGGACGGGCGTATCGACATGGAGTACAACGACCGCAAGCTCAGTGCGCGCGTCTCGTGCATCCCCACCCTCAACGGCGAACGCATCGCCATCCGCCTGCTAGACCCGGCGCAGATGCGCGTGGACCTGGACAAACTGGGGATGCCGCCCGACGTATTGGCGGACTGGAAGCAGTCCCTGCAGACCGCCTACGGCATGATGGTGGTCACCGGCCCCACCGGTGCGGGCAAGACCTCCACCCTCTACGCCTCCATCAACCTGCTGGACCGCAAGAGGCGCAACATCATCACGGTGGAAGACCCGGTGGAGTACGAGTTCCCCGACAACATCATGCAGATTCATGTCACCGAGAAGATAACCTTTCCCAAAGCCCTGCGTGCCATCCTGCGCCATGACCCCGATGTGATCATGATCGGCGAGATTCGCGACCGCGAATCGTTACAAATCGGCATTCAGGCGGCGCTGACGGGACATCTGGTCTTCACCACCTTGCACACCAACAACGCGGTGGAGACCATCAGCCGCATGATCGATATAGGCGCGGAAGACTATCTGATTGCCGCCACCCTGGTGCGGGCGATGGCACAGCGACTGGTGCCCATCATCTGCGGCAACTGCCGCGTGCCTTATCAACCGCGACCGGAGGAGATCAAAGCATTAGGGCTTCCGCTCGACGCCCCTCACAAACAGCAGTTCTTCATCGGTAAGGGCTGTGAGGCATGCCGTGGCACGGGCTTTCGTGGGCGCACAGGCATCTTCGAACTGCTGAAGGTCACGCCCGAAGTCCGCGAAGCCATCCTGCGCCGCGCCTCTGGAGACGAGATTCTGCACATCGCCCGCCAGCAGGGGATACGCACCATGTTGGAAGACGGGCGCGATAAGGTGCTAAAAGGCATTACCACCCCGTACGAGGTCATCAAAGCGGTCTTCGCGGGGATGGCTTGAGCACTGGAGGGGGTGGCTTCCCTCTCCCGCAGCGCGAGGACGCACCGACCAACCTTGATGCTGAATATCTGGAGGAGCACACCGTGAGCACATCAGACAGACCGATGACCCTGCTACCACAACCGCGAACCTTTCGCCGGCAGACAGGCACGCTGATCCTGCAAAACGGCGCACGCATCGTCTGCCAGGGCGAAGCGCAAACCCTGTTCCCTATCGCCGCGCGCCTGCAAGAAGCAGTGTGGGAGACGCAAGGCATGGTATGGCACCTGTGGGCGGGCAAAGCGGAGGGCGACCCACAAGCGCAAGCTGTTCTACGCCTCGCCCCCGACGCCAACCTGCCCGCGCAGGGCTACCGCCTTATCATACAGCCGACCGCTGTGCAAGTGGTCGCATCCGACGCCGCCGGGCTTTTCTACGGCGTGATGACCTTGCGCCAGATGCTCAGACAAAGCCCCGGCGAACTGCCCTGCGCCGAGATAGAGGACTATCCCGACTTCCCCTCGCGCGGGGTGATGCTGGACATCAGCCGCGACAAAGTGCCCACGCTGGAGACGCTCTTCGCGTTGGTGGACGAGCTGGCGGAGTGGAAAATCAACCACCTCGAGCTCTACACCGAGCACACTTTCGCCTATCGCAACCACCGCGAAGTGTGGGCACAAGCCAGCCCGATGACGGGTGAGGACATTCTGCGCCTCGACGCCTACTGCCGAGAACGCTTCGTCGAACTGGTGCCCAATCAGAACTCGTTTGGGCATATGCATCGCTGGCTGAAACTGCCGCGCTACCGTCATCTCGCCGAGTGTCCCGATGGATTCGACTGGCCCTGGGGCGGGCATAGCGACCAACCTTTTAGCCTCGCCCCGACCAACCCCGAAAGTTTCGCTCTCATCGCCGAGCTGTACGACGAGCTCCTGCCGCATTTCTCCAGCAGGCGGTTCAACGTGGGCTGTGACGAGACGTTCGACCTGGGACAGGGTAGAAGCAAAGCCGAATGCGAACGCAAGGGCAAAGGGCGCGTCTACCTGGAGTTCCTGCTGAAGATATACGCGCTTGTGAAACAGCACGGACGCACCATGCACTTCTGGGGCGACATCATCATGGAGCACCCCGAGCTGGTTCCCGAACTGCCCCGTGATGTGGTCGCACTGGAGTGGGGATACGAAGCCGAGCACCCCTTCGACGAACACGGCGCGAAGTTCGCTATGTCCGGCGTGCCCTTCTTTGTGTGTCCCGGCACCTCCTCATGGAACACCATCGCCGGGCGCACCGATAATTGCTTGAGCAACCTGCATGGCGCCGCCCAGAACGGACTGAAACACGGCGCCGTGGGCTACTTGATCACCGACTGGGGCGACAACGGTCACTGGCAATACCTGCCTGTGAGCTATCTGGGATTCGCGGCGGGCTCGGCGCTCAGCTGGTGCTACAGTGCTAATCGCGACATCGATCTCATCTCCGCTCTAGACATGCACGTCTTCCGCGACGAGGCGCAGGTCATGGGCAAGCTGGTGTACGACCTAGGCAATGCCTATCAGCAGGTTGGGCATCTGATGCACAACTCCAGCCTGCTGTTCCACTTCGTGCACGCACCCGCTTCCCGCCCCCTCCCCGACAGCGTCACCGAGCGGACGATCCGCGCCACTCAGGAGTACATTCAGTCCGTCATCGCTCCGCTGGGCAGAGCGCGCCTGGCACGAGAGGACGCCAGCCTCATCGCCGACGAGTACGCCAACGCGGGGCGGATGCTGTTGTGGGGCTGTCGTCGCGCGCTGGCTCTGCGTACGGGTACGATCGATAGCGACCCGGAGCGACGCGCCCTCGCCGCTGGGCTTCGCGAGATACTGGGCGAACATCGCCGACTGTGGGTAGCACGCAACCGCGAAGGCGGACTTCAAGATAGCGTGCGCGTGCTAGAACAGCGATTACAGGAGCTAGAAGCATGAGTAGGAGGTGTAAACGATGATACCCAAGCGTCCCTATGGCAAGAAAGGGGACCAGCTGTCCATCATCGGGTTGGGCGGTATCGTACTGGCGCGATTGCCCCAAAAGGAAGCCGACGCGCTTGCCAAAGAGGCGTACGACAAAGGCGTCAACTATTTCGACGTCGCGCCCACCTACTGGGACGCCGAGGAGCGTATGGGACCCGCTATCAAATCCTTCCGAGGCAAAATCTTTCTGGCGTGCAAAACCACCCGACGCGATGCGAAGGGTGCTCAGGAAGAGCTGGAAAACTCCCTGCGCAAACTGCAGACCGACCACTTTGACCTGTACCAACTGCACGGTCTTTCCAAGATGGAGGAGCTGGAGCAGTGCTTCGCACCCGGCGGAGCGATGGAGACCTTCCTGAAAGCCCGTGAGCAGGGCAAGGTGCGCTATATCGGCTTCAGTGCGCATTCAGAGGAGGTAGCTCTGGAAGCCATCAAGCGGTTCCCCTTCGACAGTGCGCTCTTCCCCTTCAACTTCGTCACCCTGTTCAAGGGCAACTTCGGCTGGGAACTGCTGAAGGAAGCGCCCAAGCGGGGTGTTACCCTGCTGGCATTGAAGGCGCTAGCACGCACCCACTGGCAAGAGGGGGCAAAGCGGCTGGAGAAGTGCTGGTACGAGCCGATTACCGACCCCAAGATGGCGGAGCTGGCTCTGCGGTTCACCCTCTCCCTGCCCGTCACCGCCGCCATCCCGCCGGGTGATGAGAACATCTTTCGGATGGCGCTGGGGCTGGGCGAGCGGTTTCGAAAAATCACTCCCCGCGAGGAACAGCAACTGCGCGCTGAGGCACAAAAGCTCACGCCCATCTTCTCAAGGGCGGCGTAGGGTTGCAACAAGCCCTTCCCGCGTCGGGAAGGGCTTCTGTCTTTCAGGAGATGCTATACTAGCAGGTCGTCCACGCTGATGGGGTTATCCGGCTTTTGCAAACAGGTCAGTGTCTCTCCGGGCATGTAGATGCGTCGGGAGCGGTAGCCGAGGTCTGGCGCGGGGTCGCGATACACTTCTACGCGTCGCTCCTCCAGGTTCACCAGCCAGTATTCAGGGATGCCTGCGCGGGCGTAGAGTGCCCCCTTCACCTGTCGGTCATACTCCAGCGAGCTCTGTGCCACCTCCACCACCAAAACAGCCGTGCTAGGGTGAGAGCTAATGTAATCGGTGGGTTTACCCGGCACGACCGCCACGTCGGGTTCGGGTTCGCTGTCTCCTAAACTCAGCGGTGACTGCATCCGCACGAAGAACACATCGCCCAGCAAACGCTGAAGGCACAAAAACCCCCGGTGCGTGCACACCGTGTGGGTGGGACCAATTGGCGGCATCTGCACGATCTCTCCTTCAATCAGTTCCACGCGCTCCCCGTCGAACAGCCCTATCTCCGCCATGCGATGATACTCCTCCGGCGTGAACCGGCGCAGTTGAACGGATGGCGTGGGCTCTCGCTCTATGGTTTGAGGCATCGGGCTCACCCCCGCTTTCACTGTGTCGATTCTCCATCTCTCCGTTCTGATTATACACCATTTGGAGGCAAGAGGTGCTACTCTACCCACGGTTGATGAGGTGTGCCAGGTAGCCCGCCCCGAAGCCGTTGTCGATGTTGACCACCGCCACGCCGGGCGCGCAACTGTTGAGCATCGTGAGCAGGGGAGCCAGTCCGCCAAAGTGCGCCCCGTAGCCCACGCTGGTCGGCACTGCGATCACGGGGCGGCTGACCAGTCCACCTACCACACTGGGCAGAGCACCCTCCATCCCTGCCACCACCACCAGCACGTACGCCCCAAACAGCTTCTCGGACTGCGCCAGCAAACGGTGTAACCCCGCGACGCCCACATCGTATAGCCGCTCTACCCGACTGCCCATCTCGGAAGCGGTCACCGCCGCCTCTTCGGCTACGGGCAGGTCGGAAGTACCCGCTGCCACCACCAGCACGTAGCGGTGCTGGGGCACGTCGGCTTCGGGTTCGCTTTCACCAAGCGTCAGAATACGTGCGGTCTCGTGGTAGCGTGCTCGGGGAAAGCGTTCTCGTACCACCGCTGCCAACTCGGGCGTGGCGCGGGTAGCTAGAATCTTGCGATGACGGTTACTCAGCCTCTCCAGGATCGCCAGCACCTGTTCGGTGGTTTTGCCCTGACAGAACACCACCTCGGGGAAACCTGTGCGCAGGGCACGGTGGGTGTCAATACGGGCGAACTCCAGGTTCTCGTAGGGCAAGGCACGGAGCTTCTGTAAAGCCTCCTCGATGGACATGGTGCCCTCGCGCACGGCAAGAAGGAGCTTTTCAACGGCTTCAGCGTCCATGCGATGCCACCCGAATGGTGTCTGTCGGAATGATCCCCTGCCGACGCAGAGGCTCGTTCAGACTACCCGTGCGATAGCCGGCAAGGTCCAGCGTTACGTAGAGATAACCCAGCTCCTTGAACTTCGCCACAATGAGGTCTGCCAACTCTACCGCTTTGGGCAAAGCCGATTTCTCCACCTCGATGCGGGCGATCGTGCCGTGATGGCGCACGCGAAACTGCCGAAAGCCCAGCTCCCGCAGAAATCGCTCCGCCGCATCCACCTGCGCCAGCAGCTCCGAAGTGATAGTGGTGCCGTACGGGAAACGCGAGGAGAGACAGGCAAACGAGGGCTTATCCCAGTTGGGCAGTCCCGCCGATTGCGCGGCGAGGCGAATGTCCTCCTTGGTAAACCCCGCCTCCCGCAAAGGACTGCGCACGCCCTGCTTCGCCGCCGCTTTCATACCGGGGCGGTAGTCACCCTCGTCGTCGGCATGGGAGCCATCCGCAATCCAGGTGATACCCTGTTCGTCCGCTACTCGACGGATGACCCCGAACAGCTCGGTCTTGCAGTGATAACAGCGGTCGGGGTTGTTGACGCGGAAGTACGGGTTGCTCAGTTCGTGTGTACGTACCACTACATAGCGCCAGCCGCGCTCTTCTGCCAGCCGGCGCGCCGACTCGATTTCGCCCGCAGGAAAAGCCTCCGAATCACCGATGACCGCTAGCGCGTTTGCCCCAAGCACCTCATGCGCCACGTGCATCAGGAAGGTGCTGTCCACCCCGCCGGAATATCCCACCGCCACACTGCCCATCTTGCGCAGGATGGCGTGTAATCGCTCCAGTTTGTCGCGAAGAGTAGCGTCTATCATTCTTTAGTTCCTCCATCTGATATTACCCGAACGGCGTAACGCATAACGCCGGTGATAGCCGTTCAGCCTGCCCTGCCTGGCAAGGCGGTTGACCACCCAGATGAGCGAACCGAGCACTAACCACAGCCCCACACTGGTGCGGGTGAGCATTTTCGCCTCGGCGCCGGCGGTCACAGGCACTTTCGCCACCACCTTGCCGCGAACCACCGCTGCCAGCTCGCCCACCGCTTGCCCGCGTTTGACCGGCGGACGCGCAGGAACAAGATGCAGAACCGGCTGTACCTCTTCCTTCCATCGCCGGGGCACAATCACGCGTAAAGGCGCAGAGGCAACCACCGGCACCGAGTTCGGCTGAGCGCCGTCTACGCGCACCTGCCCCACCGTGCCCCCCGCCTGCGCCAGGTCAATCCGAGTATATTGCCTGTACGCCCACTCGATGAGCGCATGGGTATCTTTATCGGCGTCGGTACTGCCCAGCACCACCGAGATCAATCGCCACCCGTTGCGCGTCACCGAGCCGACAAAACAGCGCCCCGCCTTGGCGGTGTAGCCCGTCTTGATGCCATCCGCCCCTGGCAGATGCTTCAGGCAGTGCGCATGGGTGGTGACCACCACGTCCTGTTGGTTCACCGAGCGCAGGATGTGCGCCTTCTGCGTGCGCACGATTGCGTTGAAAATCGGGTTCTGGATGCAGTATCGTGCCAGCGTCGCCAGGTCGCGGGCGGTGGAATAGTGATTGGGGTCATCTAGCCCGTGCGCGTTGGCGAAACGGGTGTTTTTCAAGCCCAGTTCCTGCGCCTTCTCGTTCATCATCTGCACGAACCGCTCCTCGCTACCCGACAGGTACTCCGCCGCCGCAACCGCCCCGTCGTTCGAGGAGCGCAACATGATAGCGTAAAGCATATCGCGCAGGGGGATGGTCTCGCCCGGTGTCATGTTCAGGTTCGCATAGCGCGTGTGAATAGCGTTCTCGGTTGCCACTACCAGGTCATCCAGGTTGCCGCGCTCGATCAGCAGGATGGCGGTCATCATCTTGGTAGTGCTGGCGATGGCACGTCGCTCGTCCGCCCGCAGCTCGTACAGCACCTGCCCCGTGTCCGCGTCCACCACTATCGCCGACTTCGCCTTGAGAATGGGGGGCGGGATCGCATAAGCCACCCCCGCCAGCATCCACCACACGATGTAAAGGCTCAACACCTTGCGCACGCTCTCCGCTCCTCCGCTCACATCTGCAAAGCAGGTTGTTCCTTTTCCTCTAGCTGATTCCCTTCGGAAAGATTCAGCTCCTCCAGTTCCGGCAGCTCCTCTAACGAGTTCAGCCCGAAATAGTACAAAAACTGGGGGGTTGTGCCGTAAAGCACCGGTCTCCCTGCTGTCTGCTTGCGCCCCACTTCCTGAATCAGCCCCCGCTGGAGCAGGGTGCGTACCACCCCTTCCGATTGTACCCCACGTATCGCCTCTATCTCCGGTAGGGTGATGGGCTGTCGATAGGCGATAATAGCTACCGTTTCCAGCGCAGCGCGCGACAGCTTGGTCGGCTGTGGCTGTAAGTAGCGCGCTACGACCTCCGCGAACTCCGGGCGCGTGCACAGCTGATACCCGCCCGCTACCTGCACCACCTGCAGACCGCTATCCTGCAGGCGTTCCTCCAGAAGCCTCAGGGCGTTCCGCAGGCACTCCTCTTCCTCGCGCAGGACCTCCATCAACGTCTTCATAGACACCGGCTCGGTTGCCACAAAAAGCAGGCACTCCAGCGCGCGACTAAGCCGCTGTGTGTCCATCCCCCACCTCCTGATGTGCCCACAACGTGATCGCGCCAAACAGCTCGTCCTGACGCGCTTCTACCTTGCCCTGCCGCATCAGCTCCAGCACCGCCAGAAAGGTTAGTAGCACCTCCCACTTGGTGAAGGGTGCGTCTAGCAATTGTTCAAAGCGCAACCCATCCTGCGCCCATTGCAGGCGTCGCCACACCTCCACCATCCGCAGACGCAAGGTCAGCCGCTTGCGCGGGATGAGCACCGCGGGAGGAGGCGTGTCCACTGCTTCCGCCAACAGACGCTCTAGCGCACGCAAAAGGAGCAGGGGTTTCAACTCGCCCACCGGGATGGGCAGTTCGTAATCAGGCATGGGAGCGTCGGGGCTTCGGAAGAACCACTGTTTGCGCTCTGCTTCCCATGTCTGCAGGGTTTCCACCAACGCTTTATATTTTTGATACTCCATCAGCCGTGCCGCCAGTTCCGCCCGGGGGTCCTCGTCCGCTTCGTCGCTGGTATCGCGCGGCGGCTTGGGCAACAGCATTCGCGATTTCATCTCCAGCAGGGTCGCCGCCATCACCAGAAACTCACTGGCGATCTCCAGGTCCATCTCCTCCATCATGCGCAGGTATTCCAGATACTGGTCGGTAATGGTGGCGATGGGGATGTCGGTAATCGGCACTTTGTTCTCGCGCACCAGATGGAGCAGAAGGTCCAACGGACCCTCAAACACGGGAAGATGGAGCACCATAGCCGACGCCGAAGCCACTACCGACACACCTCCAGAAGCGGTTGTATCGAGAGGTAGCTTCGGGTCTGCACCATCCACCCTTTACAGCACGTCATGATACCCACTCCAATACTACGATATGCTCCCAAGTCATCGTCTCTGCGCGCTCGCCGGGCACGTTGGAAGGGCTGTTCTGCAGAGGCATGCGCTTGTTGGGAATGCGCCGCTCGAACTGCTCTACGAACCGCCAGCCGAAAGGCTCCGCCATCTCGCGCAGGATGGTATCCGTGGGCACACGCACCCCTCGCACCGTGCGGTTGCCGACCACGTAACAGGCTTTGGCGCCTGTTCGGCACACGCGCGTAATCTCTACCAGGCAGTGAGCGAAGTCGTCATAAAAGGCTTGCACCTGCCGCGCCCTCCGAGCGTCCCGCGAGGCGATCTGCTCCAATGCCCACTCCAATGCCCCCGAGCGGTACGGCGGCACCGCTGTGCTCTGATGCACCTTGCCTCCTAAGGCACGAGCGTCTACGCTCTTCGCCTCCTCGCAGGGTAACCCTAACCATTGCAAGGACAAGCGTGAGAACTGCCCATAAGCCACCGTCGTCTGTGAATCACCGTAGGGAGGCGAGGTGACCACCAGGTCGATACGCTCCGCTTCCATCGGCTGGCGCAGGCGCGTGTCCGACTGCAATACCCGCGCCCGGGTATGGGGTTTGACCTCTGCGCTGAACTGTAGCATGCCCTCGATGTTGCGTTCCACTTTGTCCATGAACGTGCCCAAGACGTCGGCATGAAAATTCTGCAGTTGGCTTTCGGGCAGACGGTAGAGCTTGAACTCTCCCTTACGCGTATAGGAGCACTTGCGCACCGTGTGTGAAAAGGCGACAAGCATGAACTCACGCACCTGTTGATGCTCGATAGCCAGAACCACCTCACGCAGGTGAGCCAACTGCCTCTGCACCTCCGGCGAGAACCAATAGTCGACGTTGAAGAAACGAGGAACCTGCACTGCCGACTTTCGGATGCCTTCGCGATAGGCCTCGATGACCTCTATCAGTGCCTCACGAAGCAAAGGCTCGGCAAGGTCGGTCGTTTTGACTCGCGCCAGTAGCACCGCCAGCGGGTTCAGGTCAATCCCGTATGCGTTCAGCCCTGCCAGCCGCGCCTCCACCAACGACGTGCCCGAACCGCAGAAGGGGTCCAGCAGGGTTTGCCCTGGTTGCCCATACAGGTGGATGAGCCGGCGTGCCACCTGCGGAATCATCATCGCCGGGTAGGTATGGAACCCATGCGTATGCATTTTGGTGTCCGCATCCGCGTAGTCCCAATCGTCCTCAGTGGAAGACTGCGGCGTGTTCCTAAGCACATACAGCAGGCTGAGCTCCATTTGGCGTGCTCCTCGAGCGATTTCGGTCACTATAATATAGCATATCCTGCCCCCCGTGCAAAAGAGCACGGCTCATCACATCATATTGAGCGCCAGCCCTATTGTCATGCTAAGTGCCAACATTCTTGTCATGCTGAACGAAGTGAAGCATCTCGTTTGTCTTTTGTTGTGATGCTGAGCGCCAGCGAAGCATCTCGTTGCCGTTAACGTCATGCTGAACGAAGTGGAGCATCTCGTTTGAGACCCTTCGCTTGCGCTCAGGGTGACGAAAGAAAGAGATCCTTCGCATGCGCTTAGGGTGACGAAAAACTGGAGGCGAGGCTCCGTCCGAGCCGAATACCCCCTCCCCGCCCATAGGAGGTGGGGGTGAGAGCTAATCATGCCCCACCGATAGGCAGGGAGAACGCCCCCCAACGGGGAATCACAAAACAGGGCAATCCATCCCTTGTGAGGGCGTGTCAACATGAGAGGGCAACATCTGCTGATCGGATGCGTTACTCTGTTGCAGTGAGGAGGAGAAGCAGTGTCCCAAACCGACTCTTTTGCCATCTGCAAACTATACAAATACCTGCGTGTGGTGGATGTCTGCGACGCGCTAGACGGCATCGGCTACTTTGACCTGACGCTGATGTCGCCCGAGATACGCCCCTTGTGGAGTGGGATGCGGTTTTGGGGCGTGGCGCTGACGGTGCGCTGTGTGCCCGCCAACCGCCCCATGTGGAAACTGAGCACCACCGAAGAGATCGTCAACGCGCATGGCATCTGGTTCAAAGAGGTCGGGCATATCGGCTTCGAGCACCTCATCCAGCCCGGGCATGTGGTAGTTACCGACACGGGCGGGAGCAAAGAGGTGGGCTTCTGGGGTTCCGCCAACAGCCTGGGGGCGGTCGCGGCGGGAGCGGTGGGCATCATCACCGACGGCTATGCCCGTGACACCTATGAGCTCACCCTTCAGCGCACGCCCATCTGCTGCCGCGCACGGGGACGTACCATCATTCCGGGGCGCATTGAGGTAGCGGAGGTGCAGACCAAAATCGCTTGCGGAGGCGTGCAGGTGCGCCCAGGCGATATTGTGGGCGCAGATGACGACGGCGTGGTGGTGGTGCCCATCGAGGTCGCCGAGGAGGTAGCAAAGCACGCCCGTGCCGTCCTGCTGGCGGACATGCGCGCCCGACGCAAGCTGTACGAGCGGTTGGGTATGACGCCCGACCACACCGTCGACTACGAGACGGTGGAGCGATATTATCTGGAACTTGGGGGGTGATGCGGTTGTATCACCATCGCATGAGGTGGCTGATCCTGCTTCTTCCTCTGCTGTGGGCAGGTGTTGCGCGGGCAGAAGAGAACCCGCTGGCGCAGGATGAGCGGTTACGTCAGCTTGTCACCATCCAGCAGAAGAGGATTCTGCTCCCTGAACTCCTGCGCGACATCGGCAGGCAGACGCAGGTGAACCTGACCTGCACGCGCGACCTGTCTGCGGATAAACTCACCGTGTTCGTGAAGGGCAAACCCGCGGTGGAGGTGCTGACGCACGTCGCAACGTTGGTGATGGGGGAGTGGCACAAGACCAAGCACGGCTATAACCTCGCGCAGACCGCCCAAGCGCAGAACTGGGAAGAAGAACTGCTGGCGTGGGACAGGGAAAACCGTTTGCAGGACGCCCGTAAAACCGTTGAGACCTATATGGCATACTCGCAGAAGGATTACGCCAACCTGGTGCGCCAGTTGCGCCAACAAAGGGAGGCGGCACAGGCTGGTAAACCCCCGGATGTCATTGTACTCGGTGGGCAACAACTGCGACTATTTCAACCTATCCATGCACCGGCACCGGATGACTATGTAGAACTGCACAACTACCTACTGGGTCGGGTTCTGCGAACATTCAGCCGCGCACAGTGGCAAGCCTTCTGGCGTGGTGACATCTTCATGGCGGCGACTTTCGACCTGCCTGGCGCGTTGAGTCTGCCGCCGGAAACATTGCAGTGGCTGCGACAAAGCGTCCAGCTGGAGCTACCCTATGAACAGGATGAAGAGGACAAAGCTGCCCAGGCATTCCGGCGGGATCGGTTGTCAGAGGCAGAAAGAACTCAGCACGTGCTTTTGCTATTCGGCTTGGATGAAGAGGCTGGTTCAGTGCGCACGAACATCGCGCGATATCTTCCTGAACTGCCGACCCCGCGCACCTTTCACAGTGTGGGCGGAGCTGTGATCCACACGCACAGACAGCCTCTCCATCGACTAGAAGAACATCCTTGTCTGCAGTTTTGGGCAGGTTGGCAAACCGACCTCGAGAAGGCATCCTCCACGCAGTGGCTGACAGCGAAGATTGTCCCTGATGCGAACGCTCCCCAGCCCATCTCCGAATACAACAAAGCCTCGCTCCGCACATCACCTTTTACCTTGGCAGACTATCTACAATGGCTGTCGGAAAACGCCTCGCTCAACCTCGTGGCGGATTGTTACCGGACGGTGTGGAATGTGTATGATCACATCCCTTTCCATGTCCCCGGTGAGACGATAGGCGGATGGTTACAGCGCGTCACTGGGGCGTCTTTTCGCAAAGCTTGGTGGCACGCGGAGGGCGACTGGCTTCTGGTGAAGCATCAGGATTTCTGGCGTTTGCGCCACACGGAACTGCCTGAGGGCACCGTGCGCCAGATCGAGAAGAAGATCGCGCAGGGGCAGATAGACACCCTCCTGGACGATTACGCAGCGCTGGCAGGCTCCATGACGCCAGCACACCAAAGGCGGCTTGACATATCGGATGGATACGCCGTGGGGTTTCCGCTCTTTATTGTTCGAGACCACTTGCCTTTCCTTCGCTTGTGGGCATCGCTAAGCCAGGCGCAGAAGGTTACAGGTCTGCGCGACGGTTTTATCCCCTTGCAAGCGCTCTCCGCCGCACAACAGCAGACCTTTATGCGCTGTGCCAAGGAAGCGATGATGGAGCATCTGGGCATGACAACCATTCCGTTTGAAGGCATGGCAGAACCGCCGGGCCCCGGTCTCGTCGTGTCCCTCATCACTGCAAAGCGTTATGAGGCAGAGGGAATGCCCGCCCTTACAAACTGGCATAGCCTGGAGGACTTACAACGCGCGGTGGAGCTACATAAACAGCTTGACCCAAGCAAAGAGTATCGTATCGTCGAGCGGGAGGCATTGGAATGCCACTATGCCTTCGTGCTACATCCTTTGCTCAACCTCCGCTCGCGCCTGATACTGACACCACTATTGGGAGGTGATTAGCGAACCGATGACCCAAGTGGCTTTTATCGGACTGGGTACGATGGGCTATCCTATGGCGGGGCATCTCGCCAAACGCTTTGAGACCATCGTGTGGAACCGTACCCCCGCCAAAGCCTACCAGCACGCTCAGCAACACGGCACCAAAGCGGCGGAGGACTTGAAACAGGTAGCGCAGGCGGAGTTTATCTTTACCTGCCTGCCGACCAGCGTGGAGGTGGAACAGGTCGTCCAACAGGTCCTGCCTGCGCTGAGGGCGGGAACCGTATGGATTGACTGCACCAGCGGCGACCCCAACCACAGCCGGCGCATTGCCCCAACGCTCCGCGAAGCCGAATGTGACTTTCTAGACGCTCCCGTATCGGGTGGGAAGGCGGGCGCAGAGGCGGGCACGCTCACCGTGATGGTAGGCGGAAGCGAGGAGACCTTCCGCCGCGCTCTGCCCGTCATCGAGGCGTTCGCCAGCAAGGTGTTCCATGTGGGCGATGTAGGCGCAGGACACGCCGTGAAAGCCATCAACAATATGCTACTTGCCATCAACCTGCTGGCGGCGGCGGAAGGGCTAGTGGCGTTGGTGAAGCAGGGAGTGGACCCCGCCGCCGCGCTGGAGGTCATTAATGTCAGCACTGGTCGCTCCTTCGTGACCGAAGTGCACTTTCCGGAACGGGTGCTGACCCGCGCTTTCCCACCCACCTTCAGCCTGGCACTGCTGGCGAAGGACACCCGTATCGCCGTCTCCATTGCACGCGAGGCGTATGTGCCCGCCCCACTGATGCAGTTAGCCGCCGAGATGTTCGAGATGGCGAAACGGCAGATCGGCGCGGACGTGGACCACACGGCGGTGGTACAGTTAATCGAGGGCTGGGCAGGTGCGAAGATCGCTCCCAAACGACAGGAGGGCTAAGACGATGCGCAAACAAGGTCTGCTTCTGGCACTGATGGCGCTCGCTCTGCTTTCAGCCTGCGCGAAGAAGCAAACCGCTACCACCGAGGGCAAGCGGTGGAAGGTCGGCGTCACCCTGCTGACCAAACAACATCCGTTCTACCAGGAGCTGGAGTCCGCTATGCGCGAAACCGCCCAGAAAGAGGGCATCGAACTGCTGGTGCAAAGTGCAGAGTTCAATCTGGCGGACCAGACGGCGCAGGTGGAAAACTTGCTGACAAGCGGTGTGGACGCCCTGATCATCTGCCCGGTGGACTCGGCGGGCATCGTGGGCGCGGTGAAAAAGGCGAACGCGGCGAAAGTGCCCGTCTTCACCGCCGACATCGCCGCGCAGGGCGGGGACGTGGTGTGTCATGTTGCCTCCGACAACGTGCAGGGTGGCAGGCTCGCCGGCGAATACATGGCGAAACTGCTGAACGGCAAGGGCAAAGTGGTGATTATCGACCACCCGGTGGTAACCAGCGTGCAGGACCGCACCAAGGGGTTCCTGGAAGCCATCCGCAAGTACCCAGGCATTCAGGTGGTGGACCGGCCGCCGGGCGATGGGGTGCGCGACAAGGCGATGGCGGTCACTGAGACCATGCTCCAGAAATATCCCGACCTCGCGGGTATCTTCGCTATCAATGACAGCACCGCTTTGGGTGCGCTGAAGGCAGTGGAAAGCATGGGGCGCACCAACGTGGTGATTGTGGGTTACGACGGCGATCCCGAGGCGCGGCGTGAAATCCTGCGTGGCAGTGCGCTCAAGGCGGATGCGGTGCAGTTCCCACGCAAAATCGGAAGCACCGTGGTGGAGATGGTCGCCAGATACCTGCGTGGTGAGTCGGTGCCGAAGGTCGTGCCCATCCCGTGCGATGTGATTGACCGTGAGAAACTGCAGGCAGGTGCCCCATGAAGCGTTTGTGCGTTCGCCATCTCGGTCCCTTAGAGCACGGCGAGGTGCAGTTCGGCGACCTGACCGTGCTGGTCGGTCCACAGGCAACTGGCAAGAGCCTCTTTCTCCAACTTGCCAAACTGCTGGTGGATATGGTGGCCATCAGGCAGGAGCTCAGACGGTTTAATATCCGCTGGGGCAACGAGGCACAGGACCTTTTCGAGGTCTATTTCGGGGAGGGCATGTCAGCTTTATACAGCAAAGATAAGACGGAGGTAGAGCTGGACGATAAGCCTGTGGATTGGGGGCATATGCTTCAGACACGTGGACGTCTGCCCAAAAGTCGTGCTCCTAAAATGTTCTATATCCCCGCTCAACGGGTCATTACCATCCGCGATGGATTAACGCGCCCGTTTACCGACTACCGCGCGGGTGATCCCTTTGTCGTGCGAGAGTTCAGCGAGATACTACACCAGCTCGTGCAAACCGAGTTTGGAGGGCGCGAAGAACTGTTTCCCGTGAAAGGCAGGCTGAAACAGCAGTATCGCGACCTGATAGAGAAGCATGTTTTTAGAGGCTTGAAGCTGCAGGTTGACACCGAACGCTTCCAGCGACGTGTGGTACTGCAAATCCCAGACAAATCGGTTCTGCCGTTCTTGGCGTGGTCGTCGGGACAGCGCGAGTTCGTGCCACTACTGCTTGGGCTGTACTGGCTCTTGCCCCCCGCTAAAGTGCCCCGCAGAGGTGCGCTCGAGTGGGTGGTGATCGAAGAGCCTGAGATGGGACTACACCCAAACGCGGTATCGGTGGTGATCCTATTGATTCTGGAACTTTTACAGCGCGGATACAGGGTCTGCGTGTCCACGCACTCTACGCACGTGCTGGACATCGTATGGGCGCTGGGCGTCTTTCAACGGTACCAGAGCACGGAAGCGGATGTCCGCGCACTGTTCAACCTGCCTGCGTCCATGAGCAGTTGGGCAAGGGAAATCTTGGCGAAACAGTTTGCCGTTTTCTACTTTCAGCCCGACGGACATGTTCGGGACATCAGTGCGCTTGACCCAGGCGCTCCCGATATGGCTGAGGCTGGGTGGGGCGGTTTGACCGAGTTGAGTGCGAACGTCTCGGAGATCGTCGGTCGCGTCGTGGCGCGGAGTGCAGGGAATGGTGCCTGGTAGCACGCAGACCTTCCAACAAGCCGTCGCTAACGCTCCGGAACCCGTTGCCTCAGCCTACCAGCCCGGACTTCAGGCTCTTGGTGGCGATAGCCGGCGCATTAAATGCACGGACACCAGACGGCTTACGGGAAGCGTTGCTCTGGATACAGTTCTTCGTGAGCAATACCCGAACGATCCCCGGTGGGATTACGGGGTTGGACTGCGCCGATCAAAAGGAGAAGTAGCTTTGTGGATAGAGGTACATCCCGCTCGTTCCGATCAAGTGGATAACGTGTTGAACAAGTTGCGCTGGCTAAAAGCGTGGCTTGCTCAGTCCGCGCCTACATTGGGCGCGATAACGCCCTACGCGGAGAACCCTTTCTACTGGCTTGCGTCGGGCGAAGTACAGTTGTCCCGGAACAGCCCGCAGGCAAGACGGCTAGCTAGAGGAGGGATGCGCTTCCCTGTACGTGTATTGCCTTTGTAGACTACCTAGCACGGAGGGGAGACAACACTTCACGGAGAAGATTTCATGCTGTCAGCACCGCGAGTAACTCTGAAGCCATCTGCACCGCACCGCCTGCCCGCAGGGGTGGATTCCAACAGCCCCTGCCACTGGCGCGGCGACCACTTCGTCATCTTTATGTCCACGGGGCGTCCCTATCGAAGCGAAGGCAGATCGCCCATGGAGCTGGGCGAGGCACAGCCCGTTCAGCTCGATAACACCCTCCACGGCGGGCGGTGGATAGAATGCACCATCCTGGCACGCGATGGCACACTCTACGGGTGGTATCATCACGAGCCGGCGGGGCTGTGTCCGGGCACGACGCTCACCGCGCCTACCATCGGCGCCATCCGCTCGCACGACGACGGCAGAACGTGGCATGACCTCGGCTTCGTGTTGACCGCGCCCGAAGGAACCCTGCGCTGTGACGCCCAGAACGGCTACTTCGCCGGTGGACACGGCGACTTTTGCGTCATGCTTGACCCCGAAGAGCGCTACCTCTACTTCTTCTTCGGTAACTACGCGGGCAAAGTGGAAGAGCAAGGGGTGGCGGTGGCGCGGATGGAGTGGGCACAGCGCGATAAACCTGCAGGTCAAGTCTGGAAATGGTACGAAGGCGACTGGCGCGAGCCCGGCACAGGTGGAAAGGTGACCCCCATCTTCCCGGCGATGAGCGACTGGATGCGCGCCGACTGCGATGCCTTCTGGGGTCCCTCCGTGCACTGGAACATCCATCTGAAGCAGTGGGTAATGCTTCTCAACCGCGCCAAGGGTACAGGCTGGGTGCAGGAGGGTATTTACATCAGCTTCAGTCAAAAACTGAGCAACCCCCGCAGCTGGAGCGAGCCGGTAAAGATTCTGGACGGCGGAAAGTGGTATCCGCAGATAATCGGTGACCCCACCGAACGCGGCACGGATAAGCTAGCAGGCAGGACGGCTCGCTTCTACATGAGCGGCGTCTCAGAGCACACGATCGTTTTCAGTTCCTGAGATTCGATCTGTCCCGTGCCCTGCCGACACTCGCGCGACCTACTCTTTCGCCCGTATCCCGTGCTACAATATGCTTAGGGAACATTTCGGAGGTGACCGCCATCATGAGTGAACCCTTCGTGAGGGTGAAATCTGCTCTGCAATCGCCGATTGGGTCGGAACTGGCCGTTAACGGCTGGGTGCGTACCCGGCGCGATGTGGGGCGTATCTCCTTCGCGGAACTGAACGACGGCTCCTGCCTGCGTAACCTGCAGGTGGTGATCGAAGAGGGTGTCGTCAGCGAAGAGGAACTGACAAAGATTACCACCGGCGCCTGCATCTCGGTCAAGGGGGTGCTCGTCGAGTCACCAGCGCCCGGGCAACCGGTAGAGCTGAAAGCCAAATCCATCACCATCCTAGGACCCGCTGACCCGGCGACCTATCCCCTCTCCAAGAAACGACACTCGTTCGAGTATCTGCGCGAGATCGCCCACCTGCGCCTGCGCTCCAACACCTTCGGGGCGATGTTCCGTATCCGCAACGCCCTCTCCTACGCCATCCACAAGTTCTTCCAGGAACGGGGCTTTATCTACGTGCACACGCCAATCATCACCACCTCCGACTGCGAAGGCGCGGGCGCGATGTTCACGGTGACCACCCTGGACCTGAGGAACCCGCCTCGCACCCCAGACGGCGGGGTGGACTACTCGGAGGACTTCTTCGGCAAGCCTGCCTACCTGACGGTCAGCGGACAACTGGAGGCGGAAGCGTTCGCCCTCGCGTTTACCAATGTGTACACTTTCGGACCCACCTTCCGCGCGGAGAACTCCAACACCCCGCGCCACCTCGCCGAGTTCTGGATGATAGAGCCGGAAATGGCGTTCTGTGATCTGGACGGCAACCGCAAACTGGTGGAAGAGTTCCTGAAATACCTCATCGCCTACGTGCTGGACAACTGCCGAGAGGATCTGGAGCTGTTCAACAAGTGGATCGACGACAGCGTGTTATCCACGCTGGAGCATGTGCTGAACTCGCCGTTCGAGCATATCACCTACACCGAAGCCATCAAGCTCCTGCAGGAATCAGGGCAAAGCTTCGAGTTTCCTCCCCGCTGGGGCGCGGACATTCAGACCGAGCACGAACGCTACCTGACGGAAACGCTGTTCAAGCGCCCTGTCGTGGTCACCGACTATCCGAAAGAGATCAAAGCCTTCTACATGCGCCTCAACGACGACGAGAAAACAGTGCGTGCGATGGACGTGCTGGTTCCGCGTATCGGCGAGATTATCGGTGGTAGCCAGCGCGAGGAGCGCTACGAGGTGTTACTACGACGCATCCGCGAGCAGGGGCTGGACGAACGCAACTACTGGTGGTATCTGGACCTGCGCCGATACGGCAGTGCACCCCACTCGGGTTTCGGGTTGGGCTTCGAGCGCATGATGATGTTTGTGACGGGTATGAAGAACATCCGCGACGTGATACCCTTCCCACGCACGCCCGGTAACGCCGAGTTTTGACGTATGAGCAGGCGGGCACGTGTCGGGTGCGTTTTGCTTCTACTGGCGGGGCTGAGCTTCGTGCTGGGGTTCGGCATCTGGTGGGGCGAGCGAATAGAGGTCGTTCACGTGCCGTTGCCCTTTGATACAGGGAAAGTAGGGGCGAAAAATGTTTCGCCCCTACCAAATGTTTCGCCCTCACCAATCGAACGCAAGCAAACGGTTTCGGAATGCAACGGTGGCGCCGCGCGCTGTCGCTGATTGCACGGGAAAATGCTGTATTGTCATTCTGAGCGAAGCGAAGAATCCCGAGCGAGATGCTTCGCTAGCGCTCAGCATGACAACGCGCCGCTGGGGGTCTAAGCGGTGTTGGGCAACCATGACCACTGGGCGGGCGACCAGCAAATCGCGCAGATTCTCCGCGAGCACGGAGTGAAGGTGCCGACGAATCGCGCCGTGTGCCTTAGGAAGGGCAGTTGCGAGATCTGGCTGGTGGGCATCGATGACCTGTGGTCAGGCAAGCCTGACTGGTAGGTACAAAGCGTTTCAGAACGTACCGCAAAGAGCGCATGTGATCCTGCTCTCCCACAACCCAGATGCCGTGCTTGCTCCTCAGCGGGAAAGAGTCAGCCTTATCCTTTCAGGACATACACACGGTGGGCATCTCTGGCTACCACTGGCGCGCCTGCTGGGTTGGCTATCTGGCAAACGGTACATCCCCCATAGCGAGTACGGCAATCGCCACCCTCATGGGCTGTATCGTGAGGGAACCCTATGGATCTATGTGACAAAAGGCGTTACGGCCGGCAGTCGCCTGCCGCGCCTGTATAACTCCCGTGAGGTGCTCATCTTGGAAACGAGCCCTAAGGATGCTCGCTAACCGATAATGATTTGGCGCGTCTGTGCCTCCCAATCGATGGGCAGACCCAGCGCGCTAGCCACATCCCGACACGCCACATGCCCTTTGCCATCCACCAGCGTGCAGGCAAGGGTCCGCATCTTGCCACCCGCCTCCAGATTCACCAGCCCTCCCGCTACGCTCTGGATCCTCCAGCCCAGCGCCCGTGCCAGTGGGCGTATCGCCACATAGGCAGTCTCGTTGAGTAGCACCACTGGGAAGCTCTTGCCCGCCAGGCTCAGTGTGGCAGGGGAAGGCGTTTCGGGCGTTTTGCCACCGCTCAGCACGTTTTGCACCAGAGCGCGCAAGTGGTTGCCCACCTGCGTACGGCTCATCTCGGGCGCCCAAGGTAGAACCATCGGATCCCATTTGCCATGCTGTGGGATACCGAGATACACTTCCACCTCACCATGCCCCAGCACGGTTTGTGGAGTGACCGGTATCCCATAGAATCGGCACAGCTCCGCCACCACTTGCGCCATCGTCTCCCACTGTTTGCGCGTCATGGGGTAACTGCCGGGATGGAACGGTTCTGCCCGCGCCCCTGCCATACAACACAGCGCGACACCGATACTGCCGGTGTTACAGCCCCGGGTGTGGGCGGCGTAGATACCGTCTGCCGTGGAGACGTTATCGGCGATGGAGTGTGTGCCGCGAACAAGGTTACCGTCGTCCTGAATCAGGATGTGGTAGTAGGCACGGTCAAGAGAGGTAGCTTTGTAGCCACCGGCTGTCCAGTGGCAGATGATGCGCTTCATACTGCACGCTGGAAGCCACTCACGGGGTATTAGAGTCATGATGAGCCTCCTGGCTGATGTGTGTGTCAAGTATTGATTCCCAAACCTGTCTGGAGGGCGAGGCTCCGTCCGAGCCGAACACCCTTCCCCGCCCGCAAAACGGCTCAAAATGTCATGCTGAACGAAGTGAAGCATCTCGGTTGAGATTCTTCGCTTCGCTCAGAATGACAATAGAACGTCATGTTACTCGTATGATCAGGGTGACGAAAAAGCTGGAGGTGCGAGCAGGTTTAGCAGGAAATCTCCCAGGCACCGAGAATCTTTAGTCAAGCGCATAAGCAATCTCTGAAGGAGGAGCCTCGCATGATGCTCGTAGGTATGCTCGCAACGCTAACCGTTTCGCCCTATTTTCAACTCATTCCGCACCAGTACACCGCGCGCCATGGCTTGCCCGACCAGCCCGTGACCGCGATTCGGGTGCACGGTGGGAAAGTATACTGTCTGGCGGGCGATGTCTATGTGTTGGACGGGGAACGGTGGCAGAAGGTCGCCAACCCTCCGTTGACGCCCCAGCAGATGGCGCCTGAGCCACCACCCAAACTGCAGTATCCCAAACGGTTCTACCCGCACCAGCAGATGCCGAACATGGACGGTATCCCGCAATGTGCCACGCGCGACGCCGCCGGGCACTGGTGGATCGGAACCTCGCGGGAAATCATCGTCACCAACGGCGACGACTACCTCCTGCCTATCAAACCCGAGCCGGGCGGATTACCCTACTTCAATGTGACCGCCATCGCCTGCGACCACCAAACGGGTTGGGTGTGGGTCGGCTTCAGCGAGGGAGCGGCGGTTTTGCAGGAAGGCAAATGGCGCTACTTCTGGGGGCGACGCTGGCTACCCGGCAACCGGGTCTACGCGATCGCGCTGGACGGCGCGCGCGGTGCCTGGTTCGCCACCGATAAGGGGGTGGCACGTATCGAAGCACGCCAGATGCGCCTCAAAGACAAGGCGGAGCATTATGAGCAGATCAACGCGGCGCGCCACAACCGCTATGGCTTCACCGCCGACTGCCAACTGCTAGACCCTGAAGACCCCAGCAAGTTCCGCTACAGCGCTACCGATAACGATGGACTGTGGACATCCATCACGGTTGCCGCCGAAGCCTTTCGTGACGCAACCACCAAAGACCCCCAGGCGAAAGAGCTGGCACGGCAGAGTATGCATGCCATGCTGGAACTGGTCTATAAGACCGGCTCGCCCGGCTTTGTGGCGCGCGCCATCGCCCGCGAGGACGAGCAGAACGTCAACCTTTCGGACTTCAGCCCGGACAACTGGAAGCCCTCGCCACAAAAGGGCTGGCTGTGGAAAACCGACACCAGCTCCGACGAGATCGACGGGCACTACTTTGCCTGGTACATCTACTACGAGCTAGTGGCGGATGAGCAAGAGCGCAAAGAGATCGCCGAAGTGTGCCGCGCGGTGACCAACCGCATCCTGAACGACAACCTCCTGCTCATCCGCCCCGACGGCAAGCGCACCACGTGGGGCGTGTGGGCGCCAGAATACCTCAACGACGACCCCTGGTGGTGGCAGGAGCGTGCGCTCAATGCCATGGAGATCCTCTCGCATCTGAAAGTAGCCATCCATCTCTGCGGCGACCAGCGCTTCAAAGACAAGTACGAGGAGCTGATCACCAAGCACCACTACCTGCTGAACGCCGCCGAGGGACGAGTGACCGACCCGCCCGAAGCCATCAACCACTCCGACGATGAGCTGTGGTTCCTCGCCTACTATCCCATCGTGATGCTGGAGAAGGAGCCTTCTCGCCGCGCGCTGATCCAGCTCAGCATCGAACGCTCCTGGCGCACCATCCGCCCGGAACGCAGTCCGCTCTATAACTTCATCTACGGGCTGGCAACCGGCAAACCATGCGATGTCGAGGAGGCGGTGCAAACCCTGCAACGTTGGCCCTGGGACCTGCGGGGCTGGGAAGTGCGTAACAGCCATCGCACCGACCTGGTGATCTCGCAACATCGGAGCCGCTTCCGCGATCTGATTGCCACCACACCCCTGCCTCCCGACGAGCGACAGGGGCTGAAATGGAACGCTAACCCCTACCGTATGGATTGGGGCGGTAGCGGACATTCGGAAGAGTACGGTGGAGCCTTCCTCATCGCCTACTGGCTGGGGCGATACCACCGGTTCATCGAGGAGTAGCCGTGCAAGTCTCCACCTTGATTCGCATGACACCGTAAAACGTCAACGTGGAGGAGGCGATGAAGGTACTGTTCCTCACCAACGAGTCGCCCTACGGCTCGGAGCGGGCATGGAATGCATTGCGGCTGGAGACCGCGCTTCAGCAGGAGGTTTCCGGCGCGCAGATACGCCTCTTTCTGTTGTCGGACGGGGTATACTCTGCCCTACCGGAACACCATCGCCCCGAGGGCAGTTATAACGTGGGGCAGATGCTTTCGGGCTGATCGCCGGCGGTGCGGAGGTGCTGGCGTGCGTCACCTGCGTCGACCAGCGGGGGCTGTGGAACACCAGACTCATCAAGGGCGTGAACCTGGGCTCGATGGTGGAACTGGCGCACTGGACGGCAGAGGCAGACAAGGTGCTTGTCTTTTAGCGGGTACGCCGGATTACATATTCGCCCGGTGTCAACAGCCAGCCGTTCAGCACTTTCGGCAGAGGCGTGGTGCTTCCCGCAGGATAGCACTGCGCCTCCTGCCACCCTTCCAGCTTCAGCCGGAACAGGTGAGGCTGTTGCTTCAGCTCCGCAACCGGCGCGTTAAAACTACCCCGAAGGCTGTTACCGACCAGCACGGCATCGGGGTTGACGTGCAGGGAGAAGGTGTTGCCATCGACCTGCTGGAGCACGTAAAGTCCGCTCCCGGTATACTCCACATAGGGCGAGTCCCCAGTGCCTACAATGCGCTTGGGTGACTTGGGCAAGGGTAACGGCTTCCATTCGCCGATTCCCCGGGCATACATCACCACCTCGTCAGTCGCCAGCATACTCTGGTTATAGATGAAGGAGGTTGCCATCATCCCGGGCAGAACCAGCTCGGTTACCGGCTTCGCGTAGGCGGTGCCTCGAGGCAGGCGCCGGAAGGTTTCTCCCGCCAGCATGTAGCTGACGGTCTTGCTGGGAGTATACAGCCAGTTCAGCCAGTGCGCCTGCCAGTCGGTGTTCCAGCGGGCGGTGCTGATGCTATCATACTGGAACTGGCACGCGACCTGTACCTCACCACTGCGCAAATGCGCCGCCAGCGCAGGGTAAAGGTAGCAGCTAACGTTGGTAGCAGGCGCGTCGAACTCGTACTCCAACCGTGCCTTGCGGGCGAACTCGGCGGGCAGGTGCATGGGCTCAGCGACAGGCAGAAAGTTCACCCCGTCGTTGACGTTCTCCCAACCGCCCGGATACACCGCGGGGATGGTAATTGCGTCGCACTCGGAATCGGCGATCGCCTGCACGATCTCGCGGTCCGCGCCGCCAAAAAAGCTGACCGCCACCGGCTGTCTGGCACCCGTCGAACGGATAGCTTCCACCATCTCACGGATATAGTGGCGCATCAGCTCGTAGCAGAACAGCGGAAAGTAAGCGGGCGACTCCTCTAGCCGATTGCGCTGACACCATGCCTGCCAGAGGTTACGAAAGACCGCGCGGTCACGCTCGATCACTTCGGGGCGCTCGCCCTGTGGGGTGTAACTGTGGGTGAAGAGGTCTTGATACACGAAGTAGGCTGGCTCGTTCATCACCTCTAGCAGGGCAAGGCAGGGTTCGTCCCGGTAGGCACGCCCCGTATAGCGATTGACATGGTTCAAGAACTGCCGGAGGTAGTTTGCCGCCGCACGCTTAGCGTCCGGCACGAACATCATGCCCGGTTTGCTGGTGTTTGCCGAAAACGAGTCAGCACGCTCGTTCGGTCCACCCCACCACGCGATGGGAGTGAACATCATATAAATGCCACGCCGTCCGCATTCCGCCACGAGATAGTCCAGCAGGTGCAGATGCTCGTTATCCACGATGTTGCCTTGCCCGTCGCTGATTTCGCGGTCAAAGACGTGAATGCGGATGATCTCCACGCCCATCTTTTGCAGGTGGTCCAGGTCCTGCTGGATGGTGGCTTTCATGTCCACTCCCAGCCGCTTCATGTTGACGAACTGATGCCAGCTCTGGGGATAGTAGTTCACCCCCCACAGCGCCACCTCGCCACCATCGCTGTAGTACAGCACGCCCTCGCGCACGACCATCGGGCGCAAAGGGAGCGGCTTGCCGATAACGCCCGGCTTGGGGCGCTGGGGCGTCTCCGCTTGCTCGGTGGGCTGGGAGACGGGCTGGTCGCCTGCCAGGAGCATCACCGGCGCACGATATAACCCCCCACCCGCATAGGTGTTTTCCACCATGACCGTCAGCACGTTTTCGGCTCCGTAGCGCACAAGCGATTCGGGCAGGGGATAGTCGCGCGGGGTGTCCCAACCTCTGGTGCGCCCAATCTCCTGCCCGTTCAGGTAGGTAACGTCGTTATCGTCCACCGCCGCCAGGTATAGGCGCAGTCTCTTGCCACGCCACGCCTCCGGAATGGTGAACCGCACCCGACACCACGCCGGGCGCAGGTCAAACCACAGCGAAGGCACTCCAATGCGCTCCCATGCCGAATCGTCCAGAGCGGGGTCTGTCAATTTGGGGTCGGGACGCTCCTCACGAGGCACATACAACCGTCTCCACTCTTTCAACGTGAGATCTATCCCGCGCCTCACGGAGACCGACGCCCGTTGAAACCCCGCGTGCGCCTCCACTAGGGACCAATCGCGCTGAGGAGACAACCTGACCCATGCCGTAACCACCTGCCATCCCCGAGCGGGTATACGCACCTCCAGCGAAGAGGGTTCTACCTGACCACCCTCGCAGGTGAAGCTGAGGCGCGTGCCAACGGCCTGCTCTGCCCGGTTGAGCACCAGGAAAGGCACGGGTGTGGGGCGGTCATCCGCACAGAGCACTACCGGCAAGGACGCGCGCAGTTCCAAACCCGATTGCTCTGCCCCAAAGCTGATGGCTGATGTGGTCGCCAGCAGAAGGAGCATCCCCCACCGTTTCATAGGGGAGAGTTCACTCCCCTTCCATCGCCTTTTCCACTTCTTGTGCCAGAGAGGTATGCCCGCGGATCATCTGTCCTTTGTCACCCACGAAGAGGAAGTAGGTCGGCGTGGAGTTGATGCCGAACCGTTGCCCGACCGCCATGTCCTGGGCAACGGTCATCATGACTTCCCGGCTCTTCATGTCCTTGCGGAACTGCTCCATGTTCAACCCCAGCGAGCGGGCGAACTCTTCGATTCGCTTCTCGTCGGCTTCCTGCTCGTTGAAGATCAGGTCCTGCATCTCCCAGAACTTGCCCTGCCGGTGGGCGGCTTCAGCCGCCTGAGCGTACATGCGGGCGCGTTGGTGAATGTCCAGCGGGAAATGCCGATAGACAAGGCGAATCTTGCCCTCGTATTTCAGCAGGAGCTGCTCTACTACCTCACTTCCCCGACGACAGGACGGGCACTGCAGGTCGCTGAACTCCACAATCACCACCCGGGCGTTGGGGTTGCCCTTTTCCGGTCTGCCAGGTGCTAACACATCGCTGAGTTTGACTTCCGTCGGGTTGACCTCTGGCGGTTTCGGGGGGCGCGTATAGTAGTTGAGCGCAGCCAAACCTGCGCCCAGAACCAAAACCAAGCCCAGCATGATCAACAGGAATCGCGTTTCCGATTTCATCTTCTCTATGCCTCAGATGGTATAGTTAACACTGCCGGCTGGCGCCACGCCAGGATGCTCAGTGCAAACAACGCCGTGGCGATTATAGCAGAAACCACACACCACTGGCAAATGGCATGAATGACGAACAGTTCCAGGTAGGTGAGATACGCCGAGACCACAAAGCCTGTGCTACCCCACAAGAGCAGGAGATGGGCAAACAACCTCTGCTTCTCCGCCGACACCGAAGGGCGCACGGCACACAGCAGAGCGAAAGAAAGGTAAAACAGCGTTCCGTACGCTGCGACTGGCACGCCGAAAAGGCGCGAGGTCGGATGTTGAGCAACCTTATCACAGCCGGCGGTCGTGCAGGGAACCTCTGCGTTCTGCGCGTGCCAGTACCACAGCAACCCCGCCACAACCAATCCCGCTACCGCGAGCGCGAACATCGCGCGATTGAGCTGCACACTGCTCATACCTCTCCATCCACGCATTACTCTTCGGACGAAAGCTGCCCGCTACCCCACCCTGAAGCGTAGTTCGGGGGCTCCTTCACGATCCAGATGTCGTGCGGGTGGCTTTCGCGCAGTCCCGCATTAGTAATACGGATGAAGCGCGCGTTCTGTCGCAACTCTTCCAGCGTGCGTGCGCCTAGGTAGCCCATGCCGGAACGCACCCCGCCCACCAGCTGATAAATCGTCTCCGAGACGGGTCCCTTGTAGGGTACGCGCCCCTCCACCCCTTCGGGCACGAAGCGCTCCGAACGCTGTTGGTAATAGCGGTCACTACTGCCTTCTTGCATCGCACCGATGGAGCCCATCCCGCGATAGTCCTTGTACGCTCGCCCCTGGTACAGCACCACTTCGCCGGGTGCCTCTTCGGTGCCCGCCAGCAGGTTGCCCACCATCACACACGACGCCCCCGCAGCCAGCGCCTTGGTGATGTCGCCCGACCAGCGAATGCCCCCATCGGCGATAGTGGGGATGTCATACTTAGACGCCTCCTCGGCACAGTCCATGATAGCGGTCAACTGCGGCACGCCGACCCCCGCTACCACGCGCGTGGTGCAGATGGAACCCGCGCCGATGCCCACGCGAATGCAGTCCGCTCCAGCCTCGATCAGCGCGCGTGTCCCCTCCTTAGTTGCCACGTTGCCCGCGACCACCGGCAGGTTGGGGAAGGCGCGCTTGATGGCTTTGACCGCGTTAATCACCCCCGCCGAATGTCCGTGCGCGGAGTCCACCACCACGAAATCCACGCCGGCATCCACCAGCGCGCTGACCCGCTCTAGCGTCTGGCGTAGAGGACCAACCGCCGCCCCAACGCGCAGTCGCCCTTTGCTGTCTTTGGTCGCCTGGGGATACTGTCGGATCTTCAGAATGTCCTTGATGGTAATCAACCCGCGCAGGTGGAAATGTTCGTCCACGATGGGCAGTTTCTCGATGCGGTGCTGTTGCAGAATCTCCTGCGCCTGTTCGAGGGTGGTACCCACTGGCGCGGTGATCAATCCCTCGCGCGTCATCACCTCTTCGATGCGCCGGTCAAAGTTCTGCTCGAAGCGAATGTCGCGGTTGGTTAAGATGCCGACCAGCACCCCCTCTTCGTTGGTGATGGGCACGCCGGAGATATGGTATCGCTCCATGATGGCGAGCGCATCGCGAATCGTGTCATGCGGGCTGAGCGAGACGGGGTGAACGATGACGCCGTGCTCCGACCGTTTGACCTTGTCCACCTCTTCCGCCTGGCGCTCGATGCTCATGTTGCGGTGGATAACTCCCACCCCTCCCTCTCGCGCGATGGCGATTGCCATGCGTGCCTCGGTGACGGTATCCATCGGCGAGCTAACGATGGGCACGCGCAGGATGATGTCCGCAACCAGGCGAGCGGAGGTGTCAACCTGGTCAGGGGTTACCTCGGTGCCGCGCGGTTCGAGCAAGACGTCGTCGAAACTGAGTCCCTCGCGAATCGGATGTGCCATCGGTCCACTCCTGCGGGCTTTCTTTTTAGTATACCAAATGTGCAGGGGAGATTGGTAGGCGCACGCGGGAGTGGTGGCTGTTCAAACTTTGC
Source organism: Armatimonadota bacterium (assembly GCA_040289885.1). Taxonomy (GTDB): domain Bacteria; phylum Armatimonadota; class HRBIN16; order HRBIN16; family HRBIN16; genus HRBIN16. Next base: position 35,665 of record PSLZ01000007.1, on the reverse strand, counting down.
TGTAAGGTGTAAAAACCTCACAGCATCCCTACGCACTGCGTCGAACGCGCGTGGCAACCTCGCCCAGCAGGGTAAACACGGTAGTGCCCTGTGCTCCCAGAGAGATCGCCTGGCGGAGATGCTCTTCTGCCCGCCGGAAGTCGCCATCGATGACGTACAGCTCCCCCAACCGCACGTGGTATGCGCTTTCGCGCGGGTCCAGCCGAGCGAGCGTTTCTAGCGCGCGGATCTCGCGGTCTACCATGCCGTGGTCCTTGGCGAACTCGGCGAACTCTTTCCAGACCTCGATATTCTCGGGCTCGATGGTCACGGCGCGTTCATACATCTTCACCGCAGCAAGCACGTCGTGGTCGGTCAAATGCTTCATCCGCGCTGCCATCGTGAGCGCATGCACGTTGTTGTTGTCGATGTTGTCCAGCACATGCTCAAACACCATCAGCGCAGCGGGGTAGACCTCCATCCGCGCGAGGGTGTCGCCTAGCAGAAGGTTGGCTTCCAGGTGAAGCGGTTGCAGTGCCACGGCGGACTGCAGGGCTTGCAGTGCCCCGTTCAGGTCGTTCGTCTGTTCCAGCAGAAGTTTGCCTGTCTGCAGTTGCGCCTCGAAATCGTCCGGGGCGATTTCCGCCGCCTGCTGGTAATAGGTTAGCGCGTTTTTGGTCTCACGGCGGCGCAGATACTCCGCGGCGATCCACTTGCGCACTTGGGCGTTGTGCGTCTGCTCCTCTGCCAACCGCTTCCATAACTGCAGTGCCAGCTCGGGCGGACGCTGTTCCTTCGCATACAGGGCGGCGACGGTCTCGCACATGCCAGGCCACTCTTGGCGGGCGTGAAGCACCTTCTGATAGATGTAAGTCGCCTCGTGGTTGGTCACGCCGTTGTGGGCATACGCCTTCGCCAGAGCGATCAGCAGGCCGGTATCATCGGGATAGTGTTTGTGGGCGACGGCGTACACTTTCATCGCCTTCTCGGAGAAGTTCTCTGCCTTTGCCAGCGCATGCGCATAGGCATGAGCGATGACGGGGTCAGATGGATTGTGCTCGAAGGCTTTGGCGTATAGGCTGATAGCGGTCTTCGTCTGCGCTCCGCGCTGTGCCAGACAGCGCGCCATGGCGAACTGCACCACAGCGATGCCCTCTCCTAGCTGGTCCAGAATGGGCGCGAGCGTCTTCTCATTCCTCAGCGCGCGGCTGTAAAGCTCCTCAGCGGACTCGTCGTATACCCCGTTGTGAGCCAGCGCGAGCACCAACCCGGCGAACAGACGCATGTCCTCAGGCTCGTGGGTACACGCTTCGCGGTAGATGGGCAGGGCGTCCTCGTTGTAATACGGCATCAGCGCGTAGCATCGCGCCAGGGCAACCACGTAGCGCGCACGGGTTTGCTCTCCCAGCGTCACCGCAGCACGTAACACCTCCGCCTCCCATGCCTTGCCCTGCAGGTGTTCCGCCACATAGTCCGCCAGGAAACGGGTGTTCGCCGCGTCACGGGGCGACTGTTTGAAGAAGGCATAGTAGATGCGCAGTGCCTGCGGGTCGGTGCGGGGCGGATAGGCGCGTGCCAGATAGGTCAGCCAGCCGGGGTTGCGCGGGTTCTGGGCGTAAGCGCGAGCCACCACATCCACACACTCCGGCGCAATATTGCCCTCCTGCACAATCAGGTTGGCGAGGTCTTCCAGCAGTTTGGCGCGAGAGAGGTTGAAACGCTGCCACAGGGGATGTTCTTTCCACTCCTCGCGGAGCACGCGCACCCACACCGGCACCATCTGCTCGTCCTGCGGGAGCCAGCCCTGCTTGTACGCCGATGCCAGCAGGAAGGCTGGACCAGGGTCGTCAGGCTGAGCCGCGAATCGGCGTCGGTACACCCCTACACGCCCTATGGAAAACACACCGGCGTTCACGTCCGCGTCAGCCAGGCACCGTTCTAATCGCGCCCGACTGATGTCATCCAGACCGTTGCACCGAAGCGCGGCAAGGTAAAAGGCAAACGCCACCCTGCTGGTGCGCGGCGGCTCCTCTAACGACCACTTCCGCGCGAGTGTAACCACCGCTTTGCGGTATGCCACCAACGCACCAGCCACCGCTCCAGCGACGGCACCGGCAATCCCTGCAAAAGGGTGAAAGGGAAATAAGACGACTGTGCCAACCACAGCCCCAACACCACCGAAAGCAACCTGAACATGACGAATAACGCGCTCTTCGTGATGCGTCGAAGCCGCCCGTAAAGCCATCGCGCCACAACTTCCTTTCCATCAGGGTATGTTCCCAGAGGGTTATTCCATAAAAATGCCGGCTTTGGAGAAGAAAGTTTTCAGGCACAAGGAAGACGACCTCTGCAGGGTTAAATGTTTCGTAGGGTTTCGGTAACTGCGATGCTCGAGGTCACGGATCTACACAAGTCGTTTCGGAATGTGCAGGCGGTGAACGGATTGAGCCTGCACGTGCAGGCGGGTGAGATTGTCGGCTTGCTCGGTCCCAACGGGGCGGGCAAGACCACCACCCTGCGCTGTATCTGCGGCATCCTTCAACCCGATGCAGGGCAGATCGTCGTAGGAGGCTACGACCTCGCCAGACAGGAGAGGCCGGCGAAGCAGTTGATGGCGTTCATCCCCGAGGCGCCCAACCCGTACGAACTGCTCACCGTGCGCGAACATATCCAGTTCGTCGCCATGTGTTACGGCACGATGGATACCTTCCACGAGCGCATCGAGGAGCTTCTGCACCGTTTCGACCTGAAGGAGAAAGAACACGCGCTGGTTGCCACCCTCTCCAAAGGGATGAAGCAGAAACTGGCGGTAGCGTGTGCTTTTGTGCATAACGCGAGGCTCTTCCTGTGCGACGAGCCACTGATAGGCATCGACCCCAAGGGACAGCACGAGCTGAAGAGCGAACTGCAACGCCTGCGCGACGAGGGCTGTGCGATCCTGGTCAGCACACACCAGCTGGATACCGCCGAACGGTTGTGCGACCGGGTGATTATCATGCAGTCGGGGCGCAAGCTAGCAGAAGGCACGTTAGCCGAACTGCAGGCACAGGCGCAGATGGCGGGCAGTACGCTGGAGCAGGTCTTCCTGCGCTTGACCGAGGAGGCGAAAGATGCGGGCGATCGCGTTTCTGAATCTGCATCTCCTGATCAATAGCGTGCGCCGCACCTTCACCAATCCACTGCGGGCAACGGTCACCGCCTTGATCGTTCTCTGGTTCGGCTTCATCTTCCTAAGCAACCTGCTGTTCTCCAGCCACGCCAGCCGCGCTCCAATGCCTCCCGAGCTGGTCACCCGTTACAGGGACGATCTGATAGCCATTGTGACAGGTGTACATCTACTCATCCTTTTGCCGGTATTCTCGCCATCGACGGGGTTCCGTTCGGTGCAGTTGTTTACCCAAGCCGATGTCAACTTTCTGTTTCCCTCTCCTCTGCACCGCTCGGTGGTGTTCTTCTTTCTGCTGTTTAGCCGGGGCGTGGTGAATAGCCTGTTTCTGCTGTTAATCCTGCCAATTATGCTCATCTCCACCGCACGCGACCTGCTCGCGAGCCTGCTTCTCGGTAACCGCCCCACCCATCTCAACCTGGTGTGGGCATATCCCCTCATGTATCTGCTTGCTTTCTTTACCCTGCTGGGCAGTGGAATACTGGTGGTTCTGAAAGAGGAACGGCAGGAGGGAAGCGGAAGGCGACTGCGGTGGGCGTTAGGGATGGTGCTGGCAGTACTGGCAGGAATATTAGGCTGGCACGCGCACCGGGTGTGGTCGCAGGGTGGTAACCCCTTGCAGGCGGTTGTCTGGCATCTGCTCAACGCCCCTGTGGTGGCGATCCCTCTCCTGCCGGTGCGCGCGCTGGCGGAATCGGCGATGGTCTTCGCCGGCGGGTGGACGCCTACCATCACCGCCGGGTTTGTGTTCTGGGCAGGCGCACTGGCAGGCACGGTGCATCTGCTAATGAAGTACCAGTACCTGTTCTATGACCTCGCCGCCAGCATCGCCTCTCGTGCCACCGCGGACGTTCTCAGGTGGCAGAATCCGGGCGTCTCCAGCTACGAGTCGGCGGTAGCATCCGCCGCGAAACAGCCCCACAAGGTCGCTCGCTGGCGCATGTTCACCACATGGACGCCTCAGGGGGCGTGGGCGCTGGTCTGGTGCCACAGCCTGTTAATGGTGCGCCTGCTGGCAGGCTCGCAAGCCTTCATGGCTATCCTGATCCCCATTATTTTCCTGTTTGCTATGTTCGTTTTTGCTGCTGGGCGTGATCTGGGACGTGGTGGCGAACTCGTCTTTGTGCTGTTCGTGTTTTACACACTGATTCTGTTCATGACCCTCTCGGCGCAGAGCTGGATGGTCGGTGTATTGCGCCGCGCCGACATGAATAAATCTTTGCCCTTCCCCACACGCGTGGTGGTGCTGACGGAGATCGCGCCACCTGCGCTCTTTCTGGGTGCCTGCCTAGTGCTGTGGGGCATCGTGATGATGTGGCTGTCACCCGGGAATCTGTGGGCGCTAGTGTGCCATACGCTCATCGGGGTGTCGCTGGTGCCCGTCCTGCTTAGTGTCCTGCTGACCCTCTTCCTGTTTTTACCCGACCCAACCGATTACACCCAGCGTGTGCTGTTGGGGTTTTTGATGTTCCCAGCCCTTCTGCTGGGCGCACTGCCCGCGGTGTTGATTGCCGTTGCCGATGTCTTGCTGGACCTCCCGCTGGGGTTAACTACCGTGTTCATCCTCTGCGCGAACGCCGGAATGTTGTGGCTCAGCCTGCACCTGGCGTGTTACCAGTACACGCGCTTGAATCCGGCGGAGTGAGGCTTCCTCTTCTTGTCATTCTGAGCGAAGCGAAGAATCCCAACCAAGATGCAGAACTGCGTTCAGCATGACAATAGGGTTAGCGCTCAAATTGCCTCTCTCCACAGCCATTGGTGCCGTCATCGCGACGGGAGGCGCTGTGCAGGTCACCGCACCATTGAGCGACGTCCGCCCGAACCAAACCCAAAACGACGACATCATTTGGCTGTTCACGGAGCAGACCAACTACGTGCTACCTAGTCCCCTCACGGTCAATATTACCGCTCCTGGCTCTTACAGCAGTTACCCGAGTAGCCTGGTTAGCATCTTGCCGGCAGGCATGAGGGTAGACGTGTACTTCATGCATTTCGACCCTGTGCATTCACGCCGAAGGCAGGGTTACGTGCGGTTCAACACTCCGATTCTAGGAGTCATCGTGCGGAAGGACCAATTATTTGCCAGTAACTTCCTAGGCGTTCCAGGTACCCTGTATCCCACCTCGGGAGACCTGATCGCGCTCGAGAACGGACAGGACAAGGTCAATCTCTCTTCTGATATGAAGGAGCTTAGCGTGAACTGGTTCGCCAACACACCGGGCGATCGCATCCGCATTATCACCGCCGCCATTCCCGAGCCATCCACGATGCTTTTGTTCGCGTTAGGGCTGGCTGGCGCAAGCATGCGACTGCGCAAGAGGGCGTAGCATATCTCTGCCCAGACACAGGAATTGACACCGCTTCGGTCGAATGGATAGATGTCCCAAACACCACTCGGAAGGAGGCGAACCGTATGGAATACGTTCGCTTAGGACGTAGCGGGTTGCGCGTCAGTCGCCTGTGTCTGGGCACGATGAACTTCGGACCTATCACCAGCGAGGAAGACAGCCACGCGATCATGGACCGCGCCCTGGAACTGGGCATCAACTTCTTCGACACCGCCAACGTGTACGGCTGGAAGCTGGGCGAAGGCATCACCGAGCAGATTATCGGCAGGTGGTTTGCCAAAGGCGGTGGAAGACGCCAAAAGGTCGTGCTCGCCACGAAGGTATATAACCCCATGGGCAACTGGCCCAACGAGTCGCGCCTGTCCATTCTGCACATCAAGCGCGCCTGTGAGAACAGCCTGCGCCGTTTGCAGACCGATTACATCGACCTGTACCAGATGCACCATGTGGACCGCGATTGCCCTTGGGAAGAGGTCTGGCAGGCGATGGAGCAGCTCTACCGCGAGGGCAAAATCCTGTATGTAGGTAGCAGTAACTTCGCGGGATGGCACATCACCCAGGCGCAGGAGATCGCTAAACAGCGCCACTTCCTGGGACTGGTGTCCGAGCAGAGCCTCTATAACCTCACCGCGCGCATGATTGAGCTGGAGGTCATCCCCGCCTGTCAGGCGTACGGCATCGGCATCATCCCCTGGAGCCCGCTGGCAGGTGGACTGCTGGGCGGTGTCCTGCAGGGGGTGAAGGAAGGGCGGCGTGCCTCCGAAGGGATACAAAAGCGCGTGGAGCAGATGCGCGATAAACTGGAAGCATGGGAGAACTTGTGCAAGGCGCTGGGCGAGTCGCCCGCGAACGTTGCGCTGGCGTGGCTACTGCACCAGCCCGCGGTGACAGCGCCCATCATCGGTCCGCGCACTGTCCAGCAACTGGACGAGACCATGCGCTGTCTGGAGATCAAGCTGAGCGACGAAGTGCTGAAGAAGCTGGACCAACTGTTCCCCGGCCCGGGCGGTCCCGCGCCGGAGGCGTATGCGTGGTAGCCCCGTCTCCTCCCGCAGGTTGCCCCCTGCGGGAGGAACACCCTTTCAAGCCAGTTCTCCTCTTTGACCTCTAGCGTCTTCCGCCTTGTGATTTTTTTGTTAAGATTCCACAGTTCCCGCCCCGCACAAGCAGGAAGCGCTGTTCTTTCTTGTGAATAAAGTACAGTGAGCTTGTCCACTCTTCACATCATGGGTTAGGGCTATGCGTATAGGAGTCACGCAAGAAACGTTTCCGGGCGAAACGCGCGTTGCGGTGGTGCCGAGCGCCGTCGCCGCGCTGAAGAAGGCGCAGGTAGAAGTGCTTGTTCAGGCGGGAGCGGGCAAAGGCGCGGGCTTCTCGGACCTGGAGTACAGCGAAGCAGGGGCGACTGTGGTTCCCACGCGCGAGGAGGTCATTGCTCAGGCGGATGTGATTCTGCAGGTTCGCGCTCTGGGAGCAAACCCGGAGGGCTATCAGAAGGACTTAGCGCTGGCGCGCGAGGGGCAGGTGTGGATTGCGATGATGGACCCTCTGTGGGCGCCCGAGCCGGTTGCAGAGGCGGCGCAGAAGGGGATTATCGCTTTCGCGTTGGAGCTGGTGCCGCGCATCACACGCGCCCAGCCGATGGACGTGCTGTCCTCGCAGTCCAACCTGGCGGGCTACAAGGCAGTGCTTCTGGCGGCGAACTCGCTCTCCAAAATCTTTCCGATGATGATGACAGCGGCGGGCACTATCACGCCCGCGCGGGTGTTCGTAATCGGGGCGGGGGTGGCTGGCCTGCAGGCGATCGCCACGGCAAAACGGCTGGGGGCAGTGGTCAGCGCGTATGATGTCCGCCCCGCGGTGCGCGAGCAGGTGGAAAGCCTCGGAGCGCGCTTTGTGGAACTGCCGCTGGAGGTGCAGGACGCGCAGGACGCCGGCGGCTACGCCCGCGCACTCGGTGAGGACTTCTATCGTCGGCAGGCGCAGATGATGAGCAGTGTGCTTCCCGAAAACGATGTGGTCATCACGACGGCGGCAGTGCCGGGTCAGCGTGCGCCTGTGCTCATCACGCGCGAGATGGTGGAGACAATGCGACCGGGTTCGGTGATCGTTGACCTCGCGGCGGAGCGCGGAGGCAACTGCGAACTCACCCAGCCGGGGCAGACAGTGGTACACGAGGGGGTCACCATCATCGGTCCCCTAAACCTGCCCGCCACCATGCCCTACCATGCCAGCCAGCTGTACGCCCGCAATATCACCAGCTTCGCTGTCAATCTGCTCAAAGGCGGTGCGCTCAATCTGGACACGGAAGACCAGATCATCCGTGACACGCTGTTGGCGCGCGACGGGCAGGTCGTTCATCCGCGCGTGCGAGAAAAACTCGGCTTGCCGAACCCATCCGAATAACGCAACGGAGGCGATGCGCATATGGAACTGCAAGATATCCTGAGCAACCTGTATGTTTTCGTGCTGGCGACGTTCCTGGGGCTCGAAGTGATTCGACGGGTGTCGCCGCTCCTGCATACGCCGCTGATGTCGCTCACCAACGCCATCTCCGCCATCAGCCTGGTGGGTTCGCTGGTGATCCTGGGAGCACAGGAGACCACCCTTACCACCGTGCTGGGGGCGCTGGCGGTAACAGCGTCCACAATCAACGTGGTCAGCGGTTTCCTGATTACCGACCGGATGCTCAAGATGTTCAAGCGACGTGAACCATCGGAGCGAGAGAAATCATCATGAGTGCACAGGCTATCTTCACCCAGGTCACCTATCTGATCGCCGCTGCCCTGTTCATCCTCTCGCTGAAGTGGCTGAGTGCGGTACCCACTGCGCGGCGGGGCGTCATCGCGGGCGAAGTGGGCATGATCCTGGCGATTGCCGGCACGCTCCTTCTGCCGCAAATCGTCAGCTACAAGTGGATTATCGTCACCCTGCTGATCGGCTCGGCAATCGGCATCCCCATCGCCTACCTGATGCCGATGACACATGTTCCCCAGCGAACCGCCCTGTCACACTCCTTCGGCGGCCTGGCGGTTGGGCTGGTGGGAACGGCCAAATACTACCTCTGGCACGAGCACGAACCCGAACGCCTGACCACCTTCATTATGGCGGTGCTGTGCTTCGAGGTGCTTCTGGGCTTCCTCACCTTCACGGGAAGCCTAATGGCATTCGGCAAGCTGCAGGAGCTGATACCTACCCGTCCGATCGTCTACCGGGGTCAGAACTTCGTGAACCTCTCCCTGCTAGGGGTGGCGATCGCGATAGGCATTTACCTCACCATCCACCCGTCGCAGATAGGGCTGTTCCCGCTGTTTATCGCCCTCGCGCTGGCGTTCGGGGTGCTGTTGATCATGCCCATCGGCGGCGCAGACATGCCGACGGTAATCGCCCTGCTCAACTCCTACGCGGGCATCTCGGCATCGGCGATGGGGTTCGTGCTCCAGAACAAACTGCTGATCATCGCCGGCGCGCTGGACGGCTCGTCGGGGTTCATCCTCTCCATCATCATGTGCAAGGCGATGAACCGCTCGTTTACCAACGTGCTGTTTGGCGCGTTCGGACAGGTGTCACCGCAAGCCCTGAAGGCGGAGGAGCGCACGGTGCGCAGTGCCACCCCCGAAGAGGCAGCGGACATCCTGCTGGCGGCGTCCTCGGTGGTGGTGATCCCAGGCTACGGGATGGCGGTGGCGCAGGCACAGCACAAGGTGCGGGAGCTGTTTGACCTGCTGACGCGGCGCGGTATCGACGTCAAATTCGGTATCCACCCGGTCGCAGGACGGATGCCCGGACACATGAACGTCCTGCTGGCGGAGGCGGACATCCCCTATGACCGGCTGTACGAGATGGAAGACATCAACTCCGAGCTGGCGCATACCGACGTGGCGTTGGTCATCGGTGCCAACGACGTGGTCAACCCCGCCGCCAAGCACGACAAGAACAGTCCCATCTACGGGATGCCCATCATCGAGGCGGACAAGGCGCGCACGGTGATGGTCATCAAACGCAGTATGAACCCGGGCTTTGCGGGCATCGAAAACGAACTCTACTACATGGACAAGACGCTGATGCTCTTCGGCGACGCCAAAGCCTACCTCAGCGAGTTGGTGAAGGTCATCGGGCAGGAGAAATAACCCTTGACACTCAGCCTCGGGGCGCGTACCATTAGGAGGGAGGCTGAGAATGAGAGGAGATCAACGACGCGGTAGCCCGCTGAGAGATGCTCGCAAGGTAGTATGGGGCGGGATGTTCTTCTACTGCTTTTTGCTGATAGTGTCTGCCTCGGCGCAGACACTCACACAACCGCACAGTGTGGCGGTTGGGGCAGATGGAACGCTCTACGTAGCCACGGTAGACAACACCACGCTGAAAGTGCTTGCGCCCGACGGCAGGCTTCTGGCGCAGGCGGCACCACGCGGCACCGGCGAACAGGAGGTGCAGTTCCCCCAGCGAGTGCTCCTGGTCAACCAGGAGGTATGGATACTGGATGCACCCGCCCGCCGCGTGCAAATCTACGACAGCAGACCCCCCTGCCGCTACCAGCGCACGCTGACATTGCCGGTAGACGAATCGCAAGAGGTGGTGGACCTCGCTGTCGACGCCAGAGGACGACTCTACCTGCTAACCCGCCCCGATAACCGCGTGCACGTGCTCACCGCTGATGCCAAACCGATTACCATCTTCGCCGGCGCAGGGCAGGAGCCGGAACAACTGACCAACCCCACCAGCATCACCGTAGACCGCCGCGGGCGTGTGTTGGTCACCGATAGCGACCGGCGTACCAACCGCCACCGCGTCAAGATTTACCGCTATTCGCTTCTGCGCGGCACCGCGCAACTGCTCAAAGAGGTGCCCGCGTGGTTAGACCCCATGCAGGTGTGCGTCAACTCGCAGGGGCATCTGGTGACGCTCGGCGCGCTGGGCTATTACGAAGACGGCGGCGCCATCCGAATGATTACCGAGCGCGGCGACCGCGTGGCGCATACGGGCTTGTTCTCGCTGGGCGGGATGGGACGCGCCGGGGCAATCGCCCTGCTACCCGACGACCGCGTGATACTTGCCGACGAGGCGAACCATCGGCTGGTGATCCTGCCCGCTGACCTTAGCGAACCCGACCCGATGGTGAACCTTCAGCCCGGCTATGCCACCATTCGCTGGCGCAGTCCCTTCCCCTCTACCAAAGCCATCGTCTGGTGGGGCACCAACGAAACCGACCCCTCCACCTGGCGCAGGCAGGTGGTACGCTGGCAGGGAGCGCGTCGCGAGATGCTGGTACGCCTGCAGGGGATATCTCCTTCCACACGCATCTTCTACCGTTTCTCGCCCGCCCTGCCCACGCTGGGCACGCGCGAAGGCAACGTCTCAAAGGTCTACTCGTTCCTCAGTGCGCCCCCAAAAGGCAAGATGCACGTGCTGACGCTGGACCTGCTCACGGTAGTCTACCTGCGGGCGGACGTGGACGGAACGCTTTATACCCTGCCGCGCGAGCAGGTCGGAGAGAAACTACAGCGCGAGTTTGAAAAGTGCCGCGAGTGGTACTTCCGTAACACGCACTTTCGTCTGCACCTGAACCTGAAGGATTTCGTGGTGCTGGAAGAGCCCACGGCGCGGGTGCGCCGGGGATGGGTCGCTCCCGAGAACGTGCGCGAGCAGGTGCAACCCCTCCTGGAGGCACAGGGCAAACGGCCGGAAGATTACGACAGCCTCATCGCCGTTTGGGCGTCACCCGGCTACGACCCCAGCAAGCCCGACCAGATTGGCGAGGTGGGTGGCGGGGGACTGACCACGTTCGGGTATTCCACCTTCAGCATCGGCGGCAAACTGGCATGGCTGTTGTGCCATGAGTATAGCCATCAGCTGGACGCCTTTTTTGACCGCAGCGGCGTGCAGAAGTTCTGGCTGAATCATCCCGACCCCACCATCCACCCGGGCAGATACGGACAGCACTGGGATGTGAACGCCTATATCTGCCGAAGGTGGAACCCCAACGACTGGTTCCAGATGCGCTATGGCAAGGTGTGGGAAGTAGATGACGTCAACGACAACGGCATCCCCGACGACGACCCACGTCTGCCACTGGACGAAAGGCGCATGGGCAGGGTGGCGCGTCCGGGCAACGCCCGCACCGATGACCTCCGCGGGGCGATGGCAGGCATCTTCTTCGGATACCGTCTGGACACGGGCATACCACAAGGCGCAGGCTACCGCGATGAGGAGGCAACCTGGCGACTGCCGCGCGAGGCGGTTCTGCTCATCCCCTACGCAAACCTGCAGGGCGCACCGGAGGGGTGGTTCCGTTATGCCCACGCGCAGAACCGTTTCCTCAACGCCGACATCTTCGCCGGATGGACCGAAGACGCCCTGCAGTTTGGCATCACGTGTCGGGAAGCCTGCGACATCGAGATAGACCTCGACGCCGACAACAACGGCTGGTTTTCAGGGGACGACAACCTGAACGTGCGCGTGCGGACAAGGGGGGTGCCCAAACCGGAGGTCACCACCCGCATCTGGGATGGGGCGAGCGGTTCGTGGGTAGAGGCTCTGCCGGCGTCGCTGGAGGTCCGTGCCCTCGCCGACGGGCGCACGCTATACCTGGTTCGCGTTCCCCATCCGAAAGGACGATTCAGCACGAACGCGCTGGTGGGTGTTCGCATCGCCCTAACGGGCGAGCGGGGCTGGTGCTCGGCGTTCGAACCGTGGGTGTTGATGCAGACGCGGCTGGTGCGTCGCGCGCCGTAGGAGGACGATGGCATCGCCGATTATCCTCGAAGTCCGTGGGTTGAGCGCGCCGCCTCTTCTGCGCGGGGAGTTCTCCTTCATCCTGCGCGAGGGCGACAGGCTCGGTGTGTACGGACACAGCGGGTCGGGCAAGAGCGTGTTGCTGCGTGCCCTGATGAGGCTGATGCCCTATCGTGGGGAGGTGGTATGGCATGTGGCGCGCTCCAGTGTGGGCTACGCCTCCCAGCGCCCCCGGCTGATACCGCGTGCAAGCGTCCTCCAGCAGATTCTGTGGTGCGCACAGTTGCACGGGGTGTCCCTCTCGCCACACGGCAGCCGCATTCATGAACTGCTCGAACAGTGGGGGCTTCAGCCCAGACGCCAGCAGGCGGTGCACCGCCTTTCCGTCGGCGAGCAGGTGCGCTTAGAGATGTGTTGCGCGATGGCGACCGCATCCCGTCTGCTGGTGGTGGATGGGCTTCTGGAGCAGATGGACGAGCGAACCCGCGCGACCTTCTGGGAGGAGGTGGACGCACGCTGTGCCCGGCGCGAACTAGCGGTGATCTTCGCCACTCACTCTGCCCGCGAGGCGGAAATGGCGGACCGCGTGCTGATACTGCATGAGGGGCGTCCCCTGGCGATAGATACCCCCGATCGCCTGCGCGCGCTAGCGGAAGAACAGACCGTGCAGTTGCGCTCGGTGCAGGCACGCCTGAAGCGCGGTGACAAGCAGGAGGAAGTGCAGGTGACTCTGCACCGGCGACCCACGATGGAGGATGTGCTTCATACCCTGTTACAGCGGGAGGGCTTGCCATGAAGCCGTTTGCCCGACTGTGCGCCATGTGCGTACGACTGCTGGTCACCAGTCCGCTCTGGTGGGTGCTGGCCGTGCCGGTGTTGGTCTGGCGGTGGCGCCATCCTGCTGGGGGGTGGCTGTGGTTTCTGGCGTTTGTGCTGGCTGGCGCGGTAGCACTGGGGGTCACGGTGTTGCTCGAGGCGGGCGGCGGGCTGTACGGGCGCATCCATCTGGCGGGAGCGGAGCGCGTTTTTCTGGCGTCCGCAGGCGTGGCTCTGCTTGTGCTATCGCTGGTGCTCTTTGTGGTCAGCGCGGCTCTCCGTTAGCAGGAAACCTTCACCCTCGGTGCGAAGCAAGTAGCACTTGCTCATTGTATGGGGGTTGGGCACATGACGCGCATCACCGTGTGGGACGGTGCGCACTACGTGGGCGGCAACAAAATCCTCCTGCAGGACGAGGGGTTGACCCTGTGGTTGGACCTCGGGCAGAACCTCAGCCGCCTGATGGAGTACTACGAGGAGTATCTAAAGCCCCAGAAGGCGCGTGGGCTGTATGAACTGCTAGTGATGGAGCTTCTGCCACCCGTGCAGGGCATCTATCACGCGCACTGCCTAGAGGACTACGGCTTCGAACAGTGGCGCGACACGCTGGAGGAGGTGCACGGCGTCCTGCTCTCCCATGCCCATCTGGACCATGCGGGCGACCTGCAGTATCTGCGCGAGGAGGTGCCGCTGTTCTGCTCGCGGGAAAGCGCGCTCCTTCTGCGTGCTCTGCAGGACGTGGGCAACGACGACGGAACCATCTACGTACGGCGGTTCGAACTGAAAGACGGCGAATGGCAGAAGGTCGCATGGAACCGCAAAGGCGACACGCTGGCGTCTTTTCGTCCCGTGCGGTGCGCCGATGAAGATGGAGTAGATGAAAACGCGCAGGAGTTCTGGACACGCCTTCCCGAAGGACGGGAGACGAAATGCACAGTGCGCCCCCTCGAGCCTTTCGGTGGCGTGCTCAACGGACATCAGGTGCGCTTCTTCCCGATAGATCACTCCATCCCCGGCGCGGGTGCGTGGGCGGTGGAAACAAGCGCAGGCTGGGTGGTGTATACCGGCGACATCCGGTTCCGCGGCGAGCGCAAACACCTCACCGAACGGTTCCTGCAGGAGGCGGAAAAGCTCAAGCCGGTAGCGCTGGTCATCGAAGGCACGCGCATCGGCAAATCCGGCTCAGGCTACACCGAGCACGCCGTGCAGGAGGGCGCGCTGGAACTGCTTCGGCGCAGTGCGGGCAAGCTGGTGATGGCGAACTTCTCGATGACCCATCTGGAGCGGCTAGAGCGGTTCTGGCAATCTGCCCGCGAGGTGGGGCGTCGGCTGGTGGTCAACCCCAAAGACCTGTATCTCCTGCACGCCTGGCACAAGAGCGGGCGCGCGTTGGACCTGCAGGATGGCTCGCTGTGCTTGTATCAGGGCGTAGGCAAGCCCCCTCCGAGGCGTGGGAGAAGCACCTACACACCCACTACGGAGGTCTGTGCATCACCGCAAAGGAGCTGGCGCGCCGTCCGGGCGACTACCTGCTCTGCTTCGGCTACTTTGACCTGAACGAACTGCCCTATATCGGTGTGACCGAGGGGGTGTGGCTCCAGTCCTTCAGCGAACCGCTGTCGGAGGAACAGCGCATCGACGACGCCCGTCTCAATCGGTGGCTGAAGCGATTCGGGTTCGTGCGCTATCCCAACCAGGGCAGTGCCGACGAGGAGACGGTGCCTCTGCACGTGTCGAGGCACGCCTCCGGGGAGGAGCTACAGCGGGTGGTGGAGAGCATCCGCCCGAGCAAGCTCATCCCGGTGCACACCACCGAGCCCAACAAGTTTCAGCAGATGTTCTCAGGACTGTGCGAAGTGATTATTCCCCAGCAAGGAGAGGGTATCGAGCTATGAAGGTGGGCATCATGGCGGACAGTCACGACAACCTACCCAAGATTCGCTCCGCGATGGAGGTGTTTCGGGCGGAGGGGGTGGGGTTGATTCTGCACGCGGGCGACTTTGTGGCGCCGTTTGCGGTACGGGCGATGACCCCTGCTCCCGCGCGGGTGGTGGCTGTGTTCGGCAACAACGACGGCGAGCGCATCGGGCTGGCGAAGGCGTTTGAGGCGATGGGCGAAGTGCATCCGCGCATCGCCATCGTGCAGGTAGAAGGCAAGCGTATTGGCGTGGTACACCAGGACGAGCTGGTTGCGCCCCTATCGGCGAGCAATGCGATAGACGTGCTGGTCTACGGGCACACACATCATCTGGACATCCGTCGGGAGGGAAACGTGCTGGTCGTGAACCCGGGCGAGGTCGGAGGCTGGCTCACGGGCAGGAGCACGGTGGTAGTGCTAGACACGCAGAGCCTAGAAACCAAGGTGGTGGAACTGTAGCTACTACCTTTGTGCCCAAAGAGGGCTATCTCGGGATTTTCTGCCGGCACTCGCGCGCCTTCGCCGGGTTACCTGCTTTTTCATAGCAGATCGCCGCAGCAAAAAACTGTCCAGATCTTTCGTAACAACTCCCTGCCTCAGCAAGGTTGCCTGTCCTTTCAGCCAGTCTTCGGCGAACATGCCTTCCCGCTCGTGTAGCGCCGCTAGTGGTTGAACTATCGCCTGCACACTGCGTACCAGCACCGGTTCCGCCGCCTGCCAGCTCCGCCACCACTCTGCGTCCGCCTGTCTCAACCCTACAGGCACCAACTGCTTCCGTTCCTCCAGCACCAGCAGTCCGCGCCGGGCGCGCGTCAATGCCACATACAGCCGCGAGAAGGCTTGCTGTCGCAGGGTCACCCTGCGCCCCTGCATCTGCCGGTGCAGATTTGTGTAAGGGTCGAGCACCACTGCCCGGTCGAGCTCCAAACCCTTCGCCTCATCCACCGTTACCACCAACGTGCCGTGCTCCTGCATCGCCTGCGCAAACTGCTCCGACTTCGCCGACTTGTCCCATACGATCAACGCGCCCTGGTTGCCTAGCCACTCGGCGACCTGAGAAGCGTCCGCCCTGCTCGTCTGCTGAACCGCGGGAGGTAAGCCCTCCATCAACGCGGTCACGTGGTAGTCGGGCAGATGTTCCAGCTGGTACCGCGCGCGCACCCGTTCCAACTCGCTCTGCACGAACTCGGCGATCTGCCGAGTGTTGCGCAGGTTCAGCGCGAGCGAGCCTTCCGTGACATGCAGGTGCCGACCTAGACGCAGGCGCAGGCGGTTCCAGTGAAAGCCTGATGGGCGCAGTGCCTGGTAGGGGTCACCGGCGAAAAACAGCCCTCTGGGATGGCGCACCATCCGCGCCAGAAGCATCCACTGAACCTCGCACAAATCCTGCGCCTCGTCCACATACACGCCCGCGTACGTGTCCGAAACCCCGCCCGTCTCCCACAGCCTTCTGCTAAGGCCCAGCTCGTCCTCCCCTTCGAAGCGGAATCATGTGGCGATCGCCGCCCAGATCGCCTCGCGCTCTTTGGGGGAGAACTCGGTCGCGGCGTTTTCGATGTAGCCCTGCTCGTCCAGCAGATCCTCCGTCGCCCAGTTCAACTGCCCTTTAATGGTGTCCCAGTATTCGCCCCACAACGTCTCTTCGTCCCAGGGGAACTGGGGATGTTCCCGGCGAAAGCGCTTCAAGGCTTTGGGCACGGCGTCCATCTGCCAGCGTCTGACGGCTTCGGTGTAGCATTCATGGAACTGGCGCCGGCGTTCGGCGTAGGATACAATCGCGGAATCTGGGAAGTAGTCTCGCAGAATCTGCTCGAAACTGCGGATATCCACGTGTGGCATCAGCGATTCTCCGTCGGGTAGGCTTCGGAACAGCAGAGAGCACAGACTGGTTAACTACGGTGAGTAACTGACCAGCAGGTAGCGTTCGCCAGACATGCGGGCGTGCCAGTACAGGTTATACAGCAGGATGGTGATTTTGCCACTGCCCACCGTGCCGCTGAGCAGAAGCGGACCCTCCTGACGCACGAACTCCATCTGTTCGGGCAGGAGGTACAGAAGGAAATCCGCACTGCTGGAGGCGATACGGCGCAACTCGGCTTCCAGCGCGTCGGCGTCCACCTCCAGAAACTCCTGTGCGTCGTACAGGCTTTCGTGCACCGCCTCGGTAGCCCGTTCCAACCACCACTGCTCGCCCCGATAGTGTTGGTGCACATACTGTCGCAGGACACCCTTGCCGGACTTGACCGCCTGCTGAACTACAGAAATAGGCACAAAGGGATACTCGGGGATGACGGAGACCTCCATCTCCTCCAGCACGCCCTGCTCGTTCAGCAGACATGCCACACTGCAGGGTTCGAGGGCATGCAGGGCGTCGTAGTCAATCCCCCGGGCGTGATTCAGCGCATCGTCGTGGTGGTCCACGTCCCAAACCACTACCTGGTCCCGGATGCGCGAACCTGCGCCTCGCCTATCGTATTCGGCGGAACCCTGCACCGTGAACACCAGGCGAATGTCGCGGTTCACACGCGCCTCGAACACTGGCACGTCGATGCCCTTCAACCGCTTCATGCGCAAGCCGGGCAGGCCCGTTTGCCCATGCCTCAGTCGGTGAATGCACTCGGCAACCGGCTCGGTAGGGATTTTGCCCTTGCGTAATCTCTTTTCTACCCGACGGTGTAAAAGCACTGTCCTCTGCACCGCTCTCACCTACCACAAGACAACAAGATAGCATAATATAGTATATTTATTCCTGCAGAGCCTGCAAGCACTTTGGGGGCGGTAGACCGTAAAAAAAATGAACGAAATGGGGAGCACTTCCATCCTCTCCCCGAGGCGAAAAGGGTGCGGGTGCGGTTCCTGCCTCAGCTACCCTCTCTAAAATGCACCAGGTGCTACGGGCAAAGGCAGTCGCTAGAGCCGAAGCCATGCACAATGACCACCGCCCTTTCCCTCCGCAGTGCCTGCCGGTTCAGCACGCACTCCAGCCGTTCGGTCGTAGGATAGAAGCGCACCCCCTGCATCTGCGCACACGGCAGGAGATCATCGATGTGCCAGTGCAGGCGTTTGTCGGCGCGCAGGTGACGCGTGATGCGCCCTCGTAAGCCCCCCAACGCACTGCCTGTGTAAAGATACCTGCCCGCGGGAAAGGTAAACGTGCCCAGCCTGCCGATTTGCAGGGTGACCGTCTATGGCAGGAGCAGAACCAGCTGGTAGACACCGGGCACGCTGGGGATAGCGGAAGGGTCAATCATCCTCCTCGAAGCTCCCTTCGCTTCGCTCAGCACTGGCTTTGAACCGCTTCACCTCTCGCAGGACGCGCGCCGCCCTGCGTGGATACTGTGGCGGGGTAGGTGCCGTTTTCCTCACCCGCACCAGCAGATTCACGATGTCCGAGCCGGGCACAGCGGTTTGCACCGTTTCAGGCTCCGCCCCGCCCAAGCGTAGGATATGTTCCCGCGCCTGCTCGACCTCCGAACGCTGGGTGGGGCGTTTGAGCCATACCGCCATGCCTCCCACGCGCACCAGCGGCAGTGTCCACTCCGCCAATGCCCACAGATGCGCCACCGCCCGCGCGGTTACCATGTCGAACTGCTCACGCCACTGGGACTGCTGACCTGCCGTTTCAGCGCGAGCGTGAATCAGCTCCACATCGCTCAGGTTCAGCTCCTCGCACAGCGCACGCAGGAACAGGATGGGGTCGTGTCGGGAGTCCAGCAGGGTCAGATGGATTTGCGGAAAAGCGATCTTCAGCGGTAGACCCGGAAAGCCCGCGCCGGTGCCCACATCTAGCACCCATGCGCCCGCCCAGGGTTGCCAAGCTGTTACCAGCGTCAGCGAGTCCAGAAAATGGCGCGTGACCACCTCTTCCGGGGAGATGGCGGTGAGGTTCATGCGCTCGTTGGCTTCGTAAAGGCGCCGGGTGTAGCGCTCGAACTGCTCGCATTGCCTTTCATCCAGCGCGACACCCAGCGCCTCGGCACCGGCACGTAGAAGGTCGCGGAACATCCTCCTGCGCTATCGTCGCCGCAGTAACCATGCCAGGCTAGCGATCGCCGATAGCATAGACAGCGCGGTGCCCAGGTTGAATTGCTCGCGCGAACGCTCTGCCACCACGATCTGGTCGTTCGGCTCCAGGTAGGGGTCGTCCGCCTTACCCTCCTCGATATCCGCGAAGTTGATCTTGATGGTCTGCCGCTTGTTAGAACCTGGCACCGCACGCAGGATTTTGATGTCCCACTTGCGGGCGTAGGGGCTGAAGCCGCCTGCCGCACCGATCGCCTCGCTGAGGCGCATGCGCCCCACCAGCGGCACGGGTGCCGGACGGTTCACACCACCGTACACCGATACCGTCACCGCCTCCTGCACCGTCGGCACGAGGATGCGGTCGCCGTTTTTGAGCACCACCTGCTTGGCGGGGTCCTGAGACATGGCGTCGGTGTAGTTGACGGGCACCTCTTCCGTCTGCGCCTCGTGACGGATGGTGATGCGGGAGCTGTCGGCGTTGGGCTGTAAGCCGCCCACCTGTAGCATCGCCTCGCGGAAGGTACTGCCTTCCTGCAGGGTCACAGGTCCCGGGCGTGCCACTGCGCCTGTGACGTAGACGGTCATCATCTGCTTGGCGGGCACCAGAATCACGTCATCGGGCATGATCTCCACGTTCGCCGTGGGGTCGCCGAACTTGATGAACCGCTCCAGGTCCAACGTCATCTCGGCGGGGGCGGGCTGTTTGCGGGTCAGTTTAATGCGCGCCAGGTCGGCGCTTTGCTCAGGCTCCGCGGACTGAATGAGCTCAATCAAGCGGGTCGGCAGGTTTTCCTTGAGCGGGATTTTGCCCCCCTTGCGCACCGCGCCAGTGACCGTCACAAAGCGGGGAAACCGCTCCAGAATGACCACAGTCACCACCGGGTCAACATAGTACTTCTTCAGCAGGTCGGTAAGCTTTTTGGTCAGACTCTCTTCCGTTTCGCCGGCGACTTTGATCGAGCCCAGCAGGGGCATCTTGATGTATCCGCTGTCGTCGACCTTGTATTGCCCGCTGATGTCCTTGTCCCCAATGAGGGTGATGCATAGCGTATCGCCAGCACCGATGCGGGTCGGCTCGTTTTGTGCTAGCACGCCTGGCATCGCGAGAGCCGTCATCAGCAGGATCAAAAGAAACGTCACACGCTTCATCGGCGGTGCAACCCCCTTCTTGTGGCTTGAGTATGTGCCCACAGGTGTATTATACCTCTTCAACCGGTGTTTTGTTGTCCGCAATATATTTCGGAACCAGATGCCGAGTCCGACAGGCATATCTCTATGATGGCTCATACACCGCCCCGATAAACAGCACGATGCCCGTGCGCGTGTCGCGGATGGCGAACAGGAAGGGACGGTCCACCACCATCTTGAACGGCGGGCGAGGTTGTTGTACCGAGGTGACCTCTACCTGCACCGAGGTGACCGCCGCCGCTTCTGTGCCCTCCTCGTTGACCTCTACCACCGCTTTGTGGTGCACCTTTTCAATGAAAAGGTCGCGTTCCTCTCGCATCCCGCTGAAGTCCGCCCGGTCAGGGATAAACGCCACCTCCATCCCCAGCGCTTTGAGGGCGTCGTTCAGCGTTTTGTCGTAGTCCGCCTTGAATCGAGGCAACTGCACCTCTCCATCGGTCATCGCCAGCCGCGACGTCCACTCTTTCCATTTCTCGGCGGACAACGTGCCCATCCACTCATGCAGGCTTACACCCTCATCGGGCAGGGCGACCACCATGCTCAGCCTCCCGCCGCCGTAGGGCAGACTGACCATCTGAAACCCTTCGCCCTTCAGGTAGGCAAACCTGCCAGTCTGTTGCATCATCGGCACGGGCTTCTGCTCGCCGTTTACCAGATGGAAGGGCTTCTGCTGGGTCAGCGTTTTATCAAACGGTTTCTGCCACTTGCCGTTGAAATAGATAGCGTTGAGAAGGAACATCACCGTGCGTGGGGGGATGTTATCCACGATCCTCTTAATCTTGCCCTTCGTGCTGTTCTCCACCCAGCGGTTGATGGTCTGCGGGGCGTTGGGGTCAGAGAAATCCAATACGCTCACCTGTGCGCCAAAGTAGCGGCGGTTGGTCTCGAGGAACGACTGCTTGAACGCGATGCCCTGTCGTGCCCACAGCGAATTGGCGATGGTCAGCTCCACTTTGGGGTCTGCGCTCTGGAGGCTCTGGCGCAGGTCGAGCATCGCCTGATTCAGCGTCTCCCTGTCCATGCCTTCCAGCGACAGCGTCTTTGCCATCGCTTGTTCGGTCTCGCCTGCGGCGCCGTTGTAGGTCATCGCCAGCGCGAGGGTAATGCTGGTGGGTGAGAGGAGAACGTTTTTCTCTTTGTCCTTTTCGCGCAGGGCACGCAGGAGTGCAAAGCCGAACTGGTTGTTTGCGTCGATCAGTTTGGAGTCCACCTTTCTGACGGTTTCGGTCGAGCGGTTCGGGTTCGGTTGGGGCGAAGGCTCATTGCCCACCCCCGTGGTTGTAAGACTGCCGCACCCCGCCAACAGCAGGGCAAACAGGGGCAGGAACCAGATTGGTCTCATGCTTGTCCACCTCTGAGAAACGCGCCTCTCATTGCTTTAGACGTGCCAGCAGAGCAAAAAGTTAGGGGTTTATCGCATATGCGCCGCCGACTCTGCATCCAGCCACCATACCAGCTCGCCTGCCTCTGGTCGCACCAGCCCCGCAGGCACCGGCGCGTTTTCCAGCAACACTTTCCGAACCATCTCCGCCTTGTCCGCGCCGGTCACTAGGAAATAGACGCACCGCCCCGCGTTCAGCACGGGCAAGGTCAGGGTCAGCCGAATGCGCGGCTCGGTTGGCGCCTCACCAACGGCTACCCACCGCTCACGTTCCGCCAGGGCAGGGGTGTTCGGGAAGAGGGAAGCCGTGTGTCCATCACTGCCCATCCCCAGCAGAATGAGGTCAAAGCGAGGCATCCCTCCAAAGGTCTCGCGCAGATGCTCCTCGTAACGCTGTGCAGTGCGTCGAGGCTCCGCCTCGTCTACTGGCATGGGATGCACGTTCGCCCGGGGTATCTCCAGCGGGTCAATCAGCACCTCGCGAGCCATGCGGTAGTTGCTGGCAGGGTGGTCAAGGGGCACGTAGCGTTCATCACCCCAGAAGAAGTGCACACGGTTCCAGTCGATTCGGTGACGATACGCGTTCGCCAACAGGGCGTACAGGGCACGGGGCGTGTTCCCACCTGACAGAACCATCGTGAAGCGTGCTTGCCGACGCAGGATGTCCTGCGCCCGCTCGGCGATCGCGTCCGCTACCGCGCGATACAGCCCGTCAACGGGGTCGACTATCCGCCACATCCGCCCGTGAGGTCGGCTCTCAGTGGTCGCCATCGGTGGGTAGGGGCATCCAGAATCCGTTCGGCTTCGCGTGGTCCCGCGCTTCCGGCAGGGTAGAACGCCATCGGCAGGTTCTGAGATTGCCATGCCCGCAGAACCGGGTCCAGCACCTCCCACGCCATCTCCACCTCGTCGAAGCGCAGGAAATAGGTGCGGTCACCCTGCAGAATGCTCAGTAACAGCGTTTCGTAGGCTTCGAACCCCTCCTCACCCACCTCGCGGTAACACGCCCGCAACACGACGGTGCGCGCACGCATCTCTAGCCCAACCGCTTTCGCCTGAGCAACCAGCGACATGGACTCGGAGGGTTTCATCTCGAACACGAAGCAGTTTGGCACAAGCGCATCCACCGGCGTTTGACGGAACAACTGCACTGGCGCGGATTTGAACTGAGCGGCGATCTCACTGCGCTCTGCCGTGAGCCGTTTGCCCGTGCGCAGATAGAACGGCACGCCCTGCCAGCGCCAGTTGTCCACATACAGCTTCAGGGCGACGTAGGTCTCGGTGGTGGAACCGGGCGCGACGCCGGGCTCCTCCAGATAGCCAGGCACTTCGACGCCGTCGATCCGTCCCCGCGTGTATTGCCCTCGCACGGCGAACGCCCCCACCGCGTTCTGGGGAATAGGACGCACGCACTGCAGAACCTTCACCTTCTCACCACGCAGGGCGTCCGCGTCCAGACAGGGCGGCGGTTCCATGGCGGTCAACGTGAACAGCTGGAAAAGGTGGTTCTGCACCATATCGCGCAGAGCACCCGACTGGTCGTAATACCCCGAACGGTCTTCCACACCGGCGGTCTCCGCAGCGGTAATCTGCACATAGTCCACATAGTTGCGGTTCCACAGCGATTCCAGCAGGAGGTTGGCGAAGCGGAAGACCAGAATGTTCTGCACCGTCTCCTTGCCCAGGTAGTGGTCAATGCGGAACACCTGCTCTTCGTGCCAATGTCGGCGCACCCGTTGCTGGAGCTGGCGCGCGCTTTGCAGGTCCCGCCCAAAGGGCTTTTCAATCACTAGTCGGCGGAAGCCGCTGTGCTCGTGCTGAAGTCCCACTGCCGCCAGATATTCGGCGGCCTCGGCGAACAGGCCGGGCGGGAGCGCAAGGTAGAAAACAGCGTTCCCCTCGATCCAGTCGCGCAGATGACGGATGCCTTCCGCGTCCAGCCCACCCTGCACATACGCCACGAAGCGACGGGCGAACTCCCGCCATGCGCCCATCTCCTTGCCCGAATCGCGCAGAGCGTGCTCCATGCCATCCAGGAAGGTTTCCAGCGTCATTGGGCGGCGGGCGTAGATGACGATCTGCAGGTCCGGCTCCAGCAGTCCGGCGCGATGCAGGCGATACAACGCAGGCACTAGAAAGCGCCGGGTCAGGTCGCCCGTCGCACCGAATATCACCAGTCGCGTATAGGGCATTGGTTGTGTTTACCTCGTCAGTCGTTCGATCAGTTCGCGGTGCTGGGGATAGCGTTCCAGCAACTGCTGGCGGTCGCCCAGTTCGAAATCTTCGAACTCGAAGCCGGGCGATACGGTGCATCCGACCAGCGCGTAGCCTTCGGCGTCGTCCACTGTCGCGCCGAACCAGCACCCTGCTTTCACCACCACTTGGAAGTTTTCGCCGTTGTCGGGGTTTGCTCCTAGCCGGATTTGCGACAGGTTGCCCTGCGGGTCGATGATGTGTAGCGTCAGCGGGCTACCGGTGTAAAAGTGCCACATCTCGTCCGAGCGCAGACGATGGAGCGCGGAGAACTGGTCGACGGTCAGCAGGAAGTAGATGGCTGTTGCCATCGAGCGCGGTCCTTCATGCTCAATCAGGCAACAGCCGAGCACCCGCTGTTCCGCTCGATAGGTTTCCCGATAGTATCCCCCTTCGGGATGGGGTTGTAACTGCAGTCGCTCTATCCACAAGCGGGCTTCAGGGTTCATCGTCCGAACCTCATCGGTGCAGGATATAACCATTGTACCTCGTACGGACGTTTGCCAGTAAAGGGGGACGAAACAACAAAGCCCCCTCTCCCGAAGCGTCGGGAGAGGGGGGACACAAGGATAGAGGCTTATTCGTCCCCAATCGCGCCGAAGTTGCGCACGAGGATGCCGAAATCAAACAGGGTCACCTCTTCATCCCCGTCTAGGTCGGCGTTGGGGTTCCAGTTCGCATCACCAGGCATACTGCCGAAGGCAGATACCAGCTGACCGAAGTCGAACAGGGTCACCTCGTTATCGCCGTCGATGTCGCCGTTGGTCAGTGTCACGTTCTGGCCTGTCACCTCCTCCGCCAGCCCAAGCGTTACCCCTGTCAGGTTCACACGCAACCAGTGGCTGGCTTTGAAGGAGACCTCGTACGTGCCTGGCTCCACCCACAGCGAGTAGTTGCCGTCACGGTCGGTGTAGATGGTGCGCTCTTCCGGGGTGCCGCCGTCCTTCGTCAGGCGCACCGAAACGGGGACCAGTGACGGGTCACCCCCGTAGTCGCCCAGCGTGATCTGCCCGCGAATCACCGCCAGCTTGCCGTACAGCACGAAGGCGCAGTTCCAGCGGTCCTTGGGGTCCTGTCCCGCCTTAGGCAGGATGTTGGTCGGCGCGTACACCTGGAAGCCGGGTGTTGGGAATCGTGCCGAGCGCCACATGAAGTTCTGTTCCACCGCCGCCGGCTGGAGGTCTGCACCGGTCAGCCACGCGAGCGCCGTGAAGCCAGTCGTGTTGCCCGCGCCGATACCATCCGAATAGATGGTCAGGTAGTAGTCGCCCTCGGGGAGGAAAATGTCCAGCATGGAGTAGCGATGTAACCAGTCTTCACCACCCGGGATGCGCGGGTCATCCATGCCTGCCGTGTAGGGTCCCAGCACGCCCTGCGCCACCTGGTCGCCGTCCACGGGCCTGTTCAAACCGGTGCGCCGCCAGATGATGTAACGCACCTCCGCTCCCTGATAGCCGTCCACCACAAACCAATCGGCATCCACCTGGCTGATGCGAGCACCGCCAGCGGGGATACTGAAGGGAATCGCGGACCACCGCTGAGGTAGCGTTGCCGAGTAGTTGCCCGAGATGTAGCCAAGGTACACCTCTTGGTTATTGAATAGCACGGTATGCGGTGCGCCGGTATCCCAGATGGGCACCTTGGTGGTTTCGTAGGCGGCGGTGACGATATGACTGTCATCCAGCGTGATCTGCAGTTCGGGATGTCCAGAGTAGTCGGCACCGTCGATCTGCCACTTTTCGAACTCGTTGCCGTCAGGCGCAATCTGCGCGGCGCGAAGCGTCACCATCGCTCCCGCGGAATATACCCGCGCAAACGGGGTGACCCCATCGCTAGTACCCATTAGGTCCGCGGGCGCGGAGACCGCCACCCCCTCATACGGGTTGCCGCCGAGAACGATCAGCGTACGCGCGGGCGCGGTGAACGGGGTGAGAGTCCAGTTCAGCACGTCGGTGTTCTCGTAGGCGAAGACCGTGCGCCCACCAAAACCTACCCACGCCGAGCCGGAGCTGTCCAGTATCCCCTCTGCCGCAAGGTCGACCAACACCGCCAGCACTGCTTCCCCATCTACCGAAACCGTAAGCACACCCCCAGCATAATCTATGCGGGCAGTGTGCACCCCTTGGTCGTTGATGTTGATAGTGTTGGGGAAGAGGCTGGTAGCGCGAACCTCACTGCCGTTCACGTACACAGCCACAACGTTAGGGAAGTTGCCGGACGATGTCTGGTAGAGGGTGATGAAGCCGACGGTAAGGGTTCTCGCTGTGCCCGTTTCACCGATGTTCAGAGTGTCCGACACGTTCTGCACGTGGAACCCCAGTCCGTGCCCCAGTCCGTCGTCGGGCGAGGGTGCGTGCAACTGGAACTGGAAGGTGGTGGAGAAGCCGTGCGTCAGGTTCTGCTTGGTGGTGTACCAGGCGGAACCTTGCTCATGCATCCGGTTCTCGGTGAGGCGGAGGCGGTTGGAAATGACCTGGGCGTTGCCAACCAGGTTCAATCCCGCGGAGGCGCTGAAGTTCGGGTAGTTAATCTGCGCGAACGCGGGAACCGCTAACAGGGCCAGAAACACCCAGCACAGCAAACCGGCGCGAGAACGTAGAACGCGAGACATCCTGGTAATTCCTCCTTTCATGAGCAGTCATTCCACGGGTATTCTACGGCTAAACAAATTATATTACAAAAGCCAGCAAAATACAAGCACTGCGCACAAAAATGCATCCGGGGCAGGAGAGTTTCCACCTATAGCGAACACAGTTCCAGCACGCAGAGATTCCGCGCTCTGGCGTGAGTTTCAACAAGCGGGAGGACACCCATGCGAGCGGAAGGTGTGTGCATCTTGCTGGCACTGATGGCATTGCCGGCGTGGGCACAAAAGCCGTTCTACGAATCACAATTGCTATTTCCCCCCGAACGGTGGCATAATCATGGCTCATGTATCGTGGAACTGCCCAACGGCGACCTGCTGGTCTGCTGGTACAACGGTTCCGGCGAACGTACCGCCGATGACGTGAAAGTGGAGGGAATGCGCAAGCGCAAAGGGGCGAGGACATGGAACGGACGGTTCCTGATGGCGGACACCATCGGCTTTCCAGACTGCAACCCGTGCATGTTCGTCGACCCGCAGGGCAGGCTATGGTTGATGTGGGTGGCGATTATCGCCAACGAGGGCACACCGCCCTCCTGCGCTACCAGATTTCAGACAACCCGTGCGGTACCGGTGCGCCCCGCTGGACGCACAGTGACATCCTGATCCTGAAGCCGGGCGACGCGTTCGCTGAGATGGTGGCGAAACAGTGTGATGAGGACGCCAAACGCATCGACCAGCTCCTGCCTCCACAAGAGCGCGAACGCGGTCTGCAGTATCTTGCCGAGCGACGCAAAAACGCGGCGGACAAATATTTCCGACGGATGGGCTGGATGACGCGCGTACATCCCTTCGTGCTGGATGGCAAGCGCATCATCGTGCCCCTCTATTCCGACGGGTTCGACTTCTCTATCATGGCGATCAGCGACGACGGCGGAAAAACATGGCAGGCAAGCCATCCGCTGGTGAGCCTAGGAGGGGTACAGCCCAGCCTCGTGCAGAAGCGCGACGGCACGCTGGTCGCCTACATGCGCGATAACGGTCCACCCCCTCAGCGCGTGATGCGCAGTGAATCGCGTGACGGCGGCATGACCTGGTCGCCGGTGGTGGACGACGACATTCCCAACCCGGGCTCCGGGCTAGAGGTTATCCGCCTGCAGAACGGGCACTGGGCGATGGTCTGCAACGACACCGAACGCGGCCGGCACAGCCTTGCCGTGCTCCTCTCCGACGATGAGGGCAAAACCTGGAAATGGAAACGCCATCTGGAGCTAGATGAACCCGGTCCAGGCTCCTATTCCTATCCGTCCATCATTCAGGCGAAGGACGGTAGCCTGCATGTGACCTACAGCTGGAGCCAGCCGGGCAAAGGCTCCTGCATCAAATACGCCCACTTCAACGAGCAGTGGGTGCTTCAGGGGGATTAAATGGCAAAAGGCACTACCTACCAACACGAGCGCATCGAGTTTGTGGACGCGCGCACCGGCGTGCGCCTGATGCAGGTAACCAGTTTCCCGACCATGAGCATGGCGCTCCCGTATCATGGGCGCAACTTCACCACCGACTCGAGCACCTTCATCTTCGTCTCTCAGTGCGAGGCGCGTCGGGACGCCCCGTGGGACCTGTTCCGCGTGGACGTAGACGGCACCAACCTGACCCAGCTCACCGAATCGGAAGGCTCAGCGGGGTTTGTCATGGCGCCGCAGAACGATTGTGTCTATTTCCATCGACAGAACGCGCTGTGGAAAGTGGACATCCACACCTTCCGCGAGGAGGAGATCATCACGCCGCACGGCGTGGCAAGTATGACGGGAGGAGCCATCTCCCCCGACGGCGCTTCCTACTTCGCGCAGGTGGTAACTACCCACGATACCGGCGGCATCATGCGCTTCGCCACCGACGGCTCGGAAGCCGAACTGATCTTCGAGGGCGAGAAGGGCCGTTTCACCATGCACGCTGCTAGCCCGGGAGGCGCTGGTCTGCTGGTGTGGCAGATGCGTGAGGGCAAGAAGACATGGTTCCTGCTGGGCTTTGACGGGCGTGAAAAGGGCGTATACACCAACAGTTACGATTTCGCACACTGCACCTTTCTGGGTACAAGCGAGCGAGTGCAGGGCTGTGCTCTGCCCCCGGAGCGTGCGCTGGTGCATGTCGGGTTGGGGGAGGAACAGCCTACGACCATCGCGCAGGGGGTGTACTTCTGGCACTCCGCCTCCACTCCCGACGGTGAATGGCTCGTCGCCGATACCAACTGGCCCGACGAGGGGCTTCAACTCGTGCACGTGCCTACCGGAATCTACCGCCCTCTGTGTGATCCGCGCAGTTCGCAGGGGCACCCTCAATGGACGCATCCGCACCCGCAGTTCAGCCCTGATGGACGCTACGTGCTGTTCAATTCGGACCGAACGGGCATCCCCCAGATTTATCTGGCACAGGTGCCCGACGATTTGCGCGAGCGCGTGCGCAGTGGTCAACTCAGCGTGCAAGAGAGGCGGGTGTGGTGAGAGCGCGCAAGGTTCACTTGCTGGTGGCACTAGCATTGATTGCGCTGGTATCCGCCTGCCAGTGGCGCGAGGAGAAAGCCTTCCCCTCACGAACCATCACTATCATCTGTCCGCCCGCACCCGGTGGCATCTCCGATACCCTGACCCGCGCGCTTGCCGCCTCGGCACAGCAGGTGTTTGGCGTGCCGGTGGTGGTGGAAAACAAACCCGGAGGCGCAAACGCAGTCGGCTTAAACTACGGGGTCCATGCCGACCCCGATGGCTACACCGTTACCTACGTGGTGGCGGAACTGGCGATCCTGCCACACCTCGGTCTAAGCCCCATCTCCCCCGACGCCTTCGACCTGCTCGCGCGCACCAACTACAACCCCGCCGCAGTGACCGTTCGTGCCGATTCCCGATGGCGAAGCCTGCACGACCTGCTCGCCGATGCCCGAGCGCATCCCGAAACGATACGTGCAGGCAACTCGGGCACGGGATCGATATGGCATCTGGCGGCGGTTGCCCTGCAGGAGGCAGGAAGGGCGAAGTTCAAGCATGTGCCGTTCGCGGGAGCGGCGCCTGCCGTGCAGGCACTGCTAGGCGGACATGTGGACGTGGTGTGCGTCAGCCCGACGGAGGTGCAGGCGCATGTGGAAGCGGGCAAACTGCGTATGTTAGCCGTGTTGACCACCCAGCGCGATCCACTGTTTCCCAATGTGCCCTGCGCCCGTGAGCTGGGATACGATTTGGACATCGGCGCGTGGGGTGGGCTTGCCCTACCGAAGGGCGTGCCTGCCGACAGACGCCAGAAACTGCTGGACGGTCTGCGCACCGCCTTCCGCAAACAGGAGTTCCAGCAGATAATGGCAGAGCGTGGCGTCCGGCTGGCGTGGCTCGAAGGGGAAGCGTTCCGCCGGTTCGTCGAAGCGCAGAACGCGCTCAATCGGCAGCTCATCGCCACCATAGGCGTCAACCTCACGCGGGGAGATGTGGGTTACCTCTATCTGCCCCAATTACTGGCTGTACTGGGCGTCTTGCTGGTGCTGGTGATCGCCGCCATCGAACGGCGATACCGTCCCCCTGCGGATTCTTCCCCTGCGCTGGCGACGAATCACTCGCTGAAGATAGCTGGTTTGTGTCTTCTCTACATCGTGCTGTTGCCGATGGTACGGTTCCTGCTCGCGTCGGTGCTCTTCTTGCTGGCAAGTGTGCTGGTGTCGGCACGGGTGAAGTTGTGGCACGTGGTGGTGTATGCGCTCGCCGTCAGCGGGGCGGTGTGGTGGCTGTTTGAGGACGTACTGGGGGTGCACTACCATGACCGAAGCCTTGCGCGAGGCGACGACGGGAAGTACCCTGTGGCTGATGCTGGTGGGGGTGGTGGCGGGTATCATCATCGGTGCCCTGCCCGGCTTGACAGCCACGATGGGTGTTGCCCTGCTGGTTCCGTTCACTTTCTGACTACCTACTCTGCCCGCGCTGATGGTGCTTCTGGGAGTGTACGTGGGCGCGATGTACGGCGGTGCGATCCCTGCCGTGCTCATCCGCACACCGGGCACGCCTGCGGCTGCTGCGACCTGTCTGGACGGTTATCCGCTGGCGCAGATGGGTAAAGCGGGGCTAGCGATAGGGGTTTCGTGCATCACGGGCGTGATCGATGGAGTGTTCAGCACACTGGTGCTGATGTTCGCCGCGCCGCAGGTGGCACGGTTTGCGCTGAGGTTTGGTCCGGCGGAGTACTTCGCGCTGGCGGTGTTCGGGTTGAGCGTGATCGCCAGTCTGTCGGAGCGGTCTCTGCTTAGGGGGCTTCTGATGGGTGTGTGCGGGCTGTTGCTAGCAACCATCGGCATGGACCCGATCACCGCCGTTCCCCGCTTCACCTTCGGCGTGACAGACCTGCTGGAGGGGCTGGCGCTGGTTCCCGTGCTGGTCGGGGTGTTCGCGCTGGGAGAGGTGCTGTATCAGTTCAGCCTGCCTGAGCCGGACCGCAGTCTGTTTCGCGAGATTGGACGGGTGCTCCCCTCCCGGCGGGAGTACGGGCGGATTACTGTTCCCACCCTGCTTGCCTGCATCACGGGCACGTTCATCGGGGCACTGCCCGGCGTTGGGGGCGATGTGGCTTCGTTTGTGGCTTATGACCAGGCGAAGAAGGTGTCGCGACACCCTGAGGAGTTCGGCAAAGGCTCGCTGGAGGGGCTTGCCGCGGCGGAATGTGCGAACAACTCGGTCACTGGTGGGGCGATGATCCCTATGCTGACCCTGGGCATTCCGGGCGACGCAGTAACCGCCGTCATCCTGGGCGCCTTGATGGTGCACGGGGTGCGCCCCGGTCCCGACCTGTTCGAAAAGCAAACCCATCTGCTTGCCGCCATTTTCATGGGCTTGCTGGTGGCGAACCTGCTGGTGCTACCAGTTGGGCTTGCCGGTGCGAAGCTGTTCGCGCAGACGGTGCGTGCCCCGCGCCACTATCTGTTCCCGCTGATCGTTCTGTTGTGTGTGGTGGGCAGTTACGCCATCAATAACAGTCTGTTCGATGTGAGCGTGATGTTGCTGTTTGGCTTGTTGGGCTGGGGACTGCGCCGATGGAGCTTCCCCATCGCTCCTCTGGTGCTAGGGTTAATACTAGGGCGCATGGTGGAGGAGAACCTGCGTCGGGCGCTGATCCTATCGGGCGGAAGCTGCACGGTCTTTCTACAGAGGCCGCTTGCATTGAGCCTGCTGATGCTAGCTCTGCTGTCGGTAGCCCTCACGCTGTGGCAAAGGCGAAAGAGAGGGTAGCCACCATTCCTCTTTCGGGGTGCGAAGCATCAGCTCACGGATAGCGTCCTGTGGGCTAATCTGCCCCTCCAGCACGGCACGGATAGTTTGTGCGATGGGCATCTCGATGCCCAGCCGTCCGGCAATACCGCACACGGCAAAGGTGGTGGGCACACCCTCCGCTACCTGTTTCAGCTCCTGCAGAATCTGCGCCAGCGGTTTGCCCTGTGCCAGTCCGTGCCCCACGCGCCAGTTGCGGCTGAGGTGGCTGGCAGCGGTGGCAAACAGGTCGCCCACTCCCGATAGCCCCATGAAGGTGCGTTCCTCTGCGCCCAGCGCGACGCCCAACCGCACCATCTCCGCCAGCCCGCGCGTGATCAGCGCCGCTTTGGAGTTGTCACCAAAGCCCATGCCGTCGCTGAGGCCCGCGCCGATGGCAAGTACGTTCTTCAGCGCACCGCCCAGCTCCACCCCAATCACGTCGCGGTTGGTATAGACCCGGAACGAGGGATGCATGAACAGTGCCTGCGCCTGTTTCGCCGCCTCCGGCGAGGGGGAAGCGACCACCGTGGCGGTCGGGATTTCGCGCGCCAGCTCCAGCGCGAGGTTCGGTCCCGATAACACGACCACCTCCGCCAGCTTATCACCCAGCACCGCCTGAAGCACCTGTGACGGTCGGCTACCGTCCCCCTCCAGCCCCTTCGCCGCGGAGATGACCAGAAGCGGGGCAGGGAGGTGCTGGTACACCGCCTCCGCCACCGCGCGCAACGCGCCGGCAGGCACCGCAAACACCAGCACCGCCGCCCCACGCACCGCGGAGGCGATATCGCTCGTGGGGCGAACTGAGGGAGGCAAAGGGAAACCGGGCAGGTAGCGCGGGTTTTGCCCTTCCTTAAGGATGCGTTCTGCTAGCGCCGCATCACGCGCCCACAGCGCTACCTGCACTCCCTTCTTCGCCAACAGGATAGCCAGAGCCGTGCCCCAGCTCCCTGCCCCTAGCACGGCTACCGATGGTAGGTCAGGCACCGAACTTCTCCTGCACGTTCATCAAGCTGGTCAGCATCGGCACGAGGTCCTTGCCGCGAATGCGTCCCAGCCCACCTTTGGCACACGCCCGTTCACCAAACTGCCTCACGTCGTCCACGCGCACCTCGGGTCCCCAGATGACGATGGGCACCGGCTCGCCCGTGTGGTCGCCGAAACTGCAGGCGGTGGTGTGGTCGGCGGAAACCACCACGAAAGTGGTGGCAGGGTCAATCTGTGTCAGAACCCAGCCCAGCATGGCGTCGATGCGCTGGATGATGTCCACTTTCGCCTGCGGGTTGTGGTCGTGCGCCGCTACATCGGGACCCTTGACGTTGCACAGCACGAAGGTGTGCTCCTGCAGTGCCTCTATCACCTTGCGCCCCATCGCCATGACGTCGCTATCCAATCCGCCCGTGGCAGTGGGCACCTCCAGCACCTCCAACCCCACAAAGCGGGCAATGCCCTTGATCAACCCCGTCTCTGCCACGCACGCGCCGAGCAGTTTGTGATGCGAGTTGAAATCGGGGATGCTGGGCGCAACGCCTGCCCCGCGCGGTAGAATGATATTCGCAGGCTTCAAGCCCTGCTCGATGCGCCTCTTGTTGACCGGATGGTGCTTCAGCTTCTCGTAGCTGAGGCGCACGAACTGGTTCACGATGCGGGCAGTGCGTCGCGCGGCGGCGTCATCGGGGTCAATCGCCTGCACTTCGCGTACCTTCTCGCCCTCCACGTGCGGGTCGGCATCGGTGATTCGGGGGGATAAGCCGGGACCGCGCAAGATCAATGCGCCGCGGTGCGCCACCGACTCCTTAAAGAACACCTGCACATCTTCGATGAAGATGCCGTTCACCTGCGCAGCGAGCTGGTCGGTGCCTTCGGTGATGCGCCCCGCTCTGCGGTCCAGCACTACCAGATTGTCGTCCACGGTGCTGAAGTTACAGCGGAAAGCGATATCCCCTCCGCGCACCTCCATGCCCACGCCCAGCGCCTCGAAGGGACCTCGCCCTGTGTAGACCGCATAGGGGTCATAGCCCAGCAGAGCAAGGTGTCCGGTATCACTGCCCACGCGCACGCCGGGTGCGATCAGATCCATCAGCCCCGTCTCTCCCTCGGCGGCAAGGCGGTCCATATGGGGTGTATCAGCGGCTTCGATGGGGGTCTTGCCGCCTAAAGCGGGATGGGGTCGGTCGGCCATCCCGTCACCGATGAGCACGATCACTTTGCGGGTGTCGGCTGTCGCCATGGGTTCAACCTCCTGTGTAAGGGATGCCCTTTTCACTTCCGCAAAAGAGCGGAGATTTCCTGTTGACGTCGGGCACGCAGAAGGCGTATGATGTCTGCGAAGCCTGCGCGGTTGAAATGGTGATGCATCGGGCTCGCAACTGCTGGACGCCCTATAGACAACAGTGGTTTCTTGTGGTAGTATATTCGCATGAAGCTGTCCGACTGGGCTCGCGCCAACGGCATCTCCTACAAGACCGCTTGGCCTGGTGGAAGAAGGGCCAGCTGCCCGTTCCGGCGCGCCAGCTGCCTTCGGGCACCTCCTGGTCGACGTGCCGGAGCGGAAGGACATGGGCGCTGTCCTGTACGCCAGGGTGTCATCCGCCGACCAGAAGGCCGATCTCGACCGGCAGGTGGCGCGGTTTGATTCCATCCAAGAGGAGGCATGACCATGGCGCTCTGGCTTGTTCGAGCAGGTTCTCGAGGGGAACGCGAAAATCTGGCGCTGGAAAAGAACATCGTCGTGATCGGGTGGGAAGAGCTTGACGATCTGTCTCGCGTCGAATCGCGAGAAGCCCTTTTGAAAAAAGTTGGAAGCCACATATCCGGACGCCAAGCGGAAAACCCTCCTGAACTGGGCAAGCCAGATCTGGCCGTTCATCCGGGAAATGCGGCCGGGGGATCTCGTGGCCCTGCCGCTCAAGCAGCGCCCGTTTATCGCCTTTGGTCGCACTACGGGAGGCTACCGATACCGACCTGACCTTCCCGCCGACGCGCAACATACCCGGCCCGTGGAGTGGATCACGGAAGTGCCGCGGTCCAAACTGGACCAGGACCTGCTCTACTCCCTCGGGGCCTTCATGACGGTCTGCCGGGTTCAGCGCAACAACGCCGAGGAACGGATCCGGGCATTGTTGGAAGGAAGGACGCCTGTACCCCCACTGGTTGAACAGTCGGATGAAGAGGATGCAACCGATGAAAGCGTGGAGGCGGATCTGGAAGAGATCGCCCGGGATCAGATCCGGCGCTATATCTCTGCACGGTTCAAGGGCCATCGGCTGACGGATCTGGTCGCCGCGGTGCTGGTGGCCCAGGGGTTCAAGGTGCGGGTTGCTCCGGAGGGGCCGGATGGAGGCGTGGATATCCTGGCAGGAGGCGGTCAGCTGGGCTTTGATCAACCCCGGATCGCTGTTCAGGTGAAATCGGGCGATGCGCCGGTGGACATCAAGGAGGTGCGAGAACTTCAGGGGGCGATGAAGAACTTCCAGGCTTCCCAGGGGCTATTCGTCTCGTGGGGCGGTTTCAAGTCCTCGGTAGAGAAAGATGCGGCCCGGCTGTTCTTCGAGATTCGCCTCTGGGGCCCCGACGATCTCCTGCGCGAAATCATGACGCATTACGAGAAGCTGCCGGATGACCTCCAGGCCGAGCTGCCGCTGAAGCGGATCTGGGCGCTGGTGCCCTCTTCAGAGGGGGAATCATGAGCCTTGGTAGCGAACGTCGCACGGTGCAAAAAACCCTTTATCTGCTACGCCAAAGAGGCGGGCTGGACCTACCTGCCGCCGACGGAAGCCCTGGTGGCCGTAGCGCCGGGCCCTATAACGCTGAGGGCCCCGTATAACCTACAAAGGAAATGACGAAGGGTCAGGAGAACCGGCAGAGGTGCGGTCAGCAAGCCTGACCAAAGACGGAGGGAACAAGTGAGTGCGCAGGCTAGATTCCAAGAACTGCTCCACGAGCTTTTCCAGTTCGACAGCGCCGACCTGGACTTCGGCATCTACCGCATCCTG
>PSLZ01000006.1:35727-102846 GCA_040289885.1 Armatimonadota bacterium | reverse complement strand
TTCGACGAACCAACGAAATGCCACGCAAATACAAGCCACTGGTCGTCCACTGAGCACCACTCAAGTCCGAAGTCTGCTCCACTAACTCCCCAGCGCCACACCCAACCCCGCACGGATACCACGTCCACACCCCGTTCACGTAGTCCTTCCGCCAGCGACGACCCCCGTCAAAGCCATACCCATACTCATACGCTACCTGCACGTTGCCACCACCGTAGTCCCGACAGATCCGAACTAAACGACCCTCCTCGTCATACGCTAAACGACAAACATATCCAGCACCCGGAAAACTGGACAACGTGCCGTCCGCGTTCCAGGTATACACCTCCGTCTGGTTCGTCGCCGCATCCACAACCTGAACCAAACGCCCAGCCCCGTCATACGGATCCGTGCCACGATGCGTCTCTACCCCGTTCTCTACCCGACGTGCATCGGTGCGGTTCCCACTGCCGTCATACGGATACTCCCCTAAATAGGGGCGATCCCCCGTCCGCTCCTCGCGCAACAGACGACCCGACCCGTCATACTGGTAACGCATCACCCCCCCCGTCGGGCTCTCCGTCACCTGAACCACACGACCCGCCGCGTCATACACCACCGCGTCGCCCACTATCCACGCGCCCGAGGAATGAACCCGATGCCACACCTCCGTCACTTGACCCGCGCTGTCGTAGGCGTCATCTACCCGCGTGTGGTTCGAATACACCTCCTGAACTACCGCCCCGTCCGCGTGATACGTATACTGTACCCAACTCGTCGGGTCACTCACCCGTATCAGACGTCCTGCCCCGTCATACCCATACGGAACTACCCGACCCGTCACGTCCGTCTGACGCACGAACCGACCCGCACCGTCATACACCGCCGTCGTCGTGCCAGCAGGGGCTGTCTGCCCAACCCGCCTGCCCCAACGGTCCTCACGGAACGTGCGCGTGCCCGTGCCGTCTACCGCCACAACCAAACGACCCTCCGCATCGGTCACACGCGTCAAACGCCCGCTCGTGTCGCCCAACGGAAGCACCCTGCCAGAGGCGTCCGTCACGCGCGTCCGCAAACCGTTCGTATACCCACACGGCACCGTGTTGCCGTTCCAGTCCACCATCCGGTCCAACCGACCATCCGACAGGAAATACCGCTGCAAACCACCCTGGTGCGTCCGCGTCCACGGGTGGTCCCCGTTGCGCACCAACCGCGCAAACACCCCTGCCGGAGGCACATACGGACCCCCAGACCGCGTGAACACCGTCTCGGTGCCGTCGCCCGCTATCACCGTCGCCGTGTTGCCCGCGCGCAACACCTGCCAGTTGAAAGTGTGCCTCCACTTCAACCCCAACGCACTACTGCGCCCGCTCTGGCTGTTGAAAGACCACACGAAGGAGACGCCACCCCCTTTGCCACCCCAGCCACACACGGGATGCACGATCTGAAGGTTACCCGTCGCCACGTGGACCACCCCGCTGTAGACGGGATCGCCCGGTTGCCAAGGCTGGGGCGAGCCAGGAGCCGGAGGCAGAGGAGGCGCACCTGTCTGCACAGCGGCGAGGACCGTATGCCAGAAGTGGCCCAACCATGCCAGCCTTTTGGGAGAAGAGGAATTGTTGTCCGTGGAAAGGGTAGAAGTTGTCGCCTTTACCCCCACCCCCACCGCACAGCGGGAGAGGCGAACAGCGGCGCAGTCCTCTGCACCGTGAGGCTGACCATGCACACCGTTGCCAGCGTGCGCAGAAAGCGCGTTCGTTTCATCGTATGTAGCACCCTCCTGTTGGTATTGTTGAGAAACCTTGCTGACGGTCTTTCCCATTCGTGCGGGAGCTGTGCTGTTAGTCACAGGATAGCAGTAGTGAGGAGGATTTGTCAAGGGGTTTTGGGGGTGTGGTGAAAAATTTTTTGAAAAATTTTGGCTGGCGGGGGTTTGGAGCCTAGGACGCATTGCCTGTGCCCGGTGTCCGTGCCCTCTGCGCGCCCGCGGGGTAACGGCTCATCACGTCATGCTGAGCGCCAGCTCTGCATCTCGTTTTTGAGCCCCTTCGCTGGCGCTCAGGGTGACGAAAGAAAGAGACCCTTCGCTGGCGCTCAGGGTGACGAAAGAAAGAGACCCTTCGCTGACGATCAGGGTGACGAGAAACTGGAGGGCGAGGCGGATGCCGAGCCGGCACACGCCAATTTTTCCAGTCATTTAGCGATTCTCTGTTTTCTGCGGGCAAAAAGGGCTTCCGAAAGATGTACCGTTCGGGTATAATCAATACGCACCTGACGGCTATCGACTCGCGTCGGGTGGCAGGGGAGGATGACAGATGAAGCGCGACCGCTATGACGAAGACAAATACGCAGAGTTCCAGCCGCCGGAGACCTCCCTGCGTGCGCTAACGCTCCTTGACGAAATCCTCCGCGCTCGTCCACCGCAGGACGCTCGGCTCCTCAACTACCTGCTGTTGTTACGCCATCAGCTGGAGGTGGACGAGAAACAGTTTCAAGAGGCGCAAAAGGCACTGCAGGAGTACGAGCAGGTCTATGAAAAGCTCACCTCTCCGGCGAACCGTATCGGCGTGTATTTAGGCTCGCCCGCCGAAGGCATTGCCATGATCGCAGTTGGCGACACCGAGTACTATGCGAACATCGATCCCCAAATGGACGCCAGCACGCTTAAGGTGGGCACACGCGTGCGCATCAACGAGGCTTTCGCCGTAGTGGGTGACCTAGGGTATCATCCCCAGGGACCTATCGTCAAAGTGCAGGAGGTCCTGGAGGACGGGCGATTGCGCGTGGCATCCGACCCCCAGGGCATGTCGGGACGGCTGGTCCTGCGCGGACACGAACTGGCGGACGTGACCATCAAGCCGGGCGATGAGGTGCGCATGGAGCCGAACTTGAAAGTAGCTCTGGAGCACTTCGCCCAGCGTGAGGCACGCGACTACTACTTCGAAGAGGTTCCCGAAATCCCCTGGAGCGCCATCGGCGGGCAGGAAGAAGCCATCCGAGTCATCCGTGATACTATCGAACTGCCACTGCTCCATCCCGAGCTGTTCCGCAAGTTCGAGAAACAGCCGATCAAGGGCATCCTGCTCTACGGTCCCCCCGGCTGTGGGAAGACGCTGATCGGCAAAGCCACCGCTTACAATCTGACCCACGAATACCGCAAGCAACTCAACCGCGATGTGCGCGAGTACTTCATGTACATCAGCGGTCCCAAGATATTGAACATGTGGCTGGGCGAGAGCGAGCGCATGGTGCGTGAAATCTTCGCCGCCGCCCGCGAAAAGGCACGCGAAGGGCATCTGGTCTTCATCTTCATCGACGAAGCCGAGTCCATCCTGCGCGTGCGTAACTCGGGCAGGTTCACGCACATCTCGAACACGGTGGTGCCGCAATTCTGCGCCGAGATGGACGGGCTGGTGTCGCTGGAGAACGTGGTGGTGATGCTCACCTCCAACCGCCCTGACTACATCGACCCCGCCGTACTGCGCCCCGGACGCATCGACCGCAAAGTGAAGGTGGCACGTCCGGACAAGCGGGCATCGCGGGACATTCTGGCGATCTACCTGCATCCCAATATCCCGCTGGACCCGGCGACAGTGCACGAACACGGCTCGGAAGAGGCGGCGCGCGAGGCACTGCTGGAGGGCGCCATCGAATACCTGTGGCGCAAGCATCCCGAAACCGAGTTCGTGCAGGTGTATCTGCGCAACGGCTCGGTGGAGACGCTTTACTGGCGCGACCTGGTCAGCGGCGCCCTGCTGAAGTCGGTAGTGGACCGGGCGAAGGACTACGCCATCAAACGCGCCATCGAGTGCGCCGAGGACAGCGGTATCTCGCTAGCGGACCTGCAGATGGCTATCCGCACGGAGTACAAGGAGAGCGAAATCTTCCCCAAGTCCGACTCGCAGGAGGACTGGCTGAAACTGCTGGACTACGAGCCGGACAACGTGGCGGACGTACGCCCCATTCGCCCGCAGGACCGCGAACGGCAATCTGCAAGCCGACGCAACATCGTCTAGGCGGTAACCCATGCAGCGTCTGGTTGGGCTGGAGACGGAATACGGACTGTATATCGAGGGCAAAAACCCCTCAGAGCTGGTGTTCGAAGCGGCAGAGGTGGTGCGCGGCTACTCCGCCTCTGCCTTTGCCACCTCTTGGGACTATCGGCGGGAGGACCCGCGCAAGGACGCTCGCGGCTTCCACGTGGAGTACCTGCAGACCGACCCCGTGGACGCTCAGTACGACGCTGAAGGAACCTCCACCGCGAACCTGTCGGGAGAGACCCGTAGTGACCGTGTGCTACCCAACGGCGCGCGCCTCTACAACGACCACGGGCATCCTGAGTACTCCACCCCCGAATGCGTCAGCCTGCGCGAGCTGGTGGCACATGACCGTGCAGGCGAGCGCATCGTCTGGCACTGCGCGCAAGAGTACATGAAGCGCACAGGGCTGAAGGTGCATATCTACAAGAACAACACCGATTTCCACGGCGCCAGCTACGGCTGTCATGAGGGCTACCTGATGCGCCGCAGTGTGCCCTTCGAGCAGATCATCCGCGGCATGATGCCCTTCTTCGTCACGCGCATCCTGTATGCGGGGGCAGGCAAGGTGGGGGTGGAAACCCCCGGCGTTTTCGGCGATGTGCCCTACCAGATCTCCCAACGGGCGGACTTCTTCTCGGTGGAAGCGAGCGTGGACACCCTCTACCAGCGACCGATTATCAACACGCGCGACGAACCTCATGCCACCCCTTCACGCTACCGTAGACTACACGTGATCTGCGGCGACGCCAACATGAGCGAGTACGCCACCGCACTGAAGGTGGGTGCAACCCGCCTTGTGACAGAGATAATCGAAACGGGCTGGCAACCGGGCATCGCCGTTCGCAACCCGGTGGAAACCATCCGCCGGCTCTCGCGCGACCCCGACTGGAAGTGGGAAGTGGAGCTAGAGGATGGACGCAGAGTGCCTGCTGTCGAGATACAGCGTCTGTACCTGCGCGAAGCCCAGCAGAGGTTTGCACACACTAACACCGAAACGCAGTGGCTGTTGCTGGCGTGGGAGAGCACTTTGGACGCCCTCGAGCGCGACCCGCAAGCGTTGGCGGATAGCCTGGACTGGGTCGCCAAGCGGCTCTTGCTGGAGCAGTTCATCCAAAGCGAGGGCGTCACATGGAAAGAACCTCTTGTGCAAAGCCTGGATTTGGCGTATCATAGTATAGACCCGCAAGACGGGCTGTTCGCGGGTCTGGAACAAATGGGAGCGGTGAGGCGCGTAGTAACAGATAAAGATATCGAGCGCGCGATGCTTCATCCGCCGACCAGCACCCGGGCGTGGGTGCGGGGCACGCTGGTGGAGCGCTACGCGCAGGCGATCAGCGGTATCACCTGGAGCCGGGTGATACTCACCTTCGGCGAGCAGGTGGTTACCTTAGACCTGCGCGAGTGGGTGACCCAGCGCGTGCCGCAAAAGATCCAGAAACTAGCGAAGGTGCACAATCTCACCGAGTTCGTCAACACCTTTCGCGAACTGCACGCCTCGCGCAAGCATGAAGCAGAAGGAGGAAACCAGCCATGCAGTGGCAAGCAGATGACCGATTAACCCGAACCATTCCTTCCGACCCGATCACCCGCAAGGGCGGCGAGGAAGGGGGACCCACCACGCCGAAGGTCAGCCGACCGGACGTCAACGACCTGCTGAAGCGGATGAAGCGGGTGGACCCCGACCAGGCGCGACGATATCGCCAGCGTAGTGGAGAGTAGACCGTGGGTGAACCTCTGAACGCTAACACCAGCGGCGACTTCATGACGCTGTTGCGGGCGCGCGGGCTGTGGCGGGAACCGGAACCTGTTCCCGCGCAACACGCTCAGGTATCTTTGCGCGAAACGCATGGTACCACCGTCATCGCGCTGAAGTACCGGGAGGGGGTGCTCAACGTCGGTGACCGGCGCGCCACCTCAGCCAACGCCATTATGTACGACCGCGCGGAGAAGATTCTGCCCCTGGACGACTACACGCTGATCGCCATCGCAGGCTCCTACGCGCGGGCGATGGAGATTGTGCGTTACCTCCAGCACTCGTTCAAATACTA
The DNA here is from genome assembly GCA_040289885.1 of Armatimonadota bacterium. GTDB lineage: Bacteria > Armatimonadota > HRBIN16 > HRBIN16 > HRBIN16 > HRBIN16. The sequence goes on along the minus strand of PSLZ01000006.1, from coordinate 96,779 downwards.
TGCACGCACCCAACTGCAGGAGATGAGCCTGGAGGGCAAACTGGCGGAGGTATCGCGCGCGTTGGCGGGCAACCTCAGCATGGCTCTGCAAGGGATCGGCATGTTCATCCCAGTGGTCTCCGCTTATGACCTCGAGCGCGGCGAAGGGCGCATCTTCTTCTACGACGGCATGGGCGCGCGCTTCGAGAGCGTGGAGTTCGGCGCGGCTGGCTCTGGCTCCGAGCGTATCCGGGGCGTGTTCGACTATATCCTGAAGACGAAGGGACCCTTCCACGAGATGACGATAGAAGAGGCTCTGCGCGAGTCTTTGCTGTTGCTGGACATCGCCGCCGACCTCGACTCGGCAACGGCGGGCATCGAGAAGGTACTGCCCATCGCGCGAGCCGTTACCGCCGATGGAATATTGGAAATCAGCGAAGAGCAACTGGCTGAAATCAGAAAGAACCTGAAACTGTAAACCACCCTTGACAACAGCACCTCCCCCGTTCCTACCGCAAGCAAGGGGCTTCCTTCCGCTTTAGGCGGAAGAGACGGGGCAGAGGTCGGGAGGAAGAACCGGAGAATGGTTTATACCCCTTACGATTTCAACGAAAGCGTGCGCCATCGCACGGAATATATCGAGGAGCGGCTCAGAGACGGTAGTCCCGTCGCCGGCATCAGCTACGACGGCGGGGTACTGCTTCTAACGCTCCGCCGCACCCAGCGCAAGATATTCGAGATTTACGACCGGCTGATGTTCGCGGGGCTGGGCAACCAGAGCGACCTGGAGATCATCCGCGTGGGGGCGATCGATTTCGCGCATCAGGAGGGTTACGCCCGCAGTCCCGATGATGTGACCATCCAGCGGGTGGTCGGTTTCGCTATCAGCCCGGGGGTGAAGCGGGCGTTTGGGGACGTGCTGAATGCGCCGTTTGTGGTGCGTGCGCTGTTCGCCGAGATGGGCAGAAAGCCCGAAGAGGACCTGTTCTACACGCTGAATTACGACGGCGAGTTCGTGTCGCTCAACTGGGCAGCGGCATTGGCAGGCACTCCCGAAGCCGAAGAGCAGATGGTGCGCCAGCTCGTTCCCGAAGATGCCGAAGGCATGCCCGACCTACAGACGGCGATACAGCGTGCCCTGCGTGCGTGGGCGGTTGGCAGATTGTGGGCAACCGAGGCGCAGATAGAGGAAGAGGGAGCGCACAGCCTGAGCGAGGAACGCATCGTAGCCTTCCTGAAAGAACAGATGGAGGAACTGCAGGTCGAGGCGGCGATTCTGGACCGCTTCACCAAGCGGGAGCGCAAGTTCCGTTTGCTGAAGGAAGAGGAAGTCCGTCCCGCTCTGCCAGTATGATGCGCCCAACGACGGAGCCGGAGGGCAAGGCAGATACCGAGCCCAAAACCTCCTCCCCGCCCGCGGGGAGGATGGAGGTGGGGGCGGCGGCTCGCGACGTCATACTTGACGAAACCTATTCGGAAATCGCTATCGCGGAGGTGCAGGTCTATGGAAAACCGTATCTTCGGTATTGAAACAGAGTTCGGATGCCTCGTGCGAGACGAGAGCGTGGGCAGACCCGAGCGGGTGGTGGAAAAGGTCAAGGACTGCGTGTTCTACCGCCTGCGCCGGGGGCTGATTGACCTGCACAGCCGGGATTTTGCCTTCGAGCCAGCACGCGGCGGTGGCTTCCTGGTCAATGGGGGGCGACTGTACATCGACGCTGTGGGAGACCACGAGGAGTACGCCACCCCCGAGTGCTCGCGCCTCGCCGACATCGTGGCGCATGAGAAAGCCGGTCAACGCATCCTGCAGGAAGCCCTGCAGGCTTTGGGATGGCAGGACAGGGTCTCGTTCTATAACAATGCGGTAGACCACTTCGGCGGGCACACCTTCGGCTGTCACGAGAACTACCTGGTCAGCATCGAAGACCGCTACTTCCTGGACTCCCTGTATAACCTTCTGCCGTTTCTGGTCACGCGACAGATTTTCGCCGGGTCGGGGCGCGTGGGCGGACATCGCCTCAACTACAACGACTTCTCTAACAACATCATGGACCTCGGTGAGCACGAGATGGACTACGTGTGGGTCAGCCGGTTCTACGCGGTGGAGATCGACCCTACGGTGGATTTCCAGCTCTCCCAACGCGCTGACCACATCGTGAAGACCATCTCCTCGCGCGTGCGCTTTAACCGCGCCATCATCAACCCCAAGTGGGACAGCTACTATTCGTATAACAGCATGCATCGCCTGCACATCCTGTTCGGCGAGGGCAACATGAGCGAATACGCTACTGCACTCAAGATCGGCACCACCAGCCTGGTGCTTGACCTGCTGGAGCGCAATCTCATTAAGCCCGATGTGCGCCTTGCCGACCCGCTGGAGGCTCTGCGCTCCGTGAGCCGCGACCCGAAATGGAAATGGGTGGTGCGCCGGCACGACGGCTCCACCATCCGCGCGGTAGACCTCCAGCGTATCTACCTGCAGACCGCCAAGGAGCACCTCGCCGGGCGCGATGCGGATACCGACTGGACCCTGCGTGAGTGGGAATATGTGCTGGATGCGCTGGAGCTGGACCCCATGAGCCTGGATGACCGCCTAGACTGGGTGGCGAAGCGCAAACTGCTGGATACCTTCCGTCAGCAAGAGGGGCTGAGCTGGCACGACGACATCATGTTCAGCCTCGACATGGAGTACCACAACACCGACCCGTCACGCGGGCTATACTACGGGCTGGTGGAGGCGGGGCTGATTCAACGCCTCGTCACCGACGAGGACATCCAGAACGCCACCATCAACCCGCCAGACAACACGCGCGCCTATGGGCGTAGCCGAGCGATTCAGCACCTGCTTGCCTCGCGCAACCGGGCGTATATCGTGGACTGGGATATGGTCTACGTGGACAAGGGGCGGCAGCTGGAACTGCGCAACCCCTTCCGCACCTACGAGAAAGAAGCGGAGCGGTTTATCCGCAGTCTGTAGCCGGCTGTGGTCGTCTTGGGCAGTTGCCCGCGTGCCGGCTGTTTGCCGCACTGCGTGCTGACACCGCTAGGCTCCATATAACGCCCAATGGCGCGTTTTCCCAAACACCGTGCCGAGACCTATGTAGCACAGCAAGACAGTCGGGACACATCTTTCTCGAAAGTGAGGGCTGCCAGTTTGATACCTTCCACCATAGTCAGATAGGGATGGAACGTCTCCACGATGTCCTTGAGGCTCAGACGGAAGCGAACTGCTAGCACCGCTTCCTGCACAACCTCGCCTGCTTCAACGCTGAGTATGTGTGCCCCGAGAAGGCGTTCCGTGTCCGCCTCGGCAACCAGTTTGATTAGCCCGCGGGTATCCCGCGACACAATGGCGCGCGGTACATTCTTGAGAGGTAGGGTCGAAGTCTTGACCCGATAGCCCTTGTCTTGCGCTTGTCTTTCCGTCAGCCCTACGCTGGCAACCTGAGGGTCGGTGAAAACCACGTGAGGCAATGCGCTCAGGTCATATACACGCCCTGCTCCAGTTAAGGCGTTTTCAGCGGCTAAACCACCCGCGTATGCCGCCACATAAACATACATCGGGTCGCCGATACAATCGCCCGCGGCGTAGATATGGGGATTGTTCGTTTGCAGGTATTCGTTAACGAGGATCTCCCCCCGTTGCCCTATCTGCACCCCGGCGTTCTCCAGCCCGAGCCCTGTGGTAGTAGGGCGTCGCCCCGTTGCAACTAGCAGTTGCTCGGCGGTACACACCTCTGTTTCACCGTCTCTGAGGGTCTTGACGTAATAGCGTCCCTCTTTGCGCTCGACGTGTTGAATCCGCACGTTAGTGCAGATGCGAATGCCTTCCTCTTCTAAATAAAGCGTCAACGCTTCGCTAATCTCTGGTTCTGTGAATCCCGCCACGAAGGGAAGCCCCTCCAAGATTGTCACCTGCACTCCAAAGCGGTGTAGAAGTTGCTCCAGCTCTAGCCCGATAGCCCCTCCACCAACAACTATCATGGATTCAGGCAGGGTGGATAGGCTGAGTACATCAGTGCTATCTAGATACCCCGCCTCGTTCAAGCCGGGGATCGGTGGCACCCAAGGATGGGAACCGGTTGCTAGGATAATCTTGTCAGGATGGTAGGCAACACCGTCGACCTCGACAGTGCGTTCGCTGGTCAGGCGCGCCCTGCCACGAAGCAAACGGATGGCCGGATAAATATCCAGCACATGGACATATTTATCCTCTCGAAGGGCGGTTACCAGAGCGTCTTTCTGTTGCACCACGCGCGGCCAGTCGGTTGGGGTCGGGCAAATGGGCAAGCCTTCGAAGTGCGGATAAGCCGCGCGATAGCAGACTTCGGCCGCCTTGATCAGGGTCTTGGAGGGTACACAACCGATGTTCACGCAGGTACCTCCAATAGTCCCCGCCTCAACAAGAGCAACTCGAGCGCCCAGTTCTGCCGCTTTGATGGCAGCCTCGAACCCTGCCGAACCGCCCCCGATCACCATCAGGTCGAACTCCGTTTCTTTTTCTGCCGGTATCACACGAGACTGAGGTCTAGCACTCCATTCCACTGATGCGATGCCCGATTCAAAGTCCACCTGGGCGTTCTCCACACCCGGCACCTGCCGCAGAGCTTGCTCGATATGAGAAGCGCAGGCGGCACAATCCATGCCCTCAATGCGAAATGAGAGGGTGTGCCGCGAGGCAGCGGAACTTATTGGCTTCTTGATGGTAGGTTGCCAGCCCTTCTTAAGATAGGGGTAATAGGGATACAGGAGCGAAGCCAGCACCACAGCGGTCGCTGTCCAGAGAACGGCTCTGCTGAGGCGAGTAACCCCTGTACTCCTCGTGCAACAAACTTCCACGGACTCGCAACCGCAACTGTCGTCCGCTGCCTGCCCCGGGTTCGGCGTCTTTCGAGGTTTACGATAGGTCAGGTAGAAAGCGACCGATAGCAAAACAAGGGTCGGCCCGATGAAGTAAGGACGGTACGGAAGTAGAGTGTTGCTGATGCTTACACTCCCTGCCCCTAACAGACCCAATAACATGGGCAGAGTGCAGCAGCTCGACGCGAGCAGAGCCGACCCTACTGCACCCAATCCTGCCCATGTTCCGGACCAGACGCTCCGGCGAAGGGAAAACAGCCTCTTGAACATCTTTGTGCTACCTCCTCAAGATGGGCTGCTCAGTGATTTGAGATTCCTGGAGTATTTGGGGTTGCTCTGGTGATCTGTCTTTCCGAAAAAGCTCCACTAGTTGCTGCACGCGCTGGGTCAGGCACTCATCCCGCAAGCGATAAAAGACCAGTCTGCCTTGCTTGCGATACTCGATGAGTTTCGCCTGGTCTAGTATCCGCAAGTGATAAGAAACTGTGGGCATAGAAAGCCCCAATAGATGCGCTAGCTCACACACGCATAGCTCCGACTCCCCTAGCGCGTAGAGGATTTTCACACGTGCCGGATCGGCACAGGCTTTGAGCACACGTGCTGTGTCGTGAAGACTTTCTTCATCAGGCAAAAGGGCGCGAACCCGCTCAGCCCTGCGAGTATCCGGGTTGTAGATTTCGCAAAGCGGGATTTGACGGCTTCGCTGGTTTTGTGCTTTCATCTTGCTCATCTTTGCACCTCCATATGATATTTCCATAATTTGATAACTTTCAAATAATAAGACGATTTTCGCTGTTCAAAAAGTTCCCGCTTTTTCTGTGCACTATCCCCCGCAGAGAAGCGACCTACGTGCCTCGCAAGGTGAGCGTGTGCTGTCTGGCGAATGATTGCTGTGAGAAGCATATACCCAGACGCAGGAGGGAGGCACAGGCACATGGAGGTTGTCGGCATCATTCCCGCGCGCCTGGCGGCGGTTCGTCTACCCAACAAGCCACTGCTGGATATCGTGGGCAAGCCGATGATATGGTGGGTGTGGCACAATGCCAAACAGGCAAAGACACTTAGCGAGGTGTTGGTTGCCACCCCCGATGAACAAATCGCGGAGGTGGTACGCGGTTTTGGCGGCATCGCCGTGCTTACGTCGCCGCGACACCGCTCCGGCACCGAGCGACTGGCAGAGGTCGCGCAATCACTGAACGCAGAGGTTATCGTCAACATCCAGGGCGACGAACCGCTGATGCCGCCAGAGAACATCGATGCCGTGGTGCGCCCGCTGATGGAAGACCCTTCGCTCCCCATGGGCAGTCTGATGTGCCCTGCCACTGAGGAGGAGAAAGACAAACCCACGGCGGTGAAGGTGGTGGTCGACAAAGTGGGCAATGCCCTCTACTTTTCACGCGCGCGCATTCCCTATCCGCGTGACCCATCTGCCCCCGCCATCGTGTATAAGCATCTGGGCATCTACGCCTACCGGCGCGAGTTCCTTCTGCAGTACGCCTCGTGGGAGCCGACCCCACTCGAGCAGATGGAGATGCTGGAACAACTGCGTGTGCTGGAGAACGGCTACCGCATCCGCATGGTGCGCGTGGAGCAGACATCTATCGGCGTGGACACCGAAGAAGACCTCGAGCGGGTGCGAACCATCATCGCCCGGCGCCAGGAGGGGTAAGCGATGCTACCGGTGCTGGTAACCGCCGAGCAAATGCGCCAGATGGACCGCATCGCCATCGAGCAGTACGGCATTCCCGGCTTGCTCCTGATGGAAAACGCGGGCCTGCAGGTGGTCAATCACGCCGAACAGCGGTTTGGCGGGTGGCAGGGCAAGCGGGTGCTGGTGCTGTGCGGCACGGGCAACAACGGCGGCGACGGCATGGTGGTGGCGCGTCACGCCATGCAACGGGGTGCAGAGGTGCTGGTGGCGCTGGCTGGCGACCCCGAAAAGGTGACCGGCGACGCCCGAACCAATCTGCACATCGCACAGAAGCTGGGCATCGTTCGTCCCCTGCAGAACGCGGAAGACCTCGCTCACCTCTGGGGCAGAGCCGATTGGGACCTGGTCGTGGACGCCCTGTTGGGCATCGGCGTCACGGGCGAAGTGCGAGGCCTTATCGGGGAGGTCATCGGATTCTTCCAGAGTTGTCCGGTGCCGGTGGTGGCGGTAGACGTGCCTTCGGGCATCGACGCCGATACCGGCGCGGTGTGCGGTCGTGCCATCCGTGCCACGCTCACGATCACCTTCGGCGCGATGAAGGTCGGGCTGGCGGTTCATCCCGGCGCGGAGTACGCGGGTGAACTGGTGGTGGCAGACATCGGCATCCCTGCGGTGGAGGTGGAACGCGCGAACATTGCCCGGCGTCTGATAACACGGGAGCAGATACGCCGGTGGCTACCTGCCCGCCCGCCCCATGCGCACAAAGGGCACTTCGGGCATGTGCTGGTGATAGGTGGTTCGGTAGGGCTGGCAGGCGCACCGATGATGGCGGCGGAATCCGCCCTGCGGGTAGGAGCGGGGCTCTGTTCCGTGGCGGTTCCGCATAGCATCTACACCGCCGCGGCAGGTAGCCTGCGCGAAGCGATGGTACATCCTCTGCCCGAGGCACCAGAGGGGTGTCTGTGCAGGCAATCCGTCAGCCGATTGAAGCCGCTTCTGGAGCGCGCGAACGTGCTGGCTATCGGGCCGGGCTGGAGCACCCGCCTGCCTGCTCGCGAGGCTCTACGGGAACTGCTCAAGGAGGCGCGGGTGCCGTGCGTGATCGACGCCGACGCACTGAACTGCATCGCCCAGGAACCGGACATCCTTCCCTTACAGCAGACGCCACTGGTGCTGACCCCGCATCCGGGCGAGATGGCACGACTGATGAACACCAGTACGGCAGACGTGCAGGCGAACCGGCTAGAGATGGCGCGTTGCGCGGCGGATCGGTTCGGTGCGGTGGTGGTGCTGAAGGGCGCGCGCACGGTAGTCGCCACTCCAGAGGGCAGAATCTGGGTGAACCCCACCGGCAACGCGGGGATGGCAACCGGCGGTAGCGGGGATGCCCTGACAGGTACCATCGCTGGACTGCTGGCGCAGGGTCTGGACGGCGAACAGGGCGCGGTGGCTGGCGTATATCTACATGGGTTGGCGGGCGACCTCGCGGTAGAGGAGACCGGTCAGGCGGGCTTGATCGCGGGTGACATCATTCGCTACCTGCCGAAGGCGATACAACAATGTTAGAGGCATAGCTTGGCACAGGAATGTTAGAGGCATAGCTTGGCACAGGAGGAGGGAAACATGAGGCGATATGCATGGTTGGTCTGCCTGTTCTTCATCACCACCGCGGCGTGGTCTTTGCCCGACAAGGTCACGGTGAACGTACCCAGCGAAGGCAAATATCTGGTGTGGCTGGAGTCGGCGAACGGACGAACCGTCTTCTTGCCGCCCAACGAGAGCGTGGCGGGGAAAGTGGAGCTGGACATCGGCTCCCTGAAGAAGCGATTTGCCGACACCGCCGATAAAACGCTGGAAGGCGCGCGAGTGGGTGTGTACGATACCAAATACGGCAACCTGGCGCTGATTACCCTCAAGCCCAACGACACCACCGTCACCGTAACGCCTGATGCGTTCCAGTATGCCATGCGCGTGCAGGTGAGACTGCAGACGCCAGAGGACAAGCCCATCGCCGCGGCGTTTGTGATGCTCACCGATGCCAACAATACCATCCACACTGCCCTGCTAGAGCCGTCGCAGAACGGCATCGTGTCGCTGGAGCGGGTGAAACTGGGTAAGGTCAGCGTGTTGGTGAACTACGGCAACAACCTCACTGCCTCGCAGGAGGCGGAGATCAAGGCAGAGCGTGCCAACCCAGTTGTAACCCTGACGATGGTCATCTCCAGCGGTGCGCCGGTGCTGGAGACCGCTCCCCTCACGCCCACATCCGCCACGCAACCTGTGAAGCCGACCCCCGCCCCGGTGTCGCGTCCGTTTCCTGTGGTGAACACTTTGCTCGGTCTTCTGGTGCTGGCAGGGCTGATCTATAGCGGATATCGCATCTGGAAGCGCAAGCAGTTGACCATTCCCGATGCGCTGAAGAAGTTGGGCATCGAAATGGCACAACAGCCTCCCATACCCGAGCCAGCGAAGCCCGCCTCCGCCAAACCTCCGGTGCAGGTCCCCGAAGGGCATTGCCCCTTCTGCGGTCAGCCAATAGACCCCGTCACGGGGAGTTGCGCCTGCTCGGTGGCTCCTGCATCCGCAGGGGCATCGGCTCCAACGGCGACCGCAGTAGCAACCAACCCGCGCCTGGTAGGGGCGCGCGGCGCGTACGGCGGCACCATCTTCGAAATCGCTGGCGCAGAGGCAAGCATCGGGCGCGAGGTGGGTAATACGGTGCAGTTGGACCGGGATAACACCGTCAGCCGTCGGCATGCCCGCCTGCTAAAGCAGGGTGACCAGTGGGTCATCCGCGACGAAGGCTCTTCGAACGGCACGTGGGTGAACGGGGTGCGTGTCACCGAACAGGCTCTGCGTCCGGGCGACGAGATACAGATCGGCGCCACCTTCTTCCGATGGGAAGTGTGAGCCATGTTTGGCAAGCTTCTGCTGGGCTTATTGCTGGGTGGCATTGGCGGGGCGATCGCCTTTGTGATCCAGGAGCCAGTGATCGACCATCAGGCGATGTTGCTCAACCCGGCGGAGACCGTCCGGCAGACCGTGTGGCTGTCGTTGATTCTGGGCGCGTGTTATGGCTTCTGGCTGGGCATGGCAGACAGCCTGACACGAGGACTGCCGGCTCAGGCGGTGCGCAGGGGGCTGTTGTCTGCGCTGATCGGTCTGCCCGGCGCGATGATTGCGTTGTTCCTCGGCAACCTTGTGTATGGCTCGCTGAGCATGCTGTTGGGCAACCCTGTGGGCGCGGGCAGTCAACCGACACCGATAGGTTTTGTAACCGACATCGTGCCGCGCACGCTGGGCTGGATGTTTTTCGGAGCGGGCATCGGCGCGGCGGTGGGCGTGGTCACAGGGTCGGTGAAACGCTGGTGGCACAGCACCATCGGGGGCACCATCGGCGGTGCGCTAGGAGGCATCGCCTTCCAGATTTTCACCCTGCTCTTTGCCCCGATGTACTTGGCGGCGGCTGGACAAGACGGGCGCGTGGAGGTCGGTGCGCCCGGACGAGCGGTGGGTTTTCCCGTGCTGGGAGCAAGCATCGGGTTCTTTATCGCGCTGGTGCAGGAGGCGTTGAAGGCGGCATGGGTGCGGATGATCCTGGGGCGTAACGAGGGCAAAGAGTACCCGGTGGACAAGCCGGTGTGCCTCATTGGAAGCGACGAGTACGCCGACATCCCCCTGTTTGGCGACCCGCAGATCGCCCCGCAACATGCCCGAATCGTCCGGATGCAAGATGGCTACTACTTGCAGGACCTGGGGACGCCGGCGGGCGTCCTGCTGAACGGTCAACCTGTCCGCCAGGCGAAGCTGAAGGATAGTGACCTCATCCAGATCGGCTCCATGCGCCTGCAATTCTTCGAGAAAGCCACACGCTCGCTCGTGCGTGAGGCAATGGAGCGAGAGGAGAAGCTCTTGTCTCGTCCACCGATGCCCGACTACCTGTGCCCCTACTGCGGTGAGCGGAAGGACCCCGTAACGGGGCAATGCGCCTGCAGTGTGGTGTCGGGTGTATCGCCACAGCCCATTGCGTTACCATCCTCTACGGCATCGCCACCGCCAGCTGTCTCGCCTGCCCCTGGCACGATGCCCTCGCGGCTGGTGATGTTGAGTGGGGCGAAGGCGGGCGCGGTGTTCCCCCTGCGCGGCGACGTCGTTACCATCGGCAGGGAGGTGGGGCGCGATGTGCTGATAGATTTTGACCCCACCGTCAGCCGTCGGCACGCGCGGCTGGAGCGTCAGGGCACGCAGTGGGTGCTCATCGACGAAGGCTCCCGGAACGGCAGTTTCGTCAACGGACAACCCGTTCAGCAAAGGGCGGTACAGGTAGGAGATATCCTGCGCTTCGGCGGAACGGAACTGCGCGTGGAGTAAGTGCCCGTTGCTGCCCCTGTATCTCCGGCGGTATAATGAGTGCAGAGAGAGGTGCGGTGTATGCTCGACCTGAGAGAAGTGATTGAGGAACTGAGCAGTGTGTTCGAAAAGCCGGTAGCCGAGAAGCTGGGGCAGGTGATGCTATCGGTTTACGAACGCCTGCACGAGAGCCTCGTTTTGCAAAGGCTGGACCTGCTGGAGCGCAGGATCGACAACCTGGCGGACGAATGGCGCCAGTTCGCTCGGCGTATCGAGGAGCAGTTGGCAGAAAGCCGCTTAGAGACCGATGCGCGCTTCCGCGAACTGGCAGAGGCGCAACGCCGCACCGAAGAGCAGGTCACTAGACTGGCAAAAGAGGTGCAGGAGCTGGCAAAATCGCACAAAGACCTGCAGAAGCAGGTTGGCGGGATGTCGCAATCCTTCGGGTATGTGCTGGAGAACGAAGCACTCAAGAAGCTGCCGCAGCTCCTGCTTCACGATTACGGCATCCAGGTGCAGGGCAAACTGAAGCGCCAGTTCGTGCGCGACAGAACGGGACGCGATATCGAGGTCAACCTGTTTGGCACGGGCACACGCGACGGCGAGACGGTGGCCATTGTAGGAGAGAGCAAGGCGCAACTCTCCAAGAACGATATCGCTCGTTTCTTGCGGCGCACGCTGAGCGCGCTGGAGGGAGTGTATCCCCGGCTGTTTCCCGTGCTGGTCACGCACATGATCTCCGAGCCCGACGCCGAAGCCTACGCCCGCAAGGTTGGCGTAGCGCTCTACTACTCCTACGACCTGTAAGCGATTTTCGGCGGGGCTATTTGCGGGGCACCGGTCGGATGTGCCAGATGTCGCGCGCGTATTCGCTGACCGTGCGGTCGCTGGAGAACTTGCCCATGCGTGCCACGCTCAAAATCGCCTTGCGCGTCCAGACTTCCGGCTGACGGTACTCCTGCGAAGCCCGTTGCTGGGTCTGGATGTAGGACGGCAGGTCTGCTAGGTGGAGGTAGTAATCCCCGTGATGCACCAAGCTATCGAAAATCCAGCGGAACAATCCCGGCTCGTGGGGGCAGAACAGGTCGGTCAAAAAAGTATCCATCACGCGCTTGATGTCGGGGTTCGCTTCGTAGAGGGCTCGGGGGTCGTAACTGCCGTTGCGGCGCATCTCACGGATCTGCTCGGCGGTGTGTCCGAAGATGTAGATGTTCTCCGCGCCTACCTCCTCGCGAATTTCGATGTTTGCCCCGTCCAGCGTGCCGATGGTCAGCGCGCCGTTCAATGCGAACTTCATACAGCCAGTTCCCGATGCCTCCATGCCTGCGGTGGAGATCTGCTCGCTTAAGTCGGCAGAAGGAATAATGACCTCCGCCAGCGACACGCGATAGTCGGGCAGGAACACCACGTGCAGGTAGTCGCGGGCACGGTGGTCATGGTTGATAACGGTTGCAACGTTGTTAATCAACTTGATGATGCTCTTCGCCGCCCAGTAGCCGGGGGCGGCTTTACCAGCAAAGATGAACGTGCGCGGCACGAGGGGGTACTCATGGTCCTCCACAATGCGCAGGTAGTTGTAGATGATGTGGAGCACGTTCAGCAGCTGGCGCTTGTACTCATGAATGCGCTTCACCTGCACGTCGAACAGGCTGTCTGCTGGTACTTGTAGCCCTGTGGTTTCACGGATAAGATGGGCTAGACGCAGTTTGTTGATCTGTTTGACCTGGCGAAAGGCGTGCTGGAACCCGGCGTCCTCAGCAAAAGGCTCCAGAGCGTGCAGTTCCTGCAGATTGGTCACCCACCCCTCGCCGATGGTTGCGTCGATCAGCTGGCTCAGCCGCGGGTTTGCCTGTTTGAGCCAGCGTCGCGGGGTCACGCCATTGGTTTTATTGTTGAACTTGTGGGGGAACAGCTCGTAGAACTCAGGCACGAGCGAGGTGGTGATCAGGCGGCTGTGCAGTTCGGAGACACCGTTCACCGAATGACTGCCAACGATGGCAAGATTTGCCATACGCACCTGCTTGTGCTCACCCTCTTCGATGATGGAAACGCGGCGCAGTTTCTCGTGATCGCCCGGGTAAAGCCATGCCACATGCTCCAGGAACCGCCGGTTAATTTCGTAGATGATCTGCAGGTGGCGTGGCAGAAGCCGTTCCATCAGGTGCACGGGCCACTTCTCCAGGGCCTCAGGCATCAGCGTGTGGTTGGTGTAGCCGAAGGTCTGCTCGGTGATCTGCCACGCCTGTTCCCAGGGAAGGCGGTTCTCGTCCACCAGAATGCGCATCAGCTCCGCGATGGCAAGGGCGGGATGTGTGTCGTTGAGCTGGATCGCCGCCTTTTGAGGGAAGGCGTCGAAGGTCTCGTGCTGTTTGATGTAGCGGCGTACCACGTCGCGCAGGGCACAGGCGACCAGAAAGTACTCCTGTGTCAGGCGCAGTTCCTTCCCCACCGCCACCGAGTCCGAAGGATATAGCACTTTGGAAATGGTCTCCGAGGCGATCTTTTGCTCTACCGCGCTGATGTAATCACCGCTGTTGAATATCTGCATGTCAAACTCGTGATACGATCGCGCCGAAAAGAGACGCAGGACGTTGACCGTTCTCCCACCGTATCCCACGATGGGCATATCGTACGGCACACCCACGATCAACTTCCAATCCACCCAGCGGGGCTGATAGTGCCCGTTGCTGTCCACCGAGTGCTCGATGCGCCCGTAAACGGGGATGAAGCAACGCTCGTCGTATCGCTCGATGAGCCAGGGCGACATCCCCTTGAGCCACTTGTCGGGCTTTTCGTGCTGATAGCCATGATGGATCTCCTGCTTGAAGATGCCGTACTCATAGTTAATGCCGTATCCATAGCCGGGCATGCCCAGGGTCGCTAGCGAGTCGAGGAAACAGGCAGCGAGCCTACCCAATCCACCGTTGCCCAGCGCGGCATCGCTCTCGTACTCCTCCAGCTCCTCCAGGTCGATACCCTGTTCCAGCAAGGCATCCCGGAACAGGTCGTATAGCCCCAGGTTGATCAGGTTGTTGGTCAGCGAACGCCCGATGAGGTACTCCAGCGAGAGGTAGTATAATCGCTTGGCGTCCTGCTGTTGATAGCGATTTTCGGTTTCCAGCATCAGGTCGAGGATACGGTTGCGCACCGTCAGCGCGACGGCGGTGAACAGATCATGCATACAAAGGTCGTCGCCGGGCTTGCCCAGCGAATACCGAATGTGCCAGCACAGCGAGCGTTGGACATCGGGGGTATTCTCAAAAGTCTGCTTCAGTTCTTCACAACCCATCATTTGTCCCCTTTTTATACCTTGTGTAGCAGGCGGAAGATTGCCTGCATGGTGCGTGGTGGCGCGGTGAGAATCGGCTCGCGCAGAGCCGCTCCGCCAGTTAGGTGTTTCAGGTACCACTCTTCGCCCGACAGGTAGCGCGTTTGGCAACCCGCTTCGTGGCATATCAACAGCCCCGCCGCCAGGTCGTACAACCTGCCCAGCGAGAGTGCACCTCGCACGCGCCCGGCCGCCGTCCACGCCAGCTTCACCACCGCACTGCCGAAACAACGCGGTCTGCCAGGCATGATGCGCAGGAGGTCCGCGTCGACCGCATCGCTAGCGTAACAGATGACGTCCTCAGAAGTGAACTCCTCGCTATCCACCGCTCTGATGGGCTGGTCGTTCAGGTATGCTCCCGCGCCCTTTTCTGCCCAGTAGACCTCGTTCAGCACGGGCAGGAAGATCACGCCTAGCCGGATACTCTCGTCCTCTATCAGCGCCACCGAAACCCCCCATAGCGGGATGCCGAACACGAAGTTGCTGGTTCCATCGATGGGGTCAATCGCCCACAGGAGGCGTGCATGGCGGTTGGTGAACCCTTCTTCCTCGCCGAAGAAGCCCGCCTCGGGCAGAAGTTGTGCCAAATGTTCGCGCAAGTAGCTTTCCACCGCGCGATCGGCGTTGGTTACAAAAGAGGAGTCACTCTTGGTTTCCAGCGTAAAGTCCTCAGCCAGACGCTGAGCCAGTCTACCTGCCTCGATAACGAGCTGTTTGACCTCATTGATGCTCATCAAAAGCCTGCTCATCTTGCAATCATTACCAAAGACATTATCGGCAGAAGCGTTTGCACCGTTTACCGATACTAATTTTTTGTCGGGAGGGCGAGTCAATCTTCTCGCCCTCCAAGGTAGCGTCGTTTATGCCATCACCTGCGCCAGCGTCTCTTTGAGCACCTGCGCCGACCGACGCAATGCCTGCAATTCTTCGTCAGCCAGTTTCATCTCAATCTGCTTCTCCACCCCGACGCGTCCCACCACGGTGGGCACGCTCAGGCATACATCCTCGATGCCGTACAGCCCCGTCTGCAGGGTGGAAACAGGCAGTATCTGCCGGGTGTCGAGCAACAGCGCATGAACCACCTCGCGAATGGCGATGCCTACCGCATAGCCTGCGCCACCCTTGAGCCGAATCACCTCTGCGCCGCTCTTTTTAGTGAACTCGAAAATCTCCTGCATCTTCTCGGCGCTGTAGTTTGGCAGGCTTTGCAAGGGCACGCCGTTGGCGGTTGCGGTAGACCATATCGGCACCATGCTGTCGCCGTGCTCGCCCAGTATCAACGCCTTTACGTCGGTGGCGGCAACGCCAAAGTGCTCCGCCAGCAAGGAGCGGAACCGCGTGGTATCCAGCACCGTACCCAGTCCGATAATCTGGCGCGCGGGCAAGGTGAACTCCTTGACCGCAATGTAGGTGAGGATATCCACCGGATTAGACACCACTAGCAGCACTGCATGTTCCGGCAGGGAAATCGCACGCAGTTCCTGCAGGATGCCGCGGAACAGGGAGACGTTGCGATTGATCAGCTCGAGACGGCTCTCATCGGGTTTGCGGCGCAGTCCCGCGGTGATGATCACGATGTCGGAGCCGGCGACCGCATCCATCCCACCGGCGTAAATCTTCTGGGATGCCGTCAACGAGGCTCCATGACGCAGGTCCAGCGCTTCGCCTTCCGCGAGCTCACGGGCAACGTCCACGACCACGAGCTCCTTGGCGATCCCGCCCAACTGCAAAGCGTACAGCGTGTTCGAACCGACACGCCCACCTCCACCAATGACACTGACTTTCATCGTTGTCTCCTCCCTCTATCCTCGTCGTTGAGGTTTTTTACAGGATATACCGGCTTAGGTCCTCGCTACGCAAGATGTCCGCCAACCGTTCGCGCACGTACTCGGCGGTAATGGTCACCGTTTGACCGCTCAGCTCGGTGGCGCGGAAGGAGATGTCTTCTAGCACGCGCTCCATGATCGTGTGTAGGCGGCGGGCACCGATGTTCTCACTGGTGGCATTCACCTGGGCAGCCACCGCCGCCACTTCACGGATGGCGTGCTCGGTGAACTCTAACTGTACCCCTTCCGTCGCCAGCAGTGCCTTGTATTGTTTCACCAGCGCGTTCTGCGGCTCGGTGAGAATGCGCACGAAATCGTGCTCGGTCAGACTGTCCAGCTCCACGCGGATGGGCAGACGCCCTTGTAGTTCGGGGATCAGGTCGCTGGGCTTGGAGACGTGAAACGCACCCGCCGCGATGAACAGAATATGGTTGGTGCGCACCGCGCCGAACTTGGTCATGACCGTCGAGCCTTCGATGATGGGCAGGAGGTCACGCTGGACGCCTTCGCGGGACACATCGGGACCGTGCCCCTGCTCGCGACCGGCGATCTTGTCCAGCTCGTCCAGAAAGATGATCCCGCTCTCCTCCGTACGACGAATGGCTTCGCTGATCACCTGCTCGCGGTCAATCAGTTCGCGGGCGACCTCCTGCGCGAGTGTCTGCTTCGCCTCGCGGATGGTGACCTGCGTGGTGCGCCGGCGTCCGCCCATCATGCCCCTCAGCATGTCGGGCAGGTCTAACCCCATCTCCTCCATGCCCTGAGGACCAAACACCTGCACGAACGGCATGGGCGGAGCGGACTGGTCGACCTCTATCTCTATCTTTACGTCGTCCATGGCGCCGCTGCGGACGCGCTCCAGCAGTTTCGCGCGCATGCGGTTCTCGCGTTCGCGTCGCTCCTTTTCCGCCAGCGAGGTGGGCTCCTCCTCTTCCTCTTCATCTTCCTCATAGAGGGCGCGCAGGAGCGATTCGAACGGGGTGCCGGTGCCCCCTCGTATCGGGCGGCGGGTACGCCGGGGCATCAGGCGGTCTACGATACGCTCTAGCGCGAGCTCCTGAGCACGCTCCTGCACCTCCTGCATCTTTTCCGCTTCCACCATCCGCACCGCGGTCCGCACCAAGTCGCGAATCATCGAGTCCACGTCCCGCCCGACGTAGCCCACCTCCGTGAACTTGGTCGCCTCCACCTTCAGGAAGGGGGCTTTCACGAGCAGAGCGATACGCCGAGCGATCTCGGTCTTGCCCACCCCGGTGGGACCGATCATCAGGATGTTTTTGGGGATGACCTCCTCGCGCAGGTCTTCTGGCAGTTGTCTGCGCCGATACCGGTTGCGCAGGGCGATCGCTACCGCCCGCTTCGCTTTCTGCTGACCGATGATATACCTGTCCAGCTCCTCCACAATCCGCTGAGGGGTGAGGTGCTCTTCCATCATATGCTCCTTTAGCGCGCTCATTCGATGCACTCGTACTGTATTCGGTCGTTGGTATACACGCACAGCTCCGCCGCGATACGCATGGCTTCCATGGCGATCTCTTTAGCGCTCAGCGGCGTATGGCGCATCAACGCGCGTGCTGCCGCCGCGGCATATGGACCACCACTGCCGATCGCAAGCACGTTATCGTCAGGCTCGATGACGTTGCCATCGCCGGACACGAGCAGGAGGTCTTCGTGGTCCGCCACAATCATCATCGCCTCGAGGCGTCGCAGGATGCGGTCGGTACGCCACTCTTTGGCGAACTCGACGGCGGCGCGGCGCAGGTTGCCGCTGGTAGCTTCCAGCTTCGCCTCAAAACGGTCGGCAAGTGCCTGAGCGTCCGCAACCGCACCCGCGAAACCCGCTATAACCCTGTCGTGGTACATGCGACGGATTTTGCGCGCGGTGTGCTTTAGTATGGTGTCGCTGTAGGTTACCTGCCCGTCGGCGGCGATGGCAACCTGTCCATCGCGGCGCACGGCAACGACGGTGGTATGATGCCAGGTCATAGTATCTCTCCTGCGGAGGTCTCCCCCATCTCTTAGTATAGCATACTTTGTTCGGGTACGTATGCATTTACCACTCGGAACCGGAGCGTACACCGGACATCTCGCAGGATTGTATCTTCGTTTTCAAAACCGTTATTATTACCATTGTTTTCGCCGAAATCCGCAAAAGGCAGGGTTTTGGCACGATTCTTGCATAATAGGTGTGATGGAGAGCTCTTGCATACGCGAAAGGAGGTACATCATGATGTTTTCATCCCGATGGATGACGGTATTCGCGCTGGTGGCGCTTGTGGCTTTGCAACCCGTCTTTGCGCAGACCTACAGCGTGGGCGGATACACCTGGAACGCCAGCAACGGGGCCAAGCGCGCACTGCCCTTTGACCCACCGCAGGTGACCCAGTTTAGCTTCGGCGACTCGGAGTTCCTGAGGGACACCGACTTCGACCGAACCAAGACGATCGGCTGGTTGATAACCGGCTCCAACCCGACCGGTAATCCCCGCTATGTGCAGTTGGGCGATTCCATCACGCGAAAGATAATCCTGGTGGACTGGGAGGGAATGCGCCTGCCCAACCTGCCCGGCGAGGATCTCGTGGTCTACGAGGTCGGCTCGATCTACGCGCCCGAGGGCTTCATGGTGGCGGTGCGCAAGAAGGGCTCCACCACGTTCAGCCCATGGCGCTATGAGTTCGCCGATACCTACACCATGAGCTACCTGGTCTTTGCCACCGCCTTCAATCTGGACGACTTTGGGATTGCAGAGGGGGAGAGCATCGACGCCATCCTCATCGCGAACCTGATCGAAGTCGACCGCGTTAACAACCCCAGCGGGCAAGGTAACGTGATTTTGGGGGGCGGTAGCGGCTTCGTGCCCCTGCAAGGACCGCTTTCCGACACGCCCAACCAGCCCTATCAGACCACCCGCTACGATGCCGACATCGTATACGTGGGTGTGCTTCATGACATTCTGCCGCCAGGCTTTGCAGTTAGCGGAACCGTGACGCTGAGCGATTTCCAAGGCGACATCACTCAGGTGCCGGTGACCGTGGAACTGCGCCGGGGCGGAAACGTCGTGCGCTCCGAGAGCGTGAACCTGGACAGCGAGGGACGCTATGTGCTCAACGATGTCGAGCCGGGGGACTATGAGTTCGCCTTCAAAGCCAGCCACTGGCTGAGGGTTGTTACCCCGGTGACGGTTCCCAATGCAGATGTTACTGGCGTGGACGTGGTGCTGACCAACGGCGACATCGACGGCGATAACGAGGTGACCCTGTTTGACTTTGGGCGGTTGGTGTCCGCGTTTGGCAGTATACCTGGGGATGGGAACTGGAACCCCGATGCCGACCTGGACGGGGATGAAGAGGTGACCCTGTTCGACTTCGGCATCCTTGTCCGGAACTTTGGCGCTATCGGTGACGAGTAAGTTTGTAACCACGGGGGCATGGCGTATCCACCATGCCCCTGATTCTTGCTGGAATCTGCAAGCAAATTTCGAAAAAACAGCGTGGAGGCGGGGTTAAAGTCTTGACAATGTCGGCGCCACAGGATAAAATACACTTAACAGATGGGAAGTAGCGATAGCAGGCAATCTGCGCATAAAAAGTAATCCTATTCCCATTTGGGAATACGTAAGCAGAGAATGTTAGACGCATAAGCGTTTAACATAAATCCAATCCAAGGTCAGGAGGGAAAAACCAGTGATGAAGCGACATGCTTTCACACTCATCGAGCTGCTGGTGGTGATAGCGATTATCGCCATTCTGGCAGCGATCCTGTTCCCTGTTTTCTCTCAGGCGCGGGAAGCTGCGCGCAAATCGTCGTGCCTGTCCAACTCCAAGCAGTTCGGCACGGCGATCCTGATGTACGCCCAGGACTACGATGAAGCCATCGTACCCTGGTACAAGATCCGTGAGTATCCCGGGCAGCCCCTCAACGAGCGGTTCTGGTTTGGACTGCTTCATCCCTACATCAAGAGCACCCTGGTGCCGCCAGACGCCGGCAGAACCTACACCGTGGGTGGTCAGCCGCAGGGCTTGCACCGATGTCCTTCGTGGAGCCAGGAACGCTACATGGAAGGCGTGAACATGCCCGACTGCTATCCGGGTGAGATGGATCCTTACTGGCCCCCCACCCAGGTGTTCGCGCATTACGGCATCGTGTTCCATCAGGCAACACGCGACGGTGCGGGCACGCCGGAGAACCCCTACTACCACTTCGCTGGTAGCCTCTGCTATCCGCCAGACAGGGGTGGGCTGACCCGCTACATGCCCGAGATCAAGCGGCCCGCAGAGACCATCCTGATCGGTGATGGCATCACGTTCCTGGACAAGGGTCCGACCTACGTGGTCATCACCATCGGTTGCGAGTCGCAAAAGATCCACCAGGACGGCGCGAACTTCACCTTCCTGGATGGTCACGCCAAGAACATCAAGCGCAACCCGGAGCGCTATCTGGCAACCACCGTCGAGAACGGGCAGACCGTGTACTACGAGCGCTACTTCACCTTCTCGATGGAGTAATCTCATGCGAAGAGGCATCGCGAAAAGGGTTCTGCTCGTGCTTAGCCTGCTGTGGCTGGTTCCTCTGGCGGTGGGTCTAAGTGCCTGCGGCAAGAAAGAGGAGCCTCAAGCCCAGGGGTATTACGAGGGACCCATGCTTCCGAAGAGTCAGCGAACTGGAGGCCCCGCTCAAGGGGCTACGCAGTAGACTCACCAGCACCCCGCAGGTTACCCTACGGGGTGCAAACCTATCTCTCGGGGAGTAGAGATGTCAGGCACCAACAGCAAAAACATCGCTATCCTGCTCCTTGTGGGGCTGGTGTTGGTTGGTGTGGCGCTGTTCCTCCGCCACCAGGTTCAACGGGAGGAGCCTCCACCCCCTGGCTACTACACGGGGTACATGCTCCCCAAGTCCCAGCGAATGGGACCGCCTGGCGGAGGCACTCCTGCCCCCTCCACGGGCAGTGGACAGACCGCCCGCTGACCACCCCGTCCGTAGAGAGAGCAGGGAAGTGCCGTTTACACCTTCTCCGGCACCACATAGGGCTTGCGGTATTCGCGAGTGAGAAGCCGGTTCGCCTGCGAATTGTGTTCGCAGGTCTCATGGGTGGTGTCGAGGTGTAGTTCGCGCCCCAGCCGATATTTTGTCTCTTTCAGCACCACGTTGTTCGCGGCAAGATGCTCCTCGAAGCGGGCAAAGGTCTCGTATGCTTCCTTGTTGTCCCCAAAGGCTTTGGTCTGCTTGTCAAAGGGCACCAGATCGCCCAGCCGGTAGGAAACGTTACCCAGATGGCATAGCGCGCTGGACAGATGCCCTTCTTCGATGTCAGCGTGTAGGTCGGTGTATTTGCGGCTGCGCACGGCATCCAGGAAGTTGCGCATGTGGTCGCCTCCCGCGCTAAACTCGGCGACCTTGTTGCCATCGTTGTCAAACACGATCGCCTGGCTGTAGCTGGGGATGACCATAATGCCCTTCTCGCCGTAGAAGATGTTACCCACCTTCACGCCCTTCAGGTCTGGAGTCTCCAGCCCGCGCACCTCAAAAATCAGCTGGCAGTCGCCGTAGTCGCAGAAGACGAGTTCGGTGTTGGGCGTCTCGCCATCATCCTCGTAGCCGAACCTTCCGCCCAGCCCCAGTACCTTGTTGGGTAAAGTGTTCTTGTTCAGCCCCCAACGCGCGATGTCCATCTGATGCACACCCTGGTTGCCCAGGTCGCCGTTGCCATAGTCCCAGAACCAGTGCCAATCGTAGTGGAACCGCTGGCGCATGACCGGCTTTTTGGGCGCGGGTCCCAGCCAGATGTCGTAGTCCACCGTAGCCGGTGGCTCTGGCGAAGCGGGCACTTTGCCGATGGAATCGCGTCGCTTGTAACACAGTCCGCGCGCCAGGTACACTTTGCCCAGCTTGCCCTCGTGCAGATACTGCATGGCTTGCCGGATGCCCTCGGAGGAGCGGATTTGTGTGCCACTCTGGCAGATGCGCCCCAGTTGCCGGGCGATTTGCACGGTGCGCCGCCCTTCCCAGACGTTATGACTGGTGGGCTTCTCCACGTAAACGTCCTTGCCCGCCATCATCGCCCAGATGGCTGCCAGCGCGTGCCAGTGGTTGGGCGTGGCGATGGTCACCACGTCTACGTCCTTGTCCTCCAGCAGTTTGCGCAGGTCCTGATAGGTTTTGGGTTTGGGGCTGCCGGCATCTTCCACCATCTTCAAGCCGATAGGCCAGACCGCTTCATCCACGTCGCACAGCGCCACCAGGTCCACATCGGGTTGGGCGAGCAGTTGCCGGATGTGGCTTTTGCCCTGCCCATTGAAGCCGATGACCGCAGCGCCGATCCGGTCGTTCGGACCGCTTTGCCTGCGGGCGACCTGCACAGAAGCGTGCACTGGCAGGGGAAGCGCGGTGACCGTGAGCAGTGCTAACGAATCTTGCAGAAAACGGCGTCGTGAGATTTTGTGCATTGAGATCCCTCCATCGGCGAACGCGCGCGAGTCTCTGTGTGGTTATTCTTCTCCGCGCCGTGTCGTTTCTCCTCTCGGACTGTGCTTGCTACCAGTTTGTCAAGCGATTTTGAGGTGGGATCGAAAAACATTCACAGCAGGCGACTCCCTCTTCGCCAGAATGTGAAGAGAGAGCCGCCCAGTCAATGCTACCGCGCAGTGCGAACGGGTACCTGTCCCGGCAGATGCCCCAGTTCGCCTTCCCGATAGGACTCTTCCTCCGCCCCGCGCCGGAAGGCTTCCGTCGCCAACCTTGAGGAGCGCTCCTGATACAGCCACAGCAGACCGACGACGATGAGCACGCAGACGACGATGAGCGCAACCCAGACGCCAGACGGAAACGAAACAGCCCGCTTGCTCATCCCTGCCCCCTCACTGACCGAGGCACTGGGTGCTGGTACGGGAGTCGGAGGTCAGCCGATTCATATAGGCGTTAGCCACACAGGCGCGCCCATCCGGCTCAGAAGCATCCACCCAAAGGTTCTCCGGTGCCAGCGTGGCGACGATCCGCATCCACTTGGCGTGCCCATCTGCGAAGATGTAGTTGGAGCCTCGGTTGTGCGCGGAGCAGTCCACATTGGTAACCACGTTGCGGATATCCGGGCAGGTGCCGTACGCCTCCACGATAGCGATGAGGCTGGCGGGAGCGGAGAACTTCGCGATGTTCGCACCCCGGCCGTCCCAGTTGGCATAGCAGCTCCTGGTGGACGCGAGGTTCCAGATGATATTCGTCGCCACCGCATAGAAGTTCACCGCGTAGGTATTCCTCAAGTTTTCCCAACTGCCCCCAGGTGCGGTCTCGGCGGTAGGGTTACCTGCGCTGTCATAAGGATAGTAGCCACGGTTCGGGTTGGAGGGACAGCGCAGGATGCCGTAGTTCTTCATGTAGGGTGCCAGCAAGTCGTACCAGCCAGCATATGGCGCCCCACAATCCCAGTTCCAGTTGTAGTCTGTTCGCGCCCCCCAGCACAGGTAACGTCCGGGAACCGGATTGGCACCCGAGTACGTGTGATTACAAACCTTTGCGGGTGTGGTGCGCTCGTCGTAGTCCTGCACGTACATCGCCCACGCAAGCCCTAGCTGTTTGGTGTTGCTGAGACAGCTTGCCTGTCGCGCCTTCTCGCGTGCCTGTGCGAACACCGGGAACAGAATCGCCGCCAGGATCGCGATGATCGCGATAACCACCAGCAGCTCGATGAGCGTAAAACCATGTCGTTTCATGTGGCACCCTCCTTCTTGTTTGTAAAGTGATGAAATTGGTTTACGAACCGTTGCGCCATGGAAAAAAGTAAATCTCATGCGGACACCTACTTATCCTGTAACCCACACCACCTCCTTTTGCATAGATATTTAGCCTAAGTATACTCCGCTCGGCTGAGGGTGTCAAGCACTTTCGAGGGTGTTCGAGAAAAAAATTCTTGAACTGCCCACCAGCGACCCATCACTTACCCCCAGCACATACCATACACAAAAACACACCGCCATACCCACATTCCACAACAACAACTGAACCCATACACAACGACGTGCTTCCCTAGGCGTCATTTTTAAGTTAAGTATATTCTGCCTTGTTGAGTAACCTCTGGCTTCAAGAAGCCACATTCACGATAACACTCGCCCCCTGCCTGTCAACCCCCCATTCCCCCGCCTGACCGCTGTTGCTATCCCGATCCCCGTGCGGTACAATACGACAGAGAACTAATGACACGGATACTGGCACTGGATATCGGAGAACGACGCATCGGCGTAGCGCTCAGCGACGAAACCGCAACCATCGCCCAGCCGTTGACCGTCATCGAGCGCGAGAGCATCGCCAAAGACGTGGAGCGCATCGCGCAGATGCTACGTCAGCATGCGGCCGGCGAAGTGGTGGTGGGACAGCCCCGCACTTTGCGCGGCGAGCAGGCGCAGGCGGTGCACAAAGTACAGGCTTTCGTGGCGCACCTACGCGCCGTGTTGAACGTGCCAATTGCGCTGATGGACGAGCGACTCAGCACGGTGGAGGCGGATCGGCGCATGAGGGAGGCGGAGGTGCGGCGCGAACGGCGTCGGCAGAAGGTCGATGCGGTTGCAGCGGCGCTGATACTAGAAAGATACCTCGCTCAGCGCGGCGCGAAGGAGAACCGTGATGCCCAGTTGGATTCGGGTTAAATGGCTGGTCGTTGTCGGGGTGGTAGTGCTGATACTGCTGATAGCCGGTGGATGGCTCTGGTGGCAGTTTCAGCCTGTGGGTAGGGGCGCACTGCAGTTGGTGCGCATCACGCCGGGCATGAACGCCCGTCAGATAGCACACAAACTCCAGCAGATGGGCATCATCCGCCGGGCGTGGGCGTTCGAATGGGTGGTGCGCTGGAAGGGCTGGGGCGACCGCCTCCAGCCGGGACAGTATGAACTGCGCCCGAGCATGTCCCCTTTGCAGATCGCGCGAACCATCGCCGAAGGACGCGTGGCAACCAGCTGGGTCACCATCCCAGAGGGTTACACCCTTCGCCAGATTGCGCGCGTGCTACAAGAGCGCGGTGTGGCGCGCTCGGAAGAGTTCCTGCGCTTGGCAACCGCCGAAGGCGACTCGTTCCGAGCTGCCTTCCCCCTGCCCAAGAATCTGGAAGGCTACCTCTTCCCCAACACCTATCGCTTTCCCAGAGGCACCGGCGCACGCCAAGCGATCCAGAGCATGCTCTCCCTGCTGGAACGAGAGGTCTACCAGAAATATCGTGCCGAAATCGAACGGTCGGGCTTCCGTTTTCACCAGATTCTGACCATTGCTTCCCTCATCGAGCGCGAGGCGAAAGTACCCGAAGACCGCCCCCTAATCTCCGCCGTCATCCACAACCGCTTGAAGCGGGGCATGAACCTGGAGATCGACGCTACCGTGCTCTACGCGCTGGGCAGACACAAGCCGCGCGTGCTATATCGTGACTTGCAAGTAGATTCCGATTATAATACATACAGACGCAGAGGGCTACCGCCGGGACCGATTGCCAATCCGGGAATCGCCTGTATCGAAGCGGCGCTTCGCCCGGCGAAAGTAGACTATCTGTATTACGTCGCGCGTCCAGACGGCAGTCACATCTTCACGCGCACCTTACAGGAGCATCATATGGCTGTGGCACGGGCGCGCGCAGAGCGAGCGCGAGCGATACCATGAACAAACAAGGCTGGCTACGCTGGTGCCCCGATGAGGTCGTCTCCAGCGTGACCGATATTGACCCGGCAAGCCTGAAACAACAGGGCATTCAGGCGGTTCTACTGGACCTGGACAACACCCTGGTGCCTTGGCAGAAACTAGACGTGCCCGAGCCGGTGCGCCGGTGGATTCAGGCGATGAAGGGAGCGGGCTTGCGCCTGTGCCTGGTGTCCAATACCCGCCGCCGGCGCAGGCTGGAGATACTGGCAAAGGAACTGGACATCGCCTACGTGCCCAAAGCCTTTAAACCGCGCCGATATGGGTTGCGCCAGGCACTGCAACGGCTGAACGCAACAGCCCAACAGGCGGTCATGATCGGCGACCAGATATTCACCGACGTTTGGGGCGGCAACCGGATGGGTATGCGCACCATCCTAGTCGCGCCGATGGCACGGCACGAGTTCCTCGGTACGAAGGTAAGCCGCCTTTTAGAGCGAACTTTACTATGGCTCTATCGACGGGCTGGTGTGTTAACACAGAGCGCGGGAACCGCAGGAACTGTCCTGACGTCAAAGAAATAAAGGGGGGGTCGGTTCGTGAGGGTAATTACTGGGCGGACACAGGTGGTGGGTGTGATGGGCTATCCGGTAGAGCATAGCCTCTCGCCAGCCATGCACAACGCGGCGTTCGAAGCGTTGAATATGGACTGGATCTACGTGCCCCTGCTCACCCCACCCGAGTACGTGCAGGAGGCGGTGGCTGGACTGCGTGCCATGAGCTTTCGCGGCGCCAACATCACGGTACCGCTGAAAGAGCTCATCCCCCCGCTGATGGATGACCTGAGCGAGGTGGCTAAACAGATCGGCGCGGTCAATACCGTGTGCCGCCGCGAGGACGGTACACTCTACGGCACCAGCACCGACGGCATCGGATTCCTGCGCTCGCTGGAGTCAGAGCGTTTGTCCATCGATGAGGATTTAGAAGTGGTGGTGCTGGGCACGGGCGGGTCGGCACGGGCGGTAGCCAACGCGCTCATTCAGGCTGGCGCAAAGGTGACAGTCGTCAGCCGCCACCGCGACCGGGCGGCGCAGATGTTGTGGGAACTGGGAGCGGAAGCACATGCCCTGCAGTACACCGACCCCGCGGTGGTACACGCCATGCAGAGGGCGCGGGTGCTGGTGAACACCACCCCACTGGGGCTGTACCCTCGCGTGGAAGAGATGCCACCCATCCCGCTGGAGGGACTGCACCCGGATATGCTGGTGTATGACCTGATTTACAATCCGCCGGTCAGCCGGTTACTGCGCGAAGCGCAAAAAAGAGGATGTAGCACCATCAACGGCGTAAAGATGCTGGTGTATCAGGGCGCGGAATCGTTTCGGTTGTGGACGGGACAATATCCTCCAGTGGATGTGATGGAACAAGTGGTGCGTAAAGCGCTTGGCATGGAGTTTGCAGAACAGGTGGTGTAGAGGTTGCGAGTCTTGCGCGATCGTGCTATAATCGCTTGTCTGGTGAATTGAGGAATCATTCAAGGCACACCCGCTTCTGGCGCGAGAAGCACCAAGTGGGACCGAAACGACGAGACGGGGTGAGAGAGCGATGGCAACGGTAAGAAAAAGCCTAGGCGAATACCTGGTCGAGCGAGGCTACATCACGCGCGAACAGCTGGAGCAGGCACAGAAAATCCACCGCAGTTCGGGCGGAGAGCTGGGCAGGATACTCGTCGAGAACCAGTGGGCAACGCCTGCACAGGTGGCAGAAGCGCGTGCGCAGGAGCTGGGGGTTCCCTTTGTGGACCTCAACACCTTCACCATTGACCCCAGCGCGGTGAATGTTGTCCCTGAGCGAATTGCTCGCCAGCACAAGGTCGTGCCCATCCTCAAAGACGGCAACGTGCTGACCGTGGCGATGGCGGACGTGAACAACGTGTTGGCGTTCGATGACCTGCGGCTGGTGTCGCGGTGCACGATTCGCCCCGCACTGGCAGCAGCAGACGCCATCGAGGATGCCATTAACCGCGCCTACCAGTCGGTGGTAGGCAGGGCGCCCGAACAGGAGACGCAAGCAGCTGCCGCACCGGTGGGCGGGGGAATGATGGCGCAAATCAAAGCCGACATCGCGCAAGTCGGTGTGGGCATGAACGTGGACGAGGAGGATGTGGAAAGCGCCGCCCGCGTGGCGGAAGAGGCGCCCATCGTGCGCATCGCCAATACGATCATCCAGCAGGCGGTGAAGGAGCGCGCCTCCGATATTCATGTCGAACCCCAAGAGCGCGGCGTGCGCATCCGCTACCGCATTGACGGCGTGCTCCACGAAATCATGACCCTGCCCAAATACATCCAGGCTCCGCTCATCTCGCGCTACAAGATCATGGCGGAGATGAACATCGCCGAGCGACGCCTCCCGCAGGATGGGCGTATCCCTATCCGGGTGGAAGGCAAAGACTACGACCTGCGCGTCTCCTCCATCCCGGTGCACCTGAGCTCCGGCATGGGCGAGAAGATCGTGATGCGCATCCTGGACAAGACCAGCATCCTCATCGGCCTGGAGAAACTGGGATTCACCCCCGAAGTGCAGGCGCAACTCGAGGAACTGGTGGTTCAGCCCAACGGCATGGTGCTCTCTACCGGTCCAACCGGTTCGGGCAAGACCACCACCCAGTACTCCGTCCTGCACAAACTGAACTCCATCGAGAAGAACATCATCACCATTGAGGATCCGGTGGAGTACCAACTGCCGGGCATCAGCCAGGTGCAGGTCAACCGTAAAGCGGGCTTAACCTTCGCCAACGCTCTCCGCTCCTTCCTGCGCCAGGACCCGGACATCATCATGGTCGGTGAGATGCGCGACTTGGAAACCGCCGAAATCGCCATCGAAGCCTCGCTGACGGGACACCTGGTCTTGACCACCCTGCACACAAACGACGCCCCGTCTGCGGCGATCCGTATGGTGGATATGGGCGTGGAGCCTTACCTGATCTCGGCGACCGTCATCGGCGTGTTGGCACAGCGTCTGGCACGACGCCTCTGCCCGCACTGCAAAGAGCCTTATGAAGTGCCTGCCGCGGACCTGAGGCGCTTCGGCTTCCGTCCCGAACATCCCAACCAGATGGTCACCCTGTGGCGCGGGCGAGGCTGTGAAGCGTGCCGATACACCGGCTTCCGCGGACGTATCGGTATCTTCGAACTGATGCGCGTGAACGACGAAATCGCGGAGCTGATCGTCCGACGTGCGCCTCTGGCAGACATCCGCGACGCCGCTAAGGCGAACGGTATGCATGAACTGCGCGAAGACGGCTTGCTGAAGGTGCTCGAAGGCGTTACCACGCCGGACGAAGTGATGCGCGTGGTCTTCACCGCAGGACACTAATCACTCAAAGGAGGCAGAAGTTTCCGTGGAGCAGACGACGCAGTTCGATATCGAACCAACCATCGGGGGGCAACCATCCGCCACCTCCGCGGCGGCAGCAGTGCGCCCGCGCAGTCTGGAAGATGCCCATATCGATGACCTCCTGCGCATCGTCGTGGAAAAAGGAGCGTCCGACCTGCATCTGTGCGCAGGCATACCGCCCGTTATCCGCGTGGACGGCAGGTTAATCCCCACCAATTATGAAAAAGCGACCCCGCAGGATACCCAGCGGTTGATGTACGATATCCTGACCGACGAACAGATCCAGCGGTTCGAGAGCACTTTGGAGCTGGACTTCTCCTACTCGCTGGGCAAAATGGCGCGGTTCCGTGTGAACGTATACCGCGATAGGGGAGCGGTCGCCGCAGCGTTCCGACTGATTCCGACCCGCATCCCCACTATTCGCGAACTGAACCTGCCCCCGGTGCTGGAAGAGCTTACCCGCCTGCCTCGCGGACTGATCATCGTGACCGGTCCCACCGGCTCGGGTAAATCCACCACCCAGGCGGCGATGATTAACCAGATCAATATGGAGCGGAGCGTGCATATCGTCACCATCGAAGACCCTATCGAATACCTGCACACGCACCGCTTCAGCATCATTAACCAGCGCGAACTGGGGCAGGATACCAAATCGTTCCACAACGCCCTGCGGGCGGTCCTGCGCGAAGACCCGGACGTGATCCTTGTGGGCGAAATGCGGGACCCCGAAACTATCGCGCTGGCAATCACCGCGGCGGAAACCGGACACCTGGTGCTGGCAACCCTGCACACCAACAGCGCCGCTACCACCATCGACCGGATAGTGGACGTGTTCCCGCCCGGACAGCAGGAGCAGATCCGTATCCAACTGTCCAACAGCATCCAGGCGGTTATCTGCCAGCAACTGTTGCCGCGCGCGGGACAACCGGGACGTGTGCCCGCCGTTGAGGTGATGATCGCTACCCCGGCGATCCGAAACCTCATCCGCGAAAACAAGGCACACCAGATCACCTCGGTCATCCAGACCAGCGCGAACGTGGGGATGCAAACGATGGACCAGTCCCTGCGCGACCTGTACATGAAGGGCTGGATTACACTCGAAGAGGCACTGTCGCGGGCAATGAACTCCGATGAGCTCAAGAAGCTCATTACGCCCACCGTGACCGAGGGCACGGTGGTTGCCCGTGGGCGATAAATAGACCCGCAGGCGTCCGCTTGCGGTGCGTCAGTAAAGGGTGACGGACACGTAACCCGCTACTCGTAGAGGAGGGATGCTTAATGCCAACTTTTGCCTACACCTTCCGTGACTCGATGGGCACGGTGCGTTCGGGCACTTCGGAGGCGGAAAGCGCGGAAATCCTGCGCAAGCGACTGCAGGAACAGGGCTTCACCGTCACCGAAGTGCGCCAGATTCGTGCTCAGCGACCCGGTGGCGGTTGGGGGCGCGTTAAACTCAGCGACCTGGCGATCTTCTGCCGCCAGTTCTCGACCATGCAGGATGCGGGCGTCTCGATCGTGCGCAGTCTGGACGTGCTGGCTCAGCAGACACAAAGCCCCAAACTGCGCCGCATCCTGGTTGACATCCAGGCGGAAGTGGAAGCTGGTCAAACCCTGTCCAAGGCGATGAGCAAATACCCCAACGTGTTCTCCAACCTGTTCATCGGCTTGATCCGCGCTGGAGAAGTGGGCGGCGTTCTGGAAGAGAGCCTTCAGCGTCTGGCAGCGTTCCTCGAAGCCGACGTTGCCCTGCGCCGTAAGGTGCGCGCCGCGATGGTCTACCCCGCCATCGTGGTGATCGTCGCGCTGGTGGTCGTTATCGGGCTGGTGACTTTCATCCTGCCCAAGTTCTTTGACGTGTATAAAGACCTGCGCATCAAAGAGTTCCCAGTGATGACGCGGATGCTGATGGACTTCAGCAACTTCCTCACCAGCCGATGGTACGTCATGATCGCCGTCGTGGTACTCGTGGTCATCGCCTTCCGGATGTTCGTGCGCACGCGCATCGGACGCAGACTCTATGACCGCCTGAAACTGAAACTGCCGGTGTTCGGTCCGCTCAACCACAAGATCGCTCTGGCGCGGTTCTCGCGCACGCTGAGCACCCTGCTTAGCTCCGGCGTGCCCATCCTGCAGGCGCTGGAGACGGTCGCTGGCACCGTGGCGAACGAGATTATCGCCGAGGCGGTGATGGAAGCCCGTGCCCGCATCCGCGAGGGTGACCGCATCGGACCGCCATTGGAAAAGAGCGGTATGTTCCCGCCGATGGTGGTGCATATGATCTCCATCGGTGAGGAATCGGGTGCGCTCGACCAGATGCTGTCCAAAGTGGCGGACTTCTACGAGTCCGAGGTGGAGTCCACCGTACAAGCGCTCACCTCCGCGATTGAACCCGTGCTCATCGTTCTGCTGGGCGGTATGGTGGGCTTCATCGTCATCTCCTTGCTGTTGCCGCTGGTTACCGCGGTGCAGAGCCTTGCGGGCGGCCAGCAGGAAGGCGGCGCTGGCGGACAATAATCGCTGGGGGGCGGTTTCGCCCCCCAGCCAGAGCGGAGGACAGAAGCCAACGCGTGATGCCAGATTGGTACATCGGGCTGGTGGTGTTTCTCTATGGGGCGGTGGTAGGCAGTTTCCTGAACGTGCTCATCTACCGCCTCCCGCGTGGTTTATCGATAGTCAAACCACGCTCCCACTGCCCGAACTGCAAGACCGAGCTGGGCGCAAAAGACCTGGTGCCCCTGCTGAGCTTCTTGTGGCAAAGGGGCAGATGTCGTTACTGCGGAGCGCGCATCTCGTGGCGCTATTTCTGGGTGGAACTGACTACCGGATTGCTCTTTTGGGGGATTTACTGGCGCTACGGCTGGAGCTGGGATACCCTGTTCTACGTGCTGTTCGCCGCGGCGCTGATCGCTGCCTTTTTCATCGATCTGGAACATCTCTTGATACCTGATGGCTTAAACGTTTTTATGCTGGTGTTGGGCATCGCCCGCAACCTGATGCTCATCGCAGAAGGGGACCCGCAAGCGTGGGTGCTGGTGGGCGGTTGGAGATTGCCCTATGCCCTCGTGGGGGCAGTGGTGTGTACGGCAGTGTTTGCAACCATCGCATTGATGGGGCGAGTGATGTTTCGAAAGGATGCGCTGGGATTTGGAGATGTGAAACTGGCGCGAGCGATCGGCGCGATGATTCCGCTCAAGCTCGCTCTGCTGGCTTTCGCGGGTGCGGTGGCGCTGGGAGCGGTGGTAGGAGGGCTTCTGGTCGTGCTTACCCTCAAACAACACCCTGTCGCTGAACCCGCACCTTCTGACACGGCTCCATTGGCATCCCCGGAGCCGCTCGCGCAGATGCTACTCTACAGCCTGGCTTTGCTGGTGGCGCTGGACGTGGTGCTGTTCGTGGTGGATGGGGTGCGGGGGTGGCTTTTCCCACAGAAAAAAAGCGCATCCCCACTTGAGGAAGAGGAGTTCGTTCCCGGTATCACTACCATTCCCTTCGGTCCCTATATCGTGGCTTCCACCCTTCTCGCACTCATTGGTAAGCCCTATGTGCTGGGTTTGTGGGAAGCCTACTGGCGTTGGGCTACAGGAGGAGGATAGGAGGCGTACCGATGGCGCTACCTTCTCCAGTAAAACGGCTGACATATAAAGAATGGCTCCGCCTGCCGGAGACCAACCAACCCTGTGCAGTCATCGACGGGGAACCGGTCATGAGCCCTGCACTAGGAACGGATAGGGCTTTACGGCAGAGGCGACACTGTGCGCTCGGAAGTATTACCAGAACTGCAGATCCCGACCGACAGCCTGTTTAAGCAGGGGGAACAAAGCTCTTAAAGGAGTCGTCAAAACCGACAGGAAAGGAACGAGGTGACCGACTATGCGAGACCGGATTTACACCAGCGCGTTTACGATGGTGGAGATGCTCACGGTGATAGCCATTATCGCCGTGCTCGCCGCCATCATCTTTCCGGTAGCGGCAACCGTGCGCGAACAGGCACGCCGCACCACCACAATGTCCAACCTGCACCAGATACAGGTGGCACTGAAGATGTACAAACAGGACAACCGCGTGTATCCCGAGGTGCTGTTGGGCTACGTGGAGTTCAGTAACAACGCTCCTGTGCCAGCGGACAGGATCAGAGGTAGCTTCCTGTATCAGGCGTACATCCGCGACATCAATATCTTCCGCAGCCCCAACAACCCAATAAACGACAAAGTGAGCTGGAAGAATGTGGAAGTGCTACTGCCTGATCCGAACAACCCCAACCAGCGCGTCAACGAGATCAACGGCATCCTGGTCACGCGCCCATACTACCTGTTCGATAGTATGGACATCGGCACAACCTGTCCCGGAAGCGGAGTGTACGAGCAACACTACAGCCTGTACCGTCCGTACGTGCCCACCAACAATACCGCTGGACCGCTAGACGATATGTGCCAACTGCAGTATAACCTGCCGCCGGAGAACACGATCGTGACCTGGGTCTCCGACCACCGCAGTTGCGATAGCGCGGGTCAACCCACCACGGGCAGTAAAGACATTGTGCTTCTACTCAGCGGAACGGCTAGACCGGTGGACTCGCGCATCATCAAGCAGAAAATGACGGGCAATGACCCCAACTTTAGCAACGCGGGACAGAACAAGTTCTGGTGCCTGGACTAACAACCAACCCACCTGGCGAAAGGCGGTGGAGGCATGATGGGTAGAAAACAAAACATCTACGCGTTTTCGCTAATCGAGGTGCTGGCGGCGATCGCCGTGCTGACCATCGGTATTCTGGTGATTCTGAAGCTGTTCCCGGGCGGGTTCTTTGTCACCCGCGCCGCGGAGAACCGCTCGTTCGCTAGCCGATTGGCTCAGCAGGAGATCGAACGGTGGAAGAATAACGCCACCGCACTGCCGTCGGGCATCCTCGCGCTGGCGCCCTATTCCGACGGCGGCACCACCGGCGAAGCGATCGACGTTGGCGCACACCCCGATAACCTGGCGCCGCCCGCACTGCCTCCGGGAATCGATGCCTATTACTACTCAGACATTAACCGCTGGCGCCGGGTGGTTGGTGAGAAAGTGCGTATCCCTATCCCCGTGCCCACCATGGTCGGACAAGGCTCGGTATACGTGTTGAGCGCAGGTCCCTTTGTCGACCAGCCGCTTTACGACCCGGTCTCGCAGGTGTGGCGGCTGAACAACCTCAACGTCTACGGCTCACCGATGGTGCGAATGCTGTGGAACGCTCAAGAAGATGCCCCGCCACCCCTGCGCGGTCCACATCAATACGCCATCGACTACGATGCCAGCGACGATGGCGCGTTCGATGACGTGGTCCTCTGGTTCTACCCGACGCCCTATGCGCGCGACTTCACCATCTCTTACGACTACTACGACGGCAACGATGGGTGGAAGCTCAAATCGGTATCCAAGACCATCCCCAACGTCGTGGGGCTGACGGGAGAGCCAGTCCGGATCGAACTGCGTAGTTACACGGGACCAGATGGCAAGCCCATCCTGGAATCGGGATGGCGGATGCGACCGGGCAGTGAGCTGGTCAGCCGTGAGTTCCGCCTGATCCCGCTGGGGCAGGCGTGGTCGCAAGACCCCTATGAGTTCAAAATCCTTTACGGCAACATCGGTCCCTACGCCAATGTGGGGGTGCTCCTGTTCAACCCGGCGGGACGCGACTATACCGAGCGCACCGCTCGCGGTGTGGTGCCGTTGACCGCGCATATCGATTACACTGTGCTGGACTGGCACATCATCCGCGAAGACCGATTAGTGCCTACCGTGCCCACCGAGGTCAAACTCAACCTGCGCTTCCTGCGCAAGCGCGGCGATAAACTGGATGACCAGACTACCTACGAAGGGCTTATTCGCGGGGTGAACTGGAACGCTCTGCCCCAGGGCGACCCAGTGCGCCAGCAACCGGACTTCGTGGCGGTGGACCTGCAAACCGGACAAATCATCGACCCCATCGTGGGGCAAGACGATACCGGCTCGTATCAGGTGGACTACCGTAATGGTATCGTGAACGTGGTGGACCCCACGCTGGCGGGGCATACTCTGCGCTTCTACTACCAAGCGGACGGCGACTGGGGTGTGCAGGTGCTGAAGCCCTACGAGCTGTACCGGGAGCGATACGGCAACCTGCTCAGCTACCGCGAGTTTTACGTCGGCGGCGGCGCGGACGGCGGCTCTCCCTCGCGCATCTACTTCCCCGTGTGCGATGCGGGCAAGCAGGTCATCCTCGGCGAGGTGTTCTATAACGACAGCGTGCTAGGCAAGGACGTCATGCGAGGGGTGCTAGCGCGCATCAGTACTCGTACCGAGAACGTGGGGGGACGACCGCTGTGCTATGTGGATATTCGCGACGTGAAACCTACAGCGGTTTCGCTGGACCTGTCTGCCTACAACAGTTATGGCTATGTGGTGCGCGGGGTGAAAGGGGCTTCGTTTAAGGCTCGTGTGGTCTGGAAGGAGAACAATCGCTGGCAACGCTATGAGGTGGAAACTATTCTGACGCGCGAAGCGGAATAACAGAAATGGAAAGCATATCAGGGGTGAAATAGGAGTGGCACCGATGAAAGACACGGGCAACATGAGGTTCCGGGCAGGGTTTACACTGGTGGAACTGCTGGTGGTGATGGCGATTACCGCCATCATGCTGGGGCTACTGCTGGGCCCCATGCTGCAGAGCTTTAACTTCACGCGGCGCGTCCAGCGGGTGGCGCAGGCGCAGGATACCGCTCGCGACCTGATGGAAACCATCGCGCGCGAAATCGCCGACGCCGCCTATGTGTTCGACAACTCGCGGGTGCTGAACCCCCTGACCACCAGCACTCCCGTGAACGACGCTACCCTGCGCTTCGATTTAGTGGACCGACAGGGAAGCCCGGTCACCTTCTACCTGCCCTATACCAAGATCGACTTCGTGCCACCAGAGCGTGTCACGCCGAACGCCACCGGCGTTACCGACCCAACCGACGGCAGTGACTACGTGCCGCCAGACTACAGAACGGGCAAACCGCCTTCTCTGCCGGTGCTGGCAGGGCGAACGATCGTGCGCTACTTCATCGCCCGGCGCGACCCCAGCAAGCCCTACAGCAACCGCAACGAGCAACTGCTCGCCGCGGCGGTGGATAACCCATATATCCTGTGGCGCGCCCAGTTCGTGTTGTACGAGCGCAATGGCAACGGAGCGTTTGTGCCCAACACCCGATTGTTCAAACTGGATGCGAACGGACAGCCGATCATCGACGAGCCGGGCTTCTTCTACGACACCAGCCCCGCCCCAAACGGCAAGTCCTACATGCAGAACTGGCTGGAGGTCAGCCGCCCAGTCACCGAAGTGGAAGATATCGACCTAGTGAACGTGCAGTATAACCAACAGGGGCAGATCGTACAGGTCACCCCGCTCATCCAGTTCCTGCCCGGGCTGGTCACGGACGACCCGGCGGTGCCCACCACACTGGGCGACGCAGTTAACGAGGTGCCCAATGCCGTCCCCACCGCCTATACCACCAAGAAGGGCGGATGGAGCTATCCGTTCGTGGTCACCGTCTACCGCAATGGGTTCGCCTCCGTGTATATGACGGGCAATCTCGGTGGTGAACTGGTGGTTGCACGCGGCGCGGCCGATGCCTATCGGTTCAATATAACCGCCTATCAGCGGATGCAGTCGGCAGGATGCTACGAAGAGGGCACGTGGGACCCAGGAGTCTGCTCGAACCTGCCCGACCCGTGGATGCAGGGGGATGGCTCGTGGGAGCGCAACCCCGGCTCTCTGGACGCGCCCTATCCGTACCTGCCGTTTACCATCGACCCGCGCTCGGGCACAATTAACTTCGCCATCCCAGCGGTGGCGGTGTTCCGACCCGGCGAACGACCGGTGTTCGAATATCTCGCCCGCAACACCCAGGTGGACGAGAGCGGACGGCGATACCTGCTCCTGTCGGAACCCGACATCAATAACACCGCGTCCAACAACCGGCAAAGCCCCTTGAAACTGCTGGCGTCGGTTTCCATCGTGCCCGGCTCGGAGCGAATCTGGGGACCAGACCAGACCGCCCCGCCCGGCACCGAGCCACGCCTGGTGCCGTATACCCGAGTGCCATGGAACGTCACGCCGGGGGCCAACCAGTACCGCATCAACTATCGGGGCCCCAGCAGTGGACACCCGACCCTGCAGACGGGCTATGTGGAGTTCTGGGCACTGTGGCAGATACCGTCGGGCACACGCGGTGATGGCACACCCTACGACCTTCTGCGCGTCACCTACGCGGTGCAGGCGAACACCGAAAGCGATGTGGTGAAGGTCGATTACATGACGCGCTCGCAATACACGCTGGCGATCAGCATCAAGCTGTATGACCCAACAACGGGCGACCCGCTGTTGATGTCGCTAACCACACAGGTGCGGGTGCGCAACCTGTTACGATGAGAGCGGGAGGGGAGTACGCAAAATGAACAGCCCAGTACGGTTACAACCCTGTTCCACTCACACACAGCGTGGTCAAACGCTGATTGTGGCGGTGGTGGTCATGTTCGTGATGATGTTCATGGGTGCGCTGTTCGTGGCGATTATCGGGCGCAACCTGGAAAACGCCGCACGCA
Organism: Armatimonadota bacterium; assembly: GCA_040289885.1. Taxonomy (GTDB): domain Bacteria; phylum Armatimonadota; class HRBIN16; order HRBIN16; family HRBIN16; genus HRBIN16. The sequence goes on along the minus strand of PSLZ01000006.1, from coordinate 59,179 downwards.
GTGGCAGGGTGACCGACGCACAATACTTCGCGGAAGCAGGCATCCAGTACGCCGACCAACAGCTGACCTACAGCGAGGAAGGCGCAGACTGGCGCCCGGTGCCAGCGAACCTGCCTCCCGACCAGTGCCGCGACCCGGATTATCCGTGGCTCCGCCCGTACGCCCCCACCGAGTCCACCACACTCAACCCGTGCGGCACACCCACCGCGGGACCCAGTGGGGGCTACAGCCGGGTGCTGTTCGAAAACGGGCGTGCGCTGATCCGAGTCAGCTACAACCCGCGCCCCTATAACCCGAACGACCCCGAATCGGGTCCCCTCTCGCGGTTCATAAAGATCGAATCCATCGGGCGTGTGGGCAGAATTGACCCTAACGACCCAACGATGCTCACCAGCGCCGCCACCGGGCTGAAGCGCGAGATGGTCGCCTACAAAGCCATGGGAATCACCGATTACCTGCGCTTCGTGACCAATCTGGACAATCGCGCCAACGCGGTGGTGGAACTGGGCGTGCCGGAGGGTATCGTCGGACATGACGTCAACGGCAACCCCCTGCCCGTCCGGTTGATATGGGGCAGTAACACCAGCGGTGCCCCTATCCGAATCAACGGCAACGTGCGATGGCACGGCGGGGTGGAGCTTACCTTGAACCCGCAAAACGGTGACCGGCTGGAGGTAGCGGGAGATATCTTGCTCGCGCCCAGAGCGCAGGTAACCGTGAACAATAATCCCCTCCTGCCCAGCAACAGCGTCACCTTCAACACCTATGGCGGGATCGTGCGCGACGGACGCACGGGCGTCGGCGTGGACGGCGGCGGACGCTCTATCACACGCCTCGAACCGCCGGTTATCGACCTGCCCGACCCTGCCACCAACGTCAACCGCTACTGGAGCATGACGCGCAACTCGGGCGCGCTGGTTGGCGGGCGCAATAGCGGGCTGTTCGGCTTCGGCAGAGGTATCTACATCAACAACCGCGCCGACCTCCTGCGTGAACCGGGACTGTTCGGCGGTCCCACCGTGCGCAGTGAGTTCCTGCGACTGATAGACTCGCGCAACTGGCAGGGACCCTACTACGTGCCACCAGGGGCGATCATCCGCCTGAACCCCACTGGCTTTACCATCCAGCTCACGCGCGGGCGATGGCGTGCTCCCAACGGTGCGCCAACCAATGCGGTCACCATGGTGTGCACCTATCTGCCGGATGGGCGGTTGTCGCAAGACCTGCTGGACCCGTCGCTGAACAAACCGGCGGTGGGCTTGCCCTTCGTGACGCCGTTCTCGGGGGTCATCTACGCCGAGGGTAACGTGCGCATACGCGGCATAATCCCCTTGGGCAAACAGCTGACAGTGGTCTCCGGAGGCGACATCTTCATCGAGGGCAACCTGATGAAGCCACGCCTGCCGAACGGTCAGCCCGATAACACCAGCGCCATTGCCTTGCTGGCGAAAAAGAACGTGGTGCTCAACACCACCCTGTTTATCGACCCCGAACTGGGCACGGAGGCAGGCAGCTGGAACGAGCAGGACGCGCCTCTGAAGTTCCCATCGTGGCATCGTGCGCTACTGCCCACCCAGCGGCAATCCTTTGTCTTCTCGTCCGCCATCGCGCTGTACAACTACTACAGCAACACCTGGCCGCACGGCTTGAAACTGCTGGTGCGCCACGCGGCTATCGAAAACGAACAGACCAGCATCTTCCTGCATGTCAACTACCCGGTGAACGATACCAACGGCAACGGCGTTCTGGACGAGGACCTGTACCGCTTCCCAGGCGGTCTGGCGGATGCGCTGGGACTGCCGACCATCTATCTGGTCAACGCTTCGGGCGTGAACTACGAGCACCTGGGGCTGGAACTCCTGCGCAATATGGCGCCCTTCAACACCAACCCGCCCACGCACCCCACCAACCCGCGCAGTGATTACACGCTGAACGTGCAACCGGGGGCGGAAAACCGATTGACCTTCGAGGTCAACAGCGGATGGGGCAATGCTCCCGCCAACGAGTACCATCTGAGCCGGGTGGCGGTGGTGCCCTTGGACATCGCCATCGAAGCGCTGATGTACGCGCAGGAGGGCTCGTTCGTGGTTCTGCCCGGCGAGTGGTTCAACACCGACCCGCGCGACACCTTCCCCGTCGGCACCAGCCCGTCCTCGGTAGACCAGAACCTGCGCCGGCAGATGTACAACGTGCTGACACCGATGTATCCGTTCTACGGACAACCGCTGGACATCCGCATCACCATCCGAGGCGCGATAGCCGAAAACCTGCCATGGGCAATCCAGGACCAGGGCGAGTGGCTGAAGAAGTGGGGCTGGATACCGCCCCAGTTCGGCAACTCCGGTATCCCGATCCCGCCCTTCCACCTGCGCGACCCGCGCGACCCGACGCGCAACCTGCCCATGGGCTATAACCTGGTGATGGAGTACGACCCGGTGTTCACCGCGGCAGGGATGGTGCGCGTCGATCAATACGGGCGGCGACTGCCCCCGATGCCGCGCCTGCCGGTCTGCCCGGGACTGCTCTACATGGGGGAGATGAGGTGAGATGGCTTTCCGCCTTAGCACCGCTTGCGTGAACGGGGAATCGATCCCGAGCAGATTTGAGCCGAGAGAAGGGTGATGGCTATGCGAAACCGACCGTTTGTGCTGATATGGCTTGGCGTCTTCGCCATCTGGTTGGGGCTGGTGCGCACCGCCCAGGGCGATGCCTATACTTACACCGCCGTGCGCAAGCAGATCCGCGTCTGCGTGCTACAAATCGGCAATAACCCAGTGCTGACGCCCTTCGTGTGGTATGTGCTGGACCGGCGAACGGACTATAAGCCCGCCGGCTGGGATTTTGTGAACCCGCTGGCAGCACCGGGTAGCCGCAAGAACACGGCGCCCTACTGGGTGGTCAACTTAGACACGGTCTCGATGGAAGACCTGCGCCAGTTCGATGCCGCAGTCGTCGCCACACAGGGCAGTGCCATTGCCTTTACCCCCGAACAGCGCGAAAAACTGCGCAAGTTTGTGGACGCCGGCGGTCTGCTCTGGATCGATAACCAGACAGCTTATACCCTCGACCCACGCGCCCCGCTCTTCCTAGACCTGCAGTTCAATAATGAAGGCTTGACGAACGGTCTGCTGGTCTATCCCACCCACCCATTGGTGAACGCTCCTTACCCGATTCGCGTGGGCGAGCTGAACCAGATGGGAGCGGGCGTTCGCGGCTCGCTGAGTGCTGTTGGCGCGGATCTCAACGCTCCCCCTGCGCCGGGTATCTTGGCTCCCATCGCGGTGCGACAGGATAATCGCCGACCGGTGCTCGTGGCGGGACAATACGGGAGCAGCGCGGTGGTGGTCTCCTCCATCGGTATCGCCTACGCGCTCAGTCAAGCGGTTGCACCGCCGGGTGTGCCTGTAGCCAGCGATAACTTCGCCGCGGCGGCGCCCCCGAACCTGAAGTTTGGCTACAATGTGGTGCAGTGGGCGTCGGCGTTCACCGCCCAACGCAAGAACGCACGCCGTGGCTCCGGCACTTTCGAGGACATCGGCGCGCCTCTGGTGGAGAAATGGGGATTGACCGGACTGCAGGCGGTGGGCACGTTCGCCTCCGCCCCGGTGTTTTACAACGGTGCGCTGTTCGTGGTCGGTTCCTCGCCGCTGGGTGGACTGCGCCTCTACTGCTTTGACGCCAACCCGCGCCGCGATATCGACGGCGACGGCAACGAAGACGATGGCTTGCCCGACCTGTGGCAAAGAGGCACGCCCTACGATGAAATCTGGGAGGCTCCGCTGGGGTCGGAGCCGGTTTCCACCCCGCAGATCGTGGAAATCCCTACCACCAGCAACGACCCGCTCCAGCGTGCGCTGGTTGTGGTGACGCTGAAAAACGGCACGGTTCAGGCATATCGCGCCTTTCCTCGCACCGGCGGCATCAACTCGCCCATCGCAGGGCTCTCGGACGGCTCGAACCTCGTCTGGGAGCGCACCCTGCCCAACGCCGTCACGTTTGACACCGACACCGTCCCAGTTCCCGCTTCGGCGGAAGGACTGCTCGTGGTGCCGGCTCTGCAAGCGGGCACGGGCGGTAACAACGGAAGGCTGTACGTGCTGTGGGCGGCTACAGGCGACGTGATGAACTCCGGCAGCTCGGGACAGGACTGGATACAACCCCGAACAAACCTCCCACCGATACGTGGCGGTGTCACCCTTGGTTATGTGCAGGATAGGGGGCAGACGGGCGAAGGGTCCATCGCCTCTGACCTGATGGCATATGTTTCCACCGCGCCCAGCTCCACTACGGGCACGCTCACCAGTGCGGTCTACGCCTTCTGGCTGGGCACAAAAGGCGAGGTGTTGAGCAACCCGAACAACGACAAGCGCACCTTCGTCACCCGGGCGCAAGGACGGCAACTGCATATCTTCCTGGCAGACCCATCGAGCCCCTACACCGCGCTGAACCCAGTGGTGTGGGTCTACAATCGCCAGACGGACGGCTCGCTCGCGCTGGTAGACCGGTATAACCTGCCCGACTCGCGCGTGACGGTCAACGCGGGAACCATCCAGTTCACCAATCCGCCGGCAACCAGTCCCGTGGTCATCATGAACTACTTCATCGACTGGGGCAAGTCGCCGGGCACTCCTGTACGCACCAGCGTGGGCATCGCGGACATCGTGCCCAACCCTAGCAAGACCATCATCGAACAGCCCGCGTTGGACGCCGCCGATAACGTCATCTACACCACCGATAATGGCAGTATCTACGCTATCCTAGAACAGCCGGGCAACCGGACGGTGATGCGCTGGCGCTGGCAACTACATGGCGGATATCCGGATTTTAAGCCAGCGCCACCCTCTTTGCAGCTCAAGCACACGCTCTTTGGCACGCCATTGAGGAACCCCAGTGAGTATATCGGCATCAATCCGGGCGGGTTCACCGCGCCGCCCGCCGTGTTCGGCGATACCACCTACGCCGTCGCCGAGGCACGGGCGAACTTCGGTCCGCCTGTCGGGGAGATCCCCGGCACGGTGCTGATGGCGTTCAGCAACAACCCGCGCGTGGAACTGCGCCTGCGAGATGAAAACGGCAACCCTGTTGGCATCCCGAACAACGCTACCCTGCAGATTCGGCAGGTGGACGTGATACGCAGTGCAGGAGGCACATCGCAATACACCTACGTCCAGCCAGCGCAGTACTCCGTGAACCGACCGGCTGGGGTGATTACCATCAACAACATGATGCCCGGTTCAGGTGGTGGCGGCGCGATATTCGCCTTCAGCCTGTCGCAGCCCACGCTGGTGGTAGTGACCGCCGGTAGCGAGCCCCCGCGCCAGTACTTTATCCAGCCTTCACAATACAGCAACCTGAAGTGGTTTATGTTCCTCCCGGCGGTGCGGGTGAAGGCGTCGCCGGTGGTGGCGGGCAATGTGGTCTATCTGTCTGCCCAGGTCGATGCGCCGGGGGTGCAGGTTTCCACGGTGATCGCAGTTTCGGCGGACCCCACCGCCACCGACCCCAGCATCCAGCAGGGTGATGACGTGCCCCTTATCACCCAGGATTCGGATAAGCCGAACCACGTGCTGTGGCCCGCTCTGGGCAAGCCCGCCGATTACGGCTACGACCCGAACAACCCGGCAACGTGGGGACCCGCGCTGATGAACCTGCTAACTACCACGTTGAACGAACTGCGTCGGTCGCAGGTGGGCACCCAGGGCATCGCGGCGGTCGCGGTATCCAACGGTCTGCTCGCGGCGGTAGGCGACACGGGTATCAAGGTGTTCGAACGCCAGATGACCCTCATCGCCGATAGCCATCGCTTGTTGGAGATGGATCCGGGCGGCAAGGTGGCGTGGAGCATGGACGCTAGCAGGCTGTGGGGAACCGCGTCGGGTGGCTCCGCGCCGGTGATAAGCGTCACGCCCACTTCTGTGGCGCGCCCCGCAAGGGTATACCGTACCAGCGCGAACGAGATGCTTGTGGTGGATACCGGCAACAACCGCATCGTGTGGGTGGACAGGTCCGGCAACGTCACCGCGGAACTGCGCCGGTTTGAAAACCCGCCGCGCCTCGACCTGGCCGACCCCACCAAGCCACCGGCACCGCTGACGCCGGGTGACCCACACGAACTGCGCGAGCCGCAGGACGTGAGTGTCTACACCGAATATGTGCCCAAGCAGTCCTCGGGAGGCAACCGCCTCAATCCCTTCGAGGACGCGCAGGACCTGGAGTTCTGGGTGCACTACCTGATTGCCGACACGGGCAACGGGCGGCTGATTGACGTTATCGACCGCTACGTCGCCGACCCCACCACCGGAGCAGTTGGACCGCTCATTGCCGCGCGACAGCTGTTCTGGACGAGCGCAAGCGGTGCGGAGAGGCGCAAGTATCGCTACACGGGCATCCAGCGCATCGTGTCGGGTTACAGTGGTGGCGCGCCGGTGTTCACGCTGGTGGCGACGGTGGCGAACTATCGTGTGCGTCCGGACGGCACCGGTGAGGAAGGCGTCGGGGGCACGGTGATGGTGCGTACCATCGGCGCAGGACTAGACATCACCGAGGCGTTCAGCGAGGTGCTCCTGCCCAACGAACCCATCGGCTCCAACAGGCGAGTGCCCATCGGCAGTCCTAACAGCGTGCAGGTGTATCCGGTGCGCTATGATAGCGCCACGGGAACCGTCGTCTATAACATCGTACTCGCCACCGATAAAGGCGTGTTCGACCTCGAGCGGCTCGCGCCCAACCAGTGGCGCATCAAGTGGCGGCTGACCGATGAGGTCTACCGCAGTCTCACACATCTGCGTGACCGCATCACCGGACCTCAGCCTGTGGATACTTACATCAGCCGGGCGATCCCGCTTTGGGCTGTGAGCGCAGTGCGCCTGCCAAACGGGCACTACCTGATAACCAACGCCTACCGCGGGCTCTTGCCTGACAGCGGACGGTTCAGCGGAGAGGTATTCGAGATAGACCCCCGCAACTACAACCCCGGCGCAACGCAGGTGGTGAACGAGATCGACGGACCGCACACCTATCTGACCGATGGCATGAGCCCCGAAGACATCGTGTGGTGGACACCGCGACGGGTGAAAAGCTGGGCGAACGTCAATGAGGTCATCAGCAGTGATTCCTACCGAATCGACGCGCCCTTCTACGCGGATAGACCGTTTTAGCGGGCGATAGCATAGCGGAGCGACACGAACGAATCCCTGAACCGCTTCGTCAAACAAGATGTAGAGCACACTGCCGAGTGAAGTGAGGGTGGAGACCATATGGCAATAGCAAAAAACTGGTTCGTGGCATGGCTTATCGGAAGCGTGCTATTGACACAGGGCATCGTGTGGGCGGACGACTTTCCGATGTTCCGCCTCAATCCCCAGCGTACGGGTGCGACAAACCTCAGCACCGAGCCCGGTCCGGGCAGGGCATACCTGCGCTGGTGGTGGCCCGCCCAGCAAGATAGAGGCATTACGCTGGAGATAGACCGGGACGGACTGAACCGCGCGGGGGATTATACCGTCCTGCAAGGCGCGGTGACCACTATCAACATCACCGATGCCAACGCCATTACCGACGGTTTCCGCGACTCCTACGACTACGCCACGGCGGTCAACCCCAGCAACGCCGATGACCCCACCAGCGGCGCAACGGTGACCGTCCGATGGCGCAACGCCACCCCGAACGAGCTGGATCCCAACGACCCCGCCTACAACCCGCTTGTTGCCAAACCCACCCGCTATCAAATCGCCGTGTGGTTCCCCTCCAGCGGCACGGCAGGCAACCGCAACGTGCGCGAAGCGGTTTATAAAGTGCGCTATCCGACGGGCACGAACACCTACGGCGAGGTGATCCTAGTCATAAACCAGACCGCTGGCGGGCGATGGGTCCGCCTCGGAAGCGCAGGAAGCGCAGCGTATCTCTTCAACTCGACTACCAACAAGTGGGAGCGCACGCAACTGCGCCGTGACCTGACCTTTCCCTTTGACGGGCGTCGTCCCGTAGAGGTCTACGCCTACAACACCTCCACCCACACCGATGAGGACGGCCACTTCGACGACGCCGGGCGGCTGGTGGTGTTCGACGGTGTGCGCTTCATGCCCGACCTCGGCGCGTTCTACTCCTCGCCCGTCGCGGCGACGATACAGGTTGCGCCCGGACAGTTGGTGCAGAGGGTGTACATTGGGCGCATCGAGCGCGTGCCAGATACCGATGACCCCACCGCTAGCATAGAGATCGGCGTGATGTACTGCTTTGACAACGCAGGGCGAGTGGTCTGGCGCTATCCGCTGAACGTCACCGGTCAACGTGCGGTCACGGTGGACAACGCCGACGGTGCCCCAACCTTTCAGGCAGACCCGGGATGGTCCGCTCCACCTGCCCCCCAGCCCGATCCCTTCGGCACCAGCTATCTGCAAGCGACGGTCACCGGAGGCACCGATCCCACCACCTGGCTGCGCGTGCGCTGGCAACCCGACCTCCAGCCCTCTGACGGCGCAACAACGGCACAATATACGGTCTACGTCTGGCTGCCGCAGAGCGATGGTAGCGTGAACCGAACAACGGTCGCCCGCTACATCGTGCACCACGAAGACGGCGACACGGTGGTGGAACTGGACCAGACGCAGAACACCGCCGGTGGACAGTGGTTCAGCCTCGGCACTTACCGGATGCGGCAGGGCACGAGCAACTACGTGGAACTGGTCAACTACTGCCGTAAAGCCAGCGAGGTCACCGAAGGGCGCGTGGTGATCGCCGATGCGGTGCGATTTGTGGAGCAGGGAACCGGCGCCAGCGGCATCTTCTCCACACCCGTGGTGCAAACCGTGCCGATGCGCCTACCGGGCGGAACCGTTGCCGACAGACAGGTGGTCTTCTTCACAGCGAACGATGGCAAAGTCTACGCGCTGGACGCGGTGGGCAACGGCGATGGCACTACCTTCTCCTACTGGGTGTATCCGGAAGAGCCACTGAACGAAAGACCCGTCGTTGGCTCGTTTGGCTACTCCTCGCCGTTGGTGGTCAACATCGCTACGAGCGGCTCACCCGACTGGCGGGTGTATGTGGCCAACTCCAACGGGCGTGTGTACTGTCTGGACGCCAGCGGAAACGGCGATTTCAACGCGAACGATGCCGGCACGACCGACCGAATCTGGATATATCCCTCTGCCGACAAACCAGCCATCGTGAACGGCTTCGTCTCTTCGCCCGCCTATAACCGCACCAGCGGCGTTGGCCCGACCATCTTCGTCGGCGGCCTGGACGGACGCCTGTACGCGCTGGATGCCGAAGGCTCGGGCGGCACGACCACCGAGCGCTGGATTTACCCGGGCAAATACGAGCCTGCTTCGGGTAACGACCCCGCGTTAAACGAGCAACTGCCTCTGGACCCCATCTCCACCACGCCTGCCATCTTCGACGGTAAGGTCTACTTCGCCGCCTCCGACGGACGGGTATACTGTGTGAGGGAGAGGGGCACCGGACGCCGGCGCACCGAGCGCGTGTGGGTGTGGCCCTATGCTGCTAACCCGCCCGTCAGCACCGCCGGCGATGAGAGCCCGGTAGCGCCTTTCCTCTACTCCTCGCCGACGGTCGCGCCCCAGGTCAACACAATTACGGGCGTGCGCGATGTGGTGTTCATTGGCGACAGGGGCGGTACCGTCTACGCGCTGGACGCGCAAGGCACCGGCGACGGCAAGACGGTGCTGGTGTGGCAGGATGTCACCGACCCGATGAACCCCGTCGCATCCCCCAGCGGCTCGATGGGTGCGCCCATCTACTCGTCCATCACCTACACCCAGATCATCCCCAGCCGCTCGGCTACCGGCACACTCCCCTTGCCCGCTATCGTGTTCGGCTTGATGGACGGTAAGGTGATCGCGCTCAATGCCTTTAACAGCGGACCGGGAACCTTCCGGCAGGTACTGGACAATAACGGCAATCTGCTGAACGTGCGCGGCGACGTGCTCTGGGGCTGGCAGACGCTGGGAGAGGCGGTGTTTGCCTCGCCCGCCGTGGCAAACGACTGGATGTATTTCGCTGGAGACGATGGCATTATTTACGCCTTCTCACCAACGGGCGGCTACCTGACGCCCGGCGAGCCGCCGGGGGCGGAACTGGTGGATGCTTCGCTGTCGCCGGAACTGACCAACCTGAAGGTGGAGGTCTTTACGGCGGAGGAGTATGCCGACATCGTTCAACGCCGCACCCGCACCCCTGAAGAGGTGGTCGCGGGAGGGCACACGCGCAAAATCGGCTACGAGTGGGGCGATACGGTCTACGTCATCGCCTACGGGATGCAGGGGCTGGTGCCACCTGCGCGCTCCGTCACCCTGAGCCTGCGCAGTCGCGCCGCCACGGTGAACCGTACGGTGGGCGTAGTGCCCTACGGAACCGATGTGGGCGTCAACCAGAAGTGGATGGCGTATCATGCCTTCCGCATCGTCCCGACGCAGGACGGCGATGCCTGGACGCCCGGCGCACGCTACGCCGCCGCGGTGCGCGTGACCGCTACAACCACCACCGGCGGCGGGCAACAGCAGGCGACCATGACCCTGGAGCGCACGCCTGACCCCTATTTCGAGTTCACCATCGCTCACCCGCTGGCACTGCGCGTCCTCAACCCCGACGGCACTATCAACCCCAACCCCGCCTTCGAAGTGGGATGGATCGGGCAGACTGTGGTGGGCAGTTCGGTGCCGCAAGAGCTGAGCATGAACGGCAACGCGGGCAAAAACCTCGCCTGGGTGGTGATGGGACTGGTGCCTCACGGGGCAAGCGGTAGCAGGCTGATCCAGATCGCCGACCGCTCGAAGGTCGCCTTGCTGGGTGGAGACCCGCTCCGGGTGCGCGTTGCGCGAGCAAACCTCGCCTGGCACAACAACGACGACGGCTCGCTGGCGGTGATTAACCCCCTGCCCTGGGACGACCTGCCGGTGAGTATTCCTAACACCAGCGTAGACTACCCGGACATCCCAGAGCGGGCAATGCGAGTGTCGGCAGGCGGAGTGGACCTCTACGCTTCCTCGCGCGGCGCCGCACTGGCTCCGCCAACCGACCCGGTGGGTGTCGCTCCCGACTGGACAAGCTGGACGCTGGTACCCACCACCAGCGAGGTGATGGTGCAGGTACCGCGTTTCCAGCCCGCTAACCTGGTGGGCTTTGACGGCACCAATCCGCTCACGGCGCGCGGATACGCCACTCGCTTCCGAACCCCCATCCGCATCTACGTGGATGTGAACAACAACGGTCAGCTCGACCTGCCCGGAGGCCCGGGACTGCGCCAGACGCCGCCGGTTACCCGTGAGGAACCGTATCGCGAGTTCCGCGTGACGCTGGGGATACCCCCGGACATGCGCCTGCGGGTGGAGGAGGATACCATCGATATCGGAGCGGTGCCACACGGCTTCGGCATCCATTCCGACCCAGCAACGCACCCATTCCGTCCGCCCATCTCGGACAGCGACCCCGTCTACCAGAACGACCCGTGGTACCGCGCGCTGAAGCCGTTCTGGAAGCCGTTCACGGTGCGCAGTCTCAGTAACGTCAACCTGCTCAACGTGCGCGCCGTCGGCTCGGTGGACTATCTGGATGCGGGGGGCAACCCGGTCTTCCAGAACCCTCTGCCCGTCACGCTGAGGAGCGACCAAGTGAACCCGTTCTACTGGGAGGTCAGCCCCATCGGCGACCCAACTTTCACCTTCCACAAGCCTGCGCTGACCGCCGGCTGGGTGCGCCGGTCGGACGGTAGCGTGGTCCAGCAGAACGTGTTCACCTCTATCGACGCCGTTTACGACCCGATGTGGCTGACCATGCGACCGCCCCAGTATAACGGCTTCCCAGGCATGCATACCCTGCACAAACCACGCCCGGATAGCAGTCCCACCGTGCTGTCTATCCCCGATAAACCCTATCCGAAAGCCGCGGGGGGCGCGTTCGACGATGTGCCAACTACCAAACCGCTGGTCAGCGTGCAGGTTCCGTTGGGCACACCGGCGGGAACTTACAGCAACCTGATTCGCGTCTTCGAGGCGGCGTCTTGGAACCCCTACGTACTCGGCGTTCTGGCGAACAACGAGCCTGCACAGCCGGTCAGTGAGCCGACCATGCGGGTGAAGGTAACGGTCACCGAGTCCCGCCTGACCAATGCCCCGTCCAGCGGCTCTCTGCCACAGGTGGATACAGTCTGGCAGGGCATTCCGCCTCAGCCCGGACAGCCGGGTTACCTCGCAGCGAACGTGCAACCCTCTGCGCTGATGAGCGCGGACAGCATGCTTCTGGCGTGGAGCAGTAACTGGAGCCGGAACCGCGTGGTGGAAGACGGAACCGGCAGCTACCGCGAGACTCAACCATCCGGCAGTAACGCCTGGTTCCTGCAGGTGGCGGTTCTGCCGCGGGACGCCCAGCGCGGCGTCTGGGTTCCTGCCTCGCCCACGCAGTGGTGGAGCGGACGCAGTGTGGAGTATCCTCGCGACCCCACCAACAGCGCGGTGCGCGACAAATACGGCCAACTGTTTACCACCCTGCCGGGCACGGTCATCCCGTCCTCCATCAAGCACTATGCGCCCACCTTCTTTGTGACGGGTGGACAGCCCTACCTGCTGTGGCAGGGGCAAGCGGCGAAGCGTCAGAGCGATGGCTCCGTCCTCGTGGAGAACGTGACCTTCGTTGCGCCGATAGTGAATGGCGTGCCCGGAACGCCCTTTGCGCTGGGCAACGATGCGGCGCTGCCGCGATTCCAGCCGCGCGTCACGGTGGTTGGCGGCGTGCCCGTGATGTTCTGGTACAGCGGTGCCAGCGGACGCTACACGATATACTATAACGCCTGCCTCGGCAACCCGCTGAGCCCCAGCGCATGGACGCGCGATCAGCAGTTGCCCGTGCCCGCTGTGGTGACCAACGCCTTCGAGCCGATGGCCATCCCGCGCCAGGGCGCCATCGACGTCATTTATACTGCTTCCACCAAGACGCGCCAGACCAATGAGATTCTGCTCACCCGCTTCAGGCTGGGAGGCGGCGGCAGGCTGGTGCCGGTCAACCTGCCCCCGGTACGCGGAGAGGTGCTCCAGCGCATCGGAACGACCAACGTCTGGATGTCGCGCGACCTCTCCTGGGCGCGAAACGACCGCATCCGCATCTGGCGCGTGGGCGACCCGCATCCGCTGGCGGCGAACGACATCCAGCAATCAGGCAATCCCGCCGTGTACTGGTACGACCAGCGGTTCGACTCCAACACGGGCATCCTCTACCTGACCCGCTATACCAACAGTGCGCGCACGCAGATCGACTGGCAGGCGGTCATCGACCTATCGGCGGGAACGGTGACCTTCCCGTACCGTGCGCCAGCTCGCACCGATGTGGTTTTCGCCGACTACACGCCGCGCGCCATGCGCCTGACAGCTAACCACGGCTGGAACTCGCTCGTGCCCAACGACGGCGTGCCGGTGCCACAACCCATTGCCTTCTACGCCGGTGCAAACAGTGCACCCACCGGCGGGCTGGAAAAATCGCAGAACCCGCGCTGGAAGTACATCCTGCCCGCGCTGAATAACCCGACCCAGTCGCCGCCTGTGGACCGGTTGTGGTTGTTCTACCGCAAGTCCACTGGCTCTGCCCCTGCTGAGGTGTTTGTGGCGAAGACCATGCGCCTGGGGGTGCAACTGCCAACACCTGTCTACACGCCGGTCATCACCGACGGACAGGGCGAGCGACGCCCCGATGTGTCGGGAGTGGTGGTGAACGGTATCAGCGCAGAGGTCGGACCGGTGGAGGTAGACTTCGCCCGCGGGCGCATCTACTTCACCGAAGCGGATGAGGGCAAGCTGGTCGGCATCACCTACGTCGGTGTGGACGCGCAGGGCAATCCTGAGCCCAACCCGCGCACGGTAGTGGGCGTGGTGCGCTGGATCGATGAGACCTCCGAAGCCACTGAAGGCTCGCAGGCATTGGTGCCGCTGGTCGGTGCAACCAGCGAAAGCAACCTGTTCGCGCTGAAGGACGAGTTCGAACCGAAGGTATGGCTGTTCTGGAACAGCACCCGCGGCGGTACCAGCGATCTGTTCTTCGAGGCGTTTAGTCCGAGGTTGTACTCGGACGTAGTGGTGCCGTAGCGGTTATAGCCTTGCCCCTCTCCCGCCGCGGCGGGAGAGGGGAACCGACCCAACCCTACACCTTCTGCTGGGGTAGCGGGGTGTGCTTCTTCTGACAGTTCGCACATAGGGGGCGGCCAAAGCGGTCTTCCGAAAGCTTGTACACGCCCTCCGTGATGACCGCGCCGCAGTCGGAACAGCGCAGGTCACGAGGCTTTTCCCGCTCACGCAGGGCGCCTACCGGGGAATCTACCGGATGTGCCACACCGCCTTCCGATAGCTCGGGCGCAAACTGTGTGCCAAAACCCGCAACCGCCAGCGCACGACCGATAGCGCCCGTCTCCGCCTTTTCGATGAAGTCGGGAAAGCCCTCGCGCGTCTCCATCTTGGTGCCGGTAGCGAGTACGTTGCCGTCCTCGTCCATCACCCGCGCCCGAAAGATGGCGATACCGTGCTCCACGTCCAGCTCCAGCGGCTCGGTCTCAACACGCCAGCTCGGATGCTCCTCACGAAACCATACCAGCCGCGCGGAAACGGGCAGATAGTAGCGTCCACCCTGCACCTTGATCAGGTAGCGTTTAAAGTTGAATGCCATCGTCGTTTCTCCCTCCTGTATCAAGCTGAACAGTCCTCCCCAGCGGGGCGGATACCATCGCGCCGCCCCGCAACAGCATGTCTCCGCCAGTACTGATGCATGTCGTGTAGACATACCACATAAAGTATACCATTATTTGTATACTATTTTCAAGAGGCACTGCTCCCCAAAGCCCAGAATCTTGCCCTCCTCGGTCTTCAGCGCCATCCGCATCCGCGCGGGGCTTTGTGCACCAGACGCCAAAGGCACCTGCAGAGATACCTGTTCGTAACGCGCCACAGCTTGCTCGATTCGCGCCTCTGCTCCCCAAGAGGTGTGCAGGCTTACCTCGCGTTTGCCTGCCGGTAGCCAGGTCGCTTCCCCGGTGTTCATGACGGTCACGCGCAGGCTGAGGGTATCTGCAGGCAACGGCTGGTCCGGCCCGATTTCGCGTGTTTCACCGTTCGCGTGCACCGCTTCAATGCGCAGGATTTGCGCGTTCAGATACTTGGGCGGGTTACTGCCGTTACAGGCTACCTCGCCAACTGCGACCAGAGGCACGTTCTCGCTGGTCGTGCCTGTGCCCGCGGTACGCAGTACTACCCGCTTGCCTCCTGCTACCGCCTGCAGATACTCCTGCCGGTGGCGTGCCCACACCTGCGAGAAGCCTCGCGGGTGCAGGTCGCGGTCGAAGGTGATCACGTGCACGTCGCGCGTGTCGGGCTGTTGGGGTATCTGTGCCAGTCGCTGTGCCCACTGTTGAGCGACCTTCGCCGCGGGGCGCAGGGTGCCATCGGGGTGGACGATGCCGAAATCGCTGTTCTCGTCCACGCGCAATCCGCCCGGGAACCACCAGCCCGCACTGCCATCCGCCCGCGATTCCTCAATCATGCGGTACATCCACTCGTACACGTTGCGCTGGTAGGCGATGCGCTCGGGGGTGGTCTGCGGATAGATGGACGCGCCGAACTCCGCCCAGAAGACGGGTTTGCCGTGGCCTGCCCAGCGGGCGTAGGCGGTGATGAACCCCCCTGCCCGGAAGTTCTGCCAGTTTTCAGCCAGCGAATAGCCCTCCGGAGAGACGAAATCCAGAAACGGCGCGCCCGCTAGTAGGTCGTAGGGTATTCGGATGTCTGCCCATGGGTTGCCGTTGCCGCCGTAGCCCGTGCGTGCGCCGATGAGCCTACTCGGGTCTATGCTCCGGATGAAGCGCACCACGCGCCAGTAAGCCCGGTTCACGTGGTCATCCAGGAACCGCCGGTAGGCGGCTACCATGCCTTGCCACGCGCCATCGTTGAGTATCTGCTCGTCGGTCGGATTGGTGACCTCGCCGTCTTCGCGGGGTAGGTGATAGCCCCAGTCCCGCTCCGCGTTCTCAATCGAGCCGTACTGCTCGACAATCCACGCGCGCCAGGCGGAATCAAAACGCTTGCGCTCGGCGTGCGTGCCCCAGACGGGTTCCCAGGCGATGTCGTAGGCGAAGAGGTTGCCCCATTGCGGAAGGCGCGCTGTCTGAATAAGCGCTTTCAGGGTGTCGGCATCGAAGCCGAACGGATGCCCTGCGGTGATGAACAGGTTGACGTATATACCCAGCCGGCTGGCGCGGTATAGGAAATCCACCAGCTGAGGTGCCTGCGACAGGTGCGTGTACTGCACGGAAAGCACGTTAAACCCCACCTGCTTGGCGATACGCAGGGCGCGTTCAACCGCAGACGGGTCATATTGCCCCGGGCTGAGCCAATATTGCCAGTACTCGCCGGGCTCCTCCTGCCCGGCGATCCACAGCGGCCAGAAGTTGATGCCGTGCGCATAGAACGGCTTGCCAGCCCGATAGAACCGTCCCTCCCGCACCTCGATCAACGGCATCTCCGGCGGTCTCCCGACAACGTGGAAGGAATGCTCGATGGAATCCCGCGCGCCATTATCCGCTGTGGCGGTTACCGCGATGCGCCACTCGCCTTCGGACAGTGCGCCCGGTGGGAAAAGCACCCGGCGACGTTCACCAGCCTGCAGGTGCACGGAAAGGGTTCGGGTCATAGCGGGCTTGGCAGGGGAGGAGAGGCGCGCGGTCAGGCGCAGGTGGACCGGTTGCGTGCTCCGGTTGGCAACCTCTGCCCCATACTGCACCGGCTCACCCAGCCAGAAGCCAAACTGGGCGGTGCCAGCACGCAGGAGATGCCAACCTCTCAGCGCGGGGTGCAACAGGGTTGCCAGCTTGCGGGCGTTCGCCTCGGATGCGGGGATCCATCCCCACAAGCCGCCTGCTGTATCGCCCTGCGCGCTGAGGAACAGGCAACAGCGTTCGCCCAGCGGAGTGAGGATGCGCCTGCCGGGTGCCTCGCCGCCGATGCCAGCTCCGCAATAGCGCATCACACTGCGCGGACGCCCACGCGAGTCGGTATAGAACTTGTATGCCGGTGCGATCCCTTCCAGCACAAAGCGGGGCGGTTCGGGTAGTACCTGCGCGATCTTGCCGATGCGGATGTCGGCGATCGTGGCTTCCAGCGGGGTGTTCGGCGGGTAAGAGGCAAAGCTTTGCGCCAGCCCAATCGAGAGCCCAACGGCATTTTGGGGCTGGAGGTGGTCACCCGGTGCACCGCGCCCCTTGGAGGGGTTATCGGGCCAATAGGCAAAGTCGCTCGCTGAGAGCGCGAACCGTTGCCAAGCGGTAGACAGCGCAACGGTAGCCACCCATCGCGAGCCATCCCGCTCCTGCCACTCTATCGACAGGGCACGTGTGTTGGCGTCACCCTTCGCCCAGAAGCTCATCAGCGTTTCGCCCTCGCGGAACGGCGGTTCCATCCGCAGGTTGTAGGTACACCAGCCGGACAGCTGGGGCACAGTGATGCGCCATCCGGTGCCGTGCGGTGTGTCCACCCGTGACCACGAGGTGGCGATGTGCGGAGCGTTGGTCGCGCGTAGCCAGGCGGAGACGGGCGGGAATTGCCCCTGCCACAGCGGACGCCAGGTTGCCAGCTCCAGCAGAGCCTCTTGTCGCTCTACCCAGCGTGTCTTTGCGCGATAGAGCCATGTCTGCAGAGGAATCGCATCGCTAACGAACAACACCCCTTTGCGCGCGCGAATCCATGCCTGCAGCGGTTCGCCCACCATCGCAGGTAGCCGGTGCGCCTCCGGCACTACCAGCAGGGATACCCCTTGAGGCAGACGACCGCTCGCGAACGCATCCACCGAGACAAGCACCACCTGCGCCCTGGGCACCGCATCCCGAATAGCCTGTTGGAGGTTAGTGGGCTGTCGTTCGCTAAAATGCAGGATGCCGATCGTCGGTTCCGCACACGCGCTCACGGCAAACAGACAAACCATGATGGTGCACCACCCAAGATGTCGCATCCCTTCCCCTCCTGTTGGGAACAATCTTCGCGCCGGAGCGGTGCACTTCCTGTGCGACGAGCAAGCGATTCATGGAACCCAGAGGCTCTTGAGTGCTGAGCGGGGGCTGACGTTCTGAACGAAGCCAAGAACCCCCAAGTATATCCCTAGAAACAGGAATGGCGGAGGCTTAGTGCAAATAGTATATCGGCTGATGCCCTCAGGAGTCTCAGCATGAAGTACTTCTTTGCTGGCGCATTCATCGTGTTGGTGCTGTTGTCGCTGGTTGCGTGGCGCATCCAGCCGCGCGACACGGCACAGGGTAAAATCCCGCTCGTGTGGGTCAGCGACGACAACCCCGCCCGCCGCGAGCAGATCGCCCTCTTCAACAAACTGCATCCTGAATACGACCTGAGGCTGGACCCCAGCAACACGGGCATGGAGAAGGTGATCGTGCAGTCGCTGGCAGGGGTGGGACCGGACATCTTCGACTGCTATGACGGCTTCCAGCTATCCGCCTACGTGCGCTCAGGCATTGCGTGGGATGTGACCGACGCGCTGGAAAAAGCGGGCATCGATGTCGAAAACGATGTCTGGCGGGCGGTACACCCCAACATCATCCACGAGGGACGCGTGTACGGTTTCCCCACCAACGCGGCGGTGAACGCCATCTGGTTCCACAAAGACATCTTCGACAAATACGGTGTGCCCTACCCAAAGGGACCCTGGACCTGGCAGGAGTTTCTGGAAGTGGCGAAAAAGCTGACCATCCGCGACCGCAACGGCAGAACCCTGCAGTTTGGCTTGCTGATGGACTGGTGGAATTGGTATCACTTTGTCCTGCAGTGGGGCGGCAGGCTGTACACCCCCGACGGGACGCGGTGCATCATCGATAGCCCCCAGGCGATCTCGGCGGTGCAGTTCATGCAGGACCTCATCTACAAGTACCGGGTGATGCCCAGCCCGGTGGAAGAGGCGGCGATGGCGACGCAGGGCGGATGGGGTTCGGGCACCATCACCTTCTTCGGCATGAAGAAGGGCGCGATGGCACTGGGCGGGCGGTGGTGGTTGTGTACCCTGCGCAATTACAAGGGGCTAAGGCTCGGCGCGGTGGAGTCGCCGCATGGACCCTATCGCCTCTTTCGGGGTTATGGGCGTGCCTCACTGATCAACCGCAACAGCCCCCGCCGACAGCATGCGCTGAAGTTTCTGCTCTACCTCGCTAGCAAAGAGTACAACGAGCTGATCAACCATCAGGCGGATGCTCTGGCGCCGGTGAAAAAATACTCCTACACTGAAAGATACTTGCACGACCCCGACTCCCCCGAAGAGGACTTTAACGCCGTCTGGCGTGACGCGATGAACTATGCCGTGCCGGACGAGGTCAGTCCTTTCGTGAACGGGCAGACCGCCATGCGCATCCTGAACAAGCAGTTGGACCTGGTAAAGAGTAATCAGAAGTCGGCGGCAGACGCCCTGCGCACCGCAGCCCGCCAGATCAATGCGGAGATTCAGAAGACGATTCAGCGCGACCCCGAACTGCGCAAACGTTACGAGGCGCTAGTGCAAGCTCACAACAGAAGTGCCCGCGTTCCCCAGTAACTGTGCTGAGCCGTAAGGCGAAGAACCCCAAACGAGATGCTTCGCTAGCGCTCAGCATGACAACAAACAAAAACGAGATGCTTCACTGCGTTCAGCATGACAATAATGGCGTCCTTCTGAGCCGCCTCTTCCTGTCATTCTGAGCCGCAAGGCGAAGGATCCCAAACGAGCCTCTTCGAGATGACGAGTATTGCCTTTTTATCAGCAAGAGAAGTTTACTCTGGGCTTTTCCAAACAACTTGATTGACTTACCATATCACAATCTGGCATATGATGTCAACGTCTGGCTTATTCAAGCGAATAGCAGGACTCCCCTTACCCCGCGCGAATCGAAAAAGGGGTATCATCTCACAGTAGGAGGGGAGGGCTGGTTATGCAACTGCATGTCGTGCAGATCGAGAACCCTAACGCCTATAACCTAATCCTGGGGCAGTCACACTTCATCAAGACGGTGGAGGACCTGCACGAGGTGCTGGCAGGCTCCGCGCCATCGCTGAAGTTCGGACTGGCGTTCTGTGAGTCGTCGGGACCCGCGTTGGTACGCTATAGCGGCAACGATGCCGAGCTGATAGAGCTCGCCAAGAAGAATGCCCTTCTGCTATCGGCAGGGCATGTGTTCATTATCTTCCTGAAGGACGGTTTCCCCATCAACGTGCTCAATGCGGTGAAGGCTGTACCCGAAGTGTGCCGCGTCTTCTGCGCGACCGCGAACCCTTTACAGGTGGTCATCGCCGAAACCGAGCAGGGGCGCGGTGTGCTGGGCGTGATCGACGGGATCAAGACCAAAGGGGTGGAGACCGAGCAGGACATTCAGGAACGCAAGCAGCTCCTGCGCCGGTTCGGCTACAAACTATGAGCGTTCTATCCAGACGCCAGGCGACGGACGAGCGTGCCATCGCGTGGCTGTTTCTTCTGCCCAACTTTGCGGGCTTCGCGGTGTTTACGGCGGGTCCGGTGCTGTTCTCGCTGGTGGTCAGCTTCTCCAACTGGAACCTCCAGCGCACCGTGCCCTTCCAGTGGATCGGCTTCGGCAACTACCTCGAGCTGATGCGCGACCAGCAGTTCTGGCTCTATTTCATCAACACACTGTATCTGATGCTGGGAATGCCGATAGCCATCGCGGGCTCGCTAGCACTGGCAGTTCTGCTCAGCCAGCGGTTGCGGGGCATTGTGGTCTACCGCACGCTGTTCTATCTGCCAAGTATCACCAGCGGGGTGGCGCTGATGATTCTGTGGAAGGCGCTGTACAATCCCGATTTCGGTCCCATCAACGCCACCATCCACGCGGTCAGCGAGGCACTGGGGCTGAAGGTAAAAGCCCCCGAATGGCTCCTCTCTACCGCCAACCTGCTGGGCTTGGAGGTGGAGCAGGTGCGCCTGAGCATGAAGCAGTTTGGGCTGGGTGCCCGCGATGCGCTGATTATCATGGGCATCTGGATCGCCATCGGCGGCAACAACATGCTGTTGTACCTGGCGGCATTGACCAACGTGCCACAGGAGCTGATTGAAGCCGCGCAATTGGACGGCGCAGGCAAATGGTCGGTCTTCCGCCATGTCACCTGGCCCCAGCTCGCGCCGACTACCTTCTTCATCGTGGTAATGAGCTTCATCGGCGGACTACAGGGCGGGTTCGAGCAGGCGAGGGTGATGACCGGCGGCGGTCCCGCCGGCACCACGACCACGTTGACCTACTATATTTACACCAAAGCGTTCGAGGAGTTCCAGATCGGCTACGCTTCCGCCATTTCGTGGATTCTGTTCGCCATTATTTTCGTGGTCACGTTGGTCAACTGGAGGTTCGGGGTAAAAGAGGTCAGCTACTAGACGAGAGGAGTCTCAAAAACGAGATGCAGAGCTGGCGCTCAGCATGACAATAGGGTTAGCGTTCAGCATGACAACAAAAGACATCATTCTGAGCCGTAAGGCGAAGAATCTCTTACCCGGAGGCTGAAGTGGTAGAGGAAGCACAGCAAGCAGTTTTCGGCAGAGCAGAGGTCGCTCCGACCGGCAGGCGGGGTGGGCGTTCCTTGTTGAAGGGCATGTTCAGCCATCTCGTGCTAACGATGATGGCGCTAACCTCGCTTGCGCCCTTCGTCTGGATGGTGCTGGCAAGCTTCAAGCCGCTGGAGGAGGTCGAGCAGATCAACCCTCTGCCCACCGTGTGGCATCCTGAAAACTATGCACGGGTGTTCGAGCAGATCCCCTTTGCCCGATACTACTTCAACAGCGTGTTTATCGCCGCGTGGGTGACCTTTCTGCAGTGCCTCACCAGCGCCATGGCTGCTTATGCGTTCGCGCGGCTGCGGTGGAAGGGGCGCGATACCATATTTCGCCTTTACCTTGCCACCCTGATGATCCCCGGCGTGGTGACCATGATCCCCAACTACACGCTGATGGTATGGCTTCACCTGCTGGACTCGTATGTCGGGCTGATTGTGCCTGCGGCGTTCAGCGCGTTCGGCACTTTCCTACTTCGTCAGTTCATGCTCACCATCTCACCCTCTCTGGATGAGGCAGCCCAAATCGACGGTGCCACCCACTGGCAAATCTTTTGGGACATCATCATGCCCCTCTCCCGCGCCGGGTTGATCACGCTCGCCATCTTCACCTTTATGGGTAACTACGGCTCGTTCTTCTGGCCCCTTATCCTTATCAAGAGCGACCACCTGCGCACCCTGCCCATCGGGATGCTGTACTTCGACACCAACTACGGGCGACAGACCAACTTAATCATGGCGGCCAGCGTGATGAACATCATCCCACTGGTGGTGCTGTTCGTGGTCTCCCAGCGGTTCCTGGTGCGCGGCATCCAGCTGGGGGCGGTGAAAGGCTGAGCAAGTCGTCTGCGCCTACACCGCCGTCTCAGACAAGAAGTTGTAACCGCTCTCGCCGTGCAGAGCGACGTCCAGTCCCACCACCTCCTCTTCTTCCTTCACCCGCAGTCCCATCACTACGTCCAGCACCTTGAGGATGATAGCGGTGACGAGCGCGGCATACAACCAGGTGGCACCGATAGCGAGCAATTGTGGGTAGCGAATAAGCCAAAGCCACCGTATATCAGCCCATCCGCGCCCGCCGGGTTCACTAGCTTGCTGGCAAAGACCCCGGTCAACAAGGCACCGGTGGTGCCGCCCACGCCGTGAATGCCGAAGGCGTCTAGCGAATCGTCATAGCGCAGGCGTGGCTTGATGATGACCGCGCCATAGCACACCGCCCCCGCAATCAGCCCGATGATCAGCGCGGACTGCGGACTGACAAACCCGGCGGCAGGTGTCACCGCCACCAGCCCCGCCACACAACCCGATACCGCTCCCAGCGCACTGGGCTTGCGCCGGTGGAGCCACTCCACCACAATCCACGATAGCGTGGCGGAAGCCGAGGCGATATGGGTAGCCACAAACGCCGACCCCGCCAGTCCACCCGCCGCTAGAGCACTGCCCGCGTTGAAGCCGAACCAGCCGAACCACAGTAGACCTGCGCCCAGCACGGTCAGCGTGAGATTGTTGGGCAAGATCGGCTCGCGTAGGTAGCCCAGGCGCGGGCGAAGCAGAAGCGCGGCGATCAGCCCGGAGACGCCGCTACTGATATGTACCACCGTTCCGCCTGCGAAATCGAGCGCGCCCATCTTGCGAAGCCATCCGCCGACTGCCCACACCCAGTGCGCCACCGGCGCGTATACCAGCGTCAGCCACAGCACCACGAACACCACGAAGGTGGAGAACTTCATGCGCTCCGCGATGGCGCCGCTGATGAGCGCAGGCGTGATGATGGCGAACATCATCTGAAACGCCATGAACACCACGTGGGGTATGGTGGGGGCATAATCTACGTTCGGTTCCTGCCCGACCCCGCTGAGGAACATCCAGATCGGCTTTTC
>PSLZ01000006.1:0-35714 GCA_040289885.1 Armatimonadota bacterium | reverse complement strand
GAACCCGCCGATGCTGGGACCAAACGCCAGCCCGTAGCCGATCACCGCCCAGTGCACGGTAGCCACTGCCAGCACGGTGAAGCTGTGCATGATGGTGCTGAGCACGTTCTTCTGGCGCACCATACCCCCGTAAAACAGCGCCAGTCCCGGTGTCATCAGCATCACCAGCGCGCAGGAGACCAGAAGCCACGCGGTGTCTCCCGTGTTTACCGACGCCGAAGTCCCCTGAGCGACTGCAGGAGCCGTTGCCAGAATGCCAGCAATCCCGGCGATTAGGAAGCGTTGACAAAACATGCGTCCATCCCCCTTCACGCAAGATTTTTTGGGTTTTGTTTTGGGATATGCCCGCTTCATTGGGGAAGGCGCGCCGAAAGCATGGCGCAGGGTTCGTCCTCGTTGAGGCTTAAAGGGGCCGTCCATCCACGGGCAAGCACCACCGGTTGCCCGCACACCTTAGTATAGCAGAAAATCCCTGTGCTTTGCAAGGGCAGGAGAGGGGGGCGAAGCATTTAGCAGACCTAACCCCCACCAATTGCATGGAAGGCGAGCCCCGCTTGCTCGAGCAAGGGTGGATGCGGTATACTGCAAACACCCTGACCATCCAGGAGCGTCATACCAATGCCTGAGGTACGTGAGCTCAAAACCGTCTGCCCGCATGATTGCCCCGATACGTGTGCCATGCTTGCCCGCGTGCAGGACGGCATTCTGCTGGGCGTGCGCGGCAACCCCGAACACCCGATAACGCGCGGCTACCTGTGTTGCAAGGTCAACCACTACGAAGAGCGCGTCTACAGCCCCGACCGAGTGCTCTATCCCCATCGACGCGTGGGCGCGAAAGGCGAAGGCAGGTTTGAACGCATCCGCTGGGACGACGCGCTGGAGATCATCGTTGCCCGCTGGAAAGAGATCATCGCCCGCTACGGCGCGACCGCCATCCTGCCCTACTCCTACGCGGGCACTATGGGCGTGGTGAACATGTCTGCGTGCGACGGACGGCTCTGGAACCGCATGGGCACGAGCCGACTCCTGCGCACCATCTGCTCGAGCGCGGCGGAGGCGGGGTACGGATACACCATGGGCTGGTCGGGCGGAGTGGACCCCGAAAGCCTAGTGTATGCGAAAACCATCATCGTGTGGGGCATGAACCCTGCCAGCACCTGCACGCACCAGATGGCTATCCTTCGCGAGGCGCAGAAACGTGGCGCCACCCTCATCGTGATCGACCCCTTCCGCACACGCACCGCCGAATGCGCCGACTGGCACGTGCACCTGGAACACGGCACCGACAGTGCGCTCGCGCTGGGAATGCTCCATGTGATCTTCCGCGAAGGATGGCAGGATGAACAGTTCCTACGCACCTATACCGTGGGCTGGGAGGCTTTGCGCGAGCGCGTGCTCGGCGAGTACAGCCCGCAAACGGTGTCGCGGATAACGGGCATCCCCGCCGAAGATATCGAGCGGCTGGCACGCACCTATGCGACGGAACGACCTTCGGCCATCCGGCTGGGCTACGGCATCGCACGCAATACCAACGGCGGGATGATGGTGCGCACGATCACTTGCCTGCCCGTCGTGATCGGCGCGTGGCGAGAACTGGGCGGAGGGTTACTCCTCTCCACCAGTGCCCACTTCCCGCTGAACATGAAAGCGGTCAAGCGCCCCGACCTGCTCCGGGGTAATCCGCGCGGTGTGAACATGAACCAGCTGGGCGAGGCACTACTCACCCTCAACGACCCGCCGATCATGGCGCTGTACGTGTACAACAGCAATCCCGCAGGCGTTGCGCCCAACAGCAATCGGGTCATTCAGGGCATGTTGCGCGAAGACCTGTTCACGGTGGTGCACGAACAGTTGTGGACGGATACCGCACGCCTGGCGGACATCGTGCTCCCCGCCACCACGCAGATGGAACATCTGGACCTGCATGCCGCCTATGGGCATCTGTATGTGCAGTTGAACCAGCCTGCCATTGCGCCGTTGGGCGAAAGTCGCCCGAACTGGGACGTGCTGGCGGAACTGGCGCGACGCATGGGCTACGAGGACGAATGCTTCCGCGACACCGCCGAGCACATCATCCGCCAGGCTCTGGACAGCGACCATCCCTACCTGAGAGGCATTACCTACGAGTACCTGCAGGAGCACGGCTTCGCCAAACTGAAGACCCCTTCCGACCCCTTTGCCCCCTACCTACACGGCGAGCCGTGGTTCAACACCCCATCCGGTAAGATCGAGCTCTATTCGGAGCGCGCCCTGCGCGACGGCTACGACCCCTTGCCAGCCTATACCCCCGCCGAGGAAGCCGACGCGGACGCCCAGCGCTATCCGCTGAAACTGCTCTCGCCCGCCGCACACCACTTCCTGAACACTTCGTTTGCCAACATCGAGCGGATGCAAAAGGGCGAACGCGAACCCCGCATCTGGCTTCATCCCCAGGACGCCTCGGCACGAGGGATTCAAAATGGCGATTGGGTGCGAGCATACAACGCCCGCGGCGCGGTGATACTCCGGGCGGTGGTGAGCGCAGGGCATGTACGTCCGGGCACCACATGGTCCCCCTCGCTGTGGTGGCATCGTGACAGCCCGGGCGGGCGCAATGTGAACGCCCTCACCTCCGACCGCCTGGCGGACATGGGGGGCGGTTCTACCTTCCACACCTGCCGAATCGAGGTGGAACGAGCGCCCCTTCCCTAGCCGCTCAGGTGCAGGAACCGCTCCCATCGGGCGAGAAAAGGTCTGCTGAGTGGTAGCGAAGAGCTCATCCGGTATATCAGCAAGACGCTCGTCACACACGACACACTCTGAGAGAGGAACGCCGATGGGAGAGACCTTGACTCACCGGGAAAGATGGTTGCGCACCTTTCACTATCAGCCGGTAGACCATGTACCCGACGAGGAGTTCGGCTACTGGACGGAGACCTACACCGAGTGGCACAAACAGGGCTTACCCGAATGGGTGAACGAGGAGTGGAAGGCGAATCGGTTCTTCGGTTTCGCCCCGCGTGCGGGAGTGCCCATTAACCTCGGACTGATACCCCCCTTTGAAGCCCGGGTGCTGGAAGAGACCGACCGTTACCGCATTCAGATCGACGGCGTGGGGGTCAAGAGCATCGTCTACAAGGACGGCACCTCTACCATCCCGCATTATCTCGAGTTCCCCATCAAGACGCGCGAGGACTGGCTGGAGTTCAAGAAGCGTCTGGACCCCGATGACCCCCGCCGATACCCAGCCGACTGGGAAGCGTGGAAGCAATCGGTCGCCAATCGGGACTACCCGCTGGGTGTGTTTTGCGGGAGCCTGTTCGGCTGGATTCGGGACTGGATGGGCTTTGAGGGGGTATCCTATGCGTGTGTCGACCAACCCGAGCTGGTGGAAGAGATCATGGAACACCTGACCGAGATGGCGCTGACCGCCCTGAGCAAAATCCCCGCCGATGTGTCGCTAGACTATGCGGCGTTCTGGGAAGATATGGCGTTCAACAAGGGTCCCATCATCTCGCCCAAACTGTTCCGCGAGTGGATGACCCCGCGTTACAAACGCATCACCGATTACCTACGCGACCGGTTTGGGGTGGATATCGTTTACGTGGACTGCGATGGCAACATTCTCTTGCTGGTGGAGCACTGGCTGGCTGGCGGTGTCAACGTGATGTTTCCGTTAGAGGTGCGCGCCGGCTCCGACCCCGTGCTCATCCGCAAGAGGTTCGGCAAATCCGTTCTGCTGATGGGCGGGGTGGACAAGACGCAGTTGATTGCGGGGAAGTCGGCGATCGTGAAAGAGCTGAAACGGCTTCTGCCACTGGTGGAGGAGGGCGGATACATCCCGCATGTTGACCATCGCTGTCCGCCCGACGTCACCTGCGAAAACTACCTGTTCTATCTCGAGACGAAGCGCAAGATGTTTGGCATTCCTGACCCACCGAACTGGGAGGAAGTCAAAGCCACGCTGAAAGCCTGAGACGACCTTATCCTTCGGACGAGGAGCGGGCGCGAAGCAGGTCGCGCACAGCCTGTAAGACGTATTGGGCGACCTCCCGCTTGCTCATCAGGGGTAGGGGTTTTTGGGTGCTGTCTGCCCACAGGAGGGTGACTCGGTTGGTGTCCGCCCGGAAGCCTGCTCCCTCCTGCGAGACGTCGTTGGCGACAATCAGGTCCAGGTTCTTCTCGCGCAGTTTCTGCTGGGCGTTTTGCAGTAGCTCTTGGGTTTCCGCGGCGAAGCCGACCAGTATCTGTTTGCCCTTGCGCTCGCCAAGGGTGCGCAGGATGTCGGGGTTGGGCACGAGGCGTATCGTCCATTCCGGCTCGCCCTTCTTGCGCTTGCCCTGCCACACCTCGGCGGGACGGTAGTCGCTGACGGCGGCGGTAGCGATCACCACGTCCACCGCGTCATACACCTGCAGGCAGGCATCCAGCATCTGTTGGGCGGTGCGCACAGGGACGGTCTTCGCGCCTGCAGGAGGCGCAAGCAGGGTCGGACCGGTGACCAACGTGACCTCGGCTCCCTGTCGCAGGGCTTCGTCGGCGATGGCATAACCCATCTTGCCCGAGGAGGGGTTGGAGATATGCCTGACCGCATCTATCGGCTCTTCGGTGGGACCGGCGGTGACCAGCAGGCGCACGCCGCGCAGGGGCGGGTTTAGCACCTCCTCGATTGCCTGCAGTATGGTGGGCGTATCCGCGAGTTTGCCTGCGCCCACGTCGCCGCACGCCAGCATCCCCTCTACCGGGTAGACGAAACGCGCGCCGCGCGCCTCCAGGATGCGCACGTTCTGCTGGGTAGCAGGGTTCTGCCACATGACAGTGTTCATGGCGGGAGCGATGACCAGCTTCGCCTGCGTTGCCAGTGCTAAGGTGGTCAGCAGATCATCGGCGATACCGTAAGCCAGCTTTGCCAGAATGTTCGCCGTTGCGGGGGCAATGAGCAAGACGTCCGCGCGTTTGGCGAGGTGAATATGCGCGATTTGACGCTCCTCCGGCTCGTCGAAGAGGTCAATCAGTACCGGGCGACGGGTGATGGCGCGGAAGGTCACCTCCGTGATAAAGCGGCGGGCGTGCTCGGTCAGCACCACATCTACCTCCGCACCCGCCTGCGTGAGTTTGGAGGCGATGTCCGCCGCCTTATACGCTGCGATGCTACCCGTCACGCCCAGCAAGATATGTTTGCCTTCGAAGACCGACATCTTCTACCGCTTCCGTATCCGCGCCCTCTCGGCGAGGAGGATCGCACGCAGGAGGTCTACCGCTTGCTCCAGGTCGTCGTTGGTGACCAGATAGTCATACTGAGGCAGGACGCGCATCTCCTCTTGGGCGATATGCAGACGGCGCGCTATCTGTTCGGCAGAGTCGGTGCCGCGCGCCGCCAGCCGCTGGCGCAGTACCTCCAGGCTGGGAGGCTGGACGAAAATCAGTATCGCCTCTGGCACACGCTGGCGCACCTGTAGACCGCCCTGCACCTCTATCTTCAAGATGACGTCCAACCCTTTCGCGCGGGGCTCCTCCACCATCTGCAGGGGCGTGCCATAGTATGCCTGATTGTAACGCACATACTCCAGGAATCTGCCCTCGGCAATCCAGCGTTCAAACTCCTCTTCCGACAGGAAGAGGTAGTCTACCCCGTGCCGTTCGCCCTCGCGCGGCGGGCGGGTGGTCGCCGTGAGGCACTTGACCACGCCGGGCACGCGTTCCTGCAGTTGGCGCAACAGCGTATCCTTGCCCACCCCGCTGGGTCCTGAGAGCACAATCAGATTGCCGAGCCGCTTTGTGTGCTCCATATCTTCAGTATAGCACACTGCGGAGAGGGTAAGCGGGTTCATCGAACAGATTTCACCGACAGAGCCCTTAATAGCGATAATCTCTGGTATGCGCCTCTTGCAGGTAGCGTGCTACCAGCGTTGCCGCCGTCTCCACGTCCTTGCGGTGCACCATTTCGTTGACGGTGTGCACGTAACGGGTGGGTACGCTGATAGTGATGCTCACAGTGCCGGAGCGGCTCCGCTGGAGTGCGCCTGCGTCGGTGCCGCCACGCGGCAGAATCTCCATTTGGTGCGGGATGTTCTCGCGCTCGGCGATCTCGCGGAAGTGTTCTACCAGCTTTGGATGGCAAATCAGGCTACCGTCCATGATCTTGATGGCAACGCCCTGCCCCAGCTTGGTTACCGTCTCGGTGTCGGAGGGACCGGGGTAGTCGTTGGCGAGGGTCACATCCAGCGCGATGCCGATATCGGGCTCGATCGCAAACGCCGCCGTGGTGGCACCCCGCAGTCCCACCTCCTCCTGGGAGGTGGCAACGGCGTAGATGTCCACCTCTGTGCGCACCTCTTTCAGCAGACGCAGGGCGGAAATCATCACGAACACGCCCACCCGGTCGTCCATCGCCTTGCCGAAGAAGGTATCTCCACAGCACTCCGTGGTGCGGTCCATAGTGACCATATCGCCGACCGAGACCTTTTGCTTCACCTGCTCTGCGCTCATGCCCAGGTCCACGAAAAAGCTCTCGATCTGGGGCGCTTTGTTCATCTCTTCGGGGGTCAGCATGTGCGCGGGCTTGGTGGAATAAGCCAGCACGCCGCGCAGAACCTCCCCCTTGCGCGTGTGCACCAGCACACGCTGGGCGAACAGTTGTCGGGCATCGAACCCGCCCAGGGGGTGAAGGCGCACGAAACCTTTATCGTCGATGTGGCGCACCATGAAGCCGATTTCGTCCATATGCGCTGCCAACATCACTTTACGCGCGCCGTTCCCGCGCTTCAAGCCGATGACATTGCCCATGACATCGGTCTCTACGCTGTCGACTAGCGGAGCCAGAGCCTCTTTGACCACCTCGCGGATGAGGTGCTCCTGCCCGGGGATGCCCGGTGTCTCGCAAAGTCGTTTCAACAGGTCGAAGTCCATCATCGCCTCCCGTGGTCGCTTCCGTTTTCCTCACACTTAGCCCTGTGCCCTCTGGACTCCTCTGCCGACACAGGAAGCAGGTGGATCGGTGGTGAATAGATAATGTAGATAAGGTTCCCTGTGCAACCAACGCCGTGATTGCAGAGTCTATTCCTTACAAGAATCGCAGGAGGGTTCGTGTGAATGCGCCTCGGCAGGTATAAGTGGCTTCTACCGGTTCTGGCTACCCTATTGGGAACGGTATGCCCGGTTTCCCTCAGCAGTGCCCAGCGTGCCTATCCCGATTCCCTGCGTCGCGACATCGAGCGCGCCCGGGATCGGGTGTACCCGGCGGTTGTGAACATCCTGGCGGTCACGCGCTACTTCAGCGAAGGGCGGGCACAGCGCACACCGTCGGGAGGAAGCGGGTTCATTGTCACGCCACAGGGGCATGTGCTCACCAACTACCATGTGGCGGGCAACTCCACGCGCATCACCTGCTCGCTCACGACGGGTGAGACGCTGGAGGCGACCGTTGTGGCACACGACCCACTGACCGACCTGAGCATTCTGAAACTGCGCGCCGACCCGAAGCGACGGTTCCCCTGCGCACCATTGGGCGACTCCGACGCGCTGAAAATCGGCGATTACGTGCTGGCGATGGGCAACCCAATGATGCTCTCCTCGTCGGCGACGCTGGGCATCGTTTCCAACACTCGGCGCGTCTTCACTGACTTCACGCAGACCGAGCTGGAGGAGATCGAGCTGGACGAAGGCGAGAGCACTGGTCTGCTCACCCGCTGGATTCAGCACGATGCGCTGATACTGCCGGGCAATTCGGGCGGTCCGCTGGTGAACCTGCTCGGGGAGGTAGTGGGCATCAACGAGCTGGGGGGTAGCGGAATGGGCTTTGCGATACCCTCCAACCTCGCCCGCCAGGTGCTACAACAGGTGCTGAAGACGGGGCGCATTCAGCGCGGCTGGCTGGGCGTCACCGTTCTGCCAGTAGAGAAGCTGGGGCGCAAGACGGGCGTGCTGGTCTCCTCCGTGTTCCCCGGCTCGCCCGCGCAGAGGGCGGGCATTCAGCCCGGCGATATCATTCTTTCCATCGACGGCTCGGCAACCAACGCCCGCTTCTTCGAAGAGATCCCTCTGTTCTATCAGAAGATGGCTCTGCTACCAGTGGGCAAGAAAGTGGCGATTCGCTTCCTACGTGCGGGCAAAGAGCGCAGGGTCACAGTCGTAGTGGCGCTGTGGGAACGCTCGCGCGGGGAAGAAGAAGAGTTTCGCGAGGCGGGAATAACTGCTCAGAACATCACCCGCACGATGGTGGTGGCGCGTAAACTGGCGACCCAGCAGGGGGTGCTGGTAACCGGTGTGCGACCGGGCTACCCCTGCGACAGCGCCCGCCCGAACCTGAAGCGGGGCGATGTGATCACCTCCGTCAACGGCAAGCCGACCCCCAACCTGTCCGCCTTGCGGCAGTCGCTGATCTCTGCCCGAGCGGGTGGCGAGGTGATCGTGCACTTCCGACGCGGCGAGGAGCACCTGATCACGGTGGTCAATCTGGCACCACCTCCTCCCGACACGATGGGCGGTGAGCTTGCAAAGCCCTGGCTGGGCGTGAAAACCCAGGTAGTGACCTCCGACGTGGCGAAAGCGCTGGGCGTGGAAGAGGCACGGGGCTTCCGCATCACCGAGGTGTACCCATGGACCGAAGTGGGGAAAGCGGGATTGCGCACGGGCGACATTATCCTCGCAGTGAACGACATCGAATTAGAGGCCTCGCGCCCGCAGGATGCCGACGAACTGCGCCGCGTCATCGAAGATCTCTCTGTTGGGGAACGGGTGGAACTGAGCATCCTGCGCGAGGGCAAGCCGCAGAAAGTCGCGGTTACGCTGGAGGAGACTCCCGCCTCCGGCGAGACCGCCCGAAGAGTACGCCAGAAGGAGTTCGAGTTCGTGGTGCGCGACGTGACCCCGCTGGACCGGATGGAGAACCGTTGGAGCAGGGACCAGAAAGGGGTCATTGTAGTAGAGTGCACCATGGGAGGATGGGCGCAGTTGGCGGGCTTGCGCTCAGATGACCTGATTCTGAGCATCAACGGCGTGCCCATTGCCGATACGCACGCCTTCGAGCAGGTGATGGCACGGGTGGTGAAAGAGCGCCCCAAAGTAACGCGCATCTTCCTGCGGCGGGGCGGACGCACCCACTTTGTGTTTATCGAACCAGACTGGGCCAAGCTCGTACCCTGACCGGCTTCGCCTGCCAACAGGAGGGATAGCAATGAGCAAACGGTTATGGGCTGTTTTGATCAGCCTCTCTCTGCTGACGCCTGTGCTGGCGCAAGACGACAGCGCGAACGTGCAGGCGGTGGTGGAGAAGATAGCGCCCTCTATCGTCACGGTGAAAGTGGTGGTGAAGACCACCATGAAGATGGGGGGCGAGAGCATGGATGAGGAGTCCAGATTGATCCTACAGGGTGTGGTGGTCACGCCCGACGGTCTGATCATGGTCTCCAATTCGCCGTTTTCCCCGAAGCGGATGATGGAGATGCTGGCAGGAGAGTCGATGCCCGCCGGGATGGACTACAAGATGACGCCGACCTCCATCAAGGTTATCTTCGGCAACGAGGATAAGGAGTACGACGCCTTCCTCGCCGCTACCGATACCAAGCTGGACCTCGCCTTCATCAAGGTGGAGGGGCTGGGCGACCGGCAGTTGACCCCGGTCAACCTTGCCAGTGCGACCGAGGCGAAGCTGGGGCAGAAGGTGATCGCCATCTCACGCCTGACCAAGGGCTACGATTACGCACCCTACTTTGCGCTGGGACAGGTTTGCGGCGAGATCGCCAAACCGCGCCGCGCGTGGATGCTGTTGGGCGATGTGTCGCAGCTTGGCTTGCCCGTCTTCACTCTTAACGGCGAACTGCTGGGGGTGCTGACCACTATCACGCCTGATGTGCGCGAGGAGGGTGGGGGCGCGATGGGGTTTGCCATGTTTATGCGCCTGCTGTCGGGTGGCGGCTCGTCGGGTATAGGCGGCGTGTTTGTGGTGCCCGCTTCGCAGGTCAGCCTGCTGGTGGATCAGGCGAACCGTCGCGCGGCGGAGCTCTCCGCGGAACGCACCAAACAGAAGCAAGAATCACCCAAACCGAACCAGCCCACTCCGCCCACCAAGCCGAAAACGGGAGGCAAGTGAACGACCAGGTTCCGTGTCGGGGGAAGGGGCGCGCCCTTCCCCCCGAGGAGAAGGGAACGGGGGTCAGGTCCGCACGAAACAGTCACCCTCGCAGAAGGTTTTAGGGCGCACCGATACGGACAACGCCCCCACATGCCTCCAAACGCATGCGTTTACTAATAGTCAGGGTTTCTCGGCGTGAACCTGCTTTCAGATAGAGCGTAGGAAAGGCTACCAAGTCAGTATCCAAAAAGGTTGTAATCGCGTTTACGCCTTCGACTACCGTGTTGAAAGGTTGCGTAAAGGTACCGACTTCAAAAAAGCCTATATATCCGAAGTCAACCCAAATGTCGAGCAGGCGGAAGGTCTCACGGGAACGGCTTGTCTCTTCAATGACTCGTGCGTTATGGGCCTCGTTTGGTTGACCGATGAGAACACCCGTAGCAACGCCTTGATAAGTGACATCCGGATTCGAAAAGTAGGGGATGCGCGTGCCAGGTGGGTATGCCATGACTGTGCGGTACTCCACGCCGTCGTTCCCAGTAAAACGCCAGCCGAAGCCATAGCTGCGAAAGCCACAACCGCCATTATCTCGGTCATGCCCACAGCCCTGGTTGTGTCCAATTTCGTGGGGGGAATGAATATTCGGTGCAGTTCCATTGAACCACACCATAAGCGCGGTCAGGGTCATTCCCATTCCCACACCACGCAACTCCACAGGCACCATCCATCCGATGCACCAACAAAACAACCTGGTCGGCTCGATAGTTGGTGCGATCGGGTGGAATATTATCTAACACACCATCCGAAGGGTTTGTAAGCTGGTCGAGTTGGGTGTTGGAATTCCCCCCTCCCTCGTCTGGGTAGTCGACCTCAAGCCGACGCACCAGTCGCGCGGTGAGGGGAACGAGGCTATTGTTATACGCCGTGTTGCACTGGTCGATAAAGAGCTGGATCCGGGCATTCATCTGGTCGACGCCCCCTATTGCCGTGATCGCCTGTGTCGTGTAGTAGACTGCGACATCTAACACTGCATGCGGTTGCACGCACGCAGTCGGTGCGAATTCGCCTGCAGGTTGAAGATCGCTCTCATCGGGTGGTGGTGTCCACTTGGCATCTTTCCCTGTTGGTTCGAAAGAGGAAGGGGACATCCTTTCGTGATTGCTGCAAGGAGGCTCTTCTCCAATGCGCACGACAGCGTAGATCCCATCTTTCACATAGCGCAAGTCGAAGGTAGCCTCGTACATTGGAACAGCGACAAAGAGTGCCAGAGCATCCTTCTCGCGCACCAAGATGAAAAGGCTTCCGTCTAACCCTTCCAATCTGCCGAAGCACGAAAAGCGCGTTTCTGAACGCCGCTCGACACGCTCTACGATGTCGATAGGGTTGATCCCCTCCATCAGGTTGAGCAGAAACGGCTGTTAGGTTGCAGTGCGTTCACCAGTTGCCACCGGATGCGCACAGGCTGGTACGCCTGAGCGTTGCACATAGCGGGAGCCGTAATAGGGACATCCATCCTGACATGCTGAAAGAGGGGCTGTGGGCGCGACTGGGCAGACTGCGCTTGCAAGCCTAAGAATACCAGTAAAGCGCCCCACAAGACAATCAATTGTGCGGTTCGCATCTTCATCACCTTCTTAGTGTAGGTTCACAAGCGCCAGCACGAAGCCTGTCTCGCCTTTTTTCAGCGGAGTCATCGCCTTGCCCAGAATAGCACCTTGGGCGCGGGCTAGGTCGGTTGCCTTGCTGGCGTAGCCGGGGCGTTCGGAACTGGTCAACAGGTCACCGGTTTCAATCGCATGCTCGGTTGCGTCGGCGTAGCCCCACACGCGCCCGCTCATCGCGATGGGGAGATGGGATGCGCTGTCGGGTTGGTTACCGAGTACTATGCCCGTGTTGAGTCCGTTCGCGCCTGCAACCATGCCTGCCACGCGCTTGCTGTAAGCGGTTCGGCAGAGGCGGAGTTGACCGGGGTGGTCGGGGGCGATCTCCATATCACCATGCCGGGCTGGATATTCTGTTCGGAGACGGGGAACTTCTCGGCAAGGTCGGCACCCACGATTTCGAGCACCTTAACCCGTGCAGTGCCGTTCACACGCACATCACCAGAGAAATATCCGCGCCCCTCAAAATAGCCCGCATAGCCATCTGGACTAGACACTCTTCCATAGACGCCTAAGGTGGTGCCACTGGTGGCGGCAGCCCAGCCGAACACCCCTCTGCCATCAGTGCTGGCGCTTCGCCCCCAGACGCCGTAGGTTTCGCCACTGGAGGCGTTGGCATAGCCGAACACCCCTATGCCCGAGGCGCTGTTGCTTACCCCATAGACGCCGAAGGCGATACCATCAGCGGTATTGTGCACAGTCATTGCTGTAATGGCCGTACTCGTCAATACATGCAGGGGAGAGGCAGGGGTATTCGTGCCGATGCCTACATTGCCCGCAGTGTAGTAGATGTTGCTGCCCGATTGCTGCCAGAAACCGCTTCCGGTATCGTCCGTCCCAGATGCCCACGCACTGCCAGTCCATTTCAGCACCTGACCCGTGGTCGGTACAGTGGTAGATACAGCGCGCCCCTGTAGCCTCGCCACCGCCGGGTTCGGATAGGTTCCAGAGAGGTCGCCCCCTGCGGAACCTGTCGGATTCGCTTTGCTTGCCCAAATCGCATACGGGGTCGGGTTCATCTTCACTCGCGGCGAGAGCGTGGTGTAAGCGCCTGTACTGGCTCCCGCGCGCACCCGTATCTCCAGATACCGCTCGGAGCCATCCCACACATTGCCGAAGTTCAGTTCCACGCTGAACAGCCCAAACTGCACATTGTGGTCGTTGACCGTTAGGGTAGCGCCAACCTGCGAGCCTCCCGACGCGGCGGTGAACAGCAGGAACTGGAAGTCGTAGGCTCCTGTGGCGGGGATACCCGCCTCTTTGAGCATCCCCTGATAGGTAATGGGTTGCGCCTTCATGGGTGTAGCGAAAGCTATTACAAGAAGGCTCACTACGAGAGCAACACTTCGCCGGAACATCGTAAACACCTCCTGAGAGCGTGTGATTGTGATGGTGTTTCCTTGGAGGCTGAAATGTGAGGGTCTCTCCTTTTCAGCAAACAGGAATGCACCAGATAGATTAATTATGCTGGATGATTTGTGTGCTGTTAAGAGATAGTGTGCCGGGCAGGTGGTTCGCACGTGCCCGACACAAACCTGCGCTGTTACTCTCCGCCGATGCGCCCGAAGTTGCGCACCAGTATCCCGAAGTCGAACAGCGTGACCTCGTTGTCGCCGTCAAGGTCACCGAAGAAGATGTCGAAGAAGCTGGCGGGAGTGACACTGCCGTCCTTCAGCATCACGTTCTTCTGCACTGCAGGCAACGCGCTGGAGAAGAAGAGTACCAGGTCGTAGTCGCCATCTTCGACGTCGGGGTCGGCTTCGAA
The DNA here is from genome assembly GCA_040289885.1 of Armatimonadota bacterium. Taxonomy (GTDB): domain Bacteria; phylum Armatimonadota; class HRBIN16; order HRBIN16; family HRBIN16; genus HRBIN16. Next base: position 22,237 of record PSLZ01000006.1, on the reverse strand, counting down.
GTTGCCGTCCTCGTCCATCTGCACGGGCACGACGTCGGCGAGGTTGCCGTCGCGGGTGCGCACTTCCAGCGTGGCGTACTTCGCTCCCTGGTAACCGGCGAGGTTGACCTGCCCGAAGATGCCCCGCGAGTAGAGCACAAAGGCGAGGTCGTCTTCCACGTGGTCACAGGCATCGCGGAGGGGCTGGATGAAACCAGTAGGCGAGTACTGCCCTGCTGGACAGAGGTTCAGCGGGCGGTGCGCCGACCAGCGGAAGTCCTCCATACCCGGGCGTGCGCTCTCTTTGTCCGACTCCGATATCTGTAGCCAGTAGTGTTGTTCCACTTCCTGCCGGAACGGGGTCGGTAGGCGCGCGGAGAAGTAGAACACGCGGTTCTGCTGACAGTCCCATCGCCCGGTGTAGCGGATGATGTCGGGGCGCACGCAAGCGCGGTAGATGGGGTCAGGCTCCGGCTGGCAGGTGCCCGGCTTGTTGCGGTAGATGGCGATATAGTAGCGCCACTCTTTGTTGTACTGCGCCGGGGTGAGCAGGACGCCCCACCAGCCAATGCGCATGATGGGACCCGTGCGCGTGCAGATCCAATCGTCCATCGCCACGCGCTCCAGCGGGCGCGGGTCCTCGCAACGGAAGACGCGCGATTCGTGCGACGCCAGCCGCCAGGTGTAGGGCTGAACCCACTTAAATCGCCATGCAGAGGTGCTCTGTGCCCACACGGCGGTTGTCAGCACGAGCAGTGCGAACGCGAACATCGTACGGAACTTCATGGTTCGTTTCCTCCTTGTATTTGGAATGTGTTTGTCAGGGAGCCCCCGACCCTCGGGTGCTCCCTGTGCAAGCTAATCGTCCCCAATCATGCCGAAGTTGCGCACGAGGATGCCGAAGTCAAACAGCGTGACCTCCTCATCCCCGTCCAAATCGGCGTTGGGGTTCCATCCGCTATCGCCGGGCATACTGCCAAATGCAGAGACCAGCTGACCGAAGTCAAATAGCGTCACCTCGTTATCCCCGTCCGCGTCGCCGTTGGGCAGGCTGAAGTCCACGGTGACGTTGCCGGTGATGCTGATGCTGGCTCGCGTATGCCTGAGCCAGTGCACGCCCTTGGCGGCGATGTCGAAGGTGCCGTTTCGCGTGGTGTTGAAGGCATATGCGCTACTGCCGTCGAGATTCACCACATGCGTTTCCAGGGGGGTGGTACTGCCGGGGTTGCGGATTTCGAAGGTGACGGAGATGGTTGTGGTGTCGCCACCGAAGTCTTGCAGGTCCACCGTGCCCGACACCTTGCGCACGTTGGCGGAGACGTTCAGCGTCCCATTGCCACTGCTGGGGTTAAGCGGGTCGTCGCCGGCGAAGGCGACATCGATGGGGTGCGCTCCCAGAGCGGCGCCCATGGGGATGGTGTAGTTGATGCTGGCGACACCGCTGGAGTTGGTCACGGCACTGCCTACCGAGGTGCCGTCTACCTTGAAGCTGAGCGTGCGCCCGACGATCAGCGCGCTATCATGTGCCCGCTTGAGGGTGGCGCTGAGAGCTACTGTGTCCCCGCGCTGTCCGCTGACGCTCGAGATGTCGATCGCGGTATTGGCGTACCGGCGGAAGGTGGCTCCACTGGAGGAGCCGTGGTACTGGCTGTCGCCGGCGAAGGATGCGCTCATCGGGCGGTCTCCCAGCACGCCAGCGGTCACCGTCCACGAGCGCGTCGCGACGCCCGAAGCGTTGGTGCTGGCGGAGCCAGCGTCACTGCCGTCCACGTTGAAGGTGATGGTCTTGCTCGCTAGCAGAGCACTGTCGGACACGCGGCGCAGGGTAGCGGTCAGGGTAGCGGGTTGCCCGATAGTGCCTGAGGCGTTCTCCAGTGTCAGCGTGGTGGTGTACTTGGTCGCCACGGTGTACTGTGGGCTAAATCCCCAGTTGCCCGCCAGATCGCTTACGGCGAACTGGATTTTGTTCTGCGTCGCGTTCTGCTGGTTGAAGGGCACATTGCTGGCGGTGATGGTCTGGAAGGCGGTGGTGCCATCTGAGCCGGTGATGGAGGTGCTGTTCCAACTGCTCCAGCTGCTACCGCCGTTGGTGGAGTAACGATACCAGCCTAGCGTCGAAATGGACAAGCCGGAGAGCACGTCGCGCACCTGCACGGTGCAAGTAGGGGTTAGCCCTGTCGTGCCGACGTCGGTCACAGTGAAGTTCTGCCAGTCCTGTGGAGGAGTCACGTCTATCTTCACGACCTGCCAGCCGCTGTCGCCGTAGTTACCGGCGCGGTCATAGGCACGGAAGTAGATTTGGTTCTGCCCGCTTCCGCCTTCTTGGTTGAAGGGGACGGCATTGGTGTAAATCCACTCCAGAGCCGTGGAGCCGTTGCTGGCGCCTGTGTTGCAGGAGAACGGTCCCTGCACGCCGGTTCCAGAGGTCCAGTACCAGTAGTAAAGTCTGCTGATGTTCAGTCCGGATAGCGCATCCCGCACCTGGATCCATACGGTTGGGGTGGTGCTGTTCGCCCAGTTGGGATAGAGGTTCTGCCAGCTGGCTGGGTCGGTGCCGTCCACAATCACCGTGTTGGTCACGGAGGCGGTGCCGCCGTTGATCGAGTTAACGTCGTAGCGGATGCTTTTGTGCCCTTCGGTGGTTCCTTTCAGGCTCCATACGAGCCGTCGCCAGTAGCCCGCGGGGATATTGCCCTGGTTCGTGCCATCAGAGCCGGCGAAATAGAAGCCCTCTACCGCGCCGTTGGGCGCCCAGCGCACAAAGGTCATGCCGTTGAGCGCGATGCCACTGGTGAGCAGGTCAATGTCACCGAGCACCCCCGACGCCACCCACGAGTCGGCACGTGCCCAGCCCGTGACGTCGAAGTTCACGTTGGGCTGAACCGCCACCGGTGTGGAGAAGTAGAGGGTGATGTTGGGGTTGATCGCTCCGTATACGGCGCGTACGGTCACCGCCCATGCCTGCGAGCCACCTTCGTTCTGCGCATAGGTATACACCTTGATGCGGTAGTCGCCCGCGGCGGCGTTGTAAATGGTGACCTCCTCCACGTTGTCGCGCGCGGAGCGAGAGCTCCACTCCCCGCTGGGGCCACCGCTAAACGGCGCGCGGTCCACATAGAGGTCCAGGTCGTTTTTGAGCGCGATGCCTCCCCCGGACGGCGCGGGCGCATCGGGATAGACCAGGATGATGCGCAGCATGGAGGCGTTTTGCGGCAGGTTGAAATCCACGCTGCGCAGGTCCCCGGTGCCGCCATTCCCCCACCACCACGTGGCCCACCAGCCGTCCACGTTGTAGTGCGAGAGCATGGCATCCACCTTGCCTCGTCCCTGTGCAGAGGCGGCTTGCCCCAGTAGGTTGATGGTGTTGGCGATAATGGTGGACTTGGTCGCCCAAGCGGGGAAGTTATGGTGGGCGATCATGCCTGCCACCAGCCCTGCCACGTGCGGAGCCGCCATCGAGGTACCGTTCCAGCCGTATCGGTAACCGCTACTGTCGGCGTTGCTAAGGGAATCAATCCATGAGCCCGGTGCCACTACGTCGGGTTTCAGGCGGGCGTCGCCCGTATAGCCACGCGAGGAATAATTGGTCACGCGGTCTACATAACCCGCCGCGTCATCGTAAATCGCGCCGATGGTGAACGCCCCTTTGGCAACACCAGGCGAGCCGATCGTGCTGCCGCCGGGTCCATCGTTGCCTGCCGAGATCACGGGCACGATGTTGTTCTGGAAGATCTCGTCCACCTTGCGTGAGTTGCCGTCGGTGCCGACGAGGTTGGTGCCGCTGCTGCCGCCGCTGAAGTTGAACACCTGGCGGGCGTAGCGTGCCTCCCTTCCCTGCATGTCCAGCAAGCCCTCGTACATCGAGTTTCCTTCGGAAACTGCCTTGCCACTGCCGTCCGTAGCGAGGCGAAACACCTTGCTGAACAGTAGGTCATAACCGTCCACATTGGTGTCGGCTAGACCCTGTGCCATGCCGCGGTAGCGCGCTTGGGCGTTGCCCTCGCCCATGAAAGTGCCGGTGACATGTGTGCCGTGTCCGTGGCGGTCGTCCCACCAGTTGGTCTCTGTGGTGCGGTTGTAGCCCGCCGCACCACCCCAGATGTTGTTCACGTCCCAGTGCCACGTCAAGCCGGTATCCATCACGCCGACCTTGATGGCGCGTCCCCCTTCGGAGCGCCCGTCATGCTGGTAGTGCCACAGCAAGTCGGCGTTGATGGAGACCTGCGATTCGGTGTGGTCCGTGTGCGAGGGGCGGACCGGCTCCGCGAACAGCACCGCATCCATGTCCAGCAGGCGGTTGATGGTAACCGCATCTGCCTCGACGTAAAGCAGAGCCAGTTTGGGGTCCCACGTGCCCGTCTTGCTTGCCATCGCGGATACGGCGTCCCGTGCGCCTTCATCAGGGGCGAAGAAGTTCACGTAGAGCCCTATCTTCTCGCCAGAGTTTGCGCCCATGAAAAGACGCAGGTCGGGGTCTAGTTTTTGGATGGGGTAGGGCTGGCCCACCCAGCGCACTTGCGGGTTGGATGCCACCGCGTTCAGTGCGTCTACTGGGATGCGCGCCTGGTAGGCGGAGTAAGGGTAGAAACCGAACAGTTCCACCCCGCGCTCCGTCAGCCATGCCTGCAGTCTCTCGTCCAGCCTGCCGTTCAGCAGGATGAGCGCGTAGACCGCCGGCTTGGCGTCGGTGCCAAGGGTGGAAAGTTGCCCAGCGCGAGCTCGTGCCAGTTGTGCCAGTGCGGGCTGGAGTTTCTCGCCTTCTGGGGGCACGTAGTCGCCCGTGAGGAAAGCCAGCGCGACCTTCTCGCCCTTAGTGCCGAAGGGGAGGATGTAGCGTCCGGCTTCCACAACACCGTCACGACCCATTGCCCTGCCTTCCTGCAGGTATGCGGGACCAACGGGTAGATTCTGTTTTGCTAGTTCGGGGCGGGTATGTGCCACCGATGTCTCGTACTGCAGGGGTGGGCTCGCCCCGAGTCCTGCAAGCATCAGGTCGAGCGGACTGCCCGGTAAGAGCAGAAGGGGTGCACCTGCAGGAGGGGCGGAGGGCTTCTTCGGTTGTGCATATGCCAGTGGTGTCAGGCAGAGGAGCAGGAGAGCCCCGACCACCCAAACCGCAGGCAGAAACTTGCTTGCGTCGATTCGCATCGGATACCTCCATTTTTCCAGGGAGGTCCTGCTGTCTGCCCGGCACTTCGGCGAAACAGTAGGGTCTCGCCCTGGTTGCGTCTTGGCTGTTGCCATCGTGCTTTACTATTTTATAGTACTGCAAGATTCGTGCCAAAACCCGCATTTTTGAGAGCGATGGAAAGTTTTTTTAGAAAAATTTTTCTCCGAAAAACGAGTGTAATCATTAACGGCAAGGTAATGACATTTCACGTGGTGTTTTGTGCTGTCTGGTATAGTTAGCGGGCACGCTAATCTGAGCCGCTTCTCTCTTGTCATTCTGAGCGGAGCGAAGAATCCCAACCGAGATGCTTCACTTCGTTCAGCATGACAAGCGGTAACGAGATGCTTCGCTGGCGCTCAGCATAACGTTTGGTGTCAGCATAACGTTTGGTGTCATTCTGAGCGAAGCGAAGAATCTCCACCTTACACCTCCTCTGTACCCCTTCACAGCAGTCTGAACAGCAAGGTCTGTCCCTTCTCTATCTGCACCTTTATCGCTATGTGCTTCCTACCGTTGCCAAGTGCCTCTGCGCGTATAGGGTCATACAGGGTAGCCACAGCGGGTAGACGAACGCTCGTTCCGAACGGCGAGGAGGGTTCCGCGCCGTGGAGCGCTAGCAGGCCGTTTCCAGCCATGACGATTTGCTCGAAGGCGACATAGGTGTGCACGTCAGCCATCTCTGTGAACGTCTTCAGCAGATTCACCCCTGCGCTCAGCGTGCCGAGATAGACCGACCATCCGCGTCCAAAGCGCTTGATTGCCGCCGCGACCTCTTCTGTGGCGTTGAAGGTGGCGAGCGGGTGCGCGGAGGGGTCCGTGACCACGAAGGCGGGCGACAGCGGCTCCTTCGTGCCGAACTGCTCACGCCGGACCACCCGCGGCGGGATGGTGGATGCTTGACCGGAGGGCAGGGAATCTTTTTCGGTAACGGTTATCCCGGTCAGTTCCGAGATGTTCTCGGCAGAGGCGGAGTTGTCGCGGATGTAGCCGGGCGCGTAGAACCACACGATGGTCTTGCCCTGGCGCATCTGCTCCTGCAGGGCACGGCGTTGTTTGTCGGTGAGCGCAAAAGCGTTCAGCAGGAGCAATATCTTCGCATGTTCCACTTTCCCGGCGCAGACATCGCTCAGCAGATAGAAACCTGCGGGTGCGCCGAGGCGGTACAGTGCCTGGCGTATCCCCGACAGCAGAGGCTGAGTCCCGGCGTTGCCGTAGGAGAGGTAGCATAGACTGCCTTCGTCCACCACCACCGCGATTTCGGGGCGGTAAGGTTGCATCTGGGGCAGAATGTCGGCATACAGTCTGCTCAGTCGGGCGAGGTTCTCCCATATCTCCTTGCTATCCAGCCAGCCTGCGCCCAGCAGGTCCATCCACCAGCACGCCGCGCCTCGCGTGACGATGTGCGCAAAGTTGCGCTGGTGCACCGCCAGCGTCTGCGCCAGGGTTTCGGTTCGACCGTAGTTGTCTTCGGGCTTGGAAAGGTAGGTGCGGGTGTCGTCCTCGTTCAACCAGAGCTTGCCGTGCAGGTGCACCGAGTCCACAGGTGCCATGAACCCGCCGCTCCCGCCTGCCTGGCGATCTAGGTACGAGATGGGCGCGCAGAGGATGTCCACATGGGGGCACTTCAGCAGACGCTCCAGCGCGAGGTGCCCCGATACCGCTGGACCGCCGGGCAAGCCCGCCAGCTCGAACAGGTAACCGTAGAAGTATACTACCAGCTTGCGCCCGTTAGTCTCCTCCTTGATGATTCGGGCGAACTCCTCCAGCGCGTCGACCATCACCTCCTGCTGGAACCGCCAGAACTGGATCAGCCTGTGCTGAGAGACAGGGTGCAAGAACACGCCTTTGCCCTTCGCTTTGCGTTCCTCGGCGGTGGGCAGGAGGGCGTTGCGGTCACGCAGGTAGCGGCGAAAGGCGGATTGCATGGGCGGCTCGAAGCTTGGCAGTAGCCCTTCCCACACGCGGTCATAGAACCATTCACCGGTGTTTTGCCCGCAGGGGTGGTAGCCGATGAGGTGTTCGCTGTAGCGTGATTCCAGGTGACGCACGAGCAAACGCAGGCTCTCTCCCGCCTCACTGCGCCACTTGGAGGATGCCATACTCACCAGCCCGCGCTGACCGTTGTCGTACAGCATCATCTCATCGGGGTTCTGCTTTGCCCACCACTCGGGCAGGTTGTTCAAACCGAACCGCGGCAACAGCAGGGCGCGGGGATTCTCGCGCAGGATGGCGTCCATCTGTTCCTCGTAGGGGCGATAGTCGGGCTTTTCGCCGGCAGAAGCCCATGGGAAAGGGTGCACCACGAAGGAGACGAGATGCACGCCTGCCTGTGCCGCGCGGCGAACGGTGCTTAAGCCCGCTTCCCGTTTTTCGCCTACCAGATTAACGAACACCATCAGCGGCGCAACGGGTTCGTCGTTGACCAGCAGGATGGGTACTCCCTGGCGCACAGCCACTCGTGCGGTAAGGGGCATGGTTTGGTTCCTCCGGTTTTGGGGAGCCTTCTGTTATTCTAAGTGCTATCAAGCGTCATTATAAGCCTTTTCTCTGACGCTCCGTGCGACGAAGAGTGTCAGGCTCATATCTCCTTTTCGTTCCCTCATTTTTATCCTCCTTGCGGGTTGCCTGCCCCCGAAAAATATGCTATGGTGAAAGAAACAGACGGGAGGAGCACAGAGATGAAACGAGCGATGATCGTGGCGCTGTTGCCTGTGGTGGGGGTTCCCCTGCTGATAGGCGCGTTGTGGGCACAGTCCCGAACGCAGGCGCCTGTGGTTATCCGCACCCAGCGCATCGAACTGGTGGACAAAGACGGCAGGATCCGCGCCGAGCTGAAGACGTCGGGGGAGGATACCCTGCTGACGCTGTATGATGGGCAGGGGCGACTGCGCGTGCTGATAGGCACCGAGCACATCCTCTTCTACGGCGCGGACGGAAAGGTCAAAGGCAAAGTAGAGGCCAGCGCCCTGCAGGGGCAACCATAACCCTGATGCCGGTAGAGGATGGCACCTCTCTGCCAACGAACGTTTGCACCAGATGAAGGCGGGCTACTGGGCGCAGAGAACCATCGAGGAACGTTAACGGGGAGCCGGGCAGGCTCCCCGCTACTTTCATGCCAGCCGTGCGATGCGCGTTTCTACAGGCGGTTCTGCAGGTTGAAGCGGAAGTGGTACAGCTTCACCGTACCGCCCTTCTTGAACCACTTGGCGTGTCCATCTGCGAAGCTCAGGTTCGCACCTTCATTGTGGCGATAGCGGATGTTTCCGACACGCCCTGTTGCGTTCCATGTCTGGATGCGACTGGGGGCGTCGGTATCCAGGTCAGTGCCATCCGGCAGTTTGTGTAGGAGCACCGACAACGGGTCTACCTGCGCATCATCCCAGTAGTTGCTGGGAGGAATGTTGCCGGCGCGATCCTGCCACACCTGCGGCGTCCACCAGTTCCAGAAGGTGGAGGAGCAGTACCAGCCCCACTCGGGCACCTGTCCCGTATCGCCCTGCAAGATGGTTTCAGCGGGGCGAGGGATCGCCGCCTGCGACTTGTAGTTTAGCACGTCATTGTAGGCGTAAGCCCAGGCGGATGGCACAGTCGCCGTTGGGCATCCGCGGATGCCGGTACCCGTCCACACCTGCCCGTCCTTGATATACGGCCAAAGCAATTGCATGTACCAGACGGTGGTGTCTCCCCCCTGACGATAATCGTAGCCGGGCGGCATCACTTCGTCGTAGTCCTGAATGTACATCATCGTTGCCAGCCCGATCTGCTTGCAGTTGGAAAGGCATCGCGTTTGGCGCGCTTTCTCACGTGCCTGTGAGAACACCGGGAACAGAATCGCCGCCAGGATCGCGATGATCGCGATAACGACGAGCAGTTCGATGAGGGTGAAAGCCTTTTTCATCGGAACGACCTCCTTCGTCAAGATAATGGGTTGTCACAGCCTTTCGCGACTCTGCAGGAACTGCAGAAGAACGGCGAACACGGCTGACATGAAACGATTAAGTTACTCTGCTTTTAGTATATATAATCGCGCCAAAAAAGTCAAGCAGGTAAAACGCATCGGCACCAAAAATTTTTTCGCCAAAGAGCCTTCTCGCTTGACCCTGACCAGGAAACAGCGCCATCATTCTGCCCGCTCTGCATGGTATAATAAAAACCCAAAGGAGGAGATTGCCTATGCCCACTCTGTTCGAGAAAATCTGGAACGCTCATGTCGTCTACGAGGAACCCGGACGACCGACACTGCTATACATCGACCGTCACTTCGTGCACGAGGTCACCTCCCCGCAGGCGTTCGACGGTCTGCGCGAGGCGGGGCGCAAAGTGCGCCGCCCAGATCTTACCTTCGCCACCATGGACCACAACGTGCCTACCGACAACCGTTGGAACATCACCGACCCCATCTCGGCGAAGCAGATAGAGGTCCTGCGTCGAAACTGCCGAGAGTTCGGCATCACCCTGTTCGACCTAGACAGCGAGGACAACGGCATCGTGCACGTCATCGGTCCCGAACTGGGCATCACCCTGCCCGGCTTGACCATCGTGTGCGGCGACAGCCACACCTCCACACATGGCGCATTGGGCGCGCTGGCTTTCGGCATTGGCACCTCGGAAGTGGAGCATGTGCTGGCGACGCAGACCCTGCTTCAGACCAAGCCCCTTACGATGGCGATTCGGCTGGAGGGCGAGCGGGCATTGGGCGTTACCGCCAAGGACCTGATTCTAGGCGTCATTGGGCGCATCGGCACGGGCGGGGGCACAGGATGCGTGGTGGAATATATGGGCTCTGCCATCCGTGCGCTGAGCATGGAAGAGCGATTGACGATATGCAACATGTCCATCGAGGCAGGCGCGCGCGCGGGGATGATCGCCCCCGATGAGACCACCTTCGCCTATCTGGAAGGCAGACGATACGCCCCGCAGGGCAAACAGTTCGAGCGGGCAGTCGCATATTGGCAGACCCTGCCCTCCGACCCCGACGCGCGATTTGACCGAGAGGTGCAGTTCGATGTCTCTACCTTTGCCCCGCAGGTCACCTGGGGCACCAGCCCGGAGCAGGTGGTGGACGTGACCGGTTGCGTGCCCGACCCCGCTTCGTTTGCCGACGAGACCAAAGCGCGGGCGGCGGAGCGTGCTCTGCAGTATATGGGGCTGAAACCGGGCACACCCATTCAGGAGATTCGGGTGAATCGCGTGTTTATCGGCTCATGCACCAACGGCAGACTGAGCGATTTGCGCGCCGCGGCGGCGGTGGTGAAGGGCAAGAAGGTGGCGCCGCATGTGCGGGCGATGGTCGTGCCCGGCTCGCAGAGGGTCAAGCGGTTAGCCGAAGAGGAAGGCTTGCATGAGATCTTCCTGCAGGCGGGCTTCGAGTGGCGCGACTCGGGATGCAGTATGTGCCTGGGCATGAACCCCGACATCCTTCTGCCCGGAGAGCGAAGCGCGTCTACCAGCAACCGCAACTTCGAGGGGCGGCAAGGACGCGGCGGGCGTACCCATCTGGTCAGCCCCCAGATGGCGGCAGCAGCAGCCATCGCCGGGCATTTTGTGGACATCCGCGAATGGTATCGCGAAGGCAAAATCGCTGAGGAGGTCTTGCGCCGATGAAACCGTTCGAAAAGGTCACCGCGCGGGTGGCGCCGCTCGACCAGCCCAACGTCGACACCGACCAGATCGTGCCCAAGCAGTTCCTGAAGCGGGTAGAGCGCACCGGCTTCGGGCAGTTTCTGTTCTATGACTGGCGGTTCCAGCCCGACGGCTCGCCAAATCCCGATTTCGTGCTCAATCAGCCGCGCTATCAGGGAGCGCAAATCCTGCTCACGCGCGAGAACTTCGGCTGTGGCTCCAGTCGGGAACACGCGCCTTGGGCATTGCTGGACTACGGCTTCCGCGTGCTGATTGCGCCCTCCTTCGCGGACATCTTCAAGACCAACTGCTTCAAGAACGGCATCCTGCCTGTAGAACTGCCAGCGGGGGTGGTAGACGACCTTTTCCGCCGCGTCTACGCGCAGGAGGGCTATCGGCTCACCGTTGACCTGCAGGAGCAGACCCTCACGGGGGAAGACGGCTTCTTCACCCGCTTCGAAATAGACCCCTTCCGCAAGAAGTGTCTGCTGGAAGGTCTGGACGATATCGGCTTGACCCTGCAGTATGAGCACAAGATCGCAGAGTATGAGGCGACGCATCGCGAGCCATGGCAGGCGGCGGTTGGGGGTAATGTGGTAAAATAGTGTCGGCCAGTGTGTGAGCACGTGGAGGAGCACCGGTGCCCATTACGCCTGCCGACATCGATTCGTTCATCGAACTCCTGCGCCAGGACCCTGCGCTGAGACAGCGTGTGTTTCTGGCGATTGCCTCGGAGGAGTTTTTGGCACTGCCCGCCAAGGTGGACCAGCTGGCCAGCGAGCAGGCAGATTCACGCACAGCGTCGGAGGAACGCCTTGCTCGAATTGAAGCCATTCTGGAACGTATCGCAGAGCGCCAGGCACGCACCGCGCTCGAGATCGCTGCTTTTCGGGAGGCGACGGAGCGTCGTTTTGAGCGGGTGGAGCAGGAGCTCGCGGCACTGCGGGATGCCCTGGACCTGTTCCGCAGGGCGGTGCAGGAGCGTTTTGTGGGGGTAGAAAACAAGCTGGCGTCACTGCTCGGTTGACAACTGCAAGAACAATATGCCAAACACATCTACGCCTATTTCGGGCACATTCTGCGTAAACTGCGTGTGCTGACCCCAGCAGACGTCGAGGACCTGGTGTGACCGACGTTAACCACAGATGAGGTGAAAGACCTCTTTCTGGCAGACATTATCGCTCAGGGACGCCTGGCGGACCAGCAGGTTTACCTCATCATGGAGGTATCGTCCAAAGTGGACGAGGGCGACGTGGCACGGGCGCGGCGTTGGGCTGACCTGATGCGCAAGGCAGGGTTACCGTGCCTCGCGGTGGTGGGTGGTCAGGAGATTACCGAGAGCGCGCGTCTGGAAGCGGCGCACTCCCGGGTGCTGTGCGCGCTGGACGGTAGCCTGCAGGAAGACTGGCAGGAAGTACTCACGCGCTCCCTGCAAGCTGAGGGCGCGCAGGAAGCTTCTATCCTGCACTATCACCGCTGAAGGGCGCGTTGTACCGTCTCCTCCAGAAGCTGGATGGTGTTTTGCGGGTCGTAGCCCTCCATGCGAAGCAGAATAGTGCCCTCTTTATCGATCACAAACAGGGTGGGCAGGCTCTTAATTTGGAATGCCTGCTTCGCGGAGGCATCGCTGTCCACGGCGATAGGATAGTTCACCCCCATCTCTTTGACGAACGCTTCTATCTCCGCGGGGCTGGTGACGTCTACCGCTAGCCCGATCAGCTCCACGTTCTCGTTCCGGTGGCGGTTGTAGAACTGGATCATCTTAGGCATGGTGAATCGGCAGGGGGCGCACCAGGTCGCCCAGAAGTCTATCACCACCACCTTGCCCTTGTAGTCGTGTAGGGTTTTGGTTTCGCCGTTCAGCAGGTTCAGCGTAACGTTAGGGGCGGTAGACCCCTCGCCCAACCGCTTCGGGGGCTGGAAGGCATAAATCACCAGCCCTGTTATCAACACAATCACGATATAGATGAGCGCTCGGCGCATGGTTTCACTCCTTCAAAAGGTTTTCATCTGTTTGACTCCGCGTCGGGCACCTGCGGATTCAACGCACGTAATCCGCCTCTTCGGGGCGCCAGATGGTATCGCGCACCGTCAGGTACAGGGTTCGCGCGGCGTCGGTGCGGGTGATAGGTCCCTCCGGGAAGAAGCGCGTTCCCTCCTCCTGCAGAGCCTCTGCACCGTCCCACAGCAGGGAGGTGAGATGGTACCGGCGCAGGGTCTGCACCGCGACCGCGTAGGGCGAGTCCAAAGGCACATCCAGGTAGGGCGCCTTTTCGGGGGCGACCGGCGTCCATCGCCCCAGTTTGACCATCACGTTGACCAGCCACTGCGCGAACAGCCCGCGCGAGATGGGCATGTCGGGACGAAACTGCGTCTCCTCCGGCTTGATGATACCCGCCGACACCAGCGCTTCCACCGCCGATCGGGCAGGATGTCCTTCGGGCAGGTCGGTGTAAGGCAGAGTCGGTTTCGCGTAGCGGGTTTGCCAGCCGCCCTGTTTCAGCCTGTGCCACAGCCACTGCGCTGCGTCCGCACGGGTGAGCATCTTGTCGGGTTCGAACCGTTCCTGCGGGAAGTAGCCCCGTGTCGCCAGGTACTGGATCGCCCGAAAGCCGCGTGTCTCGGCGGTTACATCGGGGAACCAGTACAGATACACGCCGTAGCGCAGAAGCACCTCCTGCACCAGGCGGGAGGGAATACGCTTCGGCTCGGTATCATAGCGCAAAGCCAGCGCTGCCGCTGCGCCTGCCGCCTGCCCCATGTTCATACGCACCGGCTCCATGCGTAGGGTTCCGTACGCCACATGGGTAGCGGAGACGGCGGTGGACACCAGCACATTGCGTAGGCGAAGTGGTAATAAGATGCCAAATGGAACCTGATACCAGGGGGTATACTTGGCCAGCCAGAACTCGCCCTCGCCCAAATCGGGAGAATCCCAATCGGTTTTGGGTTGAACGGCGTGCGAGTCCATGGGATAGTCGCCGATGCTGACGGAATCGAGTCGGAGGCGTTCGCGGGCTTTCCACACGTCGCTCTCGTTCATCAGCACATGCCCCATGATGCGCCGCGCTTCGCGCACGTAAAGCATGGGAGGCACATTGCCGTTGTCGCGGTACTCGTCTTCCGCCAGCCCGATGTTTTTCAGCCCCAGCTCGGTTTGAATATAGTACAGATACCCCAGCGCGTGCCACTTGTAACGCTCGGCGATCTCATCCCGGCGTTTCCAGCTGGCGGTGGGATAATCGTAGTTAATGCCGGGCAGGTTACTACCCTGCGGATGCTGGTTGATTTCGAACTTACCTCCGGGGAAGCGTCCGTACAGATAAGCCCACGTTTTCTCCCAAGGCGGGGTGTGGATATAGTTCTCCTTGTTGTAAAAAGGCGGTTGGGGAATGGTCTTATCGGCGTCCTTGCCGTAGTCCTTCACCGCCAGCAGGATGGCGTACGAGGGGATACGCTTGTCGCCTTTGCCGGTGCTGGCAGGCAGGATGCGGTCGTTCGCCCGGTCGTAGTAGATGTGTCCGGCGTGGGGTTCCTCGGGGGAGCGGGGTTCGCGCCCCACGCGGAAGGGTGCGCCTCCCCAGGCGGCGATGTCGCCCTCGTGCGTCGCGTCGATGAAGAGGTCCCCTTCGAAGATGGCTCTGCGTCCGGTGAGCAGATCCTGCACCACAACGGCGCGCACCTGCTCCTTCTCGCGAATCACCCCAATAGGGCGCACCCGGAAATAGACGTGAATGTTGGGATGTTGTGCCACGATGCTCTTGATCAACGCGTTAGCCACGCGGGGTTCATACGCCATGCCGTTGCCCGTTGCGTAGTATGCCTGTACCGCTCGGCGGAACTCTTCGAACAGACCGTTCGAACGGGCGGGGTTGCGCATGTCGGTGAGGCTGACGCCGTTGCTGATCATGCCGCCTAGGCGGTTGGTCTGCTCCAGCAGGGCGACCGTTACGCCCTCGCGAGCGGCGATTACCGCCGCGCCGACCCCCGAGGCGGTGCCCCCTACCACGACCAGCGGATAGTGGATGCGCTTGGGCAGTTCGCGGAAGGTGCGCTCCACCACCTCCACCGAGGGCTTCTGCGTGCCGTCCGCCATCTGCGCGATCACCCGATAACGGTAAAACTGCCACGGCTCCAGCGGCTCGTCCACATACTGACGTGCATCCGCAGGTAGGGTGGCGACCACCTGCCCATCTCGCACCACCAGGTAGCTCTGCGCCGTGCCCTGCTCGGGAGGTAGCCAATAGACATTGATTTGTCGGGGCGATTGTGCCAGCGCTTCCACGGCGGTCGGCTGGGCAGAGACGGAACCCGTCAGCAAGCACAGACAGACCAGCAGATACCTCCTCATCAGTTTCCCCCTTTCATATCATCACCGTCCCTTTGGATTCGCGCCACGCGCTCGTTTTTCCTTATACGCGCCCGAAACGACCAGCATTCCAGCGATTATGTGGAACAATATCGATAAGTGAGAAAGTGTGGGGCTTTCATCGTGAGGCGATGGACGTTTGGTTCCAAGTGCACCGATACGCTTGCGGGGGTGGTTGTTGGTGGTTTGCTGGTGATAGTGCTGGTGGTTATCCACCCTCATCCGTTGCCGGTTAACCATCTGATTCTGCATGGCGCTTTGGTGGGTGTCATAGGGATTCTGCTTACCGTTGTGCTTCGCAAACGCAGGCAGGCGCAGGAGAACGCCTCTATTGTGCGGTCCCATCAGATGCACCTGAAGTTACTGGTGGACAACCTGCCTGTGGTGGTACACGCTCTTGACCGGCGCGGGTGGTTCACCTATTCCGACGGCAAAGGGTTGAGACGACTATGGCTTGCGGCGGGTGAGGTGGTTGGGCAGAGTGCGCTGGAGCTCTACAAAGCCTATCCGGAGATCACGGATTCCATCCGCCGCGCTCTGCAGGGCGAGACCGTGACGCGCATCATTCGCCTGGGGGAGCTCTGGTACCAATGTTACTACTGTTACTACCTGCCACATCGAGACGCGAGCGGGCGCGTGGAGGGCGTTACCGGCGTCGCGCTAGACATCACCGACATCAAACAGGCGGAGCTGGCTATCGCGGAGGCAAACGCGCAACTGGAGCAGGCGTTACTGCGCGCCCAGGAGCTGGCGGTGCAGGCGGAAGCAGCCAGCTACGCCAAATCCGAGTTCCTCGCCAACATGAGCCACGAGATTCGCACCCCCATGAACGGCATCATCGGCATGACCGAACTGCTGATGGGTACCCCTCTCAACGAGGAACAGCGCGATTACCTCAAGACCCTACGCTCCAGTGCCGACCTGCTTCTGTCTATCCTCAGCGATATTCTGGACCTTGCCAAGATCGAAGCGGGGAAGATGACCCTGGAGCGGATGCCAACCGACCTGCACGGGGTGGCGTACGACGTGGTGAAGCCGTTCTCTGCTCGTGCACGCCAGAAAGCCCTGACTCTGCGGGCAGAGGTCGCAGAGGACATTCCACCCGCAGTGCTGCAGACCCCATGCGCCTGCGCCAGATCCTGGCGAACCTGGTCAACAACGCCATCAAGTTCACCGAGCAGGGGGAGGTAGTGGTGCGGGTCTCGCATCTGGGCGAGCAGGATGGCAAAGTGATAGTTCGGCTGGCAGTGCAGGACATGGGCATTGGCATTCCGTCGGAGCGACTGGACGCCATCTTTGAGGCATTCACCCAGGCGGATGGCTCCACGACCCGTCGCTACGGGGGAACAGGCTTGGGGCTGGCTATCTGCAAACAGCTGACCGAGCTGATGGGTGGGCGTATCTATGTGCAAAGTGAGGTCGGCAAGGGAAGCACTTTCTGGGTAGAGATTCCCCTGCAGTTGACACAGGCTGGCGCGTCGGTTGCACACGAGGAACCGGAGACCGAACTGCCAGCCGGTCTGAGCGTTCTGCTGGTGGAAGATAACGAGGTGAACCGCAAGGTGGCACAGCGTCTGCTGGAGCGGCCGGGCTGTATGGTGGACATCGCCCATGACGGCTATGAGGCGGTGCACAAAACGGCGGACAGGCGGTATGATGTGGTGTTCATGGATGTGCATATGCCTCAGATGGACGGCTATTCTGCCACGCGCCTCATCCGCGAGCGCGAGAGGGGTTCGCAGAGCCACCAGGTAATCATCGCCATGACCGCCAGCGCGATGGACGGCGACCGGGAACTCTGCCTGCAATCGGGGATGGACGACTACCTCAGCAAGCCTTTCCGAGAGGCGGAGTTGCGACGAATCCTCGCCCGATGGACGCACGGACACGAGGGAAAGCCTGCCGCGGCGTAGCAGGATTGACGCGCCCTCCAGCGGAATCGATAACGGGGAGGGAAGCAAAGGCAACGATGAAGCGTCTGGAAGGCAAAACAGCCATCGTCACCGGAGCGGCACAGGGGCTGGGCGAGGCAATCGCCATCCGTCTGGCACGCGAGGGATGCACCGGGGTCACCCTGGCGGACCTGCAAGTGGAGAAGGCGCAGGCAGTGGCGCAGGGCATCGAGCGCGAGTACGGGTGGTGCCGAACGCTGGTGGTACGGTGCGATGTGACCAACGAGGCGGACGTGGTAGAGATGGTTCAGCGCCACGTGCGGACCTTCGGCAGGCTGGACATCCTGGTGGCAAACGCGGGCATCCTGATCGCGCACGACATCACCGAGTTTCCAGCAGATGCGTGGAAGAAGGTGGTGGAGGTGAACCTGTACGGTTACTTCCTGTGCGCCCGCGAGGCGGCGAAGGTAATGGTTGGTCAGAAGAGCGGGGTCATCATCCAGATTAACTCCAAGTCGGGCAAGAAGGGTTCGTTCCGCAACAGCGCGTATGCGGCGAGCAAGTTCGGGGGCATCGGTTTGACGCAGAGTATCGCTCTGGACCTGGCGCCCTACGGCGTGCGGGTGAACGCTATCTGTCCGGGCAACCTGCTCGACTCGCCACTGTGGCGCGACAGCCTCTACGAGCAGTATGCGCGCAAATGGGGCTTGACAGTGGAGCAGGTCCGGCGCAAATACGAGGACCAGGTGCCCCTCGGGCGGGGTTGTACTTACGACGACGTGACCAATCTGCTGGTGTTTCTGGCTTCCGATGAGGCGAGCTATATCACCGGTGAGGCGTACAGCGTGACCGGTGGACAGTTGTAGCAAAAAGAGCCGTTCCGCAAGGAACGGCTTTCACGTGTCATGTAGCTCTTAAAATGAGAGTAAGGAGGTAAAGGGGAGATGGCAAGGATACATCCCGGTCTGCAGTTCACATGGCTGGGGCATTCGGGGTTCCTAGTGCGCACGCCAGGCGGGATGCACGTGGCGATGGACCCTTGGCTGAGCAACCCGCTCTGCCCCGACTCGGCGAAGCAGTTGCCCAAGCTGGACGTTCTATTGCTCACGCATGGGCACGGTGACCATATCGGCGATGCCGTCTCGCTGGCGAAGCGGTTCAACCCGCAGGTGGTCGCCATCTACGAGCTCGCCAGTTACTTGAGCGCGCAGGGCGTGCAGAACACTATCGGGATGAACAAAGGCGGCACGGTGCAGGTGGCCGGGCTAGAGGTGACGATGGTGCACGCGGTGCACTCCAGCGCGCATGTGGGCGAAGGGGGACAGATCGTCTATCTTGGCGACCCTGCGGGCTTCGTGGTCAAGTGCGAGGACGGGTTCACCTTCTATCACGCCGGCGACACGGCGGTGTTCAGCGACATGCAGATTATCGGGCAGATCTATCAGCCTGAGCTGGCGCTGTTGCCTATCGGCGGGCTGTACACGATGGACCCGCGCGAGGCGGCGGTGGCGGTGCGCTTGCTGGGCGTGAAAAAGGTCATCCCGATGCATTATCGCACCTTCCCACCGCTGACGGGTACGCCCGCCGCGCTACGCGAGTTGACGCGCGACATCGAAGGTCTGGAGGTCATCGAACTCCAGCCGGGCGTTCCGGTAGAATAGGTCTATGGCGTGCCGAAGGGCGTCGGGTGGCGCAGTTCGGCTTCGGGGCGGGCACGTTCGATGCTGTCCACGTAGGCGACGTTCTCGGTGTTGATTACCACCGGTCGCTTGGGCGAGAAACCGCGCCATGCCAGCACCGGTTTCTCTTGCGAGAGCTGCTCCTGCCACCACTGTACGGCGGCTTCGAGGCTGTCCGCCTCGATGATCACATCCAGATGATGCCCGCTGATGAAGTGCACAGTGCTGAAGTACTCCACTTCGGCTCACTCCTTCCCTCTGTTGCGCTACATTGATACTTTTCGTGTACATACGACAGAATGCCTGCATTGGGTTCGGACGGGGCGGGGAGAGGGTGTTCGGCTCGGCATCTGCCTCGCCCTCCACTTTTTCGTCACCCTGAGCGCACGCGAAGGGTCTCAAAAACGTCATTCTGAGCGGAGCGAAGAATCCCAACCGAGATGCTTCGCTAGCGCTCTATGAGTAAGGACCCGCAGATCTACCGAGGCCACATCCTCGAGCGCATTCAGAAGATTGAGCGCTTCACAGCGGGCGGCAGGGAACACTGTCTCGCGGACGAGCTGGTGCAGGACGCGGCTCCTCGGAACCTCGAGGTGATCGGCGAGGAGGCCAAGCGGCTGGATGATGCCTATCGAGCCTCGTGGCACGACCGTTGCCCTGTCGGGTTAGCGGCCGACCGAGCAGGTTAACATCCGATTCTGTCGCTGGGGGTCGGGGTGGCGTCTCTACCGTCCCTCCGCGAGGCCCCAGCGTGCCCTAATCCACCCCTCAAAGGGGCCGAAAACGAGTCGGTCGAAGGTCAGTCCCACGGCCAGGATGACGGCCATGATGGCGAGGACCTGGGGCATATCGTTGAGATCGCGGCCCACCTGCAGCAGGTGGCCGAGCCCGTGGCTCACGTAGAGGATCTCCCCCGCCATGAGGGATCGCCAGGAGAAGGCCCAGCCCAGCCGAAGCCCTTGGGCCATGGACGGCAGCATGCCTGGCAGGATGACGTACCGGATGAGCTGCCATCGCGACGCGCCCAGGACCTGGGCGGCCCGCCGCTGCAGGGGCGGAACGCTCCGCACGCCGTCGTGGGCCGACGTGGCGATGGCAAAGATGGAGCCCATGAGCGTGACGAAGATGATCGCCTGCTCGTTGAGGCCGAACCACAGGACCGCCAGCGGCAGCCAAGTGATGCTGGGGAGCGATTGCAGCCCCAGCACGAGGGTCCCTAGGGTCTCGTCGGCCCAGCGCACCGTGCCGGTGACCAGGCCGATGCCTGTCCCAAGGAGGAAAGCCAGCGCGAAGCCGGTAGCCTGCCGCCGGAGCGTCGCCTCCACCGCTTGTAGGAGGAGCCCGTTGTCGATGGTCCGTTGCAGCGCCTCCAGCACGCTCCCCGGTGCAGGGAGCAGGTAGGGGGGCCAGAACTCCGCCCGGTACAGGAGCTGCCAGAGCCCCGCGAGGGCGGCGTAGAACAGCAGTAGCCGGACCACGCGCACCCCTCTAGCCATACCCCGCTTCCCAGTTGGTCCGTCCGCGGATCAGCTCCTCGCGGATGGTCGCTGCCAGGTCCACCACCGCGTGGTCATCGTGCCGGCGGGGGCGCCCCAGCGGGACCGGGATATCCCGCTGGATTCTCCCCGGGCTCGGCGTCATCACCAGCACCCGGTCCGCCAGGATAGCTGCCTCACGGACGTTGTGCGTGACGAAGATGATGGTCGCCCCAATCCGGGCCCATATCTCCTGGATCTCCTCCTGGAGATCATCCCGCGTCTGGGCGTCCAGCGCCGCGAACGGCTCGTCCATGAGGAGCACGCGCGGCTCCACAGCTAGCGCCCGCGCCAGCTGCACTCGCTGCTTCATGCCGCCGGAGAGCTCGTGTACGTAGGCGCGCTCAAAGCGGCGCAGATGCACGAGGTCCAGGTAGCGGTCCACCACCTCCTGCCGCTCCCGCCGGGGCACCCCTCGGATCCGGAGGCCAAGCTCCACGTTGGCGCGCACGTTCAGCCACGGGTAGAGCGCTGGTTCCTGGAACACCACCACCCGGTCCGCGCCCGGACCGCGGACCGGGGCACCGGCAAAGCGCACCTCGCCGGCGTCCGGGTGGTCCAGCCCCGCGATCAGGTTCAGCAGCGTAGACTTGCCGCAGCCGGACGGACCCAACACGCAGATGAACTCGCCCTCATGGACGTCCACGGTGACGTCTTGTACTGCCGTCGTGTCGTGGCGGTTCGTGCGGAACCGCCGGGTGACGCCCCGTAGCGACAGCAGGGGGGCAGCTGGCGCCGGGCGCTCCAAGGTCGAGGTCTGGGTGATGAGCAGCGAATCCATCTCAGTCACCCCCCACGGCGTGCAGGCCGAGTTCCGCCAGGACGCGGTTCAGCGGCTCCAGCGCGTAGATGCCGCTCAGGTCCGGCTTCTTGTCGCCGAGGAATCCCAAGGCGAAGGCGCGGCGGGCGCAGGCCCGCAGGCTGGTCGCCATGGGCTCGTACGTCACGTCCAGGTTCCTCCAAGCCGCGTCGATGACCCGCTGAGGCAGTTCCTTGCCCGTGATCGCCTTGATCCCCTGGTTGATGAGCCGCTTGGCCTCCTCCGGGTGGTCCCTGATGAAGCGGGTGGTCTCGACGTGCGCCCGCAGCAGGTTCTCGACGACATCGGGGTGCTGCTCCAGGAACGCCGTGCGCACAATGAGCACCGTGGTGGGGAACTTACGGTCCGGCCAGAGGTCGCGCTCGTCTAGGAAGACTTTCCCCCCGCCTTCCTGGACGAGCAGCGTGCCCCACGGTTCCGGCACCCACGCCCCGTCGATCTCGCCCTTCCGGAACAGGGTGAGGATGTCCGGGTTGGCAGTGGGCAGCACGGTCACGTTCCCGCCATGCTCCTTCGCCGCCAGCCCGTGATCCTTTAGGTAGGCGCGCAGCGCCACATCCTGGGTGTTCCCCAGCTGGGGAGTCGCGATCTTCTTGTTCGCCAGGTCCTCCGGTCGGGTGATCCCGGCGTTGGGCCTCACCACGAACAGGGCGCCGCCGCTCATCGCGCCGGCCACGATGCGCAGCGCCTTGCCGCCGGACTTCACGTAACCGTTGATGGCGGGGTTGGGGCCGATGTACGCCGCGTCGATCTCATTGGCGAAGATCGCCTCAATGGCGCTTGGGCCCGCGTTGAATATCTTGGTCTCGAGGGCAACGTTCGGACCGAGGTGCCTGCGAAAGGTCCCGCGCGCCAGGGCGACCAAGGGCTGCGCGTGGGTGAGGTTGGGGAAGTAACCGAGCCGGAGCCTCACCTGCCCGGACGCCGCGCCGCCGGTGCCGGCGCCATCACCGGATCTACAGCCGGAGACAGCTGCAAGCGCCGCCAGCGAGAGGACCAGAAGCAGAACGCGTTTCATGGAATCGTCTTTCATGGAATCGTCCTCCAAATAGTTGATAAATCCAATCCTGTTACTCAGGATTATACCTCGCTACCGCCGCCGTGTCAAGGCCGGCCGAGGGTGTTCGGTAAAGAACGGGTTTTGGGGTATACTCTTGCCATCAAACGAACA
>PSLZ01000051.1:0-17917 GCA_040289885.1 Armatimonadota bacterium | reverse complement strand
GGGGCCGACGGGCAAATGGAAAAGCGTGACCGACTGGAACAGCCTGCTGAACGGCGAGCCGCTGGTGAAAGATGGGCAAGCGCAGTCGGTGGGGGATGTCCGGGCTGTCTCAGTGGGGCGATTCCGGAGGCTGCTGCGCCGCATCGTCCAGACGCGACAGACCGGGATTTTCGTCTCCCAGCGCCCCAAGAACGCCCGGAATCTCAGCGAGGAGATCGCCCGGATCAGGGGCGGGGAGACCATCGTGGTGGATATCGCTCGCCTCGCCGACGACGAACAGACACTGGTCTTCGGCGACATCTTGCGCACGATCTACGCGCTCTACGCCGAGGAGGGCAGTGAGCGGCAGGAACTGCCGGAGAAGGTCCTGATCTTCGTGGACGAGCTCAACAAATATGCACCGGCCCGGGAGCGGGAATCCCCTATCATTGAGCAGGTGCTAGATATCGCTGAGCGCGGGCGCTCGCTGGGGGTAGTGCTCTTAGGAGCCGAGCAGTTTATGAGCGCGGTGCATGAGCGCGTGACGGGGAATTGCTCCACGATCGTCATCGGGCGCAGCGGCTCGTCAGAACTGTCAGCGCCAGCCTACCGCTTCCTGGACCCTGCAGTAAAGGCCAACGCCTCACGCCTGCGGAAGGGCGAATTGATCATTAGTCACGCGACATTCCGGCAGCCGGTGAAGATTCGTTTCCCACGACCGGCATACCGGCAAGAGGGAGTTGAGTGAGCCACCCACTGGCCTGGACATCTACAGCCCGCTCACCGGCGAGGCACACCCGACCTGGGCAGCCGCCCTCGACGAGAGGGGTGCCGACGGTGCGGGGTCGTGGTCACGGGATGGTGGGGATCGTGATGGCGCTAACCTGGCTTATGATCCGGGAGAGGAGGGGGATCATGACCGGGCCCAGGATGGGGGTGAAAACTCCCAGGCCGAGGAGGGGGAGGAGGGCATCGGGGAGGGCCCTTAGGCGGGCGGGCGGCCCGGCCATGAAGCGCCGTCCCCTCCGCCTCCAGGGCCGCCGGGAGGAGCGCCTGCGCGATATAGGGCAAGATAGGCCGGCTCGAACTGTTCGGAAGGGATGAGATACTTCTGGGAGATGCGCTGTGCGCTTGCCATGGCGAGTAACCTCCCCCTCTTGTGGATACGTCAAAAGAGTGTCTGTTCCCTTCCCAAAGGATTGCAGGAATAAGCAGGCGTACGCGCAAAACAGGGAAGCACTCCGCATGAGCAGGGGGTGGATGATATGCAGACGGCAGGGCGCAAACATTTATGCCGGTCCAGTTTTCTGCGCCTCGGGCAATCTCTACGCCGTGCGAGAAGGGTAAGAGAAATGGTCAAAAAAGAGCTTCTTCTCATACCGCGAAAGATTCCAGAGATAAGATGGCAGAGGAGGACTGAGATGAGAAGAGCGACCGAAACTTTGGCTGTACTGCTTCTGCTTTTCACGGTGGCGGCGTCCGCCCAAAAGGTGAAGATCGACGGCAACCTGGGCAAGGAGAGACTGCTGTTCAACGGCAAGGACTTCTGCGGGTGGACGTACTTCCTCGCCGACCCGAACGTGAAGATGGAGGACGTCTGGAGCATCGATGGCGACAAAGGTATCCTCATCTGTAAGGGCAGACCGGCAGGCTATATCCGCACGGTCGCTAACTTCACCAACTACATCCTGAAGCTGGAGTGGCGGTGGGCACCCGAGGACAAGGGCGGACGTAACAGCGGAGTGCTCCTGCGCATGGCGGGAGCGGATAAAATCTGGCCCAAATCCATCGAGGCACAGCTCATGAGCGGGAGCGCGGGCGACTTCTGGCTGATTGACGGTGTGAATCTGGATACCGACCCCGCGCGCATCAACCCCAATGCCCCAACCAACCGAATCAAGGCGAAGATGGTGGAAAAGCCCATTGGTGAGTGGAACGAGTACGAGATTATCGTGGACGGCGACCACGTCGTGCTGAAGATCAACGGGCAGATCGTCAACGAGGGCACCGGCGCAGAGGTCGTGCCGGGCAAAATCTGTCTGCAGTCGGAAGGCGCGGAGATACACTTCCGCAATATTCGGCTGATACCCATCCTGAAGTGATGCCGACACCTGCTACTTTCAGCGGTTGTTGCGGTAGGGGTGTTGACATCGCTGTTCGGGGTATCGTACCATACCCTTGCGCGACTTTGATACGCATAACCAACAAAGTGAGGAGGCAACGTATAATGAAACGCGCATTTACCCTGATCGAGTTGCTTGTTGTGATCGCGATTATCGCGATACTCGCCGCGATTCTCTTCCCGGTCTTCGCACGGGCACGAGAACAGGCGCGCAAGACCACTTGTCTGTCCAATCTGAAGCAGATCGGCACGGCGGCGCTGATGTATGTGAGGACTACGATGAGACGTTGATGAGACGTTCCCGTGGCTGATGATGGATGGGCGCAACAACGATGATAATACGGGCTACAGCCGCGGGATGCCCAGCGGACCGCCCAACTGGCCGATTGACCTGAACAACAAGCATGGGCTGTTTATGGAGTATGCTTTCTATCCCTACATCAAGAACCATGGGCTCTTCTCCTGTCCAACACTAGGGTCTGACCCGGTGAGGCTGGGGCCGGACGGTCTGCCGCTCAATCAGTTCGGTTCCTACGGCTACGCCTACGGTGGCGTAGGGTTGGTGCCGTCGCCCCGCATGACCCCGCTGGAGCTGTTCGTGCGCATCATGGGTATCCTGGGTCCGCCTTACAACACGGGCAATCCGCAGGACTACTACATCGCCGGACAGCCGCTTTCGGTGGTGGTATCGCCCGCCGAGTCCATCATCGCCTTCTGCAACTCCTACGGGTATCATGAAGGCTACCGGGACTCGGACATTGTGCCTGCGGTGCTCGGCGGTAACGGCAAGGAGGCGGTCGGTGCAACCTATGCGGTGATGGTGGGCGGGCATGCCATCTACAAGAAGGGCAAGTTCCTAGATCTGGTGCGCCTGGCGATGCGGCCATTGCGCCAGTAGGAGGCATCCCATGAACCTGAAGCGCGAGATCAACCCCCGTGGTGGCGGTGGTGATTATCCTGCTCGTTGTCGCCATCGTGGGGGCAGTGATGTGGAAGAACTTACCGCGGAACGTTCCGCCCGGGCAGGGACGCCGGCAGAGTGACCTAGACCTGAGCCGGGCAGCGAAAGACCCTGCACAGTTCCAGGAAGAGGTCAAGCGACTGATCGAGCAGGACCGCATGGAGCAAGGCAAGCGGTAGGTGTCTGCCGGTCCGCTCTACCAGTCTGGAGATACCTCATCGCGAGGGACAACGGGGGTTGCCCCCGCTTTGTGAACTCAGAAGGAGGTCGTCGTGAGAGGTTCGCTAAGAGTCGGGCTTTGCGTTTTGCTGGTTGTTGCGGTGACGGTTGCGTGGGCGCACGAGGTCGGCAAACTGCGCAACCCGCGCATGCCCATCCCGCCAGAGGGAGAAGCGCAGTGCGTGGTGGCAACCGCGCGAGACTTGCCCGGTGGCGCCAAAGCGGAAGGCAAACCGGGTGATTACGTCCTGCGCAATCGCGAGGCAACCTTTGTCATCGCTTCGCCGCGCATGACCTCGGGCTATTCGCGTTACGGGGGGCGGCTGTTGGACGCTGTGGTGAACGAACCCGGACACGATGAGGACATGCTCGGCGAGACCTTTTTCGCAACGGTTGTGGACAATGTGCTGTTCAACATCCGCGTTCTGCGGGCGGAGCGAGCGGAAATCGTTTCGGCGGGCGGAAAAGGCAAGCCAGCCCATCTGCGCGTGTACGCTGTGGATGACCGCTTCCCCATCGTGGATACCACCCTGCGTATCCCTACCTCCCCGCAGGGGGTGGCGGTGACCATCGATTACATCCTTCCCCCTGACAGCCCGACCCTGCAGATTCATCTCACGCTCAAAAACACTGGGAAACAGGAGCGAACGCTTCTGCTGTTCTGGGGGCAGATTCTGGGTGACGGGTTGGTTACGCTTCTGCCACCGTGGGGCAGTGCGGGCTATGCGATGCAGGTCGCGGGCGGACAGCCTCTGCTGGGACTGGTGCAGAACCTTCAGGGCACGTTCCCCCTGGTGTGTGCGCTCGGCTCGCGCGTCAGCTACGCCTTCTTCAACCAGCGCGAGGAGTTCCAGCAGATGCTTCAGGCAGAGCAGATCTTCCTCTATACTGCCAACCGCCCTCTGCGCGTGCCTGCCGAAGGCACTGCCGAGGTGAGACTGGCGGTGACGGTGGGAGCGGGAGAGATGGACTCCCTGTGGCGGGAGCTGCGCAAATGGCGCCCTACTGGCAGACCTCTGCAGATACTGAGCGGGCAGGTAACCGACCACACGGGCAAACCGGTTGAAGGGGCGCGCGTCTATCTCCTGCGTCAGGCGGGCGACCAACAGCAGTTTCTGAGCATGGTACAGACCGACGACGAGGGACGCTGGACGGCGCAAGTCCCTCAGGGGCAGTATCGGGGCGTCATTTTCGCCGAAGGCTTCTCTCCCGCAGAGGTTGTCCTCCAGCAGAACACCTCCGTGAAACTAGACGGACCCGCTACCCTGCGCCTGAGCGTGCGTGACGAAAACCGACGCTTCGTTCCCTGTGCGGTGGTGTTCGAAAGGCTCTCCAGTGCCCTTTCCAAAGCTGAACGCGCACGCTTCGGGGAGGAGGGTGACTATGGTCGGTTTGAGCGCGTGTACTACAGCCTCTCCGGCAACGAGAGCCTGCCGGTGGAACCGGGGCGTTATCGGGTGACGATGACGCGGGGCTTCGAGTATGAGGTCGCTCAGCAGGAGATAGAACTGCAGGCGGGCAGACCGGTGACTCTGCAGGCGACTCTCACCCGGAGTGTGCGTTTGCCGGGCTACCTGTCAGGAGATTTTCACGTGCACGCTTTGCCCTCGCCCGATTCCAACGACCCGCTCGCGGACAAAGTGAAGGCGTATGTGGCGATGGGGGTGCAGATTCTTACCGCCACCGACCACGATGTGCTTACCGACTATCAGCCGGTGATCCGCAGTCTGGGCATGCAGAGATGGATTACCTCCGTGGTGGGCTGTGAGATCTCGCCCAACTTTGGGCTGGGGCACTTCAACGCCTATCCCCAGCGTTACGACCCCAGTAAGCCCAATAACGGCGCCATCTCGTGGTACGACCTGTCCGCCGCGCAGATTTTCGCCTCTGCCCGCCAGAACAATGACGGCGATACCATTGTGCAGGTTAACCACCCGCGCGGCAGCGGCGCCGCATACTTCAGCTGGATCGGACTGGACCCGCAGGCAGGCACTATCGCACGCCCCAACGAGTTCTCGCCCGACTTCGATGCGGTCGAGGTGTTCAACGGCACGGACGTGAATCAGCTTCTGCAGGTGCTTGCCGATTGGTTCTACTTCCTGAACCGGGGTAGTCGCTACATCGCCATCGCCAACACCGACAGCCATCATGCCTACCGGTTGGAGCCAGGCTATCCGCGCACCTACCTCTACTTGGGACATGACAGCCCTCAGCGCGTGACCCCGCAGAGCGTGGTGCAAGCCATCCGCACGGGAAGAGTTACCCTGTGTGGCGGACCCGTGGTCACAATGGATGCATCAGGGGGCTATACTCTGGGCGATACCATACCCTCATCCGACGGCACGGTGCAGGTGCGGGTGCATGTGCAGTCCGCCTCATGGGTACGGGTGAGCCGCTTGAAGCTCTACGTGAACGGCAAAGTGGAGCGGGAGGTGGTAATAGACTACCCCGCGGGCAAACCGTTGGACTGGCAACAGCAGTTCACCCTGAAGATGGAGCGCGACGGCTGGGTGATTGCCTTGGTGGAAGGGGAGGGGTTCACTGCCCTGTATCCCGGCGACCGCCCGATGTCTCTCACCAACCCGATATATGTCGACGTGGGCGCGGACGGCTGGAAGCCCTGAGGTTGTCCCACTACCGAACGCCGACCAAATCGTTGAGCGCGTCGCGAAGGTACAACACTGCCTCCCAGTGTAACTGTGCCACGCGAGACAGGGCAGTTGCAGGATTGCTCTCGCGGGCTGTGGTAATGAATCCGTGACCACACGACATGGAAGGAGGTAGCGAAGCATGACGCGGTGGAAAAGTTGGAGTGTGGCCTTGCTGATTGCGGTGCTGGCAGGGGTCTGCCTAGCGCAGGACAAGCCTGCGAAGCCGCCAAAAGGGGCGATAGTGCTGTTCAACGGCAAGGATCTCTCGGCGTGGGTGTCGCGCGACGGCAAGACGCCCGCCCGTTGGGAGATTACCTCCGATGGGGCGATGCAGGTAAAAGCCGGTACCGGCGACATCATGACGCGCGAGGAGTTCGGCAGTTTCCAACTGCACATCGAGTTCAACATCCCTGAAATGCCTGGCGCATCGGGGCAGGGCAGGGGCAACAGCGGCGTGTACCTGCACGGGCTGTACGAGATCCAGGTGCTCGATTCCTATCAGAACGAGACCTATGCCAAGGGCGGCTGCGGAGCGATCTACGGCATCAAGGACCCCGACAAGAACGCGGCGAAACCGCCCGGGCAGTGGCAGACCTACGACATCACCTTTATCGCGCCGAAGTTCGATGCCAACGGCAACGTGATCGCCAACCCGCGAGTGACCGTGCGTTGGAACGGTGTGCTGGTGCACGACAACGTGGAGATTCCGCGTATTACCGCAGGCGGTATCGACAACAAGATGCGACGCACCGGTCCCATCCTTTTGCAGGACCACGGCAACCCGGTGAAGTACCGCAATATCTGGATTCGACCGATGAAGGATTAGCATGGACGTTCAGCCGTCCAGACTGGTTATTGCCCATCGGGGGGCGAGCGCATACCTGCCCGAACACACGCTATCCGCCTATGCGATGGCTGTGGGGCAGGGTGCAGACGGCATCGAGACGGACGTGGTGCTCAGTGCGGACGGCGTGCCCTTCTGCCTGCATGACCTGTGGCTGGAGACCACCACAGATGCCGAGGAGCACTTTGCGAATCACGCTCGCCCCGATGGGCATATCTATGCCATTGACCTGACGGCGGAACAGATCGGTCGTCTGCACGCTTTCGGCAGGGTGGGAAGGAACGCGCGTTCGGACCTCCCTGCCATGCCTGTGCCCACGCTGGAGGACCTGCTGAAACTGCGACAGCGCCTGATGCAGACGCTGGGCAGGCAGATCCTTCTGCTGGTGGAGTTGAAGTCGCCGGCGTGCCACGCGGAGCAGGGCAAGCCGCTAGAGGAGCCTGTGTTGGCGGTTCTGGAGCGGTTCGGCTGTACGATGCCCGATTGCGGGGTCATCCTCCAGAGTTTCGAGGCGCAGTCCCTTCAGCGGCTTCGCGCTACGCTGGGTACGCAGGTACCGCTGTTTCAGTTGACCGCGCAGGCTCTGTCCGCGCGGCAGATCGAGGAGATACGCACCTATGCGGACGGCATCTCTGCCTCGCGGTGGCTGATTGAGGACGGCGAAGGCAAAGCGGTGAATCGCGGTAGGCTGGTGGCATCGTGCCATCGGCGCGGGTTGAAACTGTTCGTGTGGACGATGGGACGGGACGAGCCGGCGGTGCGGCGCATGTTCTGGCGCTATCAGGTGGACGGAGTGATCACGGACAACCCCGATGTGGCGGTGAGGGCAAGAGCCACCCCACCGCGAAGCCCTATGGGGAGGGCATGAAGAGCCTTTCTGGACGGCGAGGCAGATGCCGAGCCGAATACCCCATCCCCGCCGCAGGACGGCTCACCAGGAGGTTCGCCATCCAAGAGTGCTATGCCTATTGCCCCGCTACCCGCTCGATGCGCAGGGCGATATCTGTGGCGATCTTCGGTAAGGTCAACTTCAGCCCCCCGTCTTGCCCCACGCTCACCTGCAGGGTATCCGTTCCCTTCCCCCCATAGGTATCCCAGAACTGCACGCGATAGCGACCGGGCGCCACACGCAGATGCAGGTCGCAGGGTGGCGCAGGCTCCGGGCGGCGCTTGACGATGTTCACCTGATACCACGTGTGCTGAGCATGTTCGATATACAGCAGGGTGGTCTTGTTGCCCTGAAGCCCGAAGATGCGCAGAGGCGGCTCGGTTTGCCGCACCGCTCGCTCCAGGATGTAAGACACGAACACCCAGTCGTTGCCGATGTTCTTGACCACGAGGGTGTGCTTGCCCGGTGGTATCTCTACGGCATACTCTCCGTTGTACTGCATCAGCGTGTCGGTAACGCGGGTATCATCGGGGTCGGGCATGTCTTTGTCCAGCACGCGCTCGCCGTCGCGTTCCACGATCAAGTGTGCGCCGCCATGCCCCGAAACGCCCGTCACGAAGAGGCGCAGACGGGTGGGGTGGGGTAGTTCGGTAAGAATGGTCAGCGGGTTGTGCTTGTCACGATGGTTGCGCAGTCCATGCAAGAGCCCGGCGACCTGTTCGTGGATGCTGACCTTTCCATCCGCGCTTACCTGCACAGTGGTGGGCTTGTTGGAGGGGTGCGGCTCCCAGGAGGTGGGTCCCTGTAGGATCAGGTCTTCATACACGGGCGCGGTGGTGATTTCTTTGGGCGTGATGCGCACCCCTTGCACGCGCCGGAACCCCTCCTTCGGAAAGTCCACGCCTCTGATGAAGCGCGTCAGGGCGGCGAAATGGGAGTACAGGTCGTGCGGGTGGATATGGTTATCCCACCACCAAAGCATGGGCGTGCCGGCAGCGCCGTCCAGCAGGTTGCTCCAGATTCCGCTATGCAGGGCGATGCCGGTGGGGTCGACGCGCGGGTCTTCACCCATCGCGCCTGCGCCGAACTCGCCGACGAAGTGCGGTTTGCCGTAAGCCTCCTTGCGCCGATGGAAGTGAGAGAGGGCGGCGGAGATGTCGCACGAGCCGTAGTTGTGCGTCTGCACGAAATCGATCTGCGGCAGGCGGTCGATGACCTCGCGCCCGTTGGAGTCGGCAAAGCTGGTGGTGATCAGGTGCTTCCAGGGGTCTATCTGGCGCAGATAGTCGCCCATCTGCTGGTGCCACCGGGTAATGGCTTCCAGGTTGTAGGCAGTGCGCCCCACGATGTCCACCTCGTTCCAGAACTCCCAGCTCATCACGTGGGGGTCCCATCCCCAGCGTGCCACGATGTAGCGCAGTTTATTGCGGTAGGCGCGTAGCATCTCGGGGTTGGTCCAGAACTCACCCGGCTCGCGCAGGGGACCGCCGTTTGCGGAGTTGTGTGGTGTCTCCTCCCAGAACGGGAAGCCGCCCTCCTCCCGCTGGCGCAGGATGTTAAAGGAGTCGAAGCAGAGCAGAGCATACATGCCGTGCTTTCGCGCCAGGTTCAGCACGTAATCCAGCCTCCAAGCGTTGGCGAGGTCTATCTTGTTGATACCGGTGCGCTCTTTCGGTTCACGGGTGGTCTCGAGGGCGAAGGTTGTCCACGCGGGCGAGAGCCACAACCGGAAGTAGTTGCATCCAGCCTGCGCGTAGCGCGGTAGCCAGTCGTCGTAATCAAAGGTGCCTCGACTACTTGCCCAACACACGTTCGCGCCGACGGGCACGTAGGGCTGACCGTTATCGAAGGCGAAATAGCGGCGGTCGTGCTGGCTGATGCGCACGAAGCCCGGATGACGCGAATCGACGCAGGTAAAGCGCACCGGTTGAGCGCGCACCGTTTTGCCAGTGCTATCGCGTGCGGTGACCACCATCTGGTATACGCCCTTTTCGGTGGGCGCGAAGCGGATGCGCCAGTCCGGTACGCCCGCCCGTGTGAGCTGTTC
The DNA here is from genome assembly GCA_040289885.1 of Armatimonadota bacterium. GTDB lineage: Bacteria > Armatimonadota > HRBIN16 > HRBIN16 > HRBIN16 > HRBIN16. The sequence goes on along the minus strand of PSLZ01000051.1, from coordinate 8,205 downwards.
CTCTCTGCCCTCCAGCTTGCGCGTGTAGGCGCAATAGAGGAAACCCGGCCCCTGAATCTTCTTGCCCGATGGAGTGGTGAAGCTGCCCTCCACTGCGATCTCGTCGGGGTCAAAGGCGTTGGCGTAGGTTGCCTGCAGGTTCAGGCGGAACTCCACCAGCTCATAGCGCGGAACCTGCGTGCGCGATGGGGTTACCGATAGCAGGCGCAGGGGACGGTTGTCCGAGATGGGTGGCTGAAGCCCTTGAGGCTCCTGCGCCCTACAGCCGACCATCAGTATTCCCAGCGTAAACACCAGCAAGCACCTCATCTGTTGCATCGTTCGCTCCTCACGCGAGCCTCTGCAGAACCTGTCTGAGATGGCGTACGAAGCGCGGCACCGCCTGTTCTGCCGGTTCCGTATATTCATACTCGATAGAGATGTATCCTCGGTAACCCGCCTTTTGCAGAATGCGCAGGGCGCGCTCGTAGTCCACCTCCACATATTTGCCGTTGTGGCCGCGGTAGTGCGTCTTGGCGTGCGTGGTGACCACATAGGGCGCGAGCTGTTCGAACTGCGCGTAGATGTCGCCGGTGAAATTGCCCAGGTCCAGATTCAGCCCAAACCAGGGGTGTTGCACCGCTTTGACCAGGCGCAGGACCTGCTCGGCGGTGGCGGTGATGCCGTGATGATTTTCCAGAGTCACCACCACGCCGCGTTGCGCCCCGTAGTCGATCACCTCGCGCAGGCATTCCAACACCCAGCCGAACGCCTCGTCCTCGGTATGCTCTTCGGGAACGGCTCCTGCGAAGACGCGGATACACGGTGCGCCAAGCGTTACCGCATGGTCAATCCACCGTTTGGTCATCTCCACGTGTTCGCGGCGTTTGGCAGGGTCCGCCTGGGCGAAGTTGTTGCCCACTGCCGTGCCCGAGATGTGCATCCCGTCTTGGAAGCAGGTGCGCTTGATTTCGTTGAGGGTTGCGCGTTCGGTGTTGGGGAAGTAATAGGCGGTTAACTCCACGCCGTCCAGTCCCATCTCCGCACAGGTGCGGATGAAGTCCTGAAGGCTGATTTTGCGGCTGGTCAGCAGGTCGCGGTACGAATAGGCGCAACAGGCAAGTCGCATGGTTGTTCCTCCTTCTGCAGTCAGGTTGTTATTCTGTTTGGCGGATGGGTATTGCTCTCCTGCTGTGGTGTGGTCGGGGCGGCGCTGAGGCGGCGCCGGAAAGCGTAGCAGAAAGGACTGGTGGCGGAGGGAAACTCCCCCCGCCACCGGCGGATCAGGAGGGTCTTCGCGCAGGCAAGAATCAGAGCATCTCGCGCCACAAAGCAACTTCCCCTTCGGCGAACAGGCGACTGAGCATGTGGTGAAGTGCACGGCGCAGAGCAAGATTGGCGTAACCGTTGACCACGTAGAGCCACACGCATAGTAGCGCCAGCGTCAGAGCGGCGCCAGCGAAACGGAAAAGCCATCGGCTGGCTTCAAGTTGCGCTTCTTGCGAAAGCGTCTTTGCCCATACCGTCCACAGCAGTATCCCGCTTGCCAGCCACAGCACACTCCACATCCAATAGACGGGTAGGAGAAGTAATAATCCTAGTCCCCAGAGCATCGCCATGCCCACGCGAAGGACCAGCGGGGCTCGCCGACGAAAGATGAACGCATACACTGGCATTCCCACCACGCTAACCAGACCGAACACCAGCATGCCTAGCACAATGACTGCCGCCAATATATTGGAACCCGCCAGCCACGCCGAGATGTTCGTGAGGTCTATCACCAGCGCACTGATGCCGGGGGTGATGCCTGCGAGCACGCTCCAGACCAGCCAGCCCTGCGAATAGGCACGCGCCAGGCGCACCGTGGGCACGAGGAAGCTGGCTAGCGTAAGCAGGGCAAGCGGGTACACGGTGCTCATCTGCATCGCCTGCAGTGGTTCCCCTAGGTCGAGCGAGAACACGGTATCGCCGAGGCTAAACCGCTCCGTGATGTAGTCGGGCAAACGGCTGGTCGGGTAGAGGTAGAGTAGCCCGGCGATCCAAGTGGCAATGGGCAGAGAGGCGTTGATCAGCGCGAGGGTGCATATACCAACCCGGTCGGGAGCAGACGGTGTGCGGTTCCACCACAGCAGTGTCCTGCCAACAATCCAGAACAGTACGAGCGAGCCTCCCCACCATAGCAGGACAATGCCGACAGCGCGACGCGCCAGCAAGGTTCGGAGATTTCTGTTGAAGTATTCTATCGGGTCGTCCCCAGCTTTCGAAAGACGCCTGTTGTAGATGTCCCACAGCAGTCGGCGAAATGCGAGAGCGTCGTTTGCCTCACGCAAGGTTTGTGTGCTCAGGTCGCTTCTGCCGTGCTGTTGGGCATAGCGTGCGAAATCCTGAGCCAGAGCCAGATACTCGGAATCCCGGAGCGGTGCTCCTTCCCTTAGTTGCCGATGATCCCACGCGATTGCCAACAGCGAAGCCGATACCATCGGGGTGACCGCCACTTTGTCTGCGCGAAGCATTAATGCTCCCAGGTGGGTCAGGTACTCCGCCATCTGCAGTGCGCCCGCATGGTCGCCTTTCTGTTCCAGCCTGTTCGCCTCTTGGCGCCAGTAGCGGAAGGTTTCCCGAAAGTTGGTCAGATGCGGAAAGAACACACTGCTAATGATCAGGATGCGTGTCTCTGCAGTCAGCGTGGGAGATGCCACTACCTGTGCCCACTGGGGTTCGTAGCCGTCGTAGCGCGTGCACTGTGCCGATCGCTGTAGCGTGGCGAAAGCCTCCGCTTTCTGACCGGTCACCAGCAGAGCGCAGACCTTGCTGAGGTACGGAAAAGCGTTGTCGGGGTCCACGGCGATCATCTCTTCTGCGAGCTTCACCGCTTCGCGAGCGATGGCTTGCCGTCGTTGAAGGGTGGTGTCCTCACGCGGTCTCTGTACCGTAGGGGCGAGTCTTGTACGATGCGCTTCCCGCAGAGCCGCCGCATAGAGGTACGGTTTGCCAAACCGCCGGGCGACCTGTGCGTAAGCGGACGCTCGCTCCTCGGGAGGCGAAGCGCGGTGTTGCCCCTCCACCTGAAGAATCGCCTCTCGCTCCGGAGCTTTGCCCGCGGTGAGAAAGTCCGCACGACGCCATATGAGAATCTGCAGGTCTTCCCACAGCACACGGCGCAGTTCGGGGTGTGTCAGAAGAGCTATCACGGGCAGTATGGCAACCACGAACGCGATGAGCAGCCGTCTGGTCACTGGTAATCGCCTCCTTTCGCACCTAGCAGGTCCCTGCTCAGTGCCACAGCCTCGCGTCCGCCCAGCACGAACACCTGCCGTTCCGCATCCGTTCGGCGCGGCGTGTTCAGCCACATGGCGGTTAGAAGACACAGCGCGATGGCAAGCCCCGCCGCTGCCGAGGCGAGCAGTCGTACCGCGGGGTGCGGTGTTGACACAGGGGATCGCTGGTGCTGCACTGCCCGCCAGATGCGCGCCTCCAAGTGCGCAGAGGGTGTCATGTGTGGATAAGCCTTCAGCGCTTGGCGTATCCTCTGCCACTGCAACGCTGTACGCTGGCAGTCTGCACATTGCCGAAGGTGTTCCTGCAGGCTCTGTTCTCGGTGCGCGTCCAAGCGGTTATCTAGCCATAGGCTTATCCACTTCTTGCTGTTCGGCAGTGCATGGTTCTCACTCCATGTCATGCTGTTTCCAGAGCTGAGCAAACCTCTGTCGGGCGGCGAACAGTCGCGAACGCACCGTGCCCACGGGGATACCCAGTGTCTGGGCGATCTCCTCGTAGCTCATTTCGTGCATCTCACGCAGTATCAGCACCTCGCGAAGTGGCTCAGGCAACTGGTGCAGAACGTCGTCCACCTGCTGTTTTAGCAGCCATGTCTGTTCGTCGTAACCCTGTTCGTCGCTGGGGAGGGCATCGGGCAGAGGGAGGGGACGTCGTTTACGCAGGCGCATTCGGCAGAGGCGTTGATCGCGATGCGGTACAGCCAGGTGAACCATTGCGATTGTCCCCGAAACCGGTGCATCTGCAGGAACGCCTGCACGAAGGTCTCCTGTGCCACATCCTCTGCCTCATCACGGTCACCCAGCATCTGGTAGGCGAGGTTAACAATCGGGGTGCGGTAGCGACGGAGCAGTTGCGCAAAAAGCCGGTTCGTCTCTTCTGCGCAGGGCTGTTCTTGCGTTGCTTCCGAAGACGTTTCCTGAGCCATCGCCCGCCCCCGACTGCGGTATTCCGTCAGTTGGATGCAGTAGGGGGGTGAAAAGTTCGCCTATGTCGGGAACCGCTTATGGTACCTGATGCATGCGCTGGGGCATCACGGTAGTAGGGGCGACATGCGCTACCTGCACCAGCAGAACGCGCTGGCTGTCGCGCCAGATACAGCGGTCCTTGCCCCAGTAGAGGACGAAAACACTGCGCCCATCGCCTGCCCGCGCCCAGTGGTTCTCACCAACGCCTGTGCACAGAGCCACATATGCACCCGGTTCCACCATCATCTCCTCTCGGAACACGTACAGGCGTTCCGCCAGAAGCGTGGGATTATTGCTGAAGAAGGACTCGTCGGTGACTGCCCAGCCGCGCAGGTTCTCGTAGCGCAAGGACTGGTTGCGGATGACTACAAACTCCTTGCGCGGATGTTCCCCCGTTTCCACTCCGATCACGCGAAACATGAGGCACCTCCTGCATGGAAAAAGGGGTTGCGAGGGTGCTTCCACCCCCGCAACCAATGTGGCAGCCCGGTATTAAGAGCATCCCGAAGTCGCGCCACAGTTCAGGCACTTGTAACACGCGCCATTACGCACCATGATGGAGCCGCAATCCGGGCAGGGCGGCGCGTCCGCCTGGAACTGAAAGACCATCTGCTCCGCTTCCCGGAGTGTCTTTGCGGGCTCGCTAGCCTTCTCGGATAGTCCGGTATGGTTTTCAATGGACGCCACCTCGCCGGCAGGCTGTTGCTCTGGCGGAAGGAACTTGAACGCGAGCCAGCGGAAGATGTAGTCCATGATCGACTTGGCAAAGCGGATCTGCGGGTTGTTGGTGACGCCCGAGGGCTCGAAGCGCATGTGCGCGAACTTGTTCACCAGCGTCTCCAACGGCACGCCGTACTGCAGAGCGAGCGAAATGGCGGTGGCGAAGCTATCCATCAAGCCCGACACCACCGAGCCTTCCTTGCTCATGGTGATGAAGATTTCGCCCGGCTTGCCATCGGGATACAGCCCCACGGTGATATAGCCCTCGTGCCCGCCCACGCTGAACTTGTGGGTGATGCTCTGTCGCTCGTCAGGCAGTTTGCGCCGCACGGGGCGTGCCTCCTGCACGGGCTGTTTCTCGATCTGTTCGCTGGTCTTCTTGGTGCTAAGGGGCTGGGTGCGCTTAGAGCCGTCGCGGTAGATGGCAATGGCTTTGACGCCCATCTTCCACGCCTGGATGTATGCCTCCATGATGTCTTCCACGGTGGCGTCGTGGGGCATGTTGACCGTCTTGGAGATCGCACCTGACAGGAAGGGCTGGACCGCCCCCATCATCTTGATGTGCCCCATGTAGTGGATACTGCGCTGTCCGTTGGCAGGCTTGAAGGCGCAATCGAACACGGGCAGGTGCTCAGGCTTGAGGTGTGGTGCGCCCTCGATGGTGTCGGTGCGCTCGATGTGGCTGAGGATGTCTTCGATCTGCTCCTGCGAGTAGCCCAGCCGCTGGAGCGCCTCGGGCACGGTGCGGTTGACGATCTTCATCATACCGCCCCCCACCAGCGTTTTGTACTTCACCAGAGCGATGTCGGGCTCGACGCCGGTGGTATCACAGTCCATCATGAAGGCGATGGTTCCGGTAGGAGCGAGCACGGTCACCTGCGCGTTGCGATAGCCGTAGCGCTCACCAAGCGACAGCGCGTTGTCCCAGCATTCGCGGGCGGCGTCCAGCAGGTCGGCAGGCACAGTCTCTTTGGCTTCTATGCGATCGACATGTGCCCGATGCATCTGAATCACTTCCAGCATCGGTTCCCTGTTCTTCGCATAGCCGGGGAAGGGTCCGCCGCAGTCGCGGGCGATGACTGCGGACTGGGTGTAGGCTTCGCCGGTCATGATGGCGGTGATAACGGCGGCGTAGGCTCGTCCGGCATCGCTATCGTAGGGGAGTCCGCGTGCCATCAACAGCGCGCCCAGGTTGGCATAGCCCAGCCCCAGCGGGCGGTAATCGTGGCTGTTCTGCGTGATTTTGGGTGTGGGGTATGCTGCGTTATCCACGATGATCTCCTGCGCGGTGATCATGATGCGCACGGCATGCCGGAATGCCTCGATGTCGAACTCGCCATCAGGCTTGCGGAACGCCATTAGGTTCAGGCTGGCGAGGTTGCACGAGGTATCGTCCAGAAACACAAACTCCGAGCACGGGTTGCTGGCGTAGATGCGGTCGGTGTTCTTGCAGGTGTGCCAGCGGTTGATGGTGTCGTCGTATTGCAGTCCCGGGTCGCCGCAGATCCAGGTTGCCTCGGCGATCTCGCGGAGCAGGTGCCGGGCGTTATAGGTATCTGCCACCTCGCCGGTGGTGATGTATCGGGTTTGCCAGGGCAAGCCTTGGATCGCCGCTTCCATGAAGGCATCGGAGACGCGCACCGAGTGGTTGGCGTTTTGGTAGGAGACGCTGTCGTATGCGCCGCCGGGCACGTTGAAGTTGCCGTCGTAGCCCGCTTCGATTAGCGCCCATGCCTTCTTCTCCTCTTCCGCCTTACTGCGGATGAAGGCGAGGATGTCGGGGTGGTCGGCGTTGAGGATAACCATCTTGGCGGCTCGTCGGGTTTTGCCACCGCTTTTAATCACCCCTGCGAACGCATCGAAGCCCCGCATGAAGGAGACAGGTCCCGAGGCGGTGCCGCCTCCCTGCAGGTGCTCGCGCGAGGAGCGTAGGCGGGAGAAGTTGGTTCCCGTGCCCGAGCCGTATTTGAACAGCATCCCTTCCGTCTTCACTAGGTCTAGAATGCTCTCCATGCTGTCCTGCACCGAGTTGATGAAGCAGGCGCTGGCTTGGGGGCGTTCGCCGGGCACGCCCACGTTGAACCACACGGGACTGTTGAACGAAGCCTTCTGCATGACCAGCAGATGGATAAGTTCCTTGTGGAAGATATCGGCGTCTTCTTCGGTGGCGAAGTAGCCGTCCTTGCGTCCCCACGCGGCGATGGTGTCCGCCACGCGCGAGATGAGCTGTTTCACACTGCGTTCGCGCTGGGGACTGCCGAGCTGTCCGCGAAAGTATTTGGAAGCCACAACGTTGGTGGCTAGCTGGCTCCAGAACTCGGGGACTTCCACGTCCTTCTGTTCGAAAATGACCTCCCCGCGCTCCCCGGTGATTGAGGCGGTGCGCAGTTCCCAGCGGATTTCGTCAAAGGGGTGCACTCCGGGGCGGGTAAAATACCGCTGGAAGTGCAGACCCGGGGCGGGTTTCTCCTGCACGGGTTGCGAGACGTCCCCAGCCGGCGGGGCGACCTCCTCGATGATTTCGATCTCCAGATGTTGCTTCGTCGGTTCCATGAACAGAGCACTCCTCCTTTTGAAGATGTGGCCTTTAGCGTGGCTATTTTTGCCGTCGCTGACGGGTGAGCATGTTCACCAGTTCGCGGAACTGGGTGGCGTCCTCGAACTGGCGATAGACGGACGCGAAGCGCACATAGGCTACCTGGTCTAACTGCTTCAGCCGTTCCATCACCAGCTCGCCGATTTCGGAGGATTTCACCTCCCGCTCTCCGCGATTGATGAGCACCTGCTCGATGTCGTCGGCGATCTCCTCGAGGGCGTCGATAGAGATAGGGCGCTTCTCGCAGGCGACCTGCATCCCGCGAAGCACCTTGTTGCGGTCGAACGGCTCGCGCCGTCCGTCGTTCTTCACCACCATCAGTTTCAGCTCCTCGATCTCTTCGAAGGTGGTAAAACGTCGACCGCAGGCTAGGCACTCGCGTCGTCGCTTGATCGCCTCGCCATCACGGATCGGGCGCGAGTCGAGCACCCTGTCCTCGGGGTGACCGCAGTACGGACATTTCACTTTGTCATTCCCCCTTGCCGGCAATGGGGTATTCCCAGATATTGAGCCGATACCAATATATCATACAAGATATAGGGGTGTCAAGAGGTTTGAAGAGATTCTTCGAAAAAAATTACGGATGCGCCGCGTCGGAGGGTGCGGAACTAGTGAGGGTGTTCGGTAAAGAACGGGTTTTGGGGTATACTCTTGCCATCAAACGAA
>PSLZ01000050.1:0-19270 GCA_040289885.1 Armatimonadota bacterium | reverse complement strand
GTTAGCCGTACCGGAAGGTGCGGCTGGATCACCTCCTTTCTAAGGAGACCCGCCCACCTCCTCGGAGGTGCGGTCTCTAGGTCGAGCGTCTGGCGACGACGCAAGGCTTCCTCTGCCTAGTTTTGAAGGAGTTGCCACTGCGCCGAATGAAGCAAGCACGTCCATATCGCGTTCGTGGTGGCTGAAGCTCCTTGACAAAGTGTGTGGTGTCAAGGGGAGGTGGATGCCTCCCCTTTGTGTCGCGAAGCGGGCCTATAGCTCAGGTGGCTAGAGCGCACCCCTGATAAGGGTGAGGTCGATGGTTCGAGTCCATCTAGGCCCACCATCGCGCGGGGGCTTAGCTCAGCTGGGAGAGCGTCTGCTTTGCACGCAGAAGGTCAGCGGTTCGAATCCGCTAGCCTCCACCACCCACAGCGCAGGTTTGACAGAAGACCACGAGTGTGGTATAATGCATACCTGCAGGCGGGGGACAGCGTGAACCCGCCCAAGATGTGAGCACCTTGAAAGTTGCATAGGGGTTCGGCATCAAAACCGGGCAAAGCGTCTGAGTATGCCGGTCAAGCTACAAAGGGCGCACGGTGGATGCCTTGGGGCAAAGGGCCGATGAAGGACGCGGTAAGCGGCGAAACGCCTCGGGGAGCCGCAAACAGGCTTTGATCCGAGGGTCTCCGAATGGGGTAACCCGGCCGTCGTAATGGACGGTCACCCACCGCTGAATCCATAGGCGGTGTGGAGGGCACCCGGGGAACTGAAACATCTTAGTACCCGGAGGAAAAGAAAGCAGATGCGATTCCCCTAGTAGCGGCGAGCGAACGGGGAACAGCCCAAACCGATAGGGTGTCTAAGCGGGCAGCGTTGCCCTATCGGGGTAGTGGGACCTGCCAGCGGGATGGCACCGTCCCGCAGGGAGTGACAAAATCGCCCGTTAGCAGAAGTGCCTGGAACGGCACGCCATAGAGGGTGACAGCCCCGTACGCGAAAACGGAGCGATCTCCCGGCAGGTATCCCAAGTAGCACGGAGCACGAGGAACTCTGTGCGAATCTGCGCCGACCACGGCGTAAGGCTAAATACCCTTTGCCACCGATAGCGCACTAGTACCGTGAGGGAAAGGTGAAAAGCACCCCGGGAGGGGAGTGAAATAGAACCTGAAACCGTGTGCCTACAAGCAGTCGGAGCCCACTTCCGCAAGGAGGGGTGACGGCGTGCCTTTTGCAGAATGAGCTGGCGAGTTACCGTGCGCGGCAAGGTTAAGGCACTCTGTGCCGGAGCCGTAGGGAAACCGAGTCCGAAGAGGGCGTTGAGTCGCGTGCGGTAGACCCGAAACCGCGCGATCTACCCATGGCCAGGGTGAAGCGGGGGTAAGACCTCGTGGAGGCCCGAACCGGTGTCGGTTGAAGACGGCTCGGATGAGCTGTGGGTAGTGTGGTGAAATGCCAATCGAGCGCGGAGATAGCTGGTTCTCCCCGAAATGCATTTAGGTGCAGCGTTGCGTGTTTTCTGCCGCAGGTAGAGCACTGGATGGGCTAGGGGCCTCACCAGGTTACCAAACCCAACCAAACTCCGAATGGCGGCAGATGAAGCGCAGCAGTGAGACTGCGGGGGATAAGCTTCGCAGTCGAGAGGGAAACAGCCCAGACCGCCCGCTAAGGTCCCGAAATGCAAGCTAAGTGTGAAAGGATGTGGAGCCACATAGACAACCAGGAGGTTGGCTTAGAAGCAGCCATCCTTTAAACAGTGCGTAACAGCTGACTGGTCGACGTGGCTCTGCGCCGATAATGTAAGGGGGCTTAAGCTTGCTACCGAAGCGACGGGCTTCCCTGACTCGTCAGGGGAGCGGTAGGGGAGCGTTCTGCACGCAGTGAAGCCAGAGCAGAAGCACTGGTGGAGCGTGCAGAAGTGCGAATGCCAGCATGAGTAGCGAGAAGATGGGTGAGAATCCCATCCGCCGAAAGCCTAAGGGTTCTCAAGGAAGGCTCGTCCTCTTGAGGTCAGTCGGGCCTAAGCCGAGGGCGAACGCCGTAGGCGATGGACACACGGTTGATATTCCGTGACCAGGCAGGCGCGTTTGTACGATGGGGTGACGCCGGGGAAAGCTCCAAGCGCGGGGCTGGTGGACCGCGTTCCGTAGTTGGCGGTGTGCGGTAGGCAAATCCGCCGCACGTTCAGCCGCTGGCTACGGACGAGCCGCGACTACGGTCAAGGCGAAGTGGGGCAGACTCCGGACGAGAAAAACCTCTAAGGAGTGCCTGTCCTGCCCGTACCGCAAACCGACACAGGTAGGCGAGTAGAGGATACTCAGGCGCGCGAGAGAACTCCCGTTAAGGAACTAGGCAAAATGGCCCCGTAACTTCGGGAGAAGGGGCGCCACCGCAAGGTGGCCGCAGTGAAAGGGCCCAGGCGACTGTTTACCAAAAACACAGCTCTCTGCGAAGCCGAAAGGCGACGTATAGGGGGTGACACCTGCCCAATGCCCGTAGGTTAAGGGGAGGGGTTCGGCGCAAGCCAAAGCCCCAAACCGAAGCCCGGGTGAATGGCGGCCGTAACTATAGGAAGGGACCCTGTAGTTGTAAAATCTGGCTATATGCTGGGAAGTCTGGAGTATCCGGCGCTACTCACCGCAGCAGGCGGATGAGTGACAATGCGTCCGGTGCAGACTATCAGCAGGAAAGGCTCTGGGATGCTGAACGTCAAGAAGATACCGCCCCATATCGGCTATTACCTGGCTGGGTTCGCCGACGGCGAAGGCAGTTTCTATATCGCCTTCCGACCGCGCCAGAACCAAAACCCGCCGTGGAAAGTGTCGCTCTGCTTCCACGTCTCGCAAAAGGACAGGACCATCCTGGCTCTGTTTAAGAGACACCTGCAGTGCGGCACCCTCCGGAGCCGAGCCGATGGCGTGTGGTACTACGAGGTGAACAACCTCGAAGCCATTCTCACACACGTCATCCCCTTCTTCGAACGGTTCCGGTTCCTCTCGGCGAAGAAGAAGTACGACTTCGCCAAGTTTGTGAAGGCGGCGAAACTGATGCAAGAAGGCAAGCACCTGACCGAAGAGGGTATCCGCGAAATCCTGCGGATACGCCGCAAGATGAACGACGGGGGCAAACGACGTTACAGCGATGCTGAAATCCTGGCACGATTTCAGCCCAGAGAATCCTCAGAGACCATACGCCAGACCTCCGAAAACGGAGGATGATATGGTCCGGCCTGCCTGGCGACAGGCAGAGTGGGTAACCAATCCCACCCCCTCGACAACCGAGGGCGTAACAAAACGAACGGTCCTAAGGTAGCGAAATTCCTAGTCGGGTAAGCCTGGACTTGCCCCACTGCGCTGAAAAGTGCAGTGAAAAACCGGCTCATATCGGGGAAGCCCTCTCCCAAACGGGAAGGGTAATCCCGAGGGAAGTTCCCACTCCGGGAACCCCGTAACGACTGACCCGAAAGGGGAGGCGCGCCCATAACGGGTGCGCAATATGCCGGTTCCTCGCCCCTTGCATCAAAGCAAGGAAGTGGGGCCTATGGAGGCTCGTGATGCAGGAAACAATACACGCGCTGGAAGGCTGGTACGTGACAGGTCTTTGCGAAGGGCAAGCCTGCTTCCATGTGGAATTTGCCTTGCGCAAGAAACGAAAAGTGGGCATCGAAACCCGCCCCTCCTTCAGCCTGTCACTGAACCAGAAAGACCTGCACCTTCTGCAGAGCGTTCAAGCCTATTTTGGATGTGGCGGTATCCGCTACAGCCGAAGCGACCGCACCTACAAATATGAGGTGCGCTCTATCCGCGACCTGATGCGCAAGATCATTCCGCACTTCGAGCGGTATCCGCTTCAGGGCGCAAAAAAAGAAGACTTTGAACGCTTCGCCAATATCTGCCAGAAGGTGCACGCTAACCTCCATCTGAACCGAGAGCATCTCCAGCAGATGATCGAACTGGCTTACGAGATGCACGACTCAGGCGTGCGCAAGCATCAGAAACGAGACCTCCTACGGGTACTCGGCGAGGAAAAGGGATAGTCTACCCCCTCTGGAAACAGAGGATGTGGTGAAGTTCCGACCCGCACGAATGGTGTAACGATCCGGGCGCTGTCTCAACGGGAGGCTCGGTGAAATTGTAGCACCGGTGAAGATGCCGGTTACCCACCGCAGGACGGAAAGACCCCGTGGAGCTTTACTACACCCTGGTATTGCGTTCTGGAGTAGTCTGTAGAGCGTAGGTGGGAGCCGCAAGGCGCCAATGGAACACCACCCTGACTATTCTGGGACGCTAACCCGAGCCGTTATCCGGCGAGGAGACAGTATCAGGCGGGTAGTTTGACTGGGGCGGTCGCCTCCTAAAAGGTAACGGAGGCGCCCAAAGCTTCCCTCAGCGTGGTCGGAAATCACGCGTCGAGTGTAAGGGCATAAGGGAGGCTGACTGTGAGACCGACTGGTCGAGCAGGGGCGAAAGCCGGGCCTAATGACCCTCTGGTGGCGTGTGGACGCGCCAGGGTTCATCGGATAAAAGCTACCCCGGGGATAACAGGCTGATCTTGCCCAAGCGCTCACAGCGACGGCAAGGTTTGGCACCTCGATGTCGGCTCGTCGCATCCTGGGGCTGGAGCAGGTCCCAAGGGTTAGGCTGTTCGCCTATTAAAGCGGTACGCGAGCTGGGTTCAGAACGTCGTGAGACAGTTCGGTCCCTATCCGCGGTGGGCGCAGGAGGTCTGAGGGGGGCTGTCCCTAGTACGAGAGGACCGGGACGGACCGACCTCTGGTGTACCAGTTGTCCCGCCAGGGGCAGACGCTGGGTAGCTATGTCGGGTCGTGATAAGCGCTGAAAGCATCTAAGTGCGAAGCACACCCCAAGATGAGACCTCCCACGGGGATAACCCGGTAAGGACCCCGGAAGACAACCGGGTAGATAGGCCGCAGGTGTAAGCACGGTAACGTGTTCAGCCTAGCGGTACTAATAGTCCGAGGGCTTGACCATATTCGCGCTTTGCCCGTTTGCTGAACCCCTGTGCAGCTCTCAAGTGGCTTACACCAGATGTTTCCTGGTGACCATGGCGGAGGGGAAACACCCGTTCCCATCCCGAACACGGCCGTTAAGCCCTCCAGCGCCGATGGTACTGGCGGGGCAACCCGCTGGGAGAGTAGGACGTCGCCAGGAGCTCATGAAGCCCTCTGCCCATCGGGCAGAGGGCTTTTCCCTTCGAGGGACTACTTCACCAGCGCCTGAATCAGCCGATACACAATCGCGCCCGTGGTGATGGAGCGTATCGCCGCGTCAAACTCCGCTTGCCGGTCGCGTAGCCTCTCCGCCATCACCTTCGTGGGCACAAAGATGATGTCGCCCAGCTCCACAGTGCGAGCTTTCTGGGCAGGCAAAACCTCTCCAGTAGCGCGAATCACCAGCACCTTGTCGCGCGCCGCATCGGCAGTGTAGCCGCCGGCGTTCTCGATATAGTAGGATACGCGCTTGCCAGGCACATGTAGCACCGCCGAAGGCACTACCACCGCACCAGTGACCGCCACCGTCGTCGGTTTCTCCGGCACATAGAGGATATCGCCGTCCCGCACTTCAATGTCGGCCGGGCTTCCCGGCTTTTGCAGGGCATGCACCAAGTCAATTCGCACGTTGCCCGCCGGCAGGAGATCTTCCTCTTTGAGCGGGCGAGCCGGTGAGACGAGGTCGCGGCTAAACAGCGTGGACATCTGGGCGACTTTCTCCGGGGTGGGTGGTGCAGCCGTCGGAGCGGTCTGTCCCAACAGCGCGGTCGCACCAGCAGGAATGGGTGGCTGGGTTAGCCCCGCAGCAAAGCGCACCCTTTCGACATCAGAGCGCGCCAGCGCACGCCGGTATTCCTCCTCGTTCACGATTTTCAGTACTTGCAAGATGCGCCCGGTGAGCGTTTTCTGGAGGTTGCTCATCACCTGGTCTGGGCGACGAAGCAGCTGCGCTGCCTGCGGGTAGGCGGTATCCAGAAGACCTCCCGCCCGCTTCACGATGTCGCTGAGCCGTTCCACCGGAGCCTTCAGGGTATAGGGGCCCGGCTCCTTCACCGCACCTCGCAGGTAAACCGTTAGGGGCTTCAGACGGAAATCGCCCCTCGCCCGCACGGTTACCACATCCCCATCCTCCAGCAAGGGGTTGTTGGCTTCCGAACCCTGCAAGGCGTCCAAGAGACGAACCTCTATCGGCGGAGTGCCGACCGGTTTTCGCGCCTTGGCGATCTCCACGCGCTCTGCCGCCTCGGGCAGAGGTCCTCCCGCCAGCCGGATGAGGTCCGCAAGGCGCATGTTCTCTGCACGCGGATAGGTGCCCGGCGATTGCACTGCCCCGTCGATGGTGACCACGTTTTCAGGGGTGAACTGTGCCTGCTCGCGCGTGTATACCATCAGCACGTCCCTGTCTTGCAGGAGCACGTTGTGTTCCGGCTCGTTCAACATAGCCCGGCGTAGGTCGATCGCAAGCAGGGGGCCGTAACTGCCATCGGGGTTGCGCCGCTGGAGGAAGGCACGTTGCACATACGCATTGGGCAAGACGCCCCCCGCCTGCAGGAGCAGGTCTTGTATCCGCATGTTGTCCGCTCTGTAGTAGATGCCCTGCTTTTGTACCGCCCCCTTGACCTCCACGCGCCGGTCGCCCATCCACTCCACATCCTTGATTGCATAGACCACCAGCCGGTCGCGCCTCTGCAGGGGGATATTCGCCTGCGGGTCGCGCTGGATCGCGCGTGCCAGAGGGATAGGGATAAGCCTCTGAGTATTATCAGGGTTGGTGCGGAAGAGGTCCGCTCGGTCGATATAGGCGTCTTCCAGCAAGCCGCGCGCCCGCTCTATCAAGTCAGCGACGGTCATGTCGGGCGTGAGCGCATAGTTGCCCGGCTGGTCTACCGCGCCCTCCACGGTGACAATGTTGGCGAACACCGGGCGGATACTGTAGACCTCCACCCTATCGCCATCGTATAGCGGCGGGTTGTTGGCGTCTGTCGATTCCAGCAGATTTGCGTCGATCAACTGGCGTGCCTCGCCCGGGCGCACGGATGTTACCGCCACCCGTTGTGCCACGCCGGAGGGTTTCACTCCCCCGGCAAAGCCGATGGCATCGCGCAGTCGCTCGTTGGGTAGCAGTTCATAGATCGCCGGGCGGTGCACCTCACCCGAGACGCTCACGCTCACCTCGACGGGAGGGATAAAGATAACATCTCCGGGCTGGAGCGGTACATCCTGAGAGCCATCACCATGGAGCAGGAACCGATAGAAATCGAAGGTGCGAAGCGAGCCGTCTGTCCGCTTGAGCTGGATACGCCGCAAAGAGCCGTTGTCGTTGGGACCCCCGCAGGCGTAGAAGGCGTTGAACAGCGTGGCAACCGCAGGCATTTGGTAGCTACCCGGGGCGTACGCCTCCCCAGCGACGATGATGGTCATGGTGCGCAGTTCGCGCAGGGTCAGGGTCACCTGCACATTACGGATGACGCGCGCCAGCGACTTGCGCACAGTCTCTTCCAGCTGGGTGAGCGTTTGTCCCCTGGCGATGATCTTGCCTCCCAGGGGCAGGTTCAACGCACCCTGCGGGTCGATGCGAAGGCTCACCTCGCGCGGCTCCAACGTTTCGCTCCAGTAGCGCAGGGTCAGCAAATCCCCCGGTCCGAGCTGATAACGTTCAGGCGCGGGGGGCAATACGTTCATCCACAGCATGGCATCGGGACCGACGAAGTTCTTCATCGCGTCCGCTGGAGGCAGTACGAAAGGCGTGCTGGGTGCGCCGGGTTGCGGATAAGGCGCGTAGGAATACGGAGCCACCTGGGGCTGGAATACAAACGGAGCACCCGGCACCAATGGGGATGCAGGCGCCGTAGCAGGGGATTGTCGCGGCGATTGTCCTATTTGGGGTGCCGTCTTGTCTCCCGTCCCCTGTGTGGAAGGTGATTGTTCTGCGGGTGCGGTTTGTGCTTCGCGAACGAACTGCTCTTGCACGGGTGGTTGGGGCGCGACATGGACTGGTAACTGGCTGGACTGCAAGGTGCCCTGCAGAAGCAGTTGGAAGTAGAGCCGACGCAGGGCGATAGCCTCACGCGCTTGCTTGAAGTAGCTATAACCGAACCGTTCTAGGGGTACAGTCTGCCGCGGACGCGCTTCGGAAGACATCGCTTTTGCAGGGGATGTCTGTTCGCCGTTTGCCAGTTGTGGCGAATCGATGCGGGCAGGTGATGTGGGCGGTTGCCCCGGCTGACCGTCCTGTGCAAGGGACAGCGTAGCTAGCAGGGCGCAGAGACAGAATATGAACCCAGCGTTGCGCACGCTACCTTCTCCTCCTGTGGCGACGATGTTGCTCTTTACTTTCTCAGTATATCAGCAAAAGCCGTGCTTCGTCAAAACCTCACAGAGCACTACAGATTACCGGCTCCCCTGCCGATAATCAGCATGGACCTCACCTCGCAGGATTGCGAGGGCAGGATCATTCTCATGGAGGAGAACGAGATGCGACGGTCGCCATTGTACAACGGAGGGTCAATGTCGATTGGCGCGGTCAGCGCGCTAACCGGAGTGGAAGTACACACTCTGCGCTACTGGGAGAAGGAGTTCAGCGAGTTTCTTCAGCCCAAGCGCACCGGCGGCAAACAGCGACGCTACTCGGCGGATGATGTGACGCTGATTCTGGAGATCAAGCGACTGTTGAAGCAGGAGATGTACAGCATCGCTGGGGCGCGGCGGGTGCTGGCGCAGATCTACCGCGATAACACCTCTACCCATACTGCTGCCTAGTCGGCAACGGCGTGGGGAAATGTCTCGGAAACAGGGTGAAGGCGTGAGCGCAGACGAACAGACAAACCCGTGGGATCTCTTTATCCCTTACACGTCGCAAGACGTACAGCACTTTACCTCTGCCGGCATAGACGGCGCCGTGCTACAGCGCATCCGCCTTGAGCGCGACAGGCAGTCCCTTTTCACAGCGGATGTGTTCCTCTACCATCGCCGACTAAGACAGCGCATGGTGTGGCAGCTTCTAACGGTGGATGTGCGCGACGGTAACCTGCATCTGGGCTTCCCCACGCCGTTTGCCAACCTACCGCCCGCCTGGTACGACCTGCTCGTGCAGGCTTTAACCTCAGCCCTGCAAGCGGTCTACTCTAACCCACAGGCGGCTCAGGGAGTCATCTTCCACGTTGGATTGCCTGTGCCCGAAGATGTGCCCCCGCTGGACGGCGGTGGAGAGAACAGGGTCGCACCCGGCTTCGCCTGGAACGAGCTGTATCTGCACAGCGCCAAGCGTTACCTCTTTGCCAGCGAGCGCGTGCAGGGTATGCGTGTGCTGGACCTCGGCTGTGGAGTGGGCTACGGTGCGAAGATTCTGGCAAGGCAGGCGCGCGCGGTGGTGGCTGTGGACGTGGATGACTATCCCCTGCGCTACGGGGAGCTCACCTATCCCTCGGCGAAGATACAACGGCTTCACATCGCACCGGTAACCGCCGAGCAGGGGCTACCCTTCAGCGATGGCAGTTTTGACGCCGTAGTGTGTTTTGAGGTGATTGAACATGTACCGGTGGAGCAGATGGAAGCCTTCCTGGCGGAAATCGCGCGGGTGATGAAACCGGAGGGGCACTTGATTCTCTCCACGCCCAACAAGCACATCTACATCCACTATCCCGACCCCCATCACGTCTCGCTGATGACGCTGGACGAGTTCCGCCGTCTGTTGGAAAGTCGTTTCAACAGGGTGCAGGTGTTCGGGCAGGTGCGCTCTCAGCAGATGCCGTACACGACGATGGAGTTCGAGATTGTGCCGGAGGCGAACGATGGGCAGGAGATTTACGTGGCTGTGTGCAGAGACTACGCAGGCACCACACGCGCGATCGCACTGCCATCGCCGACCGTATGGCAAACTTCAGAGGCGGAGAAGGCACCCGAACAGGGCGACAGGCTCCCCGTCAGCGTAATCGTGCACACGCGCAACGAGGAGTATAACATCGCCGAGTGCCTGGAAAGCATCAAGCACTGGGCGGGCGAGATCATCGTCATGGACATGGAAAGCACAGATCGCACTGTGGAAATAGCCCGTCGTTACACCGACAGGGTGTACCACCATCCGCTGGTGCACGACTTCGACGAGGCGCGCAACGTTAGCGCCCAGCACGCCCGATACGAGTGGCTCTTTTATGTGGACGCCGACGAGCGTGTGCCCCCTGCATTGGTGGACGCACTGAGGCAGCTACTGCCCTCCCTGCAAAGCGATGTCGACGCGGTCAAGCTGGTGTACAAGAACTACTTTCTGGGCAAGTGGATCCGCCATGCAGGCGGCTGGTACCCGGGCTACAAGGCGCCCATGCTTTTACGTAAAGGCAGGTTCCGCTGGTTGGGTTCGGCGCACGAAGGGGTTTATGTGCAGGGACGCGTGAGCCATTTCCCACCGGATAACCCCGATTGCGCCATCGAACACCACTCGATGCCAACTCTGGACCACTACCTGCACAAGCTTGCCCATTATTCCCTGAGCGCGGGGCGGCAGATGCTGGAAGAGAACGCCGATTGCTCCTGGCAGACGTTCGCCGCCGCGATGGGCGTGGCTTTCCGTTACTATTACGACCAGACCCAGGGATACAAGGACGGCGCGCATGGGTTTCTGCTCGCGGTGTGTGCCGCGGTGAGCGCACTGATGGACCAGGTTCGCTACGCCGAGCTGCGCCTGCGCGAAGGCTGGGAAGGCAATACCCTGCTCCCCGCTAGCGCGGAGGAGTTCCTGCGTTTCGCGGCGGATGTGGCTGGTGGCAAAGTGGCGGTCAAGCAGAGGAAGCTATCCCACATTCTGGAGATCTCGGCAAGCGGAACGGCTGTCCCCCCTCCTCCTGCCTGGTGGCAGAGGCTGTGGCGAAGGCTTCAGCGGCAGGCAAACGGGCGCGTGGTGATACTGGGCGCGCAAAGCAAGCCCCTGATGGACGACTGGGTGGAAGCGGATACGGATAGCGAGGTATCCGCCCTGATCGCTTTCGATGCGGACTGGGCGGACGCGGTACGAAGCCTGCGCGAGGGGGGCAGTTTCTTCATCGGGGGCCCTCACCTACCCGAAGACCCCCATGCCTGGCGGGAAAAGATCGAGCAGGCTTTTGACGCGACGGTCCACCTGATTGACCCCGAAAGCGCCAGCAAATGGTGTTTCGCCTTCGGCTGGAAAGGGCAAAGAGTGCATCCTGTTCGGCGGTGCGTGTTGATGGTCACGCATCAGCGTGCGCTGGAGATGCTAGGGGGTGGAGAGACGCAGCTCTTTGAAACCCTGATTGCCCTTCGGGAGCAGGGAGTGGTGGCGGATGTTTCGGTATCCATGCGTCTGCCAGAGGAACCTTACGACCTGATACATGCGTTTAGCCTTTACCATGCGGACAAAATCGAGCGTCTGGAGCGCATCGACAAGCCGGTGGTGGTCTCTACCATCTTCCGCGACAACTCGGCGTTGTATCCCGTCACGGTGGGCGCGGCGGTCTTTCGGCAGAAGGAAGCGGCGCAGGTAGAGCAGGCTCTGCGGGCGTGGAAAGAGGGCAGACTGCGCGTCGAAGGGGTTGACCCGCGCTCGCTCGACGAGCCGGAACCGGTGCGCCAGGTCAAGCAAAGGCTCATCGAACGCGCCCAACTGCTTCTGCCTAACTGCCGGTGGGAGCACTCGTCCCTACGCCGATACTTCCGGTTGGGATACAAGCCCGTGCAGATAGTGCCCAATGCGGTCAACCCCGAGCGGTTGATCCACGCGGCGCCTGATGCGTTCGTAGAGCGCTTCGGCGTGCGAGACTTTGTGCTGTGCGCGGCGCGCATTGAGCCGTTCAAGAACCAGCTCATGTTGATATGGGCGCTTTGTGGCACGGAGATACCGCTTGTGCTAGTGGGGAGTATCTCCGACCCCGAATACGCCGCACTGTGTCGGCAATGGGCAGGTGAAAGCGTGCGTTTCGTGGGCGAGCTCTCGCCCGACCTGTTAGCCAGCGCGTACGCCGCCGCACGGGTACACGCCATGCCGTCGTGGGCGGAAACGCCCGGCTTGACCACGCTGGAAGCGGCGCTGGCGGGCTGTGCGGTGGTGGTGGGCGACCAAGGCGCCGAGCGCGAGTACTTCGGCGACTTTGCCTATTACTGCAACCCGGCGGACGTGGACTCGGTGCGTGAGGCGGTGTTGAACGCCTGGCAAGACAACGATACTGCCCGGCGTGAGGCGTTCCGGCAGTACATTCTCCAGCATTATACTTGGCAAGTCACGGCGCAGGTAACCGCCGATGCTTATGAGCAGATGCTAAGAGCAATCCACACGATTCTGGCTCTGCCCGACTGGAGAGACGCCGACACCTGGCAGGCACTGGTGAAGGACTATCTTCAGGAGCATCAACCCGGCGATGGGTGGGTCCTGCAGATGTATGCGGGGGCACTGAACGCCTTCGATGCCGAATCCGCCTATCACTTGCTGGCACAGTATATCCTCTCGCTGGGCGGAGATCCCGAGCACTGTGCGGATATCGAGGTGATCGGTGAGCTGCCCGAAAATGCCTTTGGGCGAGTAGTGCTGACTGGGGGACGTTACGACAGCGTGCTTCAGACCCGATACGGAACGCAATGTAAGCCGATGCAAAAGAAAGCGGCGTAGATGGAGGTGGCTGACAAGATGGCGAACGCACGAGTTCTGCACATCGTGTGGGAGGGGGCGTTTCTGGCGCGGCACAGTCTGGCGGTGGTGAACCGAGAGCTGGTCACTGCGATGCATCGGCTCGCGCCGCAGTGGGAGTTCTATCTGATACCGCACATGAGCGATGACGGTGCATTGCATGGCGACCCGCGCTGGCGGTTCATTGAGGAGCGGCTTCGTCGCCTGCCGCGTCAGATCGACGTGTGGGTACGCCATCACTGGCCCCCCAACTGGCACCGCCCGAACGCGGAGCGGTTCATCGTGATCCAGCCCTGGGAGTTTGGTTCCATCCCCGCCCAGTGGGTGGACGCCATCAACCAGAACGTAGACGAGCTGTGGGTGCCCTCTACGTTCGTGCGCGATTGCTATGTGCGCGACGGCGTGCACGCCGATAAGGTGTTCGTGGTGCCCAACGGCGTTTCGGAGGTCTTCTTCGAAGAGGTTCCGCCCCTGCAGTTGCCTACCCAGAAGCAGTTCCGCTTCCTGTTCGTTGGCGGCACGATACCGCGCAAGGGCATTGACATCCTGTTAGACGGCTACACGCGCACCTTCACCCGCGACGATGATGTGGCGCTAGTCATTAAGGATTTTGGCACGAACACCTTCTATCGCAGGCAGAACTTTGTAGAGCCGATCCGGTGGTACCAGAAACAGCCCGACGCGCCCGAAATCGTCTACCTCGACGAGGAACTGGACGACCGGCAGATGAACGCGCTGTATCGCGCCTGCCATGCGCTCGTGCACCCTTACCGCGGCGAGGGCTTCGGACTGCCGATCGCCGAGGCGATGGCGTGCGGGCTACCCGTGATCGTGACCGGCTTTGGCGCGGCGATGGATTTCTGCGATGCGGAACGCGCTTGGCTGATACCGGCAGAAGTGGAGTACTTCCCAGACAACCTGATAGGCGAGACCGAAACCGTGAGCCATCCCTTCTGGGCCCGTCCCCAGCGCGACGCGATGGAGTCGCTCATGGAGCAGGTGTACCGAAACTATTCGCAAGCCAGAGAGCGGGCGGAATCTGCATCGCGGTGGGTGCGAGAGAACCTGACGTGGGCACGCGCCGGGCAGATCGCCTGCGAGAGGCTTCTGGCGAACCCTGCCGACCCCTCCCGCCGCGAGGACGCCGAGTCCATCATCGCTCGCGCCGCCGAGTACGTAGCGCAGGAGGATTACAATTCCGCTATCATCCTGCTAGAGAAGCTGATCCGCACCGAGCCTCAGCAGTTGAAAGCCTACTGCGGGCTAGGGGTCGCCTTCTTCCAGTCGGGCAGTATCGCTCGGGCGGAAGGCGTGCTTCGGCAGGGGCTTCAGCACGGGGAGGACTTCGAACCGTACTACCATCTGGCGTACATCCTCATGCAAACCGGTCGCTCGCGGGAAGCCCTGCGTCACGCCGTCCGGGCAGTGGAGCTGAACCCCGATTGCGAAGAGGCGGTGGACCTCCTGCGCCGGTTGCATACGAAACTACAGAGACGCTCTCTAAAGCGCGGCAACCACGCCCTCCAGCAGGACCTTCAACGGGCAAGCCGTCTCCTGTCTCACGTGAGCAAGCCGTCGCCCACGACGCACGAGCAAGTTCCTCCCCCGTCCACGGGGGAGGTCAAGAGGGGGGCACTAACCCTTAATCATATGCCCCAACGGGCGGTTATCTCGCTGTGCATGATCGCCAAGGATGAAGAGATGTTCCTCGAAGACTGCCTGAGGAGCGTGCAGGGGCTGGTGGACGAGATCGTGCTGGTAGACACCGGTTCCACCGACCGCACGGTGGAGATCGCCCGCCGTTACGGGGCGAAGGTGGTGCACTACGCCTGGCGCGATGACTTCTCGGACGCCCGCAATGTCTCCCTCCAGCACGCCGCGGGCGAATGGGTGCTGTGGCTGGATGCCGACGAGCGGCTGGATAAAGGCAGTGCCGAGGTGATCCGCAACGCCATTCGAGACCCCCAGTTCGCGGGCTACCTGGTGGAGATTCACAACGAGGTCGGCGACGCCCAAAACGTCAGTACCTTTGTGCACCGCGCCTGCCGCCTGTTCCGCCGCCTGCCCATCACCCACTTCGAGGGACGCATCCACGAGCAGGTCGTACCCTCGCTCCAGCGCAGCGGCTATGAAGTGGCGTTCCTGAAGGGGGTGCGCATCCTGCATGTGGGATACCGGCAGGATATTGTTGCCGACCGGCGCAAACACGAGCGCACCATCCGCATGTTGCGCGAGGAGATGCAGAAGAACCCTGACAACCTGTTCCAGCGGTTCAATCTGGGCAATGCCTACTACGTCGCTGGTCGCTACGCGGAGGCGGTGCAGGAGCTGGAGCCGATTGTTGACCACATCGAGCCGTATGCTGACCATACTCCCATCGCCTACGTCCTGCTGGCGAACGCGCTGTATGCGCTGGGGCGCTATGAGCAGGCCCTGCAGGTACACGAGCGTGCCCGAAAGCGGGAGATTGAGCATCCGGGGTTGGACTTCGTGGATGGATACGCCTATCTTTCCCTGCGTCGCTACGAGCAGGCGATCGAGGCGTTCCAGAAGGCGATCGCCGCACGCCATGACGAGCGGTTCGTGGGCGGCGATACTAGCGTCAGCGGTTTCAAGGCGCACTATGGGCTGGCGCAGGCGTATCTGGGGTTGGGGCGGTTGGAGGAGAGTGAAGCCGAGTGCCGCCGCGCTGTGCAGGAACAGCCCGCGTTCGCGGAGGCGCGTTACTTGCTGGCGCAGTTATTGTTTGTGCGAGGCGAAACCGCCTCCGCGCTGAGGGAGCTGGAACAAGCATATCAGCGCGCGCCTCAGAACCCGGAGATCGCACGTGATCTGGCAATCCGCTATGAAGAGGCAGGACGCTGGGCGGATGCCTACGCGATATGGCGCAGGTTGGTCAGCACTCAGCAGAACAACCCGGAGTGGCACTGGCACAGCGCAACCTGCGCGGAACGCCTGCATCTGTGGCTGGAGGCACAGGCGGATTATACGGAGATCACCCTCACCAACCCGCGGTTTGCCCCCGCGTGGGTCAACTTGGGCAGGGTGCAGATGGCACAAGGCGATTACGAGGGCGCGCTGTCGTGCTTCACTCGCGCCATTGAGCTGAACCCTGAAGACGCCAACACCTTCTTCAATGCGGGCGACGTGCTGTATCGGCTGGGGGCATACGAGGCTGCTGTCGAGACCTATACCGCGGGGCTACAGCGTGACCCGCACTACGCACAGGGCTTCTTCGCGCTGGGCAACGCCTACTTCCAGATGGGCGCGTACGACTCGGCGGTGATGGCATATCAGCAGGCACTGACCCTTCAGCCCGACCACGCCGAAGCCCGGCATAACCTGCAATTGGCGAAGGAGCGGATGCAGTACCGGGTGGCGTAGCTGAAGCATCCTTTCACCTGCTGAGCGTCCGCGAAGAGGCTATGCGGAGCCTGCAGAGCTCACCTTGGCGAAGGCGTCTATCGCCCGGCTGATGTCCGCGTCGTCCACGTCCTTGTGGGTGACCAGGCGGAGCGTGTGCGGGAAGACGTCCAGGCACAGTACGCCCAGCGTCTCCAGTTGCTGGACCACCCGCCGCGCGGGTTGCTCCGTGTGCACATACACCATGTTCGTCTGCACGGTTGTCATGTCCACCGAAAAGCCAGGCATATTCGCAATAGCCTCCGCCAGTCGTCTGGCGCGAGCGTGGTCTTCGGATAGCCGGTCAATCATCGTTTCCAGTGCAACCAGCCCTGCCGCGGCGAGAACCCCCGCCTGACGCATCGCGCCTCCCAGAATCTTGCGCACCCGACGCGCCTCCTCGATGAAGGCTCGCGAACCGCAAAGCAGAGACCCTACCGGACACGCCAGCCCTTTCGACAGGCAGAACATCACCGAATCGGCACCGCTTGCTAGCTCTTTTGCGGGCACACCGAGCGCTACCTGTGCGTTGAAAATGCGTGCCCCGTCCAGATGCAGAGCCACTCGATGCCGCTGAGCCAGATCCCACACCTGGCGCATATACTCCAGCGGTAGAACCACTCCGCCCGCCGCGTTGTGGGTGTTCTCTAGGCAGATGAGGCGTGTGGAGGGCGTATGGTCGTCGCCCGGATGGATGCGCCGGGCGTACTCTTCCACCGGCACGAGCCCTCGCTGGCTGGGTAGGGTGTGCAACTGCACCCCGCTGATCATCGCCGCCGCGCCCAGCTCCCACTTGACGATATGGCAATCCTCGTCGAGAAGCACTTCGTCGCCCGGATGGGTGTGTACCTTAATGGCGATCTCATTGCCCATCGTGCCAGATGGCACAAAGAGCGCAGATTCTTTACCCAGCAGTTCCGCTGAGCGTTCCTGCAGGCGATTGATGGTCGGGTCTTCCCCATACACATCATCGCCCACCTCGGCGTTCGCCATAGCGCGGCGCATTTCGAGCGTGGGCACGGTTACCGTATCACTACGCAAGTCCACCAGACCTCGCATCGTTGCCTCCCACTAGGAGCGTATGATGAGATGCCCCTTCGTCTCTACAGGATACACGCTATCTTCACCGAAATCAATGCTCAAGATTTACGGACAGGAGGTCATCGAGGATGAGATGCTTCGCTCCGCTCAGCATGACCTCCTAACGTGAGTCAGCGTGGCAATGGAGGTGTTACTGAAAATGCGTAGCCTGAACAGTCTGCTGGAACCCATTCATACAGAAGCCAAACTGCCTGCGCTGGGCGCAGGGGTGATCCGACGGGGCAAACTGCACGCGCTGGGAGTGGTCGGTAAGCGGCGCGTTGGCGGCGACGAGCCCGTCAAGCGCGATGACCGTTTTCATATCGGTTCATGCACCAAGTCCATGACCGCCACCCTGATTGCTCGGCTGGTGGAGATGGGCAGGCTGGATTGGGCAAGCATGGTCGCAGAGGTGCTCCCGGATATTCGCAAGCGGGTTCACCGGGCATACTGGAAGGTAACCCTCGAGCAGTTACTCACCCACCGCTCCGGTTTACCGGAAGACCGCGTGCCTGATCCACAAGTGTTTGCCAAGCTGTGGGCGATGGCATCCAGTCAACGCCTGCAGGCGGCGGAGCTGATCTTGCAGAGGGAGCCGGTGGCAAAACCGGGCGAGAAGATGGTGTACTCCAACGGCGGTTACGTGGTAGCAGGAGCCATGGCGGAGGCGGTAATGGGTAAAAGCTGGGAGGAGCTGATGCAGGAGATGCTTTTCCGCCCGCTGGGCATCAGGAGCGCAGGTTTCGGAGCGCCGGTCAACGCTCCATGGGGACACCGGGCAACTTCCGAAGGCTACGTGCCTGTAGCCCCTTCCCCTTTCGCAGACAACCCGCCCGTGTTCGGTCCGGCAGGCAGGTTGCATCTGTCACTGCAGGACTGGGCACGCTATGCTATCTTGCACCTGAAAGGCGCCACGCAGGACGAGCCGCCTCTGCTTCGCCGGTCTACTTTCATCAAACTGCACACCCCGCCGGCAGAAAGCGATTATGCGATGGGATGGGGGGTGGCTCAGCCGAAGTGGGCAAACGGAGCAGTACTGCAACATGCCGGGAGCAACACGCTGTGGTTTGCGTTGATCATCCTGATGCCGAAGACGGGTGACGGTTTTCTGGTAGCCACAAACGCGGCGGATGAGAACGCTGTGAACACTGCGCGACGCGTGGTAGAGCTTCTGCGCCAGCAAGCAAGCCGATAGCGTACAGGGAAAACTGCTGGCGACGGCGAAATGCAGAGTGCAGGCAATCTCGCAGGAGGTTACAGAGATGGGAAAGTTCGGTATTGCTTTGCAGACCTACACGGTGCGCGACGACCTGGCGTGCGATTTCAAGGGCACCCTGCACCAAGTGGCAGAGATGGGCTACCCGGCGGTGCAGCTTTCGGGTACCGGCGGGATGAGCGTTCAGGAAGCACGGCAGTTTCTGGATAGCATTGGCTTGAAAGTGTTTGGCGGGCATTTCGGCATCGAGCAGCTGGAGAAGGATTGGGACAGTGTGCTGGAGCTGGCTCGCGGGCTGGGCATGGAGTATATCGTGGTGCCCTGGATGCCTGAAGAACTGCGTCGGGACGCCGAGGGCTGGAAGAGCGTTGCCAAGCGCATGAACGCCATCGGCGAGAAGGTGGTAGCGGCGGGGTTCACCTTCTGTTACCATAACCACTCTTTCGAGTTCCAGAAGTTCGACGGCAAGTATGGGCTGGACATCTTCTACGAGCATACCGACCCGAAACTGGTGCAGGCGGAGTTGGACACCTACTGGGTGAAGCACGGCGGAGAAGACCCCGCGGAGTATATTCGCAAGTACGCGGGGCGAGTGCCCCTTCTACACCTGAAGGATATGGCGGAAGGCGGCAGCTTCGCCGAGATCGGGCATGGCATCCTCGACTGGGACGCCATCTTCCGGGCGGCGGAGGCGAGCGGAGTGAAGTGGATGGCGGTTGAGCAGGATGTTTGCAAACGCCCGCCGCTGGAGAGCGCGAAGCTGAGCCTGGAGTTCTTGAAGTCGAAGGGGTTGCTGTAGAACCCCTTTCTTTGGAGGGCGAGGCTCTGTCCGAGCCGCATGCCTCCTCCCCGCCCGCGGGGAGGCTTACAACGTCATGCTGAGCGCCAGCCCGATTGTCATGCTGAGCGCCAGCGAAGCATCTCGGTTGGGATTCTTCGCTTCGCTCAG
>PSLZ01000049.1:0-20532 GCA_040289885.1 Armatimonadota bacterium | reverse complement strand
TTTCTATGAGGATCGTGACCGTTCGCTGAATTTCCATCACGCTCGCATTATACCACATGATGATGGAAGGGATCAAGTGCCGCCTCCTCCCCAGGGCTCAAGCCCGTGGCTCCTGGCCGCGCGTTCTGGAGGTGGACACAGCTTCCTGTGCCGCCTCTGAAACCGATTATCGGAGCGCGAATGCCCGCGCTCAGCCCCGACGGTAAGAGGCTCGCTTTTGTGTACCGTGGGGATGTTTGGATTGCTCCCGCATCTGGCGGACAGGCAACGCCTCTCACCCGTCATGTAGAGATGGACGCCTTTCCGCTCTTTTCGCCAGACGGCAGATGGGTCGCCTTCTCCAGCCTGCGCAACGGCAACTGGGACATCTTCGTGGTGCCAGCTGAGGGAGGGGAGGTGAGGCAGTTAACCTACCACGCGAACAGTGAGATCGCGTATGGCTGGAGCCCCGACGGTAAGTATCTGCTGTTCTCATCGGTCAGGGATACCACGAACAGCACGCTTTTTGCCCTAGACGTGCGCACCCTGCGCTTCAAAAAGCTCACGGAAGACTATGCGCCCATTAACTATCCGTCCTGTTCGCCCGACGGCAAAATGGTGGTCTACGGACGATACGGGTTCCACTGGACACGCCCGCGCTATGTGGGGTCGGCTGCCGCCCAAATCTGGTTGCTGGACTTGACCACCGGCGCACGGCACGCGGTAACCAAGGACGACCGTCAGCACCTGTGGACAAAGTTCCTGCCAGACGGAAAGAGCCTGCTGACGGTGACGATAGGGGAGGAGACACCATCCAGCAGTAAGCTGGGCACAACCATCCCAAAGGTCGTGGATAGCCCTAGCCGAACCCCGAACCTGTGGGTATTTGACCTAGAGGGGCGGGGCAAGCAGTTGACCTTCTTCACGGGCGGCTCGGTGCGATTCCCCACAGTTGCCCTGCGCACAGGCGATATCGCTTTTGAGTACGAACAGGACCTGTGGCTACTGCCCGCAGGCTCGCGTAATCCCCAGAAGATTGTGCTTTACGCCTCCGAAGATGAGAAGCAGAACACACGCCGGCGGGAGGTGCTGACCTCTGGCGTGACGGAAGCAGAACCCTCGCCCGATGGCAAGACCTTTGCCTTTGGACTGCGCGGAGACATCTGGACGGTGTTGATCGACAAACCCAAGGGCGTGGCTGGGCGCAGTGCCGAGATCGCCCGCCGCCTAACCGATTGGGCGGGAGACGATTCCGACTTTGTGTGGTCCGCCGACGGCAAGAAGCTCTATTTCACTTCCGACCGCGAGTTCAACACCCGCCTCTATGAGCTGGACATAGAGATCCTGCAGGTGAAGCCACTCTGGAACCGCTCTGAGGACGTCACGCGTCCACGCCTCTCACCCGACGGCAAACAGCTTGGCTTCTGGGTTTCCGGCAGTGAAGGCGGGCTGTACGTGCTGATGCTGGAGACGGGTGAAATCAAACGTCTGGTCAAGGTGCCGGGGACGCACTGGTATGGGCTAGGAGGAGGGGACTTCGCGTGGTCTCCCGACATGCGCTGGCTCGCGTTTACCTACCGCGGCGAAGACCTGGCGTGGAACATCTGGATCATTCCCGCGGGTGGAGGCGACGCCATCAATGTAACGCGCCTCAACGCCTATCACAGCCAGCCCACCTGGTCACCCGATGGCAAGTACCTCTTCTTCCAGAGCAACCGCGACGGTGACGGGCTGTATGTCTTGCCGTTAACCGAGGAACCGGCGCGCACGGTGGACACGGACCTGAAGTTCGAGAAGCCCAAGGACAAAGTGCTGGTTCAAATCGACTTTCAGGACATCCAGCGGCGCATCCGCAAGGTAGTGAACCAGAACCCTCAGGCTGATCTCAGCGTGAGCAGTGAGGGGCTCATTCTTTTCCTCTCGGAGGGCGATATCTGGTCGGTCTCTTACGACGGCAAAGAGACCAAACGCCTGACCACGGGAGGTGGAATCTCCAGTCTGCGGGTTTCGGCGGACGGCAAGAAGCTGTTTTTCATCCGCAACGGCGAGTTGTGGACGATGAAGCTGGAGGGCAATAACCCGCAGGAGAAGGTAACCTTCACCGCCGACTGGGACCGTGACGTTCGGGCGGAACGCAAGGCGGCGTTCACGCAGTTCTGGCGAAGCTACCACCGCGGCTTTTACGACCCTAACTTTCACGGCAGGGATTGGGAAGCTATCCGCAAGCGCTATGAGCCACTGCTGGACGCGGTGGAGACGCGCGAGGAGTTCGCCACCCTGCTGAGTATGATGGTGGGCGAGCTGGAGGCTTCACATTCGGAGGTATCGCCCGCGCCCGGGGGGAACCCCAGTCCGGTCACACCGCACCTCGGCTTTACCTTCGACTACAGCTACGAGGGGCCCGGCATCAAAGTGGGAAAGGTGCCAGAAGGCGCGCCCGGCTCCTATCCGCAGACGCGCATCCGCGAGGGCGAGTACGTGCTGGCGATCAATGGACAGGACGTCACCCTCGATGAGAACCTGTGGAGGCTGATCAACGACAAGCAGGGGCGTGAGTTCGAGTTCCTGGTGAACTCCAAGCCGAGCAAGGATGGTGCGCGGGTGGTAAAATACCGTGTACTAAGCTCCGGTGAATGGAGCGATCTGATCTATCGCAATCGCATCGAACGCCTGCGCAAGTACACCGACGACAAGAGCGGGGGCAAAATCGGCTACGTACACATCTCGGGCATGGGCTTCAATAACCAGGTGCAGTTCGAGCGCGAGGTGTACGAGCAGGTGGTGGGCAAGCAGGCGATGATTATCGACGTGCGCTTCAACGGCGGTGGCAACATTTCAGATACACTGGTGGACTGGCTGGAGCGCAAACCGCATGGCTACTATCGCCCGCGTGACGGCGCCATCGAGCCTGCTCCCAGCCGCGCTTGGGATAAGCCCATCATCGTGCTGATGAACGAGCACAGCTACTCGAACGCCGAGATGTTCCCCTACGCCATGCGCGCCAAGGGGCTGGCGAAGCTGGTCGGTATGCCTACACCCGGCTACGTTATCTGGACGTGGGGGCTACAGCTGGTGGATGGCACGGGCGCGCGGATGCCTCAAAGCGGCGTCTACCGGCTGGACGGCACGCCAATGGAGAACATGGGCGAGAAGCCCGACGTGCAGGTGTGGATAACCCCAGAAGACTGGCTCGCCGAGCGGGACCCCCAGCTGGACAAAGCCATCGAGATGCTGATGCGGTAAAACCTACAAGGGCAGGGGGAAATCTCCCTGCCCTAAATCACTTCTGGCAAAGTTTGCTTCAGCGCGCCGAATAGCGCGGATGCGAACTGCTGGATAGTCGCGATGTCCTTCTGCACATCCCCAGACGACGGCACGATGAACCGGAAGAAGAATGTTTGCTGTCTCTGCATACCGACCAATCGCGCCGTGAAAGTGGAAACACGCGCCAGCCCCATCGAGCCCGTGGTGCCGAAAGGCGTGCGATACCAGTAGATGACGGTCGCCCTTCTGCCGTTATTGTTCACCTGAAAGAGCCTGGCGTGAAACTTGTGCTCCATGCCGGGCACGCTGAAGTCGATCTCGCGGTCGTTTTCCAGCTTCCAGCCCTGGCTCGGGAAACAGGCGTGGGGGTTGTGGAAGGTTTCCGAGTGGGTGCCTGCGAGCAGGACAAAGTCCACCTGGTCGCCCTTTTCGTTGAAGTAATGGCGCGATACGATGGCATCAGGACGCAACACCTCGAAAGCCTTTGCGCCCATGTCATAGCGTTGACCAACCCACCCGCCCAGCTGGAAGGGGATTAGCGAATCGTCGATATCGCGGAGCACCTTGCCCCGCAAAGGGGGCAAAGTCAAGGTCAACACAGCGACGATGATACTCAGCGCCAACAGCAACAATAAATGGCGGCGCAAAAGGGAGTGATTCGCCTGTTCCGCCGGCGCTATCGTTGCCATCCTAACCATCTACCTAGTTGAAAGAGTACCGCGAACGCAACCACCAGCACCAGATACCCGCTCCAGTCGTGGAAGGCGTAGCCTGCTTCTTCCCCAAACTTGGTGCCGACCACGCCAATCAGAGCGATGCGCAAGCCGTTGATGACCAGCGCCAGAGGCAGGGAGAGCAATACCAGAGCCACCTGCCTCCACAGCTCTACACGAATGTAATACGCGAAGAAGAAGGCAAAAGTTGCCATCGACACGAGCATCTTAAACCCACTACAGGGTACGCCCACGTCGAGGTCAAAGCCACCGGGGATATAGATGACGTTGCCGACCCGATGGGTTTCATAGCCTATCGTCTTCAGCAGGACGTTGGCGATAATGGTGGACCACTCCTGTGCCGGCTGGGAAATCTCATCGAAGATGGTAGAGGGCAGAGGCATCATGAAGCCGAGAAACAGAACAGGGAACCATACGATGCGTACGAACCGCCACCCTAGCAAAAGGGCGATGGCACCGTACACCAACACCAGGAACGACAGCGACGAAATCGTCGAGGACTGAGTTAGGTGTCCCAGTACGCGCAGGGCAAGCGCGGGGATGACCAATGCCAAACCGCCCAGACTAGGGCGTATGGCCAACTGACGCAGTTCCTCTCGCCGCATCCATACCATGTACAGCGCGAGGAACGGCACCAAAATGCCGTGTGAGTAATAGCCATCGGAGCGGAACCAGTAGTATTGCCAGTAATCGAACACCGGATAGTAGGCGATGCCGAGTGCCACCAGCACGCCGCCGGTGAGCCACGCTAGCGGGTTCTGAATGAGCCGCCCAGCGGAAATGTTCGGGCGCCTCCCTGCGCGAACCTCGTTCACTGTGCCCTCACCGGTCCTTTCCGTCCAAACGTCCAGTATTTATTGGCGAAGAAGTTCCAGAACACCACGATGCCTGTTGCCAGCAGTTTCGCCCCGTTGAACACCCACTTCGGGTGCGGGTCGTGATGGTCAAATAACAGAATGAAGCTCACGATACTATAGTTCAGCACTGCGCCCACAATATTGACCATCACGAAGCGCAAGAACTCTTCATGCACGGCGCCGCGCTCACGGTCGCGAAACGTCCAGCGACTGTTCCAGAAATAGCCGTTGACCACCGCCACACCGAAGCCCATCACGCTGGCGAGCGCCGCCGGACGCACGTTCAGCAGGTAGTAAGCGATATTCGCCACCGAGAAGTCAATCAAGGTACTGCTGGTACCAACGATACAAAACTTGATGAACTGTCGCACGCCTTTCCGGCGCAGTTGGTCCGCCACCCAGTGACTGCGTGAAACGCTGTTCATGCGAATCTCCTATCTCAGAATTGCCCACACCGCCAGGGCGATCCACAGTAATATTGTGGCTTGAATCCCGCGGTCTTCCAGTAGTACCTGTTCCGGGGCACCTCCCAGGTCCTTGCGGTGCACCAGATACAGGTACCGAAAGATGCCGTACATCACTACGGGAATAGTATACTTCAAATCCTCGTGCTGTGCGGCGGTTGCACTCTGGATCGTATACAAGGCGTAAGTAATAATGGTCGCTGAGCTGACGATCGCAATAAACTGGTCCAGCAACCCGATGCTGTACTCCCCAAGCGTCACGCGATGATTCACCGCATCCTCTCCCAGTAGAGCCAGTTCATGCCTGCGCTTGCAGAAACCGAGAAACAGCGACAGCAGGGTAGTGCAAGCCAACAGCCAGCCCGAAATGCTCACGTCAATAGCCACCGCACCCGCCAGAGCGCGGAGCACGAACCCTCCGGCGATCAGAAACACGTCCAGAATAACAATCTGTTTTCCGCTAAGCGAATACCCCAGCGAGAGCAGAACGTAAAGCACCGCCAGCCACCCGAAGGCAGGTCGTATCCAGAAAGCAAGCAGAAGACCTGTCAGCATGGCACCCATCATCCACCACCCTGCTACCGACACGGGCAGTTTACCGGAAGCGATAGGGCGTAGCCGCTTCTGGGGATGCAAGCGGTCCTGCTCTAGGTCTTGCAGGTCGTTGTAAATGTAAACCGCGCCCGAAATCAGGCAGAAGCTGACGAACGCCAGCACGTTCAGTCGCACTCGGGACATGTCGTCCAGCTTTTCGGCAAACAGCAATCCCGCGAAGAGCAAGAGATTCTTGCTCCACTGGCGCGGTCGCATCGCAACCACGCCCCACTTGAGCCATTCTAAAGGATGTGATGCAGACACAGAGACCTGCTTCGGCTGGAACCCTTCCATGCGGTCACGCGCTCACTTTCTGTTGTCAACAGGCTCCTTTACCGGTAATCACCGCAGGCACGGTGAACAATAGTATCTTCAGGTCAGTCCAGAAACTCATGGTGTCGATGTAAATGTGGTCCAGTTCCACCCATTCGTGGAACCCGATGTCGCTTCGCCCGCTGATCTGCCACAGGCAGGTCAAGCCCGGGGTAACGCTGAGCCGGCGCAGTTCCCATTCGCCGTAACTGACTACCTCGGAGGGCAGGGGAGGACGCGGACCCACCAGGCTCATCTCGCCGTGAAGCACGTGAATGAGCTGCGGCAATTCGTCCAGACTGTAGCGGCGCAGGAACCTGCCCACCCGGGTGATGCGCGGGTCATTGCGCATCTTGAAGACCGGACCACCTCTCACCTCGTTTTTGGGGATGAGTTCGCGCTTCATCTGCTCGGCGTTCTTGACCATCGAGCGAAACTTGAAGAACCAGAACGGCTTACCCCCCCTCCCGATGCGAACCTGCCGGAAAAGCACCGGTCCCGGCGAGTCCAGCTTAATCGCCAGCGCGATCAGCAGCATGAGCGGCGCCAGCAAGACCAGCGCGATACTTGCCACCATGACATCTAGCACGCGCTTAGCGATGCGGTAGCCTCTAGGTAGTTCGATCACCGGCACGCTAATCCGCAGCTCCGTTGTGTCCGCCTTCCCAACAGCGGGAGGCACGATGCCGGGCAAAGGCGTTTGGGCGTGTGCCATAGCCTCTCAATCTCCCTTCCTCCAAAAATAACCTCAGTGCCGCAATCAGTAACCGAGCACCTCCCGTCTCTATACGCAAGCCGAGGCGAACCGAGTTCACCGTTCCTATCCTCGAGGTAGCGCGCGCGATGCGGACTGGCGCAGTGCCAGTTCGCGATAGGCGCGGCGATAGTAGTACATCCCCCGACTGTCCTCCGGACGTACCTTGTTCAGCACCGCACCGATCAGGTTGGCTCCGACCTGCTCAAGGCGGGCATGGAACTCAGCTTCCGCCCCGCGCGAAGGCTGTCCCGCCGCATGGACGATGATGACGTTCTTCACGTGTGCTGCGATCAGGGTGCTGTCAGCGAAGATCGCGCCCGCGGGCGAGTCGAAAATCACGAAGTCCGCCAGTCGCGTCGTGCGCTCGATGAACTGTTCCATCAGCGGAGAACGCAACAGACGCACCGGGTTGCTTGCCGACGAGCCTGCGGGTATCAACACCAGTCCCTCGACCATCGTGGGCACGGCGACGTCCTCGATGGACTTCTCGCCCGCCAGCACATCCGCCAGCCCCAGCGAGTTATCCACACCGAACCGGCTGTGAAGTGTGGGCTGACGCATATCGCCATCTACCAGTAGCACCCGTGCGCCGTCCCGCGCCAGGGTGATGGCGAGGTTCGCTGCCGTTGTGCTTCGCCCGACGTTGGGCTCCGCGCTGGCGATAACCACGGCTGACCCCTGCATCTGCCTGCTGGCATACCACAGATTGGTGGAAAGAATCTGATAGGATGCACCCACAGGCGTGAAGCCGTCCTGCTTGTCCAGCACGTTGGGCTTCATCAGCGGGATCACCGCGAACACCGGCAGTTTCAACAGTCGCTCGGCTTCCTCCGGGGTGCGCACGGACGTATCCAGCTGACCCAATAGTAGGACGATACTGCTCGCCAGGATAAGCGACAACAACAGTGCCAGCATCGTCTTGAGCCCAGTCTGTTTGGGCACGGCAAACACCTCCGGCGGGTCAAGCAGGACAAGCGTCGCCGCCTGAGCACCACGCTCTCTCGCCCGCGCCTCCTCTAGCTTCTGCAGGTAGAGGTTGTAGGTTTGCTCTGCGGTACGCGCCGCCAGTTCAAGGCGGGCGACGCCTGCCTCTTTGCGCGGCATATCCGCCAGGTCCGCCAGTGCCCGACGCAGTGGCTCGGCGTAGGCTTGCGCGCGTTTGGCGGCGGCCTCTTCGGTAACGCGCGCGGTGATATACGCCTGCAGTGCCGAATCGCGGATGGGGTTGCGCGAGCGCGTCTGCGAGTTCAGTATCTGCTCACTCTCGGTGCGCATTCGCGCCTCGATCTCGGCGATCTGCGCCTTGAGCGAGACCACATCCGGGTGACGCTCCGCCTTGGTCTGGAGCTCCTTTTGCAGTTCCGCTTGGGCGCGCGCCAGGTCGATACGCAACTGCTGGAGCACCGGGTTGGTCGCCATCACCCTCTGCAGCTCTTCATACTCGTTGCGGGCATACTGGCTTTTCAGCTCCTGCTCGGCAGCGATGCGTCGCGCCCGTGCCTCCTCTATCTCGACCATCGCCTGGTCGTAGTTCGCCCGGTATTGCGCAGCGCGTTGCACCAGCACCTGCGTCTGGAAATTGAGGTCGCCGCTGATGCGGTTCGCCAGCTTGTAGTCGGCAAGCGCCTTGCGCTTTGCCTCGAGGTCGGCTTTCGCGTTGGGCAGAAGGTCGTTTTCGATGCGTTCGCGTTCACTGCGGATGAACCCCTGTGTCAGTTCGTTGTAGCGCTCGGTGGCTTTTGCAGTGAGCACACTCAGCGCGGTTAACGCGTTTTGCGGGTCAGTGTCGCGCACGCGCACGCGCAGGTATTCCGTGTTCGGAATAGGCTCTGCGTGTACTTTGTCACCAAGCGCCAGTATCTGCTCGGCGGGCGTTTCGCCCTTCAGCACACCCGGACGAATAGCCTGCAGTTCGCTCACCGTTTTGCCGAGAACCGTGTTGCTGACCACCATTTGCAGAAGGTTCTGCTGGCGCAGAACGGGGTCGTTGACCAGAATCCGCGAGGGGAAAATCTCCGTCGAGGACTCACCGACAGGGCGCTGTTCGCGCAACACAGCAACCGCCTCATACTCCTGCGGTGATGAGCGCGACCACATCAACACCGCGCTTGTGCACAGAACGACCACCAGCGCGATGAGCCGCCATCGCCGTTTCAAAATCATATAGTGACGCCAGAACTCCACGTGCCTATCGCCTCCTTCTAGTACCTGTAAAATGCTTTGTTGAGCAGGATGTTTCGGGTAATGCCGATAGTTGCCACGATGCTATATATCTGGTTCCAGTCGGGTTTCTTGACCTCGGGCACGTATACCGTGTCGCCCGGC
Organism: Armatimonadota bacterium; assembly: GCA_040289885.1. Lineage (GTDB taxonomy): Bacteria > Armatimonadota > HRBIN16 > HRBIN16 > HRBIN16 > HRBIN16. The sequence continues at coordinate 11,246 of PSLZ01000049.1, read as the reverse complement.
TGGAGAGCGATGTCTTGCGAAGTATCTCCCTTATCGATAAGCCTGAGCAGGTTCACCACGATGCGCTGAGGTTTATCGGGTGCATCGGGGTTGGGGCGAATGACATACACCTTGCTCAGCGTGCCCTTCTCCTGCTGGCCGCCAGCGCGGTTAATAGCTTCCATCACTGTGGTGCTGTTCTTCCAAGGATAAAGCCCCGGACGCATTACCTTGCCCAGCACGTAGATGCGATTCACCACATCCTCGGGAATGAATATCACATCGTCCGGCTGAAGGCGATAGTTCTGACTCAGGTCGCCTTTGAAGAAAAGCTTCTCCAGGTCCAGCGGGATGGTCTCCTCGGTGCCGTCAGGACGTTTCCTGCGAAGCAGGGCATCCTTCAAGCGGGCACGGTCGGGGTCAAAACTGCCAGCCATCGAGATAGCGTGCATGATGGTCTCGCCCTCCTTGAATTCGTACGAGCCAGGGCGTAGAACCATTCCCAACACCGCGACGCGCGGACGGTTAATCACGCGGATACTCACGCTGACATGCGGGTCTCGTAGATACTGCGCTTCGATCAGCGCGGTGCGGATCTTTTCCGCCAGCTCGCCGGTAGTCAATCCGCGCACAGTGATACTGCCCACTACCGGAAAGTTGATGGTGCCATCCTGTGCCACCACCGTTTCACGGCTGAGGTTGGGGTCTTCCACTACCGTGATTTGTAGAACATCGTCGCGCTGTATCCGATATTCGTCGGCAACCGCTGTCAGCGTGCCGATATTCAACAAGAGAAGCAACGCTATCCACCAGGTTTTTCTCATCGTTCTCCACCTCCTTCTGTTATCAGGGTGTTGTGATGCATTCGGCTCCATCTCCTATTAACGCAAGATTCGTGCCAAAACCGTATCAAGGGCTGGTAACGGGTACTAAAACGCCGCTACTTGCCACGGCAAACGGCTCGGTGAGGTAGTTGTCGAAGGCGCTGGTCGCTTCTACCTTCACCAACACCCGTGCATATGCACTGGACACCACCACCTGCTGCACGTTGTCGATGGTCGAGCTGGACACCCCAATCACGTTATTGGTGCTTTCATCGATCAGGGTCAGCTTCAGGTTCGCGAGAGCGCGCAGGTAAGTATACCCTTGGGAGGGCGAGAAGCCGGCATGCCGATGCCACACCAGCGTCACTTTTCCGCCTGCGGGGAGCCGCGTGCGGAAGTAAGCCACACTGCCCGTGGTGCCTGCCGGCGTTACTGAGCCAGTGGCGTACTGCCGGTTGATCACGTGTTGCATTGCGGAACGCAGGTCCACATATCCAAAGCCCCAGTATCGGTCCCAGCCGGGGTCGCCGCGGTCCTCTGCGCTGTTGATTAGCACGGCTTTCAACAGCAGTGGGTCATGAATACCTGTATCATGCAGAAGCGCGAGTGCTCCAGAGACATGCGGCGCCGCGAAGCTCGTGCCGCTGAACGTACTAAAGCCACTGCCAGAACCTGAGGTAGTCGAGATGTTGGTACCTGGCACTGTGATATCGGGTTTCTTTCGTCCAGCGACGGTCGGTCCGCGGCTGCTGAAGCTGGCTATCACGTCATCACTGCGGGTCAGCGTGTTTCTGTCATCAGAGGCGGCAACGGCGATGCCGTTGTAGCAGGGTGCTGGGGTATACAGGGTTTTCTGCGTGCCTCCACCGTTTCCCGCAGCGATGGATAGCGGTATCTGATAGGTGTAGACGAAGGCGTCAAATGCTTGGGTCAGGGGGTCATCGTCCTGGTTTGTTGAGCCACCAAAGCTGAAGTTGATCCCCGCGATGCCCACGCCCTGCGGAAGGGGAGCTTCTCGCGCCGCCCAGTCCAGCGCGATGAGGGCATCCGCCACGTTCATGGCACCGCCACCTGTCTTGGTTCTGTAGCCCGCTTTTAGGATAACGCCATAGCCCGCGAAGGGCGCAACCCCTTTCTTGGTAGCAGTGTTCGCCAGTGCTACACCGGCTACCGCGGTGCCATGCCCCATCAGGTCTGTGGCGGTCATGTAGTTGTCGTTGTAGACAGGATTGCCACTGGAGTCTGTGTCCAGCCTACCGTAGTCATGGAAAGCCTGGACGCCACTACCCAGCCCCGGCACGGTACGGTTGGGGATAATCCAGGTGTGTCTGTTCAGCGCGGTATGTCCGTAGTTCACCCCAGTATCCATGATCGCTACTGCCCATGTTGGGGCGGTGTAGCCCTCGTCCCAAACCGCTGGTGCGAATAGGGTGGGGACGGAGACGTCTAGCTGTGCCTGGAGCACAGGAGGTTGCCAGACCTGTGCCACCTCGGGTATCGTCCGCAGGTCACGCACACGCCACGCAGGCACTCGCACGGCGAAACTGTTGATGAAAGGAACGTGGGTCAGTATCGTTCCACCGAGCCGTGCCACGCGCAGGGCGAGCTTCCATCGGGAACGGTTGAGGGCTTCTAAGGAATCGAGATACACCACCTGGCGATAGGTGTTGAGCGCGTCTGCGCTCTGCATCTGCGCGGCGAGGTGCGCCCCCGCAAGCATATCGGGCGGCACTGCCGGGTTTCCCACCAGGGCGCGCCATGCCAGATCTATCTCCTCCAGCTGGCGCCGCAGGGCAGGCTGCCACCGCTCGGCAAAGTCTGCCATCGGCTGTTCCTTCAGGCTTACCCAGACAATACGGTATGGCACCGGCTGAGGTACGGGCACTTTCACCGGTCGCTGTGCAAGTGCGCTCGTCGCTATCAGCCAGATCGCCAGCGAGAAGATTGCGATTTCACAACGCATCTGATGCTCCCTCCCTTCGCCCATTCCCATCAGGCACTCTATTTTCGCATGTTTGTGCAATTTTGGCAAGATGTCCTGGCTGGTAAAGTTAGCAGTTTTTCTAACTACTTTCGAAGAGCGAGAGGCAATCCCGACTTCGGGACTGCCTCCGCACATTCTGCTATACAGCCGCCTTCTGGCGTGTGTTCACCAGCTCCAGCGCTTCGCGTGCGATGTCATCGGCGGTCAAGCCGTACTTGCGCATCAGCGCGTCTGGCGCACCCGATTCCGCGTAACCCCTCAGCCCGACGAAACGCATCGGTACGGGGTGCAAACGCGCGACAGCCATCGCCACCTGCGACGCTAGCCCGGTGTAAAGCAGATGCTCCTCCGCCACCACAATGGCACCCGTCTCTCGGGCCGCCTTCTCGATCCCGGACTCATCCAGCGGGCGCACGGTGTGCATATCCAGCACCCGCGCGGAGATACCCCGACTCGCCAGCGCATCGGCGGCATCTAGCGCCGCGGCGACCATGAGCCCGTTCGCGATAAGGGTGACGTCTCGTCCCTCGCGCAGGGTGATGGCTTTGCCGATTTGAAAGTCGGGACAACCGTTCTCGTAGATGATGGGTGCCTTGGGACGTCCGACGCGGATATACACGGGCCCCACATGCTCTACCGCGGCGCGCACGGCAGCGCGCGTCTCTGCGCCGTCGGCGGGGACCATCACCACAAAACCGGGCAGTGATAGCGCCAGCCCAATATCTTCGTGCCCCATCTGCGACACACCATCCTCGCCGATGGAGATACCACCATGCGAGCCCACAATCTTCACGTTGTTGCGACTGTAGGCGACCGCCAGTCGCATCTGGTCAAACGCTTTGCACATCACGAAGCAGGCGAAGCTGGAGGCAAAAGCGATCTTGCCCGCCGATGCCAGCCCCGCCGCGATACCGACCATGTTCGCCTCGGCGATGCCTACGTTGAAAAAGCGGTCAGGAAACTCCTGCGCGAAGTACTTGGTCATGGTGGACTTGGACAGATCGCCGTCCAGCACCACGATGTTCGGGTTCTCGCGCCCGAGCTCTGCCAGTGTCTTGCCATATGCTTCACGGGTGGCTTCACCCAGTGGTCGTGCCATTGCCGCTTCCTCCTGTTACATTTCTAGTCGTTAGTCGGCGAGTTCCGCCAGAGCCTGTTCCAGCTCCGCCTGGGTGGGCGCCTTGCCGTGGAACTCGTTGTTGCTCTCCATAAAGGAGACGCCCTTGCCCTTAACAGTATGCGCGATGATGATGGATGGCTGCTCACGTGGCTCCTTCGCCCAGCGCAGAGCATCCAAAATCTCCGGCATATGATGTCCGTCTATCTCGCGTACCGCCCAGCCAAAGACTTGCCACTTGGCAACAACAGGCTCGATGCTCATGATCTCGCCGATGGCGCCATCTAGCTGGAAACGGTTGTAATCCAGAATGGCTGTCAGATTGCCTACGTGGAAATGCGATGCTGCCATCGCTGCCTCCCAAACCTGCCCCTCTTCGGACTCGCCGTCGCCTAGCATCACATACACGCGGTAGGACTTACCGTCCAGCCGAGCCGCCAGCGCCATGCCCAGTCCGATACTCAAGCCCTGGCCCAGGCTACCTGTAGAGGCTTCGACCGCCGGCAGGTCTTTGACCGAAGGATGCCCCTGCATGGGCGTGTCGATCTTGCGTAACTGCCAGAGCCATTCCTCCGGGATAAAACCTGCCTCCGCCAGCACCGCGTACAGTGCAGGCACCGCATGTCCCTTGCTCAAGATAAAGCGGTCGCGGTCTTCCCAGCGCGGGTTCTTGGGGTCATAGCGCATCACGCCGCCGAAGAAGAGGGCAGTGAGGATGTCTATGGCGGATAGAGAACTGCCCGGATGTCCACTGCCGGCGATCGCCAGCATTTTCACGATGTGCCGACGCAGTTTGCGCGCCGTCCTCTCCAGCTGTTGCACGGAAACCTCGGTTGTGACCAACGTAGCGACCTCCTGCATCAAAGGTTCGAAGGTTATTCTATCCCGACAGAGGGGAGGTTGTCAAAGGGGACGGATTTTCGTGAGGTTGACAAGAGCCCTCCCTTGCCTGTATAATGCACAAGGAAAGAACTTTTTGCAGGTATCATACCAGTTGATGGGGAGTGCATTGACAGCGACACAGCCACCTTATCGTTGCGCGCTGTTCGATATAGACGGGACACTGGTCGACACCGTGGAGTTGATCGTCCGCGCTTTAGACCATACCTTCCGCAAACACTTGGGCTTGCAGATTTCGCGAAACGAATTGCGTCGGACCATCGGGCTTCCGCTACACAAGCAGGTGCGCCTGTTCGACCATTTGGTGGATTTCGTGCCTGACCACCGCGCGATGGAGGCAGACGAGATCGCCTACTATGAATCGCACAAACATCTGGAGCACGTCATCCCGGAAGCGGTGCAGGCACTGAAGGATGCGAAACGCGCAGGACTTCGTACCGCGCTGGTCACCTCGAAGAACAGGCTGGAGTTGGAAACGTTCCTGCCGCGTCTAAACGTGAACGGATGGGTGGACGTGGTCGTTAGTTCGTCCGATGTGGCTCGTCCCAAGCCTGCGCCGGATTCGGTGCTACTGGCACTACAGAAGCTGGGCATGTTGCCGCAGGAAGCCCTCTTTGTAGGCGATACGGTGTACGACATCCAGTGTGCGCGGGAGGCAGGAGTCAAGGTGATCGCGGTGGGCTGGGGCGCGCACCCGGTGGAGGTTCTGCGTGCGGAATCGCCCGACTGGCTGTTCGAAAAGCCCGCGCAGCTTCGGGAGTTCTTCCGCTCGCTTGGGCGGCGTGCAGAAGAGGTGGCAGGTGTCGGCATCGAACAGCGGTGAGAGAGAAGGAGGCTGTCGAACAAGATGCCACCACGCCGACGACGCTCTGCGCCCCAAGGCGCGGAGTTACCCGAGTCAACATCCGAATCGGTAGAGGCGCTAGAACAACCACAGGCGGACGTCTCTGCCGCACCCGAACAGGCACAACAGGAGGCGGTATCGGAACCCACACGCCGCCCGCGCCGACGGTCTACCCGAAGGAAAACCGCGCAGGTGGAGGAGCAAGCCGTATCTGCAAGTGCGCCGGTGGAGGAACAACCCGCAGAAACGAGGGTGGAACCGCAGGCGACCGAACCGACGACCGAACAACCCCCGACGCCCACACGCCGTCGACGGGCTTCCTCCCGCCGGCGAAGCAAATCTGCTGTGGCGGATACCGAAGCCCCTGTGGAACCTCCTGTTGGGGAGATGCACCCCATCGCCGAAGAGGCGGTGGGGCAGGAGGTTTTAGAGCCTATATCTCTTCCGCCTCCCGTTCCCGTCGAGCCCGCTGTCCCTACGGAAGAGGCGGTATCCATTGCCCCTGAAACGGTGGAAGCGGCGCCACCAGCGCGTCGGCGGCGCGCGCGTCGCACGGGCGTTGCGGAAGCGCAGGAAGAGGTGGTTGAACAGGAGACGCCGGAACAGCGCCGTCGGAAACGAGAGGGCGTACGACTGGGTGTCCGCCAAGGACACCCGGAGATTATCATTGACGGAGAGCCGGTCGTACCGCTCTTCTTCTTCGGGAATATCGATTCGGCGGGTTCCGAGCGAAGAGTGTGTGAGCAGATTCGGCAGGCGGCCTCCGCTGGCGTGCACCTGCATATCCTCCTGCTGGAACTGCCAGTGTCCGTGCCGATGGTAACCTATAGTGTGAACGAGGCCCTGCGCCTGGTACACCTCGTACGCCAGCACGATCCGCAGGGCTATGTGATGTTTCGCGTGGTGTTCAGTCCACCGCCTGATTGGCAGAAGCTCTACCCGGAAGCGATGACCACCTACGCGGATGGTTCGACTGGCGAGCCTTCCTTCGCCTCGGAGCGCTACTGGCAGGAAGCGGATGCCGCCCTCACCCTGCTGGTGCGACAGCTGGAGATCAGCGAGGAGGCGCAGTATCTCATCGGCTACCACCTGGATTGCCGCGAGTGGTTCTACGAGTATCAACGAGGCTACGATTACAGCCCCGCCGCGCAGGAGGCGTTTCGGCAGTGGCTACGCGCACGCTACAAAAACGACGTGGTTGCCCTGCGCGCAAGCTGGCACGACGGTTCGGTGACATTCACCAGCGCCAGCGTGCCCACGTATCGGGGCGATGCGACCCCTCCCGCGGTGCTGTATGAGTACCGCAAGGGGCAGAGATACGTGGATTATCTGCAGTTCGCCTCCGAGATCATTGCGCGACGCATTATCGCGCTATCGCGCACCGTCAAAAAGAACTGCGAGAATCGGCGCCTGGTGGCGGTGTCATATGGATATGTGCTGGACTTCCCGGTGCCGCACAGTGGACACCTTGCCCTATCCGAGGTACTGTCCGCGCAAAGCATTGACCTGATCTGCGCGCCTGTGTCGTATCGCGACCGCCGCCCGGCACAGCCCGGCAGCATGCCTGTGCCTGTGGCTTCCGTCAGGTTGCACGGCAAGCTTTTCGTGCTGGAAGACGATACCAAGCCCCACACCGCGAATACCAATACGCCCGACGATTACAACCCACGCTGTCCTGACGCTGAAAGCACCCGCCAGGTGAGACTGCGGAATGCGACCACTGCGCTCCTGCACCACGCGGGCATTTCGTGGATGGACCTCTGGGGCGAGGGCTGGGTGGATGATAAGAACGTCTGGCAAGAGGCGCAAAAGCTCTCGTCTCTGTACTCGGTGCATATCCGTCGCAGATCGCCGGAAACGCCGGAGGTAGCGGTGCTGGTAGACGAACACAGCCTTGCGCGCATCCAGTCTCCAAAGGCTCTGCTGGAGCCTCTGGTCATTCAACAGCAAGAGGTACTGGCACGCGCGGGCGTTCACTATGGTATCTACCTGCAGAGCGACCTCGTTCGGAAGGCGTTTCCCGATGCCAAACTGTACCTGTTTCTCAACCCGATTCAGGTGAACTCGGACGTGCGTGAGGCGATCCGCGAGCGTCTGCAGGGCGAGGGCAAGACGCTGGTCTGGCTGTACGCGGTGGCCCTTTACGATGAGAACGGCTTTACGCCCGACGGACCGCGCGACGTAGCGGGCATCGCCATCAAAGCACAACCCTGGAACAGCGAGATGGGTTCTATCATCAGCAACGACCGGAATCCCATCTCCGAACGCCTGCGTAACAAACAGATCGGGGTGCGTGAGCGGGTTAACCCTTCGTTCTACGTGCTGGACGAGAGGGCTGTCGTACTGGGTGAATATATCCAGACCGGTCTTCCATCCATCGCCGTCAAGGAGATGGGCACTTGGCGGTCGGTGTTCATCGGGGAGCGTCAACTGAGTGTAGACCTGTTGAGGGGCTTGTGCCGCTACGCCGGGGTGCATGTCTGGTCGCAGAGCAGTGACATCGTGCGGGTGGCGCCGCCCTTGCTGGCTGTGCATTCGGTGGGCGATGGGGTGGTGCATCTGCAGTTCCCTCAGCGACAGATGGTCTACGACCTGACGGAGGGACGATTGCTTGCGGAAGAGGCGAACAGTCTGCGTCTGAACATGCGCACTGGGCAGAACGGGTTATACGTGGTCGGCACATACGAGCAGATCAGCGCGCTGAACCTGCCCGTGCCCGAGCGTGTTGCGGAAACCGTGTCCGAGACTGTTGAGACTTCTGCGAAGAGGCGTCGTCGTCGCGGCGGGAGGCGTCATCGGAAGCGCAAAGAGTGAAGGATGGCGGGGACTGCGTCCCCGCCACCGTGGTTTATGGGTTCGGATCGGGGTAGCGACCGTTCCACCAGCGGTTGTCTGCGTTCAGCTCCTCTACGCGCATCCATTTGGCGTGTCCATCCACAAAGGCGACATTCGCCCCGCCCGAATGGCGAGCCGCTGGAGGCACTCGCACGCCGGGAGTGCCTCCGGTGGCGTAGCGGTTGGGTCCCGGCCCGTATTTGCAAGGAGGTAGCTGCGGGGGGTCTATAGCATACCCGTGATTGCCCAGGCACTGCAGGTTGATGTAGTCTGGGTCCGATGGGTCATCGTTGTCGCAAGGGCGTGTTCCCGAACCCTGGCTGTCCGCTATTGCCAGCGTGCCCGCGGGGATATGAATCTCTGCCTCTGTGACCGGCACGTTCCAGCAATTACTGCGGGAGTTGCCGAGGTATTGGTAGTTGTAGCCATACGCCATGTTGCGCCCGTAGCGCAATTGTGGCACGCTCGGGCAGATGTAAAGTTCCCGACTTTTGGTGTAGGGCTCCAGCTGGTTCCACCAACGATAGTCCTGTCCCGCAACGGCGTACATGGGGAACGACTCGTAATCTTGCACGTACATCGCGGTTGCCAACGCCATCTGGCGGGCGTTGGAGAGGCAAGCCGTCTGCCGGGCTTTTTCGCGTGCCTGGGCAAAAACGGGGAACAGCATCGCCGCCAATATCGCGATAATCGCGATCACGACGAGCAGTTCTATCAGGGTGAATGCTTGTCTGTAACGCATTGCTTTCCTCCAATGCAAGGGTTTGTTTTTCAGAGATATTATACAGCATCATAAAAGATTTTTCAATCCTAAAAAATAAAAAGTTTTGATAGTATCAAAAATTGATAATAAATCTTATTATCGTTGTTATCGCTAAATATGGGGAAACACCTCGTGTCCGGCACCATGCCGTTGGAAGTCGTAACCAGGAACCGACACGACTACCCAGAATCCGCCTGCCTCGTTGACAGCGCACGCCAGTGCCACAGAGCCGAGTAAGCCAGTGTCGCTAATGCCAGCCCAACGCCGTAGGCCAGCACGAAGTCACGGGCGAAGGTGTAAACCCAGCGACACCCATACGGAGAGTAGTTTTGCCAGAGCGCGACCGTTCCGGCGAACACCGCCGGTAGAAGGAGCAGGATCGCCACCCAGTGGCGGCGCGTTGGCTCGTCAGGGGCGGGCAGACAGCTAGCAGTTGTGGGCTCTATCCAGCGCGGACAGCGGCATGCCGAGGCGCGTAAAAGGGATCGCCGCCGCGGGGTGGGCAAAGGGGATCGGCATTCTCATGCGTCCTCGTGTTGTGGTCTTTTAACCCTCTATACGCAGCGGCGAACCGCCAACGTTGCTAACCAAGCCGTATCACCCACTCGTTCTTACCGCGCTTCAGGGGGAAGGTCTGCGTGCGTCTGCCGACGGTTGCGGAAGCCACCACACGGTAATCGCCGAGGAAGCCCCGTAGTCTCACCTCGCCTCGGGCGTTGGTCCGAAGCACTTCGCGGGTCCACCATTTGCCCTTGATCAGGCGCATCAGGCGGTGGTAGACCGGTTTCGGGCTGAGGTCCTCGCGAATGAGCCCCGCCGGTGCACCTTGCCAGCCGCCGTCCATAAAGTCCCACCAGGTGATCGCTTCCACTGCGGGGTGCGAAAACAGGATGGTATAGAACTTCTCCACGTAATCCGCCTGCCTTGCCTCACCTTCGGGGGTTGTGGGCCATGGACGTGGGCGCATGAACCCGTGCTCGCCCGATAGCACGGTGGTCTCGGTAAAGTGCAAAGGCTTGCCAAAACGGGCGTAGGTCTCACACACCTGCCATGCCCGCTCTAGGGGCCACTCGCCGCCGTGCATGTGCGACTGGATACCGATGGCGTCTAGCGGAGCTTTGCGCCGAATCAGCTCTTCCACCAGCTGCTCGAAGGCAGGGCTTAGGTTGTAGTCGTTGTAGAGCAAGATAGCTCGCGGATTCGCCTCGCGCGCCCACGCCAGGCATTCCGCAACCACTGCCCCCGCGCCGTCACGCTTCACCCAGTTGCCAACACCGTTATTGAACCTTTCAGACACCGTGGCTTCGTTCACCACGTCCCAGCGGTCTATCAGTCCCGCAAACTGCGATACGATCTCGCGGACGCGCTCACGCAGAAGCGGTTTCGCTTGGTCGGGGTCGTTGGGCGCCCAGCCGGGATACACTTCATGCCACACGAGTGGATGCCCTTTGGTGGCGATGCCGTGTTCTTTGCACCAGCGGGCGATGCGTTCCTGCAGGTCACGCCCCTTGCGACCACGCTCCGGCTCATACGCGCCCCAGTAGAAAGCCAGCGTGGCATAGTTTAACAGCGCAGAAAACTTCTTGCTGTACTTGTCGTGTTGCTCACCCTGATAGGAAAAAAGCGGGAAGATGTTACAGCCGAAGAGGAAGGCATGACGGGTTTGCTCCACTTCCACTTGTGCTCCAGACAGAGGTTTGCCCTGCTTGTCCACCACTTTGAGCGTCACATCCGCCCTGCGATGCTTCTCGATGCGGCTATCGGCAGTAGCCAGCAGTTCCTGTGCGTTCACTTGGCAACCTCCTGCAGAACGGTATTTCGCGCTTTCCCGATTCGTTCTGTTCCGAGAGAGTTCCTGCAAATGCAAAACCCACGCAGGCGGAAGGAGGTTGCTCGAAAAGTATCCTTAAGGGTTCGCTGTCTCTCCCATACCCACCCTATCACTCACCATACACACAAAAAACACACCACCATACCCACATTACAAAAACGCTCATACA